>JBHJJE010000010.1:0-16249 GCA_050042865.1 Mastigocoleus sp.
TTTGATACACTTTTTTGAAACAGTCTTATCTTTAATGCACTTATAGTCATTAATTATTGAATTATATAAAAATTTAATTATTCATTTTCTATTGAAGTACAAGAAATTTGTCTTCTTCTTTTTTCAAAATGAGAATTGCTGAACTGGTGTCGATGCCTTATGCAGTAAGACTTTCAGCCTTTAAAATCGCCGGTTTCTTGAAAAGTTTTTCTACTTTTTAGGAGTGGTGTCGATTGGGGTATCTCAAACCCTCTCTGTGTAAGGCTTTCAGAAGTGAACTCTTTCCAAATCATTCCCCTTCACCGGGGACGGAAACTATAGAGTTAACCTCTATAACTATACTTTTAGCTTTCAAAATCATTTCCCTTCACCGGGGACAGGAACCTTTGTGGTCAGATTATTTAATTATTTTTGAACTTTGAATTGGAGCGATCGCATATTTTTCGATTAAGAATTAGAGTATCCGTACTTCGTAATTTACTACTTACCAAAAAAAACGGACTTGTATATTTTTTCCAAATCTCTTCAGGAAGTAATATTAATCAGCATTTTTAGTAAAATTAGTAAAAAATGAATATCAATCGACTAAAGGTATCAGGACTTACGCAAAAGCAACGTAATTCGGTCATTACGTTTGCGTAGCATGTCCGATAGGACTTTCCGTTTGCAACGTATAAGCTCTATCGAGCACGCTAACGCGTTTGCATAGCATAACGTAGTTAACGCATAGTTCTTGAGATTGCTTCCCTACACTATGTTCCGGTCGCAATGACACATCTTCGTTGCGTAAGTCCTAGGTATATGAAGAATATATCAACTTTTATATATTTTCAAACAAGTATACCCTGTTTTATATGGTTGATATGGAAAGTTCGTTGATTTTAGTGAAGCAAAATATAGGTATCAATTATTCTTACTCAAAAGTTGCTATTCATTTTTGTTATTCATTTAGAGAGTAAAGTCATGTCTGTCAACAAAAACCAAGAAGAGTTATTAGAAGCGTTGTCAAATGATTCTTATGAAGAGCTGAGGGACAAGTTGATGAAGAAGTGGCTGGAATCGCTATATACTCAGACAGAAATACTAAAACAATTTCAAGAATCCTAAATCAACTTTGCGATAATTCTAGAGGGGATATCAAGAAGTGATGTTATGTGTTAGCGATCGCTTGAATATTAAACTTTCAGATCTTCAAGCGATCGCAGGTTGTGAGTTGTATGGACAGAATTTTTACAAAAAAGGGGAATCAGTATTTCGCTTATACGTTTTCCCCCTATAGTAGAATTCTTACTTGAAATTTTTCTTTCTAAATCTCGTTCTAAACCCGCTCCAAATTTAAAGCTTCTTCTTTGTGCTTTCTTTGCAAATAGTCATACAAACGATTAACCGCACTCATATGTGCATAAGCTGCTGCAACTACTATATCTGTATCTGATGCAAGTCCTGTAAAAATCTTTTCTTCATGCCTTAAACGGATTGTAACGGTACCCAAGGCATCTATACCTTCTGTAATAGATTGTACTGAGAATTCTATGAGTTGATTGGGTATATCAATCAATTTATTTATAGCTTGGTATACTGCATCTACTGGACCTGCACCTACTACAGCATCTGTAAGAATTGTACCATTTGGTGTGACTATGGTAACTGTGGCTGTGGGACAAGCATTACTACCGCAGGATACTTGGACGTGTTCTAATTGAAAAGCTTGTTTGATAGTACTTTGAGTTTCATCCCGGACTATAGCTTCTATATCCCAGTCGGATACTTCTTTTTTCTTATCAGCAACTTCTTTGAATCGAATAAAGGCTTTATTTAAGTCCGCTTCTTCGAGTTGAAAACCCAATTCCTTTAAACGGGTACGAAAAGCATTACGTCCGGAATGTTTACCTAAGACTATATTATTCTCAGTTAAACCGATAGAAGCTGCATCCATGATTTCGTAGGTTTGACGATGTTTGATTACACCATCTTGATGAATTCCCGATTCGTGAGCAAAGGCGTTTGCACCTACAATAGCTTTATTGGGTTGGACTAATATTCCGGTGGAATTGGAAACCTTACGGGATGATTTATAGATTTCCTGGGTATTGATATTAGTTAGAGGGTTGTCTGAGTCTATGGAGCGTCCTAGATAAGGATTAAAGTAAGACTTCCGGGTATCTAATGCCATTACCACTTCTTCAAGGGCGGCATTTCCCGCTCGTTCGCCGATACCATTAATGGTACACTCTATTTGACGTACTCCATTTTCAATTGCAGCCAATGCATTGGCTGTGGCTAAACCCAAGTCATTTTGAGTGTGGATGGATAAAACTGCTTGGTTGATATTAGGAACGTTTTTAAAAACCCCTTGAATTAACTTTTCTATTTCCTTGGGAGTACAATATCCTACAGTGTCTGGAATATTAATTGTTGTTGCACCAGCCTTAATTGCAGCTTCTATAACACGATATAAAAACTCTGGTCGGGAACGACTTGCATCCATGGGAGAAAACTCCACATCCTCCACGAAAGACTTCGCATAAGCGACCATATCTTGCGCGATCGCTAAAACTTCTTCTGGTGTTTTTTTCAACTGATATTTCAAGTGAATATCTGAGGTGGAGATAAAGGTGTGAATTCTTCTACGTGCAGCAGGTTTTATTGCTTCTGCTGCTACTTGAATATCTTTTTTAACGGCTCTTGCTAAACTACAGATGATTGGTCCATCTAATACACCTACTTCTTTGCTTATATTATTGACTGCATCAAAATCACCAGGACTAGAGACAGCAAATCCTGCTTCAATTATATCTACTCCCAATAGAGCAAGTTGACGAGCAATCACCAGCTTTTCTTCTGCATTCAGAGTTGCACCTGGAGACTGTTCTCCATCTCTTAGGGTGGTGTCGAAAATAATTATTCTGTCTGGTTGTGGTTGAATGCTCATAACTTTACTCCTGGGTAGTTGAATTTTTCAATTTATTGTCGTTTATTGTCGAAAATGATTATTCTGTCTGTTTATCCTTCTTTTGTCATTCCTGGAAAGGTATTCGCTGTAAGGTTTTTAAAGATTGATTTTCAGATTTTTATGGTTAGGTCTCTAATAATGTTAGAAAATAAAACCTCAAATATCGATTGGATAGAGCTTACAGTTTTCCAATTCGATTTTTGTTTTCCGAGAGTGATAAAAGAGGGTTATGGTTGAGTGCTTGGAGTAATGGGTAATGATTACACTCATAAAGTTAAATATTCACTCCTAACTCACTACTTTGTTCCCTCACTAACTATTTCACCGAACCATATTGTCAGTTGTGAATAGTAAAGAAGCCTTAAAGGCAGAATCTCAGTTTGGTAACTGTATTCCTAGCGATAGACCGGGAATAAGAAAACTATGAGAAAACTAAAAGATTTAAAGGGTTACAAAACTTACTTTCCTAATATAACCATAATTATCGTATATTGTATACAATATATAAAAAATAGTATACTAAATATTTAATTAAGGAATTAAATGAACCTAAGTGAACTCGCAGCGAATGTACTGCAAAATCAACGTTCTACCCCCGATTTAATAGCCGATGCATTGCGAGAAGCAATTATTCAGGGAATATTTTCAGAAAAAAAATCTTTGAGACAAGATGAAATTGCAAAACAATTTGGAGTGAGTCGAATTCCAGTTAGAGAAGCTTTACGTCAGTTGGAAGTAGAGGGTTTAGTGAAATTTTATCCGAACCGTGGTGCAATAGTTTGCAGTTTATCTCCTGGTGAGGTGAAAGAAATTGGTGAAATTCGTATAGCATTAGAAACAACAGCAATGAAGCTTGCAATACCCAACTTGAGTGAGTTTGACTTAGAAAAAGCGCAATCTATCTTAGATAAAACCTTTGATGAGAAAGATATTACTAAATTAGGAGCTTTAAATTGGGAATTTCACGCTACCTTATATATACCTGCAAATCGTCCGCGATTATTAAGGATGATTAAAAATCTCCATATGAGTGTAGAACGTTATGTCAGATTACAAATGTCAAAGATGAATTATTCAGAACGTTCTCACAAAGAACACTCACAGCTTTTAGAATCATGTCGGGATAAGAATTCATCAATTGCTCTTAGATTACTCAAAAAACATATTAATACAGCCAGTAAAGACTTGGTAGTTTATTTACAGGAAAATTCAGGTTAGAGTCTGATGGGTAGAGTATTAAGAATTTGATACAAAATATAACTTTATATAACTTGTTTTGCCAGTAGTATAGATATACTTATCAAAAATGTACTAATCTAATAAAAAGTCTGATCAAGCTCTCCAACTGACAAGTAAAGCATAAAGATAACCAACAGTTTCATTAATCACCGAACGAACACCAGCACTATACTTCCACCATTGTTGAGAATCGTAACTTCGAGAGGGAGTAGAAATTATACCTGCTGGAACTTTAGACGCTAAAGCTTTTTTATAAAGTAACCAACTCCGACGAGCATGAGCTGACTCACTAACAATATTAATAGCTTTGGGCTGAATATCTGTTTGTTCCAACCACTGACCAACAGCGACCGCAGAAGCATATGTTCGGTCTTTTCTAACTTCTGGGGAAGGAACAATGATAATTTTATCTTCCTCCAAACCCAATTTTTTCAAAGTTTCTGCTGTAATTTCAGCAAAGTTATTATATTCAGCTAAATAATATCCTTTTCTTACCGGAACACCGGTTGTCACAAGTTGACGATAGGAACCACTCTGAAATTCATTCAACGCTGCTTCTACAGCATAATCTGCCATCCAACCCTCAACAACCAAGACATCTGCCGTAGAAATGGGAGAAGTGACAGCTAAAAAGGGATGAATATGAGACAATATAAATATCATTGAAGTTATGATTAATGCGATCGCAATCATCCACCCTTGTAATGTCAGCATCCATGTTGAGCGTTTTTCTATTAACTTTATCTGTAATTTTTTTCTATACCTACGAACTTTTTTGGGCATTTATTGATGATGCTTGAGGAAAGTATCTGTATTTATTCAATATTACTCTAGCATCACAGTCATTTCAGGACTTTAACTGATGAGTTTGAGTGTAATTATGGTAAAAACCACATTTTTTGTCAGGGTTTAGCTGTTACCTGCAACCATCATACTGCTTATATGGAGAGAGTGGTGAACACTTTAAAAATTTTTCAGCAAACCCTAAGTACTTAGGAAAAATAAATTGTGCATTTGTCATTGCGAGAATCACTACGTGAAACCTTCCCTGAAAGCGTTGTCGAAGACTAGCAATCTCAAAGTGTTGCGATTGCTTCGCTATCGCTCGCAATGACACAATTAATTTTGCACACCCACTTAATTGATTTCTTGGTGTTCCCGGAGTACCTGATTTTTTCCTATAGATTTTATCTTTCTCAAATCACATAATAATAACCATTTTTTGAATTGATTTAGAGAAACCCAAAAGATAATTGATTTTTTTAGATTATCCAATGGATGCATAAATCTCTGTATTCAAACGTAATCAAAGAAAGAACACCAAATTATAGGAATAAAAAATGAATTTCCAAAAAATAATTGCTGCACCTATTGCTCTTGGGTTGACAATCGGTAGTTTTCCCCTATTAAATTCAGCTGCTCATGCTAAATCTGTAGAGGTTCCCATTCCTAAAGCAGTGGTTAGCACAGCATTTAACGCAGCATTAAATTCAACTAAGGTTCGTCTGGATAATTACGGCAAAAAACGTGGTACTACTTGGCATAAAGACTCCAGTGGTATTTTACTGCCCAATGGAGCCAAGAAACCATTCTCTATTCCTGAATACAAATTTAAGGTTACCAAGACTAGACAGTTAAAATACTATGTAGATGATATGAATACTTCATCTATGCAGACTACCATTAATGGTAGCCGTATTGAAACAACTCTCAATTTTGAAAGCCAAGGTGAAGAAGTAATAGCTAAATGTATTCGTAAAAGATTTGGAAAATGGAAGGAATGTTCTCTCAAAATGGAGAGAGATATCCATTTGAATAACTCCAGACTTTCCATGTCTTTTATACCTGTTGCTTATAACGGTTCTATTTCCTACAAAAATCCAGTAGTTGATTTTAAAACTGATGTACGGATTGCAAATAAGTTATGTAGAACCTTCAAAGGTATTTGTAAGAGTATTGAAGGTAGGGTTAATAGAGAGTTAACTAACAACATTGAAAACAAGTTCACTACCGGTTTGAATAGTTCAACAGTAAGAGCAAAAGTAGCAAATTCTGTGAAAAATTCACTCCACAGTCGCTTGGGTAGATATAAGAATTGGAAAATTGTTTCCATCAAGAGTAGAGGTAATAAGTATATTGTAAGGCTGAGTAAGTAATTAGGGTTTGAATTGAGGCGAAATATACTTTATAACCCTAACAATACTATTAGTACATTTTATTTACAAAAAACGATTTTTTTAAATAGGACAGGACTTACGCAAATATCGGTAACAGGGGTTCAAGAATTCCCCCCATTTTTATCCACAGTGATCGCGCAATTATCAGATAAGTCGAAGTATTGATATTAATTTACTTCAACCGTTATCTGATAATAATTTATGACACTTGATTAACTGGATATCATATTACTTTTGGATAGCAAGATTTGGTGTTTTTCCTTTTAAACCAATCATCAACTTGAGGACAAATATCTTTACAAAAGGTATTCGTTCCATTACCCATAAAGTTGAACGACGCGCAATTACCAAAGGGAAGAAATTATTAGAAAAAGTTCTATCTAAAATATCTGTCATTCCTAAGATTGTCAGATTTTCTCGCTTCCGCCAAGTTTGGTAAGGTTTTAGTACTTCTATATTCCCGATGTCTTTTCCATCAACATAAGCTTGGGTAATAACTTCCGCTAACGCTGCAACATCTCGAATACCTAAGTTTAAACCCTGTCCACCCACAGGATGACAATTGTGTGCAGCATCACCAACTAACGCTAATCTATTTTGTACGTAGCGATCGCTTTGCATTAGTTGGACGGGGAAAATAAATCTTTCTCCTAAGAGTTTTAGTTTACCCATCTGGTTTCCAAAGCGTTTGGTTAGTTCTGCAAGGAATTTTTCGTCATCCAAAGCACATAAAGATTTAGCTTCCTCGTGGGGTGCAGTCCAGACAATCCGACAACGGTTTTCTGGTAAAGGTAAAATCGCGAAGGGTCCGCTAGACCAAAATTTTTCGTAGGCTGTATGATTATGAGAAAATTCTGGCTCCACAAATGCTACAATGCAAGACTGCCAGTATTTCCATCCTTTAGTTTTAATTCCAGCAGCTTGACGAATTCGAGAACGGGAACCATCGGCTGCTACTAGGAGTTTACTCCGAATGGTTCGCATTTCTCCTGCGACTTTTACATCTACTTTCACCACATCAGAGTGATATTCACTATCAATCACTTCTGCTGGACAAAGATAGGTAACGTGGGGACATTCCTGTACAAATTCTTGTAATGGGTAGAGTAAAGCTTGATGTTCAGCTACATATCCCAAATCTTCTGTACCGATATCTGAAGTATTGAATTTGACGACATTTGGACACTTTGCGTCGGAAAGTCTCACATGACGATACTTTTCGATGTGGGGTAGCATTTTGTCCCAAACGCCGATATTCTGAAATATCAGGGAAGATAGCATATGTACTGCATAAGCTTGTCCCTTCATTACCGATTCTGACTTTTTTCGTGCTTCAATTAGCAGTACCCTTAAACCGGAATCCTTGAGTGCAGCAGCTAGGGTTAATCCCGTAATTCCGCCACCAACAATTACCAAATCATAGTCATACTCCCGCTTTGGCGAAATGTCTTGGGGAGGAGAAATAGTTTTAGTTAGCCTAGCTTGCGCCATTGTTAAGATAAGTTACAACAATTTAATATAACTACTTTTATTTTGACGTAAGTACACATTAATTACCAGAATCCTGATAACTTCTTTAGATTTGACTATCTAAGGCTTTTGTGCATTGGCTTTATATCAAACTAAAGCATTTCTTATAGGTTGTGAATAGTCAATAGTTAATAGGAAACGGTTTATGGAGTTCATAAGTAAATATAGAAAATAAATACAGAAATCATTTTGTTTGACTACTTACAAAATCTTAAGAAAATAATAGGTATTTCAGACTTCATATCATGTGCGGATAATTAGTTATTATTCCTGCATCTGTGCAAAACACTAGAAATCCTCTTTCCCTATTTGCTTCTTTTCCTTTGTTCCCTGTCTCCTAATCGTTTCATTATAAGTGTTTCCCCAAACCTCTTGATGATTTGGTGGGTTTGCATGAGAAGTCCAAGTCCTAAATTTTATTACATATGTTCCTCACAGAAAACTCAAACTTTTTAGATAGTCTGAAATTATCCTCAATCAGGTAAAGATTTGAGGTGTAATGTGAGGCTAAGTTGGAAATTATGAATGCTTGTCCTTGTTGTAAAGATATACTATTGCACCATGTAAATAGTAACGAAAATTATTGGTTTTGTCGTAGTTGTTGGCAATCCATGCCAGTATTAAATTCTAAACGCTTTGGGATTTATTCAGAGATTTATTCCAGAGATTTATCTAGATTGATTAAAAAGTCATCAAAAGTTAAAAAATTTGATATTCCAGTAAAAGTTTAGATACTATTAGTACAGCACGGCGTAAGTAAGATACCCATCTCAAATCTAATCACGAGAATCAATTTCAGTAAAAAAATGGTTACGCTATTTAACCTGCACTGTACTAGGCAAATTAATCCTGTGAATACAATAATCTCAATTACTAATCTAAACAAAATTTAATAAAAAATATTTATCCCCGTCATAATAACGGGGATTTTTAAATGAAATGAAATGTAAATTGTAAACTTTAAGCTGTACTAATTGCTAAACTGAATTCAACTCTAATTCAGAAGAATCAAATTCTTGAGAGTCAACGGTTTTTTCTAGGGATTTTTCTATAGTTAATACAGAGCAAGGAGAATGATGCAATACATAATTGCTGGTGCTACCCAAGAAAAACTCCTGGAGTGCAGAATGACCTCTTCTTCCTATTACAATTAAATCACTGCCCCAATTTTTAGCAAACTGACAGATAGCGCGACTAGGACTACCTATTTGTTGGGTAAATTCAGTCTCAATTCCTTCTGAGGTAGCTATCTTTTCATAAAATTTGAGGAATTCTAGACCCTTTGCTTTGAATTCATCCCATTTCTTCTGATATAAGTCATAATTACTCAATTGTGGATAGTAGCTCAAACTAGAATAAATTGGTAATGTTGGGCTATTTTCTTCCTCAGAAGAAAGAACATGCAATAGCATTATTTTGGCATTATTTGTCTTTGCTAAATCTAATGCCTCATCAAACACTAACTTATTCAGGTCTGACCTATCTAAAGCAACAAGAATTTTTGTAAACATAAAACTCCTCCTAAGCAATTGTTGAAAAGTAGAGAAACTATTTAATTGCTCGTTAATTCAAAACAAATTAACCCGACACTTACACTTATAGTTATAGATAACAAACTTGAGGAAGTTGTGAGGATCTATTCAAATCCCCAACTCCGTTAGACTAATAATGTGCAATTTCATATAAAAATGGTGTAAGTTCTTATTTTTCTCCCCAACCCCATGTCAACTATTCCTACTCCGCTTCTGATTTTAAAAACCTTGTTACCCCATCTTAAAGCCGCAGCAGCTTATGCGCGATCGCTTCAGGATAGAATTGTTGCACTTCCAGAAAAAGATGCAGGGGATAATATTTTTGCAGCTGCATTGACTGATGCTGATTTAGCAATTCAAAATTTAGTAGAGGTGGTAATGTTGGGTGTTTTTCCCAATACTCGTTTCTATGGTGAAGAGTATGAAAGTTCCCGGAATACTAAGTATTTTCGTTCTTTGGAGTTGGGAGAGAAGGATGACTATCTGGTGACTTTAGACCCAATTGATGGTACTAAGTTTTATATGGATGGACATTCCAATTATCAAATTATTTTAAGTATTCTCAATGTTGATGATTACGAAGCTGTAATTACTATTTCCCCGTCAGAAAATACTTATTTTTATGCTCTGAGGGGTAAAGGTGCTTTTGTTGGTACTCTGGATATGGATTTAGAGGAATGTACTCGATTACAAATTAATCCATCTCCTACAGCACCTATATCGGTGGGAAGTAAAATGTCTAATTATGTACCTGCATTAAAAGATAAATATCAAATAGTCGATATAGTAGCGGATTATTCGAGTTCTGAGCAAATTCCCAATCTCAACGATATTTTAAAGGGGGAACTGAAGGGGGCACTTAAATCTTCTGGTAAATTTATTGATGGTGGTGCATTAGCTTTTATGGCAAGAGAAGCAGGATGTATCGTTACGACTTTGGATGGTTCTGTATTACCACCACTCAATAGTTGTGAAGACTATAGTTTGCCTGGATTGATAATTGCAGCATCGGAAGAGATTTATCAAGATTTATTAAGGGTGGTTAATGGGTAATAAGTAGTGAGTAGTGAGTAGTGAGTTATGAGTAAGTAATAATCGCCGTCTTTTCAATAGATTTATATAGTGAACTACTCCTATCCTGCTCTAAGAATACCGAAAAATGGCTTTTTTGGGTCACTCTCCGAGAAGCCTATCTGAGTCTACCTTCTAAGACCCAACCTACGTTATAGGTAATTTTCTACCGTGAAGGGAGTAATTAAGCGGACTTGATATCAGTGGTGATTAATGGGTAATAATTATTCGTAATTTTCCCATACACTAAATGAATATATACTTGGTAATACAATTATCTTACCTATATTCCTCTTGGAAAGTTACAATTCTGTTTGAGGAGAATAAATATTGCTTGTGAATTAATACGCTTATGATACCAACCCTACTAAACAATCGTTATCGTGTCTTAGAAACATTGGGTAGTGGTGGTTTTGGAGATACTTATTTGGCTGAGGATACTCATTTACCTTCTGGTCGTAGTTGTGTTATCAAACGATTGAAACCATTTGCTGATAGACCACAGGTTTATCAGATGATGCAGGAAAGATTTGCTAGGGAAGCTGCTATTTTAGAAGAGTTGGGTGAAGGAAGCGATCGCATTCCGAAGTTGTACGCTTATTTTGTGGAGGGTGAGCATTTCTATCTGGTACAGGAGTTGATAGAAGGTGTGATTCTCACTCATAAGTTACAGCTAGAAGGGTTGTTCTCAGAGAGTTTGGTGAGGGATATATTAACGGATATTTTACCGGTTTTAGATTATATCCACGGTAAAGGGATTATTCATAGGGATATTAAACCCAGTAATATTATCTATCGTCACAAGGATAATAAACCTGTTTTAATTGACTTTGGGATCGCTAAAGAAATTATCACTCCAAATTTGGATAATGGGAGTAGTGTCAATAATAATAATACTATTGTAATTGGTACTCCTGGTTTTATGCCTCCCGAACAAGCTGCTGGAAAACCCCTGTACAGTAGCGATATTTATAGTTTGGGAATGACTGTGATGTGTTTGCTGACGGGGGATTCTCCTGATAAGTTGCAAATTGATTCCCAGAGTGGAGAAATTTTGTGGAAAGCTTACAATCATCCTATTAGTAATGACTTGATTGCTGTTTTAAATCGAGCGATCGCAATGCATCCGGGGGACAGATTTACTGATGCAAGGTCGATGTTGAGTGCTTTAAATCCGCAGGATACATTTTTGGCTACATCTACAGAACTTCAGTCAGAAAGTCCGTCTACAATTTCGTCATCTTCCAATCCATCATCGTTAAATCAATTTCCCTTACAAAGTGCAAATTCAATAACGAATCCAATAGGGAATCTAGTAGAAAGTTCTATTCTTACCCAACCTCCAAACCCGGAGAATACTAATCAAAATACTAATCAAAATACTATTTCTGCCGATTTTCATTATACAGGACAAAGTTATCGTAACCGTCAAATACTACTTAATAAAGTCCGGAATTATTGGGTAAAGGGTGTTTTAGAGACTTCCTTACACGGTGTAGCTCTGATTGACTTGGGTCTAGAAAACCGCTTCGATGTATTATCTAGTCCTTGGGGTATGCTTTGGGAATCTTCCCAACAAGCAAGACAAGTCTTACCCCCACAGACCAAAGTCGCTGACTTATTTCTACAAATGGGAATAGGGCGATCGCTTTTAATTTTGGGGGAACCTGGTTCGGGGAAAACTACTACCCTTTTAGAAATTACCCGAGATTTAGTAAATATTGCCGAAAACAATGTCAGCGTACCAATTCCTGTAGTATTTAATCTTTCTGCTTGGACAAATCCCAAGGTAAGTATTGCAAAGTGGTTAGTCAAGGAATTAAACAGCAAATATCAGGTTTCCCAGGAAATTGGTAAAAACTGGATTGAAAACCAGCAACTTTTACTATTACTGGATGGTTTAGATGAAGTTAGTAGCGAGAATCGAGAAGCTTGTATCCTAGCAATCAATAAATTTACCCAAGAATACGGGACAACTGAAATTATAGTTTGTAGTCGTATCAAAGACTATGAAGCTTTAGGAGCAAGATTAAATATTCAAAGTGCAGTATTTATTCAACCCCTGACCTTAAAAAAGATTCAAAACTACTTAGAAAGTATCGGTTCAGAACTTTCTGCTGTCAAAACAGCATTACAGACCGATACTATCATGCAGGATCTAGCCAAATCACCTTTGATGCTAAATATCATGACCCTAGCTTACAAAGGAATCTCCATCACCGACCTACCAGGGATAAACCTAGAAGAACGTCGTCAGCACCTATTTGATAAATATATTCAAAGAATGCTCCAACGTCGGATTGCGAATAATACCAATAATCAAAACTATTCCCACAAGCGATCGCTTCATTATCTGAGTTGGTTAGCAAAAAAGATGTCAAAGCAATCAGAGACTGTATTTTTAATTGAGAGAATGCAGCCTAGTTTATTATCCACCAAAGTCGATAAAAATAGTTATTACATTTGTTGTTTGCTGATATATATCATAGTTAGCGGCTTAGTGGGTATCCAACTGGTTTCCTTGGGTAGAACAGTTTTATCAATGATTTGTACCGCTATTTTTTTCTGGATATTTTTTGGATTAGAGAAAATTAAACCAGTGGAAGCTCTCAGATGGTCTTGGAAAAATGCCAGAGATAATCTATTATTCGGAATGACTGGAGGGTTTGCGCTGGGTATATTTCTGAGATTAACTATACTCGGCTCCAATGTTCTAGACTGGAGCAAAAATATTTCTACTTTGTCATTCGATGCCTGGGTACGCGGTATAGTATTTGGTTTAAGCCTAGGATTAATATTTGTGTTAATTCGTGGATTAACAGCTCCTAGTATTCAAACTTTAACAGCTCCTAATGAAGGTATATGGCAATCAGCAAAAAATGCTGTTGTCTTCGGTTTAATTAGCTCCATAGTCCTAGGTATTGCCGCTTTTATTTTAAAATGGCGAATATATGCATGGGCAATTTACGGTTTAGCTTTTGGTATTGCAGCAGGTGGTGGAGAAGCTTGTGCAAAACATTTTGTTGTCCGCATACTTTTGTTGAAAAATGGCGACATCCCTTGGAATTACGCTCGTTTTTTAAACTATGCAACCGAAAGAATATTTTTACAGAAAGTAGGTGGAGGATATATATTTGTTCATCGTTTACTATTAGAACATTTTGCACAGATGAGTAATGAGTGATGAGTAATAAGTAATAAGTAATAAGTAATAAGTAATAAGTAATAAGTAATAAGTAATAAGTAATAAGTAATCAGTAATAAAGTATTTATAAATAAAAAATATAATGGGTAATAAGTTATCCTTTGGTGCGTGACGGTAATATAAATTCCAATCGTTAAAGAGAGAAGATTTTCAGTGACCGTCACAGCACCCTACAAAAAAACCTTATATAGTGTTTTGTAAATATGAAAAAATGAAATAAAAAATACAATTTTGTAGGGTGTGTTAGACCCAGGATAAACTCATATTTTTACCGTAACATTGAATTGGTCTAACGCACCAAAAAATATAATGGGTAATGGCAAATTTAAATCAACTCTAAACCCTAATTCATTGGATGTTTCGTAAATTCAAAAAATAGCAGTACCGGATAAATCCAGAAGTTAGTAAAAAGGTAGGTTGGGTAGAGGTACGAAACCCAACATTATAAATCGAAAAGTTGGGTTTACCTCCGGTATGCTACGCAAACGCTATCGCTCAACCCAACCTACAATTATTCTTAATTAAAATCTAAACCCTAATTCACTGGATGTTTCGTAAATACAAAAAATAAATAGCAGTACCGGATAAATCCAGAACTGCTGATGTCTAAACGTCATGTAGTGTAAGAGAAATTAGAGTAAGTCTTAAATATATAAATATAAGGTCGAATTTCCAACTTAAGCATCCTGCAAACTAGCGTATCCAAAGGTAGCATTAAACTCTTCACACCAGATTCCTACAGATTTATAATCATCCAGGTCGATATTAGATGGAATTTCATAAGTTTGAGCACCTTTGAAGCTTTTAATACGTGCCAGAGTAATATAATTTTCTTCTTTAATATTGAGGGGTACGTTGCTGTTTTTGTGTAATATGACCTTCACATCGGGACCACTACCAGTACTAAATCCTTTAGATAGCTTCAGATAACGTTTACCATTAACACTGACAATTTTAGCTTGACCAGTAGTAGCTTTTTCTTGCTTAACGAAATTACCGGATGCTAGAAGTGACTTGGACTTTGCTGCAATTGTTGTTGTAGTTGTTCTCTTAATCGCTGCTGCTGGTTGTACGTTGATTACTAATTGTCCGACGCTACCTAATAATACGATGGATGCAATTGTGGAAGCTGTGAATTTGTTGAATTTCATGATTGTAGTTCCTGGGTTGTTGGTTTGTTTCCCTGTCCTTGATTACTAATATGAGGGATGATGCTGAGGAACTAATGATTAGTAAATGAGGGTTTGCTAAGAGTTATCTGAGAAAACTGAGAATCAAATTTTGCACAGAATGAAAGGTTGTCAGTCGCTTTGCTTCAATTCAAAATACCCTTCGGGAACGTTTTCAACGAACAAAATACTCGCGATCGCGAGGGTCTTGCTACAAAATTCAAAATTTTAAAATTAATTATTTATAAGCAACTTTTGGATACTGGTTCAGACATTAACAGGAGTATTTCGACTGATAGTCGCACCCGTCCCCGTTGAAGGGGAAGTGTTTGGAAAGTTGGGCAAATGGGGGTCATGTTGAGGAAAGAAAAATAGTTTCCGTCCCCGTTGAAGGGGAAGTGTTTGGAAAGTATGTAAAATCTTCTACGGAAGACTGGACGTATGAATAGTTTCCGTCCCCGTTGAAGGGGAAGTGTTTGGAAAGTCACATGCCTACCCCAACAGTAAGCCGCTTGCTTACTGGTTTCCGTCCCCGTTGAAGGGGAAGTGTTTGGAAAGTCGTAAAAATTATTTACTTTTTCTTTGATCATGAAAAGTTTAATAGGTAGGTCAGGGATATTGCTACCCCTTTCCCCCCGACAAACCGGACAAGCAAGTTACCAAGCATCCGGCTTTAGCAAAATCCTAACGCTCCCAAAGACTGTGCGTTAATTCTTCTTCCTGCTCAAATACCTCTTCTTCACTCCCTTGGGCTACTGAGTGTACTTGTCGGTGACAGTAGTAATGCATCAATTCTAAGTTGGCGTAAGTATCTTTACCACCCTTACTTCGAGGAACTTTGTGATGTTTTTGTATTGGTTCATCATTAAATAACGATTCCCCACAAACACAACACTTAAAACCTTGTTTTCGGGCTAGCTTTTGGTAAGAAGGAATTAAATTTTGAGATTTTCTCTTAGTTCTTAATTCCCAATATTTAACCAAATCTGGGTTATCATAAGAAGCGTCACCCTTTACTAGAGTGTGCCTTCTAATGTTGATCCAACTAAACTTGAGAAGATACTGACCCGTCCGTTTGTCTCCGAACACCCAGTTATCATTTCTGTCAAAGTTTAGTCGTCCCCAATACTTATATTTACGCCATCCAGAACTTTTCTTTGGATGCATTCTTTTGGTGTACCTGTTTTCTCTGATATACATCCACGTATCTAATTTATGGAATATATGGGAGGAAACGACAGTACGGTAGTAATTAGCAATACCACGAATAATCGGGTTGAGTTTGGATATCAAATAATTAACATTACTGCTTTTATTTTCTAACCAAACTTTTCTAATCTTGTTCCGTACATTTTGCAAAGCTTCTTTACTGG
>JBHJJE010000011.1:0-69959 GCA_050042865.1 Mastigocoleus sp.
TATGCTCCGCTAACTAAGTAGTGGCTTTGTAAGAAAAATTCATCACAATACTTCTGTCGATTTCATATTCTTTGACAGATGAATTCAGTTCTTAATCAAAATATACAGCACTTTGCAGTTACATGAGGTACATTCTCCCTGCCCCCTGCCCCCTGCTCCCTGCCTTACAACGATATGAACTGTACCTCAATCAGATGAAATTGGCTGTATGTAACTGACAACGCCAGGCTAATTAATAAAACAGATTAATGCAAAGAGATAACCTCTGTTTCCGATTCATCTCGAATATACTCAATCATTTCTAAAGCCTTTTGAACATCAAGTTCTTTTCCCTGCTTCTGGAAGATTTCCATTGCTTTTTTTAAATCAGCGATCGCTCCTTGATGATCTTCGGAGTTATAGCGAGCGAGTCCTCTATTACCATAAAATTTGGGATTCTGAGGATTGATTTTTATACAACTGTTGTAGTCATCAATTGCACCTTCATAATCTTCTAATTCGGCACGAGCATTACCACGATTGTAATAGATATAAGCATCTTGAGGCTTGATTTTTAAGGCTTTAGTATAGTCGTCAATTGCACCTTGATAATCTTTTAACTCTGCACGAGCATAAGCTCTTTTCCTTAGGGCTTGAATATCTTGTGGTTTTTGTTTTAAAACTTGATTAAAGTCGGAAATAGCACTTCGATAATCTTTTTGGCTAATATGAGCTAGGGCACGATTGAAATAAGTATATATATGTTTAGGCTTAATTTCTAATACTTTGTTATAGTCTTCTATTGCTTGCTGATTATTTCCTAACTTATATTGGGCTAGACCCCGATTAGTATATGCTTGGATATATTGGGGATTAATTTGAAGAGTTTGAGTAAAATCTGCGATCGCTTGTTTGTATTGCTGTGATTCGTAATAAATATTTCCGCGATAATAATGAGCTTCACTGAGCTTAGGGTTAATTTTCAGGGCTTGAGTTAAATCTATAATAGCTTGTTGGTAATCTTGCTTCCGAGAGTAAGTAATACCCCGGTTTAAATAAGCAAATGCATTACTTGGTGTTAATTTTAAAGCTTCGTTATAATCCGCGATCGCTTTTTCTGTATTACCCAAGTCATCATATGTATTACCACGACTAATATATATTTCAGGGTAAATAGGATCTATTTTTAATGCACGATTGAAGTCTTCTAATGCTCCATAATAATCCTGCAAACGATGGAGAGTTACTCCCCTTTGGTAGTAAGCATCTGCATATTCTGAGTTTGTTTGAATTGCTCGATTGTAATATTTAATTGCATCGTGAAATTTACCTTGTCGATAAAATTGATTACCACTATTGAGATATCTTAAGGCTTTGAAATTATTACTACCTAGTGAATTATTACTTTTAGCTACAAGTATTTTACTTTCTAAATATGTTTGTGAAGGGATGTGAGCTTCAACTCTGATTCCATTTGCTAAGCTTCCTAAGATCATTAGATAAAAAGTTATTTTTAATACTTTCATTTCTATAATTCTCCCAAACTTATAAAGATATTAAATAAATATATAGTTATTTTTAATACCTCTTTATAAAAAAATATGTGATGATAATTACTTAATATTGATATATTAGATTAATTTTCCTATGATACCTTTTCAATTGCAATGCTTAATATTTAGCCAAATCTATCTTCTTACTAATAAGACTATTTTCTAAAGCTCAATAATTTTAATCTTTAGAATACATGTTACACACTATTTAATTTATTACCCTTAAGTCTATTCACTCTGTTTATATATACCAATAAGCTTACAAATTATACAGAGATAGGTGCTCCCTTAGCCATAAAAATTTACACTTAGATAATGTTTATTATTTCTCTACCTTGCACTGATAAAGCAAAGGAAATAATATTGTTATCTAAATTACATTTTCTCACTATGGTAGATATGAAATTCCATTCTGATTACGTAGAAATCTTTTTATCTGAGCAGATAATTTATTTTGTAATCAGTTACTTAATAAAGTATTAAATATAATTCAAGAATAAAATAGTATTTTTTCTAATGTCTTTAATTTAAAGATATGTAAAATAATATTGCATATAAACAGATATATATAAAGTTAAATGGCGAAAATTAACGGTATTGATGGTATGAGTGTGGAAGAAGTAAATCAAGAAATAGCCAAAGGTGGTAAATTCATTGTCTTTCTTTACTGTTTTTCTCTATTGATTATTACTTTTAAGCGTAGTTCCAATATTTATTTTATAAAAGCTGATGAAGGGACTTTTGTTAAGAGTCTTCCTTTTTGTACACTGTCATTTTTCCTTGGGTGGTGGGGAATTCCCTGGGGGATAATATATACTATTCAATCTTTAATCACTAATTTTTCCGGCGGTCAAGATATGACCGAGCAAGTCATGTCTTCTTTAAGACAAATTTAAAAATTTAATTTTACGAAAATATTTTTGAAATTACTATCCAAATGTGGAGCATGTTCCATAGAATTTCTCCTGGTGGTGAATACGTTTTAATTATGTAAACACGTAGTCTGTATATAAGTCTTGAAGCGATTCTTGAAGCGTTCTTAACAAAAGACTTTCATGTCGTAATGCCTGCCTAGTATAAACAGAAAAGACTCAATATAACTCAATAGGATTACCGTTAAAAATCTTTATTCAACTACAGCTATTTTAAGCTCAGCATTTTTCCTTCCCATCTTCAATCTGTGGACACCCAAGAATAGTACACATTAATTCACCGCAAACTCACCACACATAGCTACAATATATGTCTGTGCTATGTGCACTTTTTGGGTTTTGGAGTGGCAATTTTGGGTTGCATCATCTTCTTCCTAATTTTAAATGAAAAGGAAAATCCAAAATCCAACATCTAAAATCTTCAATACTGAAATTACCATGAGTCTTCCTATCGTTGCCATTATTGGTCGTCCAAATGTCGGAAAATCAACTTTTGTCAATCGTCTTGCCGGTCAAAAAGCTGCCATTGTTCATGACCAACCAGGAGTAACTCGCGATCGCACCTATTTACCTTCTTATTGGCGCGATCGCGAGTTTACGATTGTAGATACTGGTGGCTTAATTTTTAATGATGACACAGAATTTCTCCCACTCATTCGTCAACAAGCTATGATGGCTCTACAAGAAGCCAGTGCAGCAATTTTTGTGGTTGATGGTATGAACGGATTAACCTCAGCTGATGAAGAAATTGCTGAATGGTTACGTCAGCAGCCAGTTCCAGTATTATTAGCAGTAAATAAATGTGAGTCTCCACAACAAGGTTTAATGCAAGCTGCAGAATTTTGGCAGTTGGGTTTAGGAGAACCTTTTGCTATTTCAGCAATCCATGGTAGTGGTACAGGTGATTTGTTAGATGAACTAATTGAACACATTCCTCCAGTGGCAGAGATTGAGGAAAGTAAGGAGATTAAAGTTGCAATTGTGGGACGACCAAATGTTGGTAAGTCCAGTTTGCTAAATGCTTTCGTAGGTAAAGAAAGAGCAATTGTTAGTCCTGTTTCTGGTACTACTCGCGATGCAATCGATACTTTTGTAGAACGAGACGGGCAAACATATCGTTTAATTGATACAGCTGGTATCAGAAAAAAGAAACATATTTCTTACGGAACAGAGTTTTTTAGCATCAACCGTGCTTTCAAAGCTATTCGTCGTGCTGATGTTGTTCTAATGGTGATAGATGCTATAGATGGAGTTACTGAGCAAGACCAAAAATTAGCAGGTAGAATTATTGATGAAGGTAGAGCCTGTGTATTAGTAGTGAATAAATGGGATGCCATAGAAAAAGACTCCCACTCCATCTACGACTATCAAAAACATGTTGAAAGTCGAATGCATTTTACAGAATGGTCCGAAACTATTTTTGTCAGTGCTGTAACTGGTCAAAGAGTAGCCAAAATACTAGATTTAGTAGATAGTGCTGCTGCTGAACATAAACGTCGTGTCAGCACTTCTGTAATTAATGAAGTTTTAGAAGATGCTGTGACATGGCATTCTGCTCCCGTCAGTCGTGGAGGAAAGCAAGGTCGAATTTACTACGGCACTCAAGTAAGCACTGAACCACCTACAATTGCTCTATTTGTAAATGATTCTAAACGTTTTGGAGATAACTATCGTCGTTACATAGAACGTCAATTTCGTCAACAATTAGGATTCAAAGGGACTCCAATTCGCTTATTATGGCGTAGTAAGAAAGTTCGTGATATGGAATCTATAAGTTCAAATAGAGCAACTCGTGTTTAAATAAATAGTTTTTGAGTTGGTATTTGGTTAATGGTGGTTAGTTCTTGATTTAACAGGTCTTACTTTTATAAGATTAATCTCCAAATATCAACAATTAAAAGCTAACAAAGATGATGTTCGATATTTAACTAAATATATTATTTTAGATGGACTTACTGCGATCGCTACCGTTAGGACTTTATTTAGAAAAACCCCAAACTTGGTTACATAAGCTCGATCCGCGTATTAAGCTTGCTTGGTTAATGAGTTTTTTGACTAGCTATATCTTTTCTAATAGTCAGTGGCGTGTTCTACTGGCGAGTATGCTAGTTATCACTACCATACTCGCCAGAATACCTCTAAGAGTTTGGCGCAAACAAATGGGTTGGTTAATAACAGTATGCTTTTTGGTATTACTGATTGCATCAATTAGTCCTGATAGCTATGCAGTTAAGTATCAGCCTCGATTACCAGTAAATCCACAAGTATTACAACCACTAGCTGTTAAAAAAGAGAAAGATCCATTATCTACAACTTTATCATCACCTTCTCCAACTAATAACTCCACTCTCAGGGAAACTCAAAAAACTGATAATGAGAAAAGAATTAGTATCAGAGAAAGACTGGCAATATTTCAATCATCAAAGGAATATAATTATATATTGCAAGAAATAGGACCGGTTTTCGGTATTGGACCAATCATCGTTACCCGTAACTCTTTTGATTTAGCTATTAAACTTAGTACTATATTTTTTACTGTCCTTTACGGTACCACTCTATATTTGTTGACTACAGCAGCCGAAGAAATTACTGCTGGTTTAGAGAGTTTGATGCAACCCTTACACAGGTTTAAATTACCAATCACTGAAATCACCTTAACTTTAACTTTATCTTTACGCTTCATTCCTCTGGTTTTAGAAGAAGTGCAAAACTTGGTTCGTTCAATAATGACCAGAGCTATCAATTGGCGCAAAATCGGTTGGAAAGGTAGTGTCAAGGTTTGGATAATGGTAGCAGAAAAGTTGTTAGAAAACTTGCTTCTCAGAGCCAAACAGATGGCTGGTGCAATGGTAGCTAGAGGTTTTACAAGTCCTAATCAACATAAAGTTGAATGGTACGAACTGCGGTTAAAAGTACGTGACTGGTTTGCGCTCTTTCTTCTTGCTTTGTTATGGGGATTAAGATTTGCAATTGGGAATCAGGTTTAAAATTAATTGATGCGATGACACGTTAGTATACCTTATAAACGATGGTGGAATAGCACCCACTGTAAGCCTTCGCAATACTAAAACTCTTTATCAAGAGTTGCACCATATAAATCGGTGCTAGCTAAATTAGCACCGTTTAATTTAGCACCTCTAAGGTCAGCACCTCTAAGATAAGCACCTCTCAAGTCAGCTTCTCTTAAATCTGCATAGCGCAAGTTAGAATTTTTTAAATCAACACTCCTCAAATCTAATCCTCGTAGATCAAAACCAGTCAAATCACAATTAATACATTGTTTATTAATTTTCAATTTCTTAATTATTTCTGAATCTAAATCTGTATCTGTATCTTTAGGATTAACAACTGGTTGATATCGATTGCGCGAACTATAGTTTAATGAATAGTTAATTGTCATCAATATCAGACCTAAACAGATTGATGCTGCAACTAAAGGAATGATTTTCGATGGTGTTGGGGATTTCTGAATTTTGGGTTTATCACTTTTAGCAGTCGCTACGGATTTCTTAATTACCGGTTTTAAACATCTTAAAGCTGAAACAGCATCAGGAAAACGATTACATGGATTTGGTTCTACCATTTTTTCCAACCATAATCTAAATATACAGTCTAGATTTGGTAGCAGTGATTTGAGATTGATGCGATAGTTTTCGTCTATTAATTCACCCACTTTTTCAGAAGGAATTTTTAGCAACAGACAAATTAGAGTGACTCCTAAGCTGTAAAGGTCAGATGCAGTACTTAAGTTACGGTTAAACATCTGTTCAGGAGACATGAAACCTAATGAACCCTTCACCATGCTATAACCTACATTTTCTACACCAATTTTTGCAAGTCCAAAGTCAACTAGGTATACATTAAGTTTTTCATCAACCAAAATATTTTCTGGTTTAATATCGCGGTGAATAATAGTTGGTTTTTGATGCTGGAGGTAAATAAGTATCTTTAGTATAGATTGAGCTATTTGCTGTATTTCGGATATGGTGAAATTACGAGATACTGCTAGAGGAGTAGCATTTTTATGTTCTTGTACTAAGCAAAAACCCTTATCTGTCTGAAAAGAGTCTAGATATTTAGGAATCTGGGGATGATGGAGCTGTTGTAAAAGTTCTATTTCTCGCTTTAATGCTTCATAGTCAAACCAACTAGAACTAGTTTGAGCAAACTGAAACTGTTTTATAACTACAGGTTTTTGTTCTTTTTGATTGATTGCTCGATATGTTACCCTTCCCCCAGTTAGATTATTTCCTAATTCCTGTTCTATAACATAACCTTGCAATGAGAAGTCAGGAAGCATTTCATTGTTAATGCTAATAATTCGACTCATGATTACTCCAGCATTAATTCAATATATACAGAATCTACAGAATTTATGACAGTGCGTTGCTTTGGTTCTAAATACTCAATTATATTCATTGAGGAACCCTGGTGAATGCAGGTTAGGTTTTTGCACGTCGTAGTCACAACAACCTATGAATAAATTTATTAATATTGGCAAGAGTTTATTAAAATGTTTTCACCCTGGGATAGGTAACACTCTATTTTTTGATAAAATCCCCAAATTTGCAATATATAAAATAGTCTTATTTGAATAACCTAATTTTCTATTCCTAATTTTTTACTTTTGTCTACTAAACGAATAAATTCGGCGCGATAACCGTTCAGGTCTGCTCCCTGGGACTGACGCGCTAATTGTAATACCTTATCTAAGGTTGCTGTACCTTTATACTTAGAGTCTCTTAACAACATGCCGAAACTTGCAACAGAGGAAGAGAATTTAAAGTTTTCTGAGGCATTATCAAGGGTGAGTCCTTTATCTACGATGGTATAATTTTTCAACTGAGATTTTGATTGTTCTGGTAATTTATAACGTAGTTTGACTTGCATCAACTCGTTACTATTATTGCCGATTTGTTTGGGTTTTTGATACTTTAAAGGATCAATCTGAGAAATTGGCACATCTATTTCAACTCCTACAGGAATAATTTCGTAGAGTGCAGTTACAGAATGTCCCGCACCTATTTCTCCTGCGTCTTTTTTGTCATCGTTAAAATCTTGGTCTGCAAGGAGGCGATTTTCGTAACCAATTAATCGGTATGCTTGCACTTTCTGGGGATTAAATTCAACTTGCAGTTTCACGTCTTTGGCAACTGTGAGAAGAGTTGCACCCATTTCTTTAATTAAAACTTTTTTGGCTTCAAGCAAATTATCTATGTATGCATAATTACCATTACCTGTATTGGCTAACTGTTCCATTTTATTATCTTGGTAGTTACTACTACCAAAACCTAGAACAGTTAAGAAAATACCTTGGTCGCGTTCTTTTTCAATCATTCTGACTAATGCTGCATCACTAGAAGCACCGACATTGAAGTCACCATCTGTAGCGAGAATTACTCTATTATTACCATCTTTAAGAAAATTATCTTTAGCGATTTTGTAAGCCAACTTGATACCTTGACCACCTGCGGTAGAACCACCTGCTTCTAGTTTTTCTAAAGCATCGAGAATCTTATCTTTTTCAGAACCGGGTGTAGCAGGTAACACTACACCTGCTTTACCTGCGTAAACAATAATCGATACCTTATCCTGCGGTCGCATTTGATTTACTAAGAGTCTTATTGCTGATTTTAGTAGCGGTAATTTGTCTGGTTCTCCCATTGAACCGGAAACATCTAATAGAAAGACTAAATTATTGGTTGGTAAATTTTCTACACTGGTAGGAAGGGATTGTAACCCTATTTGAACTAGTTTATGTTTGGAATTCCATAATGCAGGAGCAACTTCTGTATTGACTGATAAAGGGGTATTTTGGGTGGGTTGAGGATAATCATATTTGAAATAGTTAATCATTTCTTCCAAACGTACAGCATCTTTTGGGGGTTTTTGTCCGTTATTAATAAAACGTCTGATATTGCTGTAGGATGCTGTATCTACATCGATAGAAAATGTGGATAAGGGATTGGAAATAACTCGGACGAATGGATTTTCTTGGATGTATTTATATTGTTCACGATTATATTCTTCACTTTTTTCTGAATTTGGAAGTGAGGAGCTTGTATCTGATTTTTTACTATCTAACTGACTTTTGGATTTTAATTGAGGAGATTTATTTCTATTTAAATTTTCTATTACCGGTGCCGATGTTTCACTTAATTGGGAACTGTTTTGCCCCCCACAGCTAATTAAGCTAGCTGCTATTAAAGTAAATCCACAGAATAAAAATATTTTGTTTATATTACTCATATTTTTAATTTTTTTAGGAATTTATTTCTTATAGATTCTTGATTTATTAATATTGTCTTAGTAGAATTTAAATTCTGATTTTCAGTAAAATTTCTATTTCAGACAAGATAAAAATATATAATTTAGGATTACTTACCTACAGTTATAATGATGTAAATACTTAGTCTGTGCATAATTCTTGTACTTAATTAAATCTGTTAATCGATAGTTTACCCATTCTGTGTGAAAATGGAACACTTAACGCAGCTTTGCCGAACCTATAGAAATACCTTGGAACCCAAATCTTGATATTTTACTAAAGTAAAATAAGTTACTAAGTACAGATGAGAACATTTAATAATGTTATCAGTTAACTTATAAAATATCTTTTGTTAAAAGTTTTATAAAAGAAATATTCTCATGAAGTGAAACATGAAAATTTAGTACTACAATATGAAATGTAGAACCTTTCACAAGATACTTTTAACTAAATATTTTTGATATTTTCATTCAAAACTTTTACGAGAAGAAAGCTAAGCTAATAAACTCCTCACCATTGCGAAGAAATTCTAGTCAACTATAAAATTAGTTTAGACCCTAATATTTTTATTAGTATCATGATGTATTTATAAAGCTTGAGATGGGAAAAAATATTTACTATCTATTTGTAATATATTTATACATCTTAAAATCCTTCAGTTACGGAAAATGTAACAGTAGAATTGATGAAGGAGTTGGTAATATTTAATAGACACTTGGTTCTAAGCAAAAGGAACAAGGGAAAAAAGGGAGAAGGGGAAAAAGGAAAAAATTGATAACTGAAATGACAAAACCTTGGTATTGGCGATCGCTTAATTTGAAATGCCGTACTGGTAGTGATATTTTTGCAAAATTATTTTTAGATAATCCTATGGGGATAGGGACTCTTTTAGAAAGCCCTTTTCCTAACTATGGGGATAAACATATCCTCTCAAGGTATTCTATCTGTGCTGGTGCACCTAGAATAATTCATGGTGAAGTTTACATGTGGACACCACCATTAGGTGAAATATTACCTTTCTTAAAGCAGCTAAATAAAAATAATAGTTCTCACAATCTCGATTCTACTCCTACAAATCTTCCTTTCTGCGGTGGATGGTTGGGCTGGTTAGGTTATGATGTAGCTTGGGAAATAGAAGATTTACCCTACACAAAAAAAGATACTTTACCTTTCCCGGTGGCTTTTTGGTATGAGCCAGAATCTTTTGCAGTTTTAGACCATTTACAACAAGTATTGTGGGTTGCTGCGACCAATAAGTTGGAACTAGACCATTTACAGCAAAAACTGGATCGAGAGGATGATTTAGAAGAATCAATTTTGATAACCGATTCTTCTAAAAACAACTTTTACCCTCTAGAATCTCACTCTTTTAATTCTAAACCTTTGGAATTTCACTCCTCCCGTTCAGATTATCAAACTGCTGTAGACCGAGTCAAAAAATATATTCAAGCAGGAGATATATTTCAAGCAAACCTGTCTTTACGTTTTGCATCCTCCACCAACGTTTCCGGATGGCAGATTTATAGAAATTTACAAAAAATTAATCCTTCACCCTTCGCAAGTTACTGGAAAACCCCTTGGGGAGAAGTTGTTAGCTGTTCTCCAGAAAGATTAGTAAAACTTGAAAGTACTAATAAAGCCGAAACTAGACCAATTGCAGGAACACGAATGCGGGGTAAAAGTACTCTGGAGGACGAAAAACTAGCTCAGGATTTAATCAAAAATACTAAAGAGCGTGCCGAGCATATCATGCTTGTAGACCTAGAACGCAACGATTTAGGAAGAGTATGTGAGTGGGGAAGTGTAAATGTTGATGAATTACTGGTAATTGAGCGCTACAGTCACGTCATGCATTTAGTTAGTAATGTTAAGGGAATCTTAAAATCTCAGTTTAATGGGATAGATTTGATTCAGTCAATGTTTCCTGGCGGTACAATTACTGGTTGCCCAAAGGTTCGCTGCATGGAGATAATTGAAGAATTAGAGCCAGTACGTCGCAGTTTATTTTACGGTTCTTGCGGTTATTTAGACCTCAAAGGTAACCTGGATCTGAATATTTTAATTCGTACTTTATTATTAACTCCTGATTCTGCACTCAAGCAAGAGAAAAAAGTATTTGAGGAAAGTCCATATCTTGATAAAGATATGGCTATTTATGATAAATCATCTCCTGTTATTCCTCAACAGAAGATAAATCTTATCAACCCTCTTGCTGCATCAATGAATAAGCCTTACTATTTGGAAAGTTCTACACAAACAATGAATGATCGGTTATCAGACCAGCATCTACATAAAAGCGCACTCAATATAGTTTGGGGACAAGTTGGAGCTGGCATTGTAGCAGATAGCGATTCGCTGCATGAATGGTATGAATCTCTGCAAAAAGCACAAGCACAACTCGCTGCACTGAAAATTTCTGAATAATCGACTCGGAGTTTTATGTGTTATTTCAAGCCAAGAATCGATAATTTTATCGCTGAAAGATGATTCGACTCGGAACTGATATTGTTTATATTCCACGTATTCGCAAAGCTTATGAACGTTTCGGCGATCGCTTTTTGAAACGAGTTTATACCAATAGCGAACAAAATAACTGTGGCTTTGATAATGGTATGACCTTTACTAAAGCTAGTACTCAATCCCAATACTCTTCTATTGTAAGATTGGCTGGGCGTTGGGCAGCAAAAGAAGCTGTTGTCAAAGCTATAGGAACGGGATGGAATGGTATCGGTTACACTGATGTTGAAATCTGTCGATATGCTAGCGGTGAACCTTCTGTAGCTTTACATAATCGAGCCGCACGGATTCTTGCAGAATGGAAAGAAGAAGACCAGCAAAAGCATCTAAATAATGAATCATATCAATGGCAATTGAGTCTTAGTCATGATGGCGATTATGCGATCGCTACAGCAATACTTGTCTTTGTTTTTTAAACTGTTTTGAAGCTGTTTTGAACCTGCCTTTAAGGATGGTAAACCGAAAGCAAAGCAACTTTTTTCAAAGCTTTTAAAGATTGCTTTGAGGTATTCCTCTAAAGTATTACTGCATTGACAACATGAAGGCGAGTATCATGAGTTATAAGTTATGAGTTTACAAGTTATGAAAATCTAGAATGAATAGAAGATTAAAATAATCTCATGGTGTAGTTACGTTTTACACTCATTTTCTATAAGTAGTATTGATTATTTAATACTATAACCATTATTCGGGATAAACTCAAACCCTTATTGTGTGGCTGCTTGTCAAAGGTACATATCAAGGTGTTTATCTTAATTTCAGCCATTCATAGTTGAATAAACCTGACTTTTCCCGAACTGATGTTACTATAGCTCTTTATTCAAAACTTAGTGCTCTAAGATACTCGAAGCTCAAATATTGCCCTCTCAGGACGCTCATATCTACAATTATAGCCTCAGTATTAAATGAATCTAGAAAACTCAGAGACTTACATAAATCATCCTACTTGGGGTTTACTCTACAGAATATGTCTGGTAGAAGACAAGCAGGAACTATTCACCACACTTTATGCCCAAAGGTTATTTTTTTTGGTAATAAATGATGTAAGAGGATTAAAATTTCAACCGGTTGGACGAACCGAAGCACGAATGATGTTAGAGAATCGTTTGCGGACTCTACGTCGTAATGGACAGTCAAAAGAGTATGAAAGCTTGCAGGGTATATTCCGCCGTACTTTTCAATAAACACTACCCGCCCACTACTGCTCTGGCAAGAATATTAATGATAGCTTGGATATGTAGAGACCCCCAATGGGGGTCTCTACAAAATTTATTGGATAAAACTGTTATTAAATTATCCGAGTACTATTGCGAATATTATTGTGAACACTCCTACTTCTAAAGAGCATATTGCAGCCATTGCTAAAGATATTCCCTCTAATGTCAGGCTAATTGCAGTAAGCAAACAAGTACCTGCTTCATCTATCCGTCTTGCTTATGAAGCAGGTCTTCGCGATTTTGGTGAAAATCGGATCTCCGAAGCGATCGCTAAACAGGCTGAATTAGAAGATTTACATGATATTACCTGGCACTTTATTGGACATTTACAGAGTAATAAGGCTAAGAAAGCATTACAACACTTTCGGTGGATTCACTCAGTAGATAGCCTGAAATTGGCACAGCGTTTAAATCAATTAGCACAACAATTAGATTTGAAACCCTTAGTTTGCCTACAGGTAAAAATACTTCCCGATCCAAATAAATCTGGTTGGGATGTCACCCAACTTATGACAGATTTATCAGAATTACATCTTTGCAATAATTTACAAATTCAAGGATTGATGACAATTCCTCCCCTAGAATTAAATACTATAGAGACAAAGAAAGTATTTATTGATACAAAAAAAATAGCAGGAAAAATCAATGATAGTTGTTTTGCAAATTTACAGATAAAGCACCTATCTATGGGGATGTCGCGAGATTACAAGATTGCAATTGATGCTGGCTCGACGATGGTTAGGTTAGGTAGCATTTTATTTGGGAACAGACCTATGTAGAAGAGAAATAAAGCTTTGCGGTCTTTTCTCAGGAAAGTTATTGACTAATTTAAGTTAATACAACAATAATTTTTTTGATATGAAGCTTTAGCTTAGATATTCCTCCAGGTATATGTAATATAAAATTCTTTTGTCAGAAAAAACATTTAGAAACCTCAATTAACTGTGTAGCAAAGTATATACGAGTTTTCTTTAGGTATAAAATCAAAAAAAAGGGAAAAAGCAACTTTTATTCTTGGACTGGTTAGTATATAATTCTCATTCAATTGTCGTTAATGCTTTGATAATCAACGCTACAAGTAAAGTAAGCCTATTAACAAAGTGCGTAGTAGATGCTACAAATAGCGGTAAGATTCCTAAGTCGTTCATTGCCTTTTGATAGTCAAAGTTGATTCTAAGTTAATTTAATAGGCTTTCATAAGTTTTAATTAGCTCTGATCAACTTTGAAAAACTCGATATAAATTCCCTTGGAGTTGAAGTTATGACTAATCTATTTTCAAGATTGAGAGATTTTGTTGGTTTAAATGAGCCAGTAGAATATGACTATTACGAAGAAGAAGTAGACCCCCAGACCTACCAGACCATATATGAAGAGCAAAATACCCAACAAGCTCCTCAAGTCTCTCAAGAAGCTCCCGCAAGTAATCGACGTTGGCGAGAACCCGTGTCTACAATAGGTACTGATGTCGAAACAGGTACTACAAAGACAATGAGTAATGTGATTGGAATGCCAGGAGCACTAAATGGGATTTCTGAAGTTTTAGTTATTGAACCACGCAGCTTTGAAGAAATGCCCCAGGCAATTCAAGCATTGCGTGAGAGAAAATCTATAGTACTAAATCTGACTATAATGGACCCAGACCAAGCCCAAAGAGCAGTAGACTTTGTGGCTGGTGGAACTTATGCTCTAGATGGGCATCAAGAAAGAATAGGAGAGAGTATTTTCTTATTTACTCCGAGCTGTGTACAGGTCAGTACTCAAGCAGGTGTTCTCCATGAAGTCCCTCAGCATCCCGTTCACTCTACACGCTCTAATGTTCCTAACCCAGCATGGGGACAAGATGCTGAAAGGATGGCACAATAAGGGAAGAATTCTAGATTCAAGATTTGATATTTTAGATATTTTTATAGTGGGTCTAAAATTTCAAATCTATAATCCCTCAATGAAGTAAAGGATAAGTGACTTGTCTGCCAAAATTGGTCTAATTGGTGGTGGGGTAATGGGAGAAGCGCTGTTATCCCGCCTAATAATACGTGAAGTATACAAAGCACCAGAAATTATAATTAGCGACTCCTCTGATTCACGTTGCCAATACCTAGAAAAGCAGTATGGGATAACCACCACTGGGGATAATCAAGAACTTTTAATTCAGGTATCAGATTTAATTATAGTGGCAGTGAAACCCCAGATATTTGGGGCGATCGCTCAGGAAATTGGTGAAGCAGGTAATAAAAAGAAGTTTCCCTGCATTATTTCTGTAATGGCTGGTGTGCCTTTATCTCAGTTGGAACTTGCTTTCCCTTCTACACCGGTTATTCGCGCAATGCCGAATACCCCAGCGACAATAGGAGAGGGTATAACAGCAATATGTGCTGGTTCTTATACCAATGCTAACCATTTAAAAATTGCACGTCAGGTTTTAGAAGCAGTAGGAGAAGTCGTAGAAGTTTCCGAAAGTTTGATGGATGCAGTCACTGGATTATCTGGTAGTGGTCCTGCTTATGTGGCATTATTTGTAGAAGCTTTAGCTGATGGTGGTGTCGCATCAGGCTTACCTAGAGCTACAGCTTATAAGTTAGCTTTACAGACGGTTTTAGGAACTGCACAATTGCTAACAAACAGTCATATGCATCCTGCGGAGCTTAAAGACCGTGTGACTAGTCCTGGTGGTACAACAATTGCTGGAGTTGCTCAGTTAGAAAAAAACGGCTTTCGTTCAGCAGTTATGGAAGCAGTCAGAACTGCTGCTAAGAGATCCCAAGAATTAGGACAGTAATTATGGGACTGGGAAAAGGAAAAAGAGGTTAATTAACACAAACATCAAAGAGGAAAGAGAAAAGAGAAAAGAGAAAAGAGAAATTAAAAATCCTTAATCTTTAAGCAATTACCAATCCTGTATACAATTAAAAACACGAAGTTGACAAAAGTATCGTTAATATAGTAATCAGTCTGGTTAAAATGTAATTGAGTGAATTATCCTGCCTTGTCTGGTGAAATTGACCTCAAGTCAATATTTCCCTTTGAATTAGATGACTTTCAGAATCAGGCGATCGCATCTTTGAATGCGGGACGTTCTGTAGTAGTCTGTGCCCCTACTGGTTCTGGGAAAACCTTGATTGGGGAATATGCTATCTACCGCGCTCTTGCGAGGAGAAAACGGGTGTTTTACACTACACCCCTAAAGGCTCTGTCAAATCAGAAGCTACGTGATTTCCGAGAAAAATTTGGGTTTGAATGGGTAGGTTTGTTGACCGGAGACGCTTCAATAAACCGGGATGCACCTATTTTAGTGATGACCACAGAAATCTTCCGCAATATGCTTTATGGTACTTCCATTGGGCAGGTAGGAATTTCTTTGATGGATGTGGAAGCGGTGGTACTTGATGAGTGCCACTATATGAATGACCGTCAAAGAGGGACTGTGTGGGAGGAGTCAATTATTTATTCTCCACCCCAAATGCAATTAGCAGCACTTTCAGCAACTGTTGCTAATAGTGATGAACTTACCCATTGGTTAAATCAGGTTCACGGACCAACCGATTTAATTTACTCTGATTTTCGTCCAGTACCTTTAGAGTTTTATTTTGGTAATACTAAAGGAGTATTTCCTTTATTAAATGAAGATAAAAGTAAAATTAACTCCCGTCTGTTGCAAAAGAGGGGTAAAAGAGGAAGGACGGAAAAAAGAGGAAGAGGTGGTAGACCCGAAGCTCCAAGCATTACATTTACCTTAAGTAAATTGAAACAACGGAATATGCTTCCAGCGATTTACTTTATCTTTAGTCGTCGGGGATGCGATCGCGCGGTTGCCGAAGTTGGAGATTTATGGTTAGTAAATGCGGATGAAGCGCAACAGTTAAGACGACAGATAGATGATTTTTTGACTAGAAATCCAGAAGCGGGTCGCTCTGGACAAATTGCACCTTTATATCGGGGAGTTGCAGCTCATCATGCTGGAATTTTACCGGCTTGGAAGGGGTTAGTGGAAGAGTTGTTTCAACAAGGTTTAATTAAGGTTGTTTTTGCAACAGAAACTTTGGCTGCAGGTATAAATATGCCTGCTAGAACTACAGTAATTTCCACATTATCTAAGCGTACCGATTCTGGGCATAGGCTACTAAACGCTTCGGAATTCTTACAAATGGCGGGACGGGCTGGTCGTCGGGGTATGGATGAGCAGGGTCACGTTGTAACTTTACAAACACCATTTGAGGGAGCCAAAGAGGCAGCATATTTAGCCACATCAAAAGCCGACCCCCTAGTTAGTCAGTTTACTCCTAGTTATGGGATGGTACTTAACCTACTGCAAACCCATAGCATCGAGCAAGCTAGAGAGCTAATAGAACGTAGTTTTGGTCAGTATTTAGCTAATTTGCACCTGAATCCCCAGTATGAGTACATTTCTAATATGCAGCAGCAGTTAGAGCAGATACGTACGCAAATAGCAGCTGTTGGGGAAGAAGAATTAGCAAGTTATGAGAAACTTAGAGGAAGATTGAAGGTAGAAAAGAAGCTACTAAAAACCTTACAAGAGCAAGCACAGGAAATCCAACAAGAAGGTTTGAAAATGATGTTGGGTTTTGCGGTTTCTGGTAGTTTGGTAAGTCTCAAAGGTAAATATATTGAAGTATCCAAACCGATTACAGCCATTCTTGTAGGCAAAACACCAGGTTCTGGTCGCGCTCCCTATTTGATATGTTTGGGACAAGATAATCGCTGGTATGTAGCGACTAACGCTGATGTCATGGACTTATATGCTGAGTTACCTAGAGTAGAGATACCATTCGACTTAGCTGCACCTCCGGAACTACCTCTAAAACCAGGAGAAAGTATTCCGGGGAAAGAAGAAACCGCTGCGATCGCTTTATCCATACCAGAACCAGATCCTAGTTTACATTTAGCTCCAGAGGTAGATGAGCAGTTATTAAGAGTTGCAGAAGTACAGAAATTAATAGAAGCTCATCCTTTGTTTGGAACTGGTAATACTGGTAAATTATTTAAACGTCGCGCTCTTGCTAAAAAGTTAGAAAAAGATATTCATGATTATCAATCTCAAGTGGAGTTACAGTCTCAGCGTCATTGGGACGAATTTGTTAACTTAATTGAGATTTTGCAACGTTTTGAATGTCTGGATAATTTGGTTCCAACAAATTTAGGACAAGTTTGTGCTGCAATTCGTGGTGAAAATGAATTGTGGCTGGGTTTATCTTTAGCTAGCGGTGTTTTAGATACTATTGACCCCCAACAGCTTGCAGCTATCGTCGCTGCATTGGTCACGGAAAATACTCGTCCTGATAGTTCTGTGAGTTTCCAGGTGTCCCCTCAGGTAGATGAAACTTGGTCACAGCTACAAAAAATTCGTCGTTCTGTATTAAAGGTACAGTATCGTCATGGTGTAGCTTTACCTGTTGGTTTAGAAAATCGCTATATAAACCTGATTTCTTTGGTGGAACAATGGGGTTTGGGAATGGAATGGACGGAGTTATGTGATAACACTAGTTTAGATGAGGGTGATGTGGTTAGGATTTTAAGACGTACGTTAGATTTGTTATCGCAAATACCCCATGTTCCACATTTGTCAGAAGCTTTGAGACGTAATGCTCAAAGAGCGATGCAGTTGATAGATAGATTTCCGGTTAATGAGGTGGTGGAGTAAGAGAAGACTTGGGCTAGAATACCCCAAACATCCTTTAATTCGTAATTGTATGGTTGATCTGGGTGGAGAAATTTTGGTTTTTAAAAACATCTTGTAAAGGTTTAGCAGTAATAAACTCTTACAGGAAGATATTAAATAATTCAATTTTTCCTATCTTCTATTTAATTCAACACGGTTCAGTTAAGCTTAAAAAATAGAAGTAGTGTAGGTTAGGTTTCGTAACTCAACCCAACAAACGAGTGCGGAAATTTAGGTAACGCTCTCTCTCGCTCTACCCAACCTACAGTTACCCTTATCTGAACCATATTGAGATATAAGAGTTCTTTTATGATTATTGATTTTATTAAAACGAGAGTTGATTTAAAGGAAGATACCCTTGAATTGTGTAAGTCTATTGAACTGGAGTTGAAAAGATATGGTGAACCTCTACGTTGGGCTGTTACTGCTGTAGATTTAAATGAAAGAAAGGTTCTTGTTGAAGGGGTAGTCACGAAAGTTAATGGTTAATGCTTGATAGATAATTTTTAGTGTAATATTGGGATCTAGACGACATAGAATTTAAACTAAAACAAATTGCTTTTACATGGCTCCTAAGGAGTTAGTTTTGCTTTTAGGAGCTGATTAATGGCTCAAACAACATAATTAAGTTTATAGATACTAAAATCAAGCAGCGACATAACAAGGAATTTAGCGATTACCCAAATAATGATTAATATAATGATTAATTAGTTGAGTTCACAATAATATCAAAATTGTCAACCGTAATCAAAATCTATCTTTATGTTTTTGTTAATCTAAAATTTTATAATGAAAAAAAATAACCTAGAAATAAGCTTTACAGAAGATAAAATGATATAGAGTATACGCCTCCAGTAATTATTAAAATACTCTATTCTGAAAGCATTGTAAACTCGTTCTATATTTGCTCTCTTTTAACACAACTTAATATTGTCACAAATAAATAGCTTTAAAAATTTAAATCTTTTGTACTTAATATATTATCTAATCTAATAGTACAGACTTTATAGAATACCAATACGCTTTTTTGAAAGCAGTTAAGTATTTGGAAAAATTCATTTGTATAATATATAAGTTTTGATCTGGTTAAATTATATTGAAAAAATTCCAAAAAAATTCCAAAAAAAATTAAGATTAATCTCAAATTTATGGCTTAAGAATTTGGTACGTCCATATACTGCGATTTTAATTGTACCCACTGGGGTTGGAGCTTCTATTGGTGGTTATGCTGGTGATGCTTTACCGGTTGCTAGAGCTATGTCTGGAGTGTGCGATCGCTTGATTACGCATCCAAATGTGATGAATGGTGCGATTCTATATTGGAATTTACCTAATACTTTATACGTTGAGGGTTACGCTTTAGATAAATTCGCTGGAGGTGACTGGGGCCTGCGTGAAGTACATCAAAATAAAATTGGTTTAATTTTAGACCAAGGTATTGAAGCAGATTTACGATTGAGAAACCTACAAGCGGCTGATGCTGCTAGAGCTACTTTAGGAATTTCTATAACTGATTATGTGATTACAGATGCACCTATAGAAGTAGAATTACGGTTGTCTGATTCTGGTGCAAGTTGGGGGACAATTGCTAATCCTGATAGTTTGCTCAGAGCAGCAGATATATTAATCAGCCAAACCGGAGCAAATGCGATCGCGGTAGTCGCACGTTTCCCTGATCAGGTAGATGCGATCGCTGACCAAAATTATAGAATGGGTGAAGGTGTAGATACAATCGCAGGAGCGGAAGCTGTAATTAGTCATCTAATAGTCCGTAATTTTAAAGTACCTTGCGCTCATGCACCCGCTTTCTCACCACCTGAACTAGATGCTAATTTATCTCCTCGTTCTGCTGCTGAAGAGTTAGGATATACTTTTTTACCAAGTGTTTTAGTTGGTTTAAGTCGTGCACCTCAGTTTGTATTCAATTCTCAAGTTGCTGATTCTAAAAAGGAAGGACGGTGGGATATTTCCTCCGATTTAGGAGATGTTTGGGCGAATCAAGTAGATGCAGTAATATTACCAGCAAATGCTTGTGGGAGTAGCGCTGTATTAAGTTTAAACAAGCTTTCCTGTAATCAGAATTGTCTTATCATTACGGTTAAAGAAAATCAGACCCAAATGCAAGTATTACCGGAATTTCTTGGTATCCGAGCATTACAGGCTAATTCTTATTTGGAAGCAATAGGTGCATTAGCAGTTCACAAAACAGGTGTAGATATATCTATTTTTAATCAAGTAATTTCACCATTGCAAATAAAAAAGAATAGTAACAAATTATAAGTAATTAGTTAACTTATTTGTTTGCATATGCCAAATTTATATACTTGTTGTTATACTTTAATATCGTTTTTATAATGTAATTTTTCTTAATCTTTTTTTGAAAGATTACTGATATATTACGGAAGTAATATAGAGTTAACAAGACTGATAAAAACATAAATTTTATGACGACAATCTATATAAAAGTTTAGAATATTTTATAAACAGTTATAAAAGTGATGAACAGTTGTGTATAAGCTGTATATAAATCTTTAGTTTTGTAAATTGCTTCAGAAATCTTATACTTATAATATGATTGGTGGAATGTTGTAATAAATTCAGGACTAATCAATTAGTAATAAATTTACAGCTAAAATTTATACATCTTATCAGACACTTTTCTCGTAAAATTGGCATTAAAATCTACTATACTTATTTTCCAATCTTTTTGATTGAATCTCCATCTATTCCTTTTACTCTAAATTCTCGTGACAAAAGAGCAAAAGCATCAACCAGAAGTTCTAAACCTAACACGCACTCAAGTTCTAATTGCGATAGGTGTAACCGCTATAATTTTGTGGGTCATTGCTAAATTATGGCTGAAATTGGGTGATTTTTATCTGATGCCTTGGCATTGGCAGGAAAATGACCTATTGATAGGTGTATTATTAGGCTTAGCTATCACAGGTTTTAGCAGCTTAGCCTATAATTTTTGGCCAGAATATCAAAATAGTGCTAATTTTTACTTAGATATTGTTATAAAGCCATTGAACTTTCCAGACTTGGTTTGGCTGGGACTTTTACCTGGACTGAGTGAGGAATTACTGTTTCGTGGAGTTATGCTGCCTGCTTTTGGATCGAATCATTTGGCGATCGCTATTTCTAGCATTTGTTTTGGTTTACTCCACCTTAGCGGTTCAGGACAATGGTCTTATGTAATTTGGGCAACTATAGTCGGTTTTATTTTAGGTTATAGCGCTTTAATAACTGGAAATTTATTAGTACCAATAATAGCTCATATATTCACTAATTTACTTTCAAGCTATATTTGGAAGTTTGGACAAGTTCGTGCAGTTAAAAAAGAAGAGTAAGTAGGAAATATTCCTTGAAATAATTGAACCTGCGACATCAATAAAAAATAGCGCTCGCAGGTTTAATTGTCACTTGAAGAATTTTCTATGGTAGAAACTTCTTCAAGTGAAAAATATTGTCATCGGCGAATATATTATAGTTGTAAGTTTTTAGTATATTCTTGAATTTACCTTAATACTCTACGACCACGATCTACTCTGACTCTGACATAACGACATCTTTTAATGCGACGATAACGTCTTCCATAGCGACGATATTTAATAACACAAACTCTTTTAGTTCTGTATCTAACTCGTCTTCTTCTTCTAGCGACAGACAATTCTCCTGTATTACTTATATTGCTAATTAAGCTCTGAGGTACATTCTCTTGAACAGTATTTAAAGAATTGAAATTGCTATTTGCAGCAGAAGCAGGTAAAGTACCAGTGCTAATGGTTAGAATAGCACCTGTGGCAACAAGGGCTAATCTTTGCTTGATAGAATTCATAATTTTCTAATTTCCTTTTTTATTTGAACTGTTATTTAACTAAACGTTTAGAAACTAGAAAAATATGCAGAAAAGCTTATAAAATTCCAAAAAAAAATTGATTTGTATCTCTTAAAGTATTGTGATGAAAGTAATTCATCCTCAATATCAGAGGGTGAACTTTTGTAAACATATTTTCATATTGTTTCAATTTTCAACCTTATTTCGATATGAAATTTTTAACTTTAGCCCTTCTCTAGCCAAGTTCCTATCCTAGGAAAAATCGAGTAATATTTTATACGATCATCCAGTAATTTTTAACGAAAAACCAATTCTTCTAGAGATGATGCATAAAAGTTACAGGAATCCCTATCAACTGCTTACCTAATTGAGATAGTTTAAATTTGCTTTGCATTGATGGGGGTAAATTTTCATAGTTGACCTTAACAAAACCCCTCTGAGAATAAAACCTTTTTAATTCTTTCCCCAAACACTCTAAATAAAGTGGTTTATTTGCTTGTTTTACTAAATGTTTTACTAAATAACTACCAATACCCTGATTCCGCCAAACTTTTTTTACTATCAAACTACCGAATTCTTGAGCATCTGAAAAATGTCTGAGTTGAGCACAAGCTATTATCTTATCTTGATATTCAATCAAATAAAATTGCTGCCACTTGATCTGAGTGGGGTCAAGTTTTGCGCTTAATACTAGAAGACGAATTGACCAAATATCTTTACGTCTTGCTTTGCGGAGAATATGTCCCAATGGCAGAGAGCTATCGGACATGATTAGTTCCTTTGCTTTCTAAAAAGAATTTATTATCAATATTCTTACATATATGTTGTATATATAAATAGTTCATTATATATGCAAGAGGTGTAAATTCAATAAAATTTATAGTACACAAGTCTTACTATATATAAATGTACTAAAATTAATATCAACTATAGTTTTATTTTCAATAGATTATATTAATCGATAAAGAAATAATAATACTTCTAATTATATTTTGATAATATTATCAGCCTTATCTAGAAAAAATTTATTACCAAAGATTGAACTTATTTTTTCATAAGCATATTTCCTAGAAAATCACCCAAATAGGTATATACTAACAAGTATGAATGCTCATTAAGTTTTTTAAAGTTACTGAAAATTCATTTTTGATGTTTTTACTTCGAGCATTTTGTGCTGACTTAAAAGCATTTAAGTAGATTGGAATAAATAGATTTGAAGATACTGGTCAAAGCAATGCCAGTCTCTCTTTTTGGAAAAAACGGTTTTCCTATAGAATATGCGGCAACACTTTTGGGATTGAGCGATCGCTCAAACGCTAGTTTTTTATACCGGAACTGCATTGTACTTTGTAATTTTAGTCGCTGTCATTACCTGAGAGTGCAGGGTTTGCTTGTGACAAATCTGTAAACAATATCTGAAGAGTTATATATATGCCATTTACCATCGACTCTGCTCGCAACATTTTTCCGAATACCCTATCTGCTGACGCTGTACCAGCAACCATTGCTAGATTTACTCAACTTGGTGCTGAAGATCAACTAGCATTAATTTGGTTTGCTTACCTTGAGATGGGTAAGACTATTACAGTAGCAGCCCCAGGAGCTGCTAATATGCAGTTTGCTGAGAATACCCTCAAGCAAATTCAAGAAATGACCCCCATAGAACAATCACAAGCAATGTGCGATCTTGCAAATCGTACTGATACACCAATTTGCCGAACCTATGCTTCCTGGTCTCCAAACATTAAGTTAGGTTTTTGGTACGAACTTGGAAGATTGATGGATCAAAAGCTGGTTGCTCCTATTCCAGAAGGGTACAAACTTTCTGCTAATGCTTCTGCTGTACTGCAAGCAATTAGAGACTTAGACTCAGGTCAGCAAATTACAGTTTTGCGTAATTCTGTAGTTGACATGGGATTTGATGCAGGTAAATTAGGGGACTACAAAAGAGTTGTTGAACAAGTCGTACCCCCTCAAGAAATGTCACAAAGAACTCAAGTGAAAATTGAGGGTGTGACTAATGCTACAGTATTGAGTTATATGAATAACTTGAATGCAAATGATTTTGATGCCTTAATTAAACTGTTTACCCCCGATGGTGCGCTACAACCTCCTTTTCGGAAACCAATAGTTGGTCAAGAAGCTGTTTCTCAGTTTTTTAGAGAAGAGTGTCAGAATCTGAAGTTAATTCCGGAAAGAGGAATTTCTGAACCAGCAGAAGATGGTTACACCCAGATAAAAGTTACTGGTAAAGTACAAACTCCTTGGTTCGGTGCTGGTGTGGGGATGAATATAGCTTGGAGATTTTTACTTAATTCCGAAGATAAGATTTTCTTTGTAGCTATCGATTTACTTGCATCTCCCAAAGAACTTTTAAACTTGGCTCGTTCTTAATAAGAGCAAATCAGCGTAAAAGTTAAGTAAAAATAGAATCAATCAAACTCAAATAAACATTAACTTTAATGATTGTATACTACGCTCTTTTGTCATAAGGAGCGTTTTTTTATGACAAATACCTAGACTTGCATGATAAAATAATGTTATTACAATTATCAATTCAAACCAGAACTAATTTTATAAAATACTTATTTGTCCAATCTTAATTTGCCCAATTAGTATTATTAAGCGTTAGCTATTATATTTACTTTGACTTATTGGCGTTTGACTTTAGGTCAGATTTTTTAATGTCAGTAACTATTGCTAGCTAAGATTTTGTTTAAAAATTTAGTGATGGAATTGAAAAAAACAATAACTATACAGATAGATTTCAGTTTTAATAATGCAAGTAAATGATATAACGTGGTCAGAGACCGAAAAGAAAGTAGCACATGAAGCTTTTTCAAAAGCTTATCAGCGAGAGATTAAGACCTTAGTTGAGAAAGTTCGTAATGAAGCTAGTCAGATTACTGAACTAGAGGAAATATGGCATTTGCACGATTTTTTAAGCGCAAGAAGGCATGATATAGATGGTAAATACGATTACAGATATTCATCTTTAATCTTTGTATTTGCCAAATTAATTAAAGAGAACTGGCTAAATATTAATGATTTGGAAGGCTTGGAAAAAGAAAAGCTAACTAAAATAACTTTGCTTACACGTATGTGAAGCTTTTATTAAAAACTTAACTATAGCTATAAACATAAACTAGGTTAACATGTTTTGTTCAAGGGGAAACTTTCTAGCACTGAAATTTCTAACAGCTAATGGAAAAATTTCCTGTCCAATATTTATCCAATCTTGTGATCGCTATAATCCTCAAACATAGCTCAAATATATTCAAGTTATAACTTTAAATTACAAATGTAATTTCACCAAGAATAATAGTTTATAGCTCAATCTTATAACTTATGCTCTTGGTGAAATACTCTATTTACCTCTAATATACTGCTTGAATCCAGAATTTCTCCATCATTTTAGGCTTTAGAAATACGTCAAGAAATAGCTTTCTGCAATTGGTCTAGTTTTGCTAAAATATCTTGACTATGGACAGAAGGATTAACTTTTACAAAAGTCTCTCTAAGTTTGCCTTCTGGGTCAATAATAAAACTATGACGCATCGATACAGAACCAATCCAGGAACCGTAAGTTTTGCTAACTTTACCTTTAATATCTGCTAAGAGAGGAAATTTTAGCCCCTCAGAATCGCAAAATTCGGCATGAGAGTCTATATCATCGGCACTTACACCAATAATTTGAGCATTTTTTTCGATGTATTTAGGTAAATCCTGCTGAAAGCGACGAGCTTCAATTGTACAACCAGGGGTAAAATCTTTGGGATAAAAATAAAGCACTACCCATTTCCCACGATAGTCAGATAGGGAAACTTCACCGTCACCTGTATTCGTAGGTAAAGTAAATTCTGGTGCTGCTTGATTTATTACTGGAAGCTTACCGCCCATAGCATAGCTCACAGGTGTAAAGTTAAACCATCCAAAAACACTTAAACAGCTTATTAATAATGTATTAAGAACAATACGACTAAAAGTACGACGGGAAATCATTACGCAGCTTTTTAACAACAACTTAAAATAAGTTTACAATTACTAGCTACTATTCAACCGATATTTTATTCACTAGATGCATCAACAGATTCTATGTACTGCTCATCTAGCAAAAAAGCTCCTTTGGAAAAACGTATTCCCCAGTAACCACCGGGACGACGGTCTAAAACAGTACCTTCTTCTCCAAGTTTAATCACATCGGGGGGTCTTAACATGGGCATTGGATCAGCAGTTTTTACATAGTTTGGTACTGCGATGACTCGCACTTTACTACCAACAATAAATTCTTTCGGCATTTTTCAGGGGCTATAAAAAAGCTATAAATTATCTATATAGCGCTTTTCGGTTGACTGCAATACAAAGTAAATTTGTGAATTACCACTGGGAGGGATTTTCATTCCACAAGATTGTATTTAACTCAAATGAAAACTGCTATATACTTCTAAACCTTAGATTAAATCCAAATTTTATAAGAAATACAGGAGAAATGAGAAACTCAGAATCCTTAGACTTAAGAATATCAATTTAATTGGAATCCCCAAATTCCAGATAAGCAAATTTTTCAGAAAACTGGGGATTTTAGCTATCAGATTTAACGATCAAATGCATACTATGGTGCGTTCCAAATTCTTTGATGATACTTACTTATATCTGCATAAGGGTCCACAGGTGGGTGTGAATGGTCGTGATGGTGGTGCTCATGTCCGTGGTGATGATGACCGCTATTGGAGTCACCTGAAACAGCAGCTAATCTAAATTTACACATTTCACAATTCATATTTACCTGTCCTAACTGGGTTTCAATTTCCCTATCTCTGAGTACAGATAATAGTTGAGAGTGTAGACCCATTTCTGGTAAACAATCAATAGAAATATCTGGATATTTTTCTTGTTGGTGAGCTGTGATGTTGAAGATTTTTTTCACTAATGCACCAGTAAACAGGAAGTATGGCAAAACAATGATTCGCTTAGGCTGGTAAAAAAGAGCACGACGGAAACCTTCTTCTAATCTAGGGTGAGTAATCCCAATAAAGCATGTTTCAACTGTTGCATAACCGCTACCTTCCCAAATTATTCTCGCCAGTTTGCAGACATCCCCATTTGCATCAGGGTCGCTAGAACCGCGACCGACGAATAATAAAACTGTTTGAGAACGAGGAATTTGTTGAGGATTATTTTCAAGTATATCTAATTGGGCAATGCGATCGCGCCATAAATTTAGAATTCCTGGGGTAATTCCAAAATGTCTACCATAGTGAAATTTTAGCTGGGGATACTTTTTCCTAGCTCTGTCTAATTCATTAGTGACATCAAATTTATTATGACGTGCAGCGAATAACAGAATAGGTAAAACAGATAATTCTGTATAACCATTCTTGATACATTCATCTACACCTTCTTCAATAGTGGGTCCGGTCAATTCTAAAAAGCAAGGTAAGACAGGACGTGAGGTATCCAAAGCCTGATACTGGGTGGCAAAATCTAACAAGGCTTGTCTACCATCAGCGTCTCGGGTTCCATGACCAATCATCAGCAAGGGACGCTGTAAAGGTAGAGGTGGTAAATCTAGAATATTTTTGAGTGAGTTTTCTAGATTAGTCAAATTATGATTATCAATACTTTGCATTATTGTTTTGAGCTCCTTTCCCATGCTACGTGGGAAGTATAGTGAGCAAGTAATATCGAGAGGTTTTCTGGCTTATGAAGTGGGAGTTATCAGTAATTAACTTGAAGAATAGAAAGAATACCCGATTCATTTACAGTTGCGGCACAGCCCCGGATTTTAACCAGGTTTCCCCATCATATTACGTTTCACAAGTACTTCGTTATCTTAGCGGAATCTCAAGTTTATTATTAAAGTGCATTACTAAAATTTATTATTGGTATGAACAGACCACACATCAGATTGAATGCTCGTCCGGAGATTACAGTATTTGCTTTGGTTACACCAGCTTAATTTTATTTACTATACTGAAGGACTGTAAACTTTATATAGCCTAAACCAAAATAAGATTGCTCCATCTAATAATTTTCCGGCAAAAATCTATAGTAATCCCAAATTACCATCACCACTTTCCCAACTACCTTTTTTAAGACTTTTCATCATAAAGATAGTCAAAATTAGTTAGTTAAATGTATTCTAATATTGAAAAATTAATATTGAAAAATTAAATTACCTGAATATAGAAATTATCTGAATATAGATAAGAGTAAACAGTAAAATTGGGGGACTTCCCCCCCAATTTATTGGTATTTATTCGTTAATAGTTTCAACTTATAGCTATTGTGATGATATTGCGATCGCTATTCCCAAGCAAAGCTTCATGATGATTAATCGATATCCCAATATTGTACTCAGAAAACTTAGTAACAACCTTTGAGTTAAAACCTTTGATTTAAAATCTTTCTGTCTCTATATTAGGAGCAACCGCACCAGGTGAATTTTGGAAGAAGTTCTCTGCTGCATCATTTTGATATATACAGTCAACTTCTAAATCCTTGCTGTTTAAATCTCCTGTAAAACCAAAAGTATTTAAACGATTCTTACACTCCCTAACCCTATCCGATTTGAGCAGTCCCTTTCTTTCCAAAACTTGCCAATTATTAGTTCTGAGGACGCATCCTGGACGCATACTAGGTTGAGAGATATAAACGTTAAATGGATTGAGAGTTACAAAAAGCCTTGCATCCATTACCATTGCACTGGCTCCATTTTGAACGCAAATTTCAGGATTTGGTGCTCTATTATCAATAAACTCGCGGGATGCAACGTTATTCCCAGATGATGAACTTGCAGCAGAACTAAAAGCTAAACCAATACCTATTCCTAAAACAAGTACACCAGCAAGAATAGCAATGGAAGCTACATTAAACGCTCCAGAAACAAAAGAAGAATTTTTAGAATTTGTAGCCGATCTGCCAGAAGGTTTTCGTCTCATTTTTAGTTATAAATAAAATAATTAGGTGTAAAAAAATAGCAGAAAGTATTGTGTATAAACTCTCTTTAATTATGCCCAGCTTAAATTGCAATTTTTTGTAAGTTTTTCGTGTTCTTTTTGCTAAATCTATTCATTTTAATTATTAACAAGGGCGAACAAATGTTCACCCTTATTATACAAATTATCCAACGAATTTTGAAAAGACTAGCATTTTAGCCAGCTAGCAAAGTCTTCTGTAAAGGTGTCCAACGGAAATAGCGATCGCCTCCGCGTTCCACAATAACTTTTACCCGTGGCTCTATATTAGGTAAATTTGCTAGATATTCTATTTCCTGACCGGAGAGAATATTTCCTTCAATAATCCATAAAAGTAAACCTTTGGATTTTTCTGGTAGTTTCTCTAATTGATAGGTAACTACTGGTGGTAAATAATACACTGAACCGACAGCGGCACCTTTCTCTGTACTCTTTTTACCTAAGTGTGGAGGTCTGACTCCATGAACCCCCATAAGATAAGCAGCAATATCACCTAGTCCTCTAGCAGTAATATTAAGAGCACTGTAACCATTAGCACGTAGACGACGGCGATATCGACCTTCAAAGCCTCCTTCTAGAGGCATAAACACACCAAGAGCGCCAAATTTCTCTAGGTCGCGAATTAATCCTTTACCAGTGGTAATTAGTGCCATATATATTTTGTACAATTCCACGAATATATCTCTATCTTAATTGTCTTGTATTCATGAAATAGAGCAATATCATTTAAGACTTAATTTTTATAGAAAAGTTTTTGAATTTTGTTTTTAATTAGTTTTTATCGGAACTTATGCAAAAGTCACGTAATTTTATCTGAGAAATTAGCTAAAGCTACAAAGATAGAACTTACGCAACCAAGATTTGTCATTGCGACCGAAACGTAGTGTAGGGAAGCAATCTCAGGATTTATTTCGATTACGTCGCTACCGCTCATAATGACGGAATTACGTTGATTTTGCGTAAGTCCTGAAAGAGTAAATGCTTAGCATATTTGTGTTTGACGAATATATGACAAATTGTGATTGCCTCAGTTCTATTTCAATTGCAAATGAAAGCAGAGCTTTTTTCTTCCCAAGTTTTTCAGAGAGAGTTATATCTTATACATAAAACATTCTTTAAACACTCTGCTTATTAAGAACCCTCTTCCTTTCTTCAGAGTTTTATTTTTTATATACTTGAACATTGGTGCTATTCACATCTTACAAATTAACCCTCGACAAATATAATTAGATGTTATATATTTTGAGATTGTGGTCATAAATCATAATTTCGGTTGCGTTCTTAGCTCTTATAGCTATCGCCTGCGATAAAAAGTCATATTCTCAATCAGATAACAGAATCTTAGTTAACCTTGATTTGATAGGCTTATGCAGTTTGACAGTTCGGGCAGCAGTTGATAAAAAAAGCTGATAAATGAATTGCTAACTGTGAAATGATGTAAAAACCGTAGGAAGCAACCAAGAGTATCCCTAAGTACATTTTTAAAGTATTTTATTTAAAATCTTTTAAAAAATGTGTTTAAAGAATATATTTTCAGGGATTGGGTACAGGGAAAACTGAGTTATACTGATTAGTGCAGTATTGCATTCAGTTCTAGTAAAAGGATACTGAGCGATTTAAGCGCTTAAGTCCTCTATTAGTCAATGAAGGTGCCAAAGCGATAGCTATTTGTTAAGTAGTCGCTGCACGCCGGAGTCAAACCCGAAGCCTTACTTAGAAGTTGATAAAATATGCCTTCCTTTGAGGGGAGGTTATTTTGACTGTTGTGGTAGCTAGCGTGGGTATAAACTGAATAGTTTTGCACATAATTAATTGTTCAAATTAATTGTTCAAAACTATCTGTTTTATTCATACCCTCCGGTCTAGGCAATATTTAATGTTGTCCCACGAGATGCTTGGTATGTGGCCAGAGATTGCTAGTGTTTCTTTGTAGTCCACATAATTGAAAACCTGCATAGTTTCAAAACAAGTAGAAATTGAAAAGGAGAACCCCCAAATCGTGTCTGTAGGTATTCTCGGCACCAAATTAGGCATGACTCAAATTTTTGATGAGGCGGGAATCGCAATTCCCGTAACTGTCATTCAAGCTGGACCATGCACCGTTACACAGGTCAAAACTAAAGAAACAGATGGTTATGGCGCCATTCAAGTTGGTTATGGCGAAGTAAAAACTAAGGCGCTTAATAAACCTTTGCTGGGTCATTTGGCGAAGTCAGAAGCTTCACCACTACGTCACCTACAAGAGTATCGTGCTAGTGAGACCAGTGAATATACCCTGGGTCAGAAAATTAGTGCTGATATTTTCAGTTCCGGACAGCTAGTAGATGTCATTGGTAATACTATTGGTCGGGGCTTTGCCGGGAACCAAAAGCGTAATAACTTTGCCAGAGGACCAATGTCTCATGGTTCTAAGAATCATCGAGCACCTGGTTCTATTGGTGCTGGTACAACACCCGGTCGTGTCTACCCAGGAAAAAAGATGGCTGGACGTTTGGGTGGTAAGCGCATCACTATGCGCAAATTGACCGTAGTACGTGTAGATGCAGAGCGAAACATCCTAGTTGTGAAAGGTTCTGTACCAGGAAAGCCAGGAGCTTTGTTAAACATCGTACCAGCCAAGGAAGTAGGTAAATCATAAGTATTACCTTGCGAAACATTGGTGATGGCGATCGCAAATAGTGAGTATTTGTAGTGAATGACTTTTGGTGAGCGTAGCTCTGAAAACTTACCGACCAATGACCAAAACAAAGGATATAGAAAATCATGGAATGCGCAGTTAAAAATTGGCAAGGAGAGGAGGTCGGACAAAAAAGTTTTGACCTATCTGTTGCTAAAGAAGAAACAGCTGCACATATAGTGCACAGGGCATTAATTCGACAGATGAATAATGCCCGGCAAGGGACTGCGAGTACCAAGACCCGCTCAGAAGTGCGTGGTGGTGGTCGTAAGCCTTGGAGACAGAAGGGTACAGGACGCGCTCGTGCAGGTACTACCCGTTCACCATTATGGCGTGGTGGTGGTGTAATCTTTGGTCCAAAACCAAGGGACTTTAATATTCGGATGAATCGTAAGGAGCGACGCTTAGCCTTACGTACAGCTTTTGCCAACCGTCTTGAAGACATGACAGTAGTAGAAGATTTTTCAGAACAGTTACAGCGTCCTAAAACTAAAGATTTATTGGCAGCGATCGCTCGTTGGGGTTGCAATCCAAAAAACAAAACTTTATTAATTGTTTCAGAGCGTAACGATAACGTTTATAAGTCCGCTCGTAACATAGAAAATTTAAAGCTTATTCTTGCTGACCAGTTAAATGTCTTTGATTTGCTCCATGCAGACAAAGTTGTTGTAACATCCCAAGCTGTGGAAAAAATTCAGGAGGTTTACAGCAATGGCTAAGTTCGATCCTCGTAATTTACCTGACTTAATACGTCGCCCGATCATTACAGAGAAAGCGACAATGCTTATGGAGCAAAATAAATATACCTTTGAAGTTTCTCCGAAAGCAACTAAGCCACAGATTAAAGCTGCTATTGAAGATTTATTTGAAGTAAAAATAACTAAAGTAAATACTCATCATCAAGCACGCAAAAAGCGTCGTATTGGTCGATTTATTGGTTACAAACCTCAATATAAACGTGCGGTTGTCACCTTAGCCCCAGGGGATGAAGAAAAAATCAGACAAGCTCTATTCCCAGAATTGTAAGAACCAGAATTATTATCCTAATAGCAAATTATTATTTTTGCTTAAGAAAAAATCTGGAGAACTGAGGCAGGAGTTTGAGACTAGTGGACTCGTCAGCCGCCAAATTACAAGAAGCAGTAAGCTAAAATTTCAAAACTTAGTTAAATTATGGGCACTCGTTCTTATCGTCCCTATACCCCTAGTACTCGTCAAGCGACAGTTTCAGCCTTTTCTGAAATTACTAAAAGTGAGCCAGAAAAGTCTCTTACGATGTACGTGCATCGTAAGAAAGGCAGGAATAACCGCGGTGTGATTACTAGCCGTCGTCGGGGAGGCGGACACAAACGTCTTTATCGAATTATCGATTTCAAAAGAGACAAGCGCAATATTCCAGCAACAGTATTAGCTATCGAGTACGATCCAAATCGCAACGCTAATATTGCTTTGTTGGAATATCAAGATGGTGAGAAACGCTATATTCTCCATCCAAATGGTTTAAAGGTTGACGATAAAGTCATCGCAGGAGAAGATTCTCCCTATGAAATTGGTAATGCTCTCCCACTGTGGAAAATACCTTTAGGTACTGCCGTTCATAACTTAGAGCTAATTGCTGGTAGAGGTGCTCAAGTTGTTCGTGCAGCAGGTGCAAGCGCCCAGTTAGTCGCTAAGGAAGGTAATTACGTAACCTTGAAGTTGCCTTCTGGGGAAGTCAGAATGATACGTCGAGAATGTTACGCGACTATCGGTCAAGTAGGTAATTCTGATTTTAGAAACCTCAGTGCAGGTAAAGCCGGACGTAATCGTTGGAAAGGTCGTCGTCCGAAAGTCAGAGGTAGTGTTATGAACCCCTGCGATCACCCCCATGGTGGTGGTGAAGGTAGAGCTCCCATTGGTAGATCGGGTCCGGTGACACCTTGGGGTAAACCAACTTTAGGTTTGAAAACACGTAAGAAGAAGAAAGCAAGTAGCAAGTTTATTGTTCGCAGAAGACGTAAGTCCTCGAAGCGTAGTCGCGGCGGACGGGAGTCTTAATTGCTTTTTATATCTAGATTTTATATCTAGATTTTATATCTAGAAATCATTCGTAGAAAACGAATAAAGTAACAAAGCAGTTAAGTTGAGATATTTGAAACTATGGGTCGTTCTCTCAAAAAAGGTCCTTTCATCGCAGACCATTTACTGACGAAAATTGAAAGGCTTAACGAAAACAATAAGAAAGAAGTAATCAAGACTTGGTCTCGTGCTTCTACGATTATTCCTGATATGGTTGGCCATACCATAGCCGTTCATAACGGTAGACAACACGTACCAGTATTTATCAGCGACCAAATGGTAGGTCATAAGTTGGGAGAATTTGCACCAACTAGAACTTACAGAGGTCATTCAAAGGATAGAAAAGCAGGTAGATAAGAATTTATTTACAACCAATAGACAGTAGCTTTCGTAAATTTAAATTTAGAAGACATAGTTCTTTAAAGATAGCTAAGAAGATTTAAGTTAGAAAAATTTAAGTTAGAAATATTTAATTTAAAAATATTGAGAGTCTACAGTCATATTTTGACAAATTGGTTACTTAGTAATTTTTATTGCCTAATATCTATTACCATTCGCTATTATCTGTACTCTGAGACTGCCAGTTATTAGTAAGCAGAATCTTTTAGTAAAGGGAAAAAATATGGCCGTTGACAGTACACAAGAAGTAAAAGCAAAAGCGCGATTTATTAGAATTTCTCCATTCAAAGCTCGTCGCGTACTCGATCAGATTAGGGGACGTTCCTATCGAGAAGCATTAATTATTCTAGAATTTATGCCTTATCGGGCTTGCGACCCAATTTTAAAAACATTAAGAAGTGCAGCTGCGAATGCAGAACATAATGCGGGTTTAGATAGAGCTAAATTAGTTGTCACTCAAGCTTATGCTGATCAAGGTCCAGTCATGAAGCGCTTCCAACCCAGAGCACAGGGTCGTGCTTACCAAATTCGCAAACCTACATGCCACATTACAATTGCTGTAGCCGTTGATGACGCTCTGGAATAAACCACAAGTAAATAGAAAATAATATAGGCTAAAAAATTTTAGAGGAAGTATTTGTGGGACAAAAAATAAACCCTATTGGTTTTCGTTTAGGAATTACTCAAGAACATAAATCTCGTTGGTTTGCAGAGCCAGGACGTTATCCAGAGCTTTTACAGGAAGACCACAGATTACGCCAGTATATTCAAGATAAATTGGGTAGGTACGCTCAAAACAACGCTGGAATTTCAGATGTTCGTATTGAACGCAAAGCAGACCAAATTGAATTAGAAGTACATACAGCTAGACCCGGTGTAGTTGTAGGTCGAGGCGGACAAGGCATAGAAGCATTGCGTACCGGTCTACAAGACCTATTAGGAGGAAGTCGCCAAATTCGGATCAATGTAATTGAAGTCCAGCGAGTTGATGCTGATGCTCATCTAATTGGAGAATACATTGCCCAGCAATTAGAGCGACGGGTCTCATTCCGTAGGGTTGTGCGTCAAGCTATCCAGCGTGCTCAAAGAGCAGGAGTAAAGGGTATTAAAATTCAGGTAGGCGGTCGTCTGAACGGTGCGGAAATTGCTCGTTCAGAATGGACTCGTGAAGGTAGAGTACCCCTACATACCTTACGTGCGGATATTGACTATGCTTACTGTACCGCCAAAACTATTTATGGAATTTTGGGTATTAAAATATGGGTCTTCAAGGGAGAAGTTATACCCGGTCAAGAAGACACACAGCCCACACAACTACCTAGAGACAGAGAGCGCGAACCAGGTGGTCGTCGCAACAAACAACGTCGCCGTCAAAACTTTGAAGACCGTTCTAACGAAGAATAGGTATTCATAAATGATTGAGAGCGCGTAGCTAATCGCTCACAGCTAATAACTCAAAATATCGCAAACTATGTTAAGTCCTAGAAGAACTAAATTCCGCAAACAGCATCGGGGGCGGATGAAAGGTTTAGCCAAGGGGGGTAGCACTATTAACTTTGGTGACTTTGCCCTCCAAGCCCAAGAACCATCTTGGATCACTTCTCGACAAATTGAGGCTTCCAGACGAGCAATGACTCGTTATGTACGTAGGGGAGGTAAGATATGGATTCGGGTTTTCCCTGATAAACCTGTTACCATGCGTCCCGCAGAAACTCGTATGGGTTCTGGTAAAGGTTCTCCAGAATTTTGGGTGGCTGTTGTTAAACCTGGAAGAATTTTATTTGAAATTGCTGGTGTGCCTGAAGAGACCGCTCGCGAAGCTATGCGTTTAGCATCCCATAAACTTCCAATTAAAACTAAATTTGTTGGTCGTTCTCAAGATTCAAAGGAGTAAGCTATGCCGTTACCAAAAATCTCGGAAGCTAGGGAATTAAGCTCCGAAAAGCTTGTAGAAGAAATAGTTGCTACGAAAAAACAGCTTTTTCAGCTCCGACTTCAAAAAGCTACACGACAGTTAGAAAAACCTCATGAGTTTAGACATGCCAGGCATCGTTTAGCTCAGCTACTGACAGTGGAAGCAGAAAGAAAAAGAGCAGCTAATTCGTCTAGCGAATCATAAGAAGGTAATTTATGGCAGTTAAAGAAAGAGTGGGCTTAGTTGTAAGCGACAAAATGGAAAAAACTGTGGTCGTCGCCATAGAAAACCGCGCTCCCCACACCAAGTATGGCAAGATTGTCGTCAAAACCAGAAGATACAAGGTTCACGACGAAGAAAATCAGTGTAAAGTAGGCGATCGCGTCCGCATACAAGAAACCAGACCGATGAGCAAAACTAAGCGCTGGCAAGTCACTCAGGTGATGAATAAGTAAGAAGCTCGTAATTATTATCCGTTGTTAGTGACCTAGCAACCTTAGAAAGAGAGAGTAATCGTGATTCAATCCCAAAGTTATTTAAATGTTGCCGACAATAGCGGTGCCCGCAAACTAATGTGTATTCGCGTATTAGGTGCCGGAAATGCCCGTTACGGTTTTATTGGCGATCGCATTATTGCCGTCGTCAAAGATGCACAGCCTAACATGGCAATAAAAAAGTCTGATGTTGTAGAAGCTGTAATTGTTCGTACCCGTCACAATATTCGTCGTGATAGCGGTATGAGTATTCGTTTTGATGATAACGCTGCTGTAATTATTAATAAGGATGGAAATCCTAGAGGTACTCGTGTATTTGGTCCGGTAGCACGGGAATTACGGGATAAAAACTTTACCAAAATAGTTTCTTTGGCTCCGGAGGTACTGTAATGTCGGCTACCAAGAATAAGCCAAGATTTTACAAGATGCACGTCAAAAGAGGCGACACTATACAAGTAATTGCTGGTAAGGACAAAGGTAAAGTTGGTGAAGTCATGCAAGTATTTCCCAAAAGTAGTACCGTAATTGTCCAGGGTGTTAATCTCAAAACTAAGCACGTGAAGCCCCAAGCAGAAGGTGAGTCTGGACAAATTGTTACTCAAGAATTTCCCATTCACAGTTCTAACGTCATGCTTTACTCTACTAAGCAAAACGTGGCTTCTCGGATCTGTTACACCTTCACTCAAGAAGGTAAAAAGGTGAGAATGCTGAAAAAAACCGGCGAAGTAATTGATAATTAATTATTAGCGAATAAAATTAGCGAATAAATTAATTCATTACCAATTGAAGTGTGAATTAAATTCTCATTCATTAGCAATTAATCGTAATTTGTTTTTCGATTCTTTGGAAAATTATGAAGTTCTCAATTGAATTTCCCAACAGAATATTCATAATTGATAATACTTGCTGTGTAAGACTCTTGACCGGCATAAGAGTCCAAGCAGAATTTATAACTTATAATCAGTAATTTCCCTGACCAAGCCCAGGGAGGAAAAGGACTTTCATTATGGCAGTAGGACTCAAAAAAAAATATCAAGAGAATATCGTTCCCAAACTGATGCAGGAATTTCAGTACACGAATATTCATCAGGTCCCCAAAGTTACAAAAGTAACAGTTAACCGTGGATTAGGAGAAGCTTCTCAAAACGCTAAAGCTTTAGAAGCATCCTTGAATGAGATCGCAGTCATTACTGGACAAAAACCCGTAGTCACCAGAGCCAAGAAAGCGATCGCGGGATTTAAAATTAGGGAAGGTATGCCCGTAGGAGTTATGGTAACTCTTAGGAGTGGCAAAATGTACGATTTTCTGGAGAGATTGATCAACTTGTCACTACCAAGAATTCGTGATTTCCGTGGAGTTAGTCCGAAAAGTTTTGATGGTCGTGGAAATTATACTTTAGGGGTTCGTGAGCAATTGATTTTTCCCGAAGTCGAGTATGACAGTATCGACCAAATTCGTGGAATGGATATTTCTATTATCACTACCGCCAGTAACGACGAAGAAGGTCGTGCTTTGTTAAAAGAAATGGGAATGCCTTTCCGGGAAAATTAAGTTCAAATACACTGAGGAAACGATGGCAGTAAACGATACAGTTGCAGATATGCTGACGCGCATCCGCAATGCTAACTTGGCAAAACATCAGACTACAAAAGTGCCAGCCACTAAAATGACTCGTAGCATTGCTAAGGTTCTACGAGAAGAAGGATTTATTAATGATTTTGAAGAATCTGGTGAAGGTATCCAAGCAAATATAGTAATTTCTTTGAAGTATAAAGGCAAACATCGTCAGCCAATAATTACAACTCTCAAACGTGTAAGTAAGCCAGGTTTACGAGTTTACTCTAATAGAAAGGACTTGCCTCGTGTATTAGGAGGTATTGGTATAGCTATCATCTCTACATCCCAGGGGATTATGACCGACCGAGAGGCGCGTCGTACCAACGTTGGTGGAGAAGTACTTTGTTACGTTTGGTAGTTAGCGATCCATTTATATATATTCCCGAATGATTGATAACTAACCATTTGATAAAGGAAAGGATATAGAAATTATGTCTAGAATTGGAAAAGCACCAATTGCTATCCCAGCCAAAGTGCAGGTAACTATTGACGGTCGTAATATAGCTGTCAAAGGTCCCAAAGGAGAACTTACTCGCGAACTACCTAGCCAAGTATCCTTAGAGCAAGAAGGGGAAACATTACTGGTAAAACGCCAAAATGACTCCCGTCAATGCCGTCAAATGCACGGCTTGAGCAGAACCTTAGTGGCAAATATGATCGAGGGAGTCTCCACAGGATTCACTCGCCGCTTGCAAATAGAAGGTGTGGGTTACCGTGCTCAGGTTCAAGGTCGCAATTTAATATTGAATGTTGGCTATAGCCATCAGGTACAAATAGAACCACCGGAAGGAATTCAGTTCGCAGTAGAAAATAATACTAGTGTAATAGTCAGTGGCTATAACAAAGAAATAGTAGGAAATACCGCCGCAAAAATTCGTGCGGCTCGTCCACCCGAACCTTATAAAGGTAAAGGTATTCGCTACTCTGATGAAGTAATTCGGCGCAAGGCTGGTAAAGCTGGTAAGTAGTCTGGTAAGTATTGAATTATGAAACTAACTAGAAGAGAATCAAAAAATCGCCGTCATCGTCGTATTCGCGGTAAAGTTGGCGGTTCTGCAGAACGTCCCCGTTTAGCAGTATTTAGATCTAACCAACATATATATGCTCAAGTGATTGATGACACTAAGCACAGTACATTAGTATCAGCTTCCACAGTAGAGCCAGAATTAAAAAGTAAAGTATCTTCTGGTGGAAATTGTGAAGCTTCTTCTGAAGTTGGTAAATTAATCGCTAACAGAGCCAAAGAAAAAGGTATTTCTAAGGTTGTCTTTGACCGGGGAGGAAACATTTACCATGGTCGAATCAAAGCCTTAGCAGAAGCAGCTCGCGAAGCAGGTTTAGATTTCTAATTTTGTCAGGGATTGACTTTTAGGTTCTTACGTAGGAGAAATTAGGAATTATAAAGTTAGGTATTCAAAACTGAAAGATTTTGATATGTAATATAAAATTTTTAATTTTTAAATGTTTTTGACAACTGTCAATCAATCTATGACAACCGTTCAATGACAACTGAAGCATTAAAGAGTATTTCTTATGGCAAATAATCGTCGTAAAGCTAGCCGAGCGAAAAAAGAAGATACCACTTGGCAAGAGCGAGTAATTCAAATTCGCCGCGTCAGCAAAGTGGTTAAAGGTGGTAAGAAACTAAGTTTCCGCGCCATTGTAGTAGTTGGTAATGAAAAAGGTCAAGTTGGAGTTGGAGTTGGGAAAGCCGCAGATGTAATTGGTGCGGTAAAGAAAGGAGTTGCGGATGGTAAAAAGCATTTAGTAGATGTTCCAATTACCAAATCTAATTCCATTCCCCACCCGGCTGATGGAATTGGAGGTGGTGCAAAAGTAATTATGCGACCTGCCGCTCCTGGTACAGGAGTAATTGCTGGTGGTGCTGTTCGTACAGTTTTGGAACTAGCAGGAGTGAAGAATATTTTAGCCAAACAGCTTGGTTCTAATAACCCACTTAACAATGCAAGAGCAGCTGTAAATGCTTTAGGTACACTCCGTAACTTCGCTGAAGTTGCTGAAGATAGGGGTGTTCCTCTAGAAAACCTTTACGCACAATAGTGACCCTTATGTAAATATTCAAAATACAAGGACGGTAAAATCTATGAGATTAAATGATGTCAAGCCCCAAGAAGGCTCTAAAAAGCGTCGCCGCCGTGTAGGTAGAGGAATTGCCGCAGGTCAAGGTGCTAGTTGTGGTCTGGGTATGCGCGGTCAGAAATCTCGCTCTGGTGGAGGTACTCGACCTGGATTTGAGGGTGGTCAGCAGCCTTTATATAGACGAGTTCCAAAATTAAAGGGTTTTCCCTTAGTTAATCGTAAAAATTACACTACGATTAATGTAGACAAGCTTACGAATCTTTCTGCTAATACAGAGGTTTCTCTGGAGTCCTTAAAAGCAGCAGGAATTATTACTGCTTCTAAAGGTCCTCTGAAAATATTAGGGAATGGGGAAATTAATACACCGCTAAAAGTTCAAGCAGCAGCTTTTACTGATAGCGCTCGTAGCAAAATCGAAGCAGCAGGTGGAAGTTGCGAAGTAGTTAAATAAAACTTAGGGTTGTCCCGAGTGAGTAAGTAGCTACTATTAACTTTTACATCTTGTCTGGGCAAACAAGTAACGGTATATCAATTTATGATCGGTCGAGATAGAGCACCAACGGCTCAAGAGACATTTATGCAAATGGCTCAAGCGGCAGGACTTCGAGGTCGGCTGCTTGTTACCGTAGGGATCTTAATTTTAATTCGTTTGGGAATGCGTGGAATTCCTATACCAAATATTGACAGAGCCCGGTTTGCGGCAGATGTCAGTAGTGGTAACAACCCTATCGTAGGAATTTTAGATATTTTCTCTGGTGGTGGTATTAGAGCTGTAGGCTTGTTTGCCTTGGGAATTTTACCATTTATTAATGCCTCAATTATTATTCAATTATTAACAGCAGCAATACCTTCTTTAGAAAATTTACAGAAAAATGAAGGTGAAGCAGGTAGACGTAAGATTTCTCAAATTACGCGCTATGTAGCTCTTGGTTGGGCAATTATCCAAAGCACCAGTATTTCTGCTTTTTGGTTAAGTAGATATGCTTCATCCCCCGGACCAATTTTTATTGCTCAAACTGCCTTAGCCTTAACTGCTGGTTCCATGTTCGTCATGTGGGCTTCTGAAGTAGTTACTGAGAAAGGTATAGGTAATGGAGCTTCTTTGGTTATTTTTGCCAATATTGTTTCTACTTTGCCAAACTCTTTGAGTCAAACATTAAGACTGGTTGACAGCAATCGTGACACGGTTGGTCGAGTTGTTTTATTCATACTGATTTTACTGCTGACAGTAGTAGGGATTGTATTTGTTCAGGAAGCTATCCGTCGAATACCGATTATTTCTGCTCGTCGTCAAGTCGGTAAGCGTGTTTTCTCTGAACAGCGCAGCTATCTACCCTTGAGGTTAAACCAGGGTGGAGTAATGCCAATTATTTTTGCAGCTGCTATTCTAAGTTTGCCACTCTTAATAGAACAATTCATTAATAATCCTGGATATTCAACTTTTGTAAACACCTATCTTAGTCCTAATGGCAATCAATCTTGGGCATATATACTAGTTTATCTAGTCTCAATTGTTTTTTTCAGCTACTTCTATTCATCACTGATTATGAATCCAGTTGATGTAGCTCAAAATCTGAAAAAAATGGGTTCAAGTATTCCAGGTATTCGTCCAGGTAAGGCAACCAGTGAGTATATTGAGCGAGTTTTGAATCGCCTTACACTTTTGGGAGCGATATTTTTAGGTTTGATTGCGATCGTACCTACGGTTGTGGAGCAGATTCTTAATGTACCTACCTTTCGAGGTTTAGGAGCAACTTCTTTGCTAATCCTAGTCGGAGTTGCAATTGATACTGCTAAGCAGATTCAAACTTACGTTATTTCTCAGCGCTATGAAGGAATGGTGAAACAGTAGTGACACGATTAATCTTCTTAGGACCGCCGGGGGCTGGTAAAGGAACTCAAGCAAAGGAATTTGCCCAACATCGGGATGTTCCTCATATCTCTACTGGGGATATTTTACGTCAGGCATTACAAGACAAGACTGATTTGGGAATTCAAGCTCAAGGTTACATGAGTAAAGGAGAACTGGTTCCAGATGAGTTAGTCGAAGCAATGGTAGAAGAACGTTTGAGTCAACCGGATACTGTCTCTGGCTGGCTACTAGATGGTTTTCCTCGTACTGTGGATCAAGCAATATTTCTGGCTAAATTATTAGAAAAGATTAATTCTCATGGGGAAAAGGTGATTAACCTAGACGTGCCAGACGACGTGGTTGTTGAGCGATTATTACAAAGGGGACGAAAAGATGATACTGAAGATGTTATTCGTCGTCGTCTGGAAGTATATCGCTCTGAGACTGCACCTTTAATAGACTATTATCGCGATCGCAAGCAATTGCTTATGTTGAACGGAAATCAGTCTCCCAAAGATGTTGCGAACCAACTTAGAGATGCCGTTGCTTCATAACTTACTTTATAAATTTTTTAGAACATCAAGCGGGAAAGACTGCTTATAGCAGTCTTTCCCGCCAGAATAAATTAATAATCTTTATATTAAATTAATATGTACTAGTAAACTATTTATATCTTGACGAATTAATATCTGATTGCTAACTATACTTAACTTACTAATTGTACAATCAACCTTCGTAACAAATTGAGGAACGGCTAAATTGTCTAAACAAGATTTAATTGAGATGGAAGGCACTGTTACAGACTCTTTGCCAAATGCAATGTTTCGCGTTGATTTGGACAATGGTTTTCAAGTGCTCGCTCATATTAGCGGTAAAATTCGCCGCAATTACATCAAAATTTTACCAGGCGATCGCGTCAAGGTAGAACTAACCCCTTACGACCTTACAAAGGGTCGAATTACTTATCGATTGCGTAAGAAGTAGTATTATGTAATGTACCTTACCATAAAGCTAATTGTATTGGAAAATTAAGTACAATTAAATAGCTATAAATCTCTGTACATGTTATAATCTAATGTTTGGATTGAAGAGATAAAATGAAAGTTAGAGCCTCTGTTAAAAAAATTTGTGAAAAGTGTACGGTGATTAAACGTCGCGGTAGAGTAATGGTGATTTGCCCAAATCCCAAGCATAAACAGCGTCAAGGTTAGTATAAAACACACTTCACAATCTTGAGTACAGAAAAAAATCAATAGTGAACAAAATAGGGAGAAGCTTGAATGGCAAGGATTGCCGGAGTTGACCTACCACGCGATAAGCGCATAGAGATAGGTTTGACTTATATTTTTGGAATTGGTCTAGAAAGTTCTAAGAAAATCTTAGCTGCGACAGGAGTCAATCCAGATACGAGAGTAAAGGATTTGAGTGATACCGATGTTGCAGCTTTAAGAGGTGAGGTAGAAAGCAACTATCAAGTAGAAGGTGACCTCAGACGCTGGGAAGCCATGAATATCAAACGTTTAGTTGATATAGGAACTTACCGGGGAAGGCGGCATCGCATGGGTTTACCAGTCCGAGGACAAAGGACTAGAACCAATGCCAGAACCCGCCGTGGAAGAAGACAGACAGTGGCTGGTAAGAAGAAAGCACCAGGTAAGTAATAGAGTTAGTAGCAATTATTTTTTTAGCTTGCCCAAAGGCAAGTTTTACCTTTATCTAAACGAATTAACATGGCAAAACAACCAACGAAGAAAGGCGGAAGCAAGAAACAAAAACGTAATGTACCTAATGGCGTTGCATATATTCAATCGACCTTCAATAACAGTATTGTTACCATCTCGGATCAAAACGGTGATGTAGTATCTTGGGCCAGCGCTGGTTCTAGCGGTTTTAAAGGAGCTAAAAAGGGAACACCTTTTGCTGCTCAGACCGCAGCAGAAAGTGCTGCTCGTAGAGCAATGGATCAGGGGATGCGACAAATAGAAGTAATGGTTAGCGGTCCTGGTGCTGGTAGAGAAACAGCAATTAGAGCTTTACAAGGAGCAGGATTAGAAATTACTTTAATTCGAGATGTGACTCCCATCCCTCACAATGGCTGTCGTCCACCAAAACGTCGTAGGGTGTAACTTGGCTGAAAGTAAAGCAATTTCAGTTTTAGTTTTGAGAGAAGAGAAGATTGTCGAACAAAAAGATACTTTCTCTATTTCGCTTTTGTTCACAAAGATTGTATCTCTAATATTTAGTAGGTAGATAATTTATCATCTAGTTTAGTGTTTTTCTGAGTGCGGTAAAAGTTTTTTTATGAGTTAGAACTGAAATTATTAAAGCGTAGTAAAAGAAGTTCTTTTGCTTAAGCACTTAGTTATAAGTTGGGAAGTCGGAATATAGCCTTTAATTTCTGGTGAAGTGTAAAATATTGGCTGTAAACTATCTAACAATTTTTGATTGCTTCCCATCCTATAGGTGTTTATTAAGTTAGTGGCTAAGAGAACTGGGAACTCCTCACTTCGGTAAATTGATAGATTAGATTTTACTGGCTCATATTTTGAGAAGGTAATTTCTAGCAAAAGCTAAATTAATTGCCCTTTTAGATGGTTGAAAATCTGCTGAAAATAAATTATTTGCCTCACTTTTACTAAAAGATAACTAATTAGTGATTATGTACTACAGCAAACAAAGTCGTAGAGAATAAGCTTGAAAAGCATAACTCTTTTTTAATATAAGCCTTATGTACATCTTTTTGCTATTTACTCGTAAAAGTAAACCTATGATTGCAAATATTTAAAAATTGGTCGTAGCGGTGATATCAATCTCAATTAGAGGCGTAAAATCTTGAGCAAGATTTATCAAAATTTGTTACAGATTTCTTAGCTCATCAGACCAAAAAATAAGGGAGGCTATAACGAGTGCCGCAATTTCAAATTGAATGTGTAGAATCAAATACTGAAGAGAGTCGCGACCATTATAGTAAATTCGTTCTAGAACCTTTGGAGCGCGGACAAGGAACTACTGTTGGTAATGCTTTACGACGAGTCTTGCTATCTAATTTAGAGGGAACTGCTGTTACTGCCGTGCGTATAGCAGGTGTCACCCATGAATTTGCAACAGTTCCAGGAGTTCGTGAAGATGTCCTAGAAATATTGATGAATATGAAGGATATTGTCCTTACAAGTTATTCTGCCCAACCACAAATTGGCAGATTACTAGTGGGAGGACCGTGTAAAGTTACTGCCGCTCATTTTGACTTGCCCAGTGAAGTTGAAGTGATAGATCCTGACCAGTATATTGCTACTTTGTCTGACGGAGCAAAGCTGGAAATGGAATTTAGAATTGAAAATGGTAAAGGTTACCGGACTGTAGAAAGGGGTCGTGAAGAAGCTACTTCTTTAGACTTTTTGCAAATTGACTCAGTATTTATGCCTGTAAGAAAAGTCAATTACAGTGTAGAAGAAGCACGCGGTGAGAATGGAATACCTAAAGATCGTTTGCTCTTGGAGATATGGAGTAACGGTAGCCTCACACCCCAAGAAGCTCTATCTTCAGCTGCAAGTATTTTGGTAGATTTATTTAATCCACTCAAAGATATATCTCTTGAGCCAACAGATACAACTTCTGAAATACCAGATGATCCTACCGCTCAAATTCCAATTGAAGAGTTGCAATTATCTGTCAGAGCATACAATTGTTTGAAACGGGCACAAGTGAACTCAGTAGCAGATTTATTAGATTTTACTCAAGAAGATTTATTAGAAATTAAAAACTTTGGTCAAAAATCGGCTGAAGAAGTTGTAGAAGCATTACAACGTCGTTTAGGAATTACTTTGCCTCCTGAAAGAAGCTCTAAGCACCCCTAGATTTAAGTTAGGGTTAGAGACCATTCCACAGAAAATATGTTTTTTCTCCGTTCCGTTATTATTAATCCATTCCCATGCGTCATCGTAATCGAATCAAAAAACTTAGCAAACCAGCAGACCAGCGTCGTGCCCTATTGCGATCGCTTACCACAGAGTTGATTCGTCATGGACGAATTACCACTACCTTGACTCGTGCGAAGGTACTGCGCTCTGAGGCTGATAAAATGATTACTCTTGCAAAAGATGGTTCTTTGGCTTCTCGTCGTAAGGCTTTAGGATATATCTATGACAAGAATTTAGTCCAAGCTCTATTTGAACAAGCACCCGAACGTTACGGACAACGTCAAGGTGGCTATACCCGTATTTTACATACAGTACGCCGACGCGGTGACAATGCTGAAATGGCAATCATTGAGTTAGTTTAGTAAATCTGATGGGTACCATGTAGGGTTAAGGATACGTGTCATTAGATAATAAGTTTTAATTATCTCTTAGTTAATTTCTTAGACTAATGAATAATGACATAGATATCTAAATTATTATTTTTATGGAACAGAGCCAGCAGTCTCAAACAACTCAGCGAGTTGCCCTGGTAATTCAGTACTTGGGCACTCACTTTTATGGCTGGCAAAGACAACCCCAAAATCGTAGTGTACAAGAAGAAATAGAAAATGCAATTTGTGCCAAAGTAGGTTATCAAGTCAAAATACACGGTGCAGGAAGAACAGATACTGGTGTTCATGCAGCAGCACAAGTGGCTCATTTTGATATTGCATCTCCTATACCGGGTCACAAGTGGGCGAAGATACTTAATAGTTATTTGCCGGAAGATGTATTGATTCGGGCAAGTGATAATACTAGTAACTCTTGGCACGCTCAGTACAGTGCTTCTTATCGAAGATACCGATATACGATTTACAATGAAGAGCTACCTAACTTATTCGTTAATTCCTTCAGTTGGCACTATTATTATCAAGCCTTAGATGAAAAATTAATGGAGTCAGCGCTAAGACCTTTAGCCGGATATCATAATTTATCTGCTTTTCGTCGTAGTAATTCTGTTAGACCTCATTCTTGGGTAGAAGTACAAGCCGTAGAATGTTATCGGATTGGTTCTTTCATTCATATCGAAATTCAAGCTGATGGATTTTTATATGGGATGGTAAGGTTGTTGGTTGGAATGATTGTATTGGTAGGTTCTAGAAAAATTTCTGTGGCTGAATTTACTGATATTTGGAAGCAACAGCGCCGAGGAGTTGTAAAGTATGCTGCCCCTCCTCAAGGCTTATGCTTATTGAGAGTAGGGTATGAGAATTTTCCTTTCTTCTCAGATATATATTTTGATACTCAGCCAAAATTTTTATTCTCAGAGTTAGTGATGACACGGTAGTGTCAGCTATCAGCGATTAGACAGAGGTGTTTAAAATAGCTGATTCTCAAACGAGATTTCTTCAATCATATAGAAATATAGGAATATAAATAGGTTTCACAAAAAAGTTGAACTGTATCAAAATTTAGAGTTAATAGCGATTGATTAAAATAACTTCATAGCGTAATTAAAATTGGAGTTCTAAGTAAAACTTAAGTAATATTTAGACGATTGAAGTGTAAAAATCCAAGACAAACTCACAGTCAAATTTATAGGCAAAAGTTTTATATTAAGTTTTTGTATAAGATCCTGCAAAAATTTTATTTATTACATCAACTAACCAATCTCAATATCTCATGATGAATAAAACATACCTTCCTCACAAAGACACTTTAGAACGTAACTGGTATATAGTTGACGCTGCCGATCAACGTCTTGGTCGTTTAGCTAGTGAAATTGCTATGGTTCTAAGGGGTAAAAATAAACCCGAATTTACTCCTAACATGGACACAGGTGACTTTGTAGTGGTTATTAACGCTGAAAAAGTTGACGTTACTGGCAAAAAACGCAGTCAAAAACTTTACCGTCGTCACTCTGGTCGTCCCGGAGGAATGAAGACGGAGACTTTTGAGCATTTACAGGCAAGGATACCAGAAAGAATTATTGAAAAAGCTGTAAAGGGTATGCTCCCGAAAAATAGTTTAGGACGGCAGCTATTCACCAAACTGAAAGTTTATTCTGGCGCAGAGCACCCGCACTCAGCCCAAAAGCCTACAGAACTGAAAATTAATACAATTCCAGGAGAACAGAAGTAATGCAAGCAACAGATAATGATAACGGTCGTGCTGTTTATTGGGGAACCGGTCGTCGTAAATCTTCCGTGGCAAGAGTCCGTCTTGTTCCAGGAGAGGGAAAGTTAGTTGTCAATGGTAAACCGGGGGATTTATATTTTCAATTTAATCCTAATTATTTAGGGGTGATTAAATCGCCTCTGGAAACTTTAGGATTAGAAAATGAATATGATATCTTAGTCAAAGCTGAAGGTGGTGGTTTGACCGGGCAGTCAGATTCTATCCGTCTTGGTGTCGCTCGTGCTTTATGTCAACTCGATCCAGACAATCGTCCACCTCTAAAAACTGAGGGTTATCTTACCCGTGACCCACGTTCTAAAGAACGGAAGAAATACGGTTTACACAAAGCTCGTAAAGCTCCTCAGTTCTCGAAACGATAATTTTTCAGAGTTCAACATACGACTATATTGGTTGTTGAAGTTGCATTTTCGGGTGTATATGAAAAGTATTTCTTAATTTGTAAATATTTTCTTGAGATGTTTTCAGATATTACACCCTCTATGCATTAATGTTATTACTATTTCTAACCACAATTAGAATAAAAATTGCTTTTCCACAACCGCAAAACAACTAAAAAGATATAATTTATATAGGTTAATTCCAATCAGAGCAATGCCGAAATCAGACATTCATCCCGAATGGTATCCAGAAGCTAAAGTTTACTGTAATGGTCAAGTTGTTATGACCGTAGGTTCGACAAAGCCAGAATTACATGTAGACGTTTGGTCTGGAAATCATCCATTTTATACCGGAACTCAAAAGATAATTGATACTGAAGGTCGCGTAGAACGCTTCCGTCGTAAGTATGGTATGGTATCCAAGAAAAAATCTGACAAGCAAGACGAAAAGTAGCTAGTCGGCATAAATTCCCTTTACGGCTCAGAGTGCTGAGTCCGTTTTATGGTACTTGCCGATATTTTACTTTTAGGAGCGATCGCACTTGTCATGGCTGAAGAATATTTACTGGAAAAATTAAAGTCGGTTGAACAAACTTTTAATGAACTGACTCGTCGTCTGGCTGACCCAGATACAGCTAGGAATCCGGACGAATATCAGAAGATTGCAAAGTCACGTTCTGGATTAGAAGAAGTAGTGAATACCTATGAGAATTGGAAAAATTCTCAGGAAGAATTTATAGGTGCAAAAGAGGTACTCAAAGAAGCTCAAGGTGATTCAGAAATGCACGAAATGGCAGATTTGGAAGTCAAGGAACTTGAGCAGAAAATTGAAGAGTTAGAAGAACGTTTAAAAGTATTGTTACTGCCGAAAGATCCAAATGATGAAAAGAATATCATGTTGGAAATTCGTGCGGGAACAGGTGGAGATGAAGCTAGTATTTGGGCTGGCGATTTAGTACGTATGTACTCTAGATATTCTGAGACCCAGGGCTGGAAAGTCAAGTTAATCAGCGAGTCTCTAGCGGAAATGGGCGGGTTTCGAGAAGCTGTCTTAGAGATTCAGGGTGATAGTGTATACAGTAAGTTAAAATTTGAAGCCGGAGTGCATCGTGTCCAACGTGTACCAGTTACGGAAGCTGGAGGTAGAGTTCACACATCAACAGCGACTGTGGCAGTAATGCCGGAAGTGGACGATGTAGAAATTCATATCGACCCGAAAGATATTGAAATGAGTACAGCTCGTTCTGGTGGTGCTGGTGGGCAAAACGTAAACAAGGTAGAAACAGCTGCGGATTTGTTTCACAAACCTACTGGGATTAGAATTTTTTGTACCGAAGAACGTTCTCAGTTGCAAAATAAAGAGAGAGCATTGCAAATTTTACGTGCAAAGCTTTATGAAATGAAACTGCGCGAACAGCAAGAAGAAGTTACTTCAATGCGTCGTTCTCAGGTAGGAACCGGAGCGCGTTCGGAGAAAATTCGTACTTATAACTATAAAGATAATCGGATAACAGATCACCGTTTGAATCAAAACTTTTCTCTTTCACCAGCTTTAGAAGGGGATTTGGAGTCGATGGTTCAATCTTGTATATCTCAGGATCAGCAGGAACGTTTAGCTGAACTTGCAGCTTCTGCTAATAATTAAGTAATGGGTTGATATAGTTAGTAGTATTTTTGTAGGCTTTGAAAGCGATCGCTTTTATCTTTAAGTATCTTCGATGCAAAATAATTGTTAATTCCCTGGTAAACGCCGGGGATTTTTTTATTCTAATTTAAACACTAAGCAAAAACCTTTTATGTATTACTTTGCGTCTCCTTTGGGTAAAATTAGGTGTAGATATAAGAATTCAATATTGTATATGTTAGTAATTATTTAAATTATTCAACTATCAAACTTGTAATAAACTGGATACATTTCAACTGCTCCTACGAATTGACAGTACTTTCAGGATACGGTATTTTGATAATCACTGGAGGCGTGTAGGTTTTATTATTAATGCTTCTGAAAGCCTTGCTATGAGGCAATTTTTTTTGAATAAATTAAGTCAAACATTTACCTCGTAACATAAACTTAGATGTAAGAATTTGTTACGGTTGACAAACTTGAGATTGTTTTTGATTTTTTTGAAAAATTAATAATTATCAGATATAAAATCAATAACTTGGTAATAGACGAACAATACTAAAAATTTCACCCCTCACAGAAAGAGCACCGTGATAAGCTAACTTTATAAGAAGAATGCTGAAAACGCGCCCGGTTTTAACCCGGAGATGAAAGCTAATTACGGGATTTATCCCGCCTACAATCTTTGCTCGGCAATATCGCCTACAATCTTTGCTCGGCAATATAACGTTTCACTTGCTCGGTTGAGATATTTCCGGCGGTAGAGACAAAATAGCTAGGAGTCCATAAAGTAGGGAGTTTCAAAAGTTCTGGGAACTCCTTTCTTAGTACGTGTGATGCTCTGCCTTTAATTCTTTACTTACCCAGTTAAATCAATTAAAAGAGTTCGTTTAGTACGTCGCGCTGATGGATATTACTGTCAGTTTTCTATTGATATTGATAATTTCAAACAATTAGAACCAACTGGGAATCAAATCGGTTTAGATGTCGGTTTAGAATATTTTTACTCAGATAGCAACGGAAATCATGTAGAAAATCCGAGATTTTTACGCAAAACCGAGAAAAATATTAAACGTTCTCAGCGACGTATTTACAAACATAAAAAAGGTTCAAATAAGCGACGCAAAGCGATAATTATATATGCTCGAAAGCATTTGAAAGTAAGTAGGCAGCGTACCGAGTTTGCTAAGAGAGTAGCCAGAGCGCTAGTACAATCTAACGATAATGATAAATTGCTTCAAAACCTGCTGACTTTTTTACGGTAGTCACATAAAGATTTTGTCCTCCTAGCCAATGGGACAAATCATAGGTATATTAATTATCTTCTAGTTCAGAAACAAAAGCAGCCTCATCAGAATGTTTTCTGGAAATCTGATGGGAGTACAGTACTTGCATCTAAAGTAATGCATTTTTTAGTTGACTCAAGCATAAATCATGGGTTTACCAGTAAATGACCTGTGACTTGTAAATAGGGCTTGCTGAAAGAAAGTGAAAGTATTACTAGATAAAGAGTATGGGCAAAAAGTTTTACTGATAAAGTATCTCCAACTTGGAACTGGATCAACTTAATTAGTAATCAAGATTTTCCTAAATTAGCTCTAAATTCACATCTGTTAAATCTGAAAAACACTACAAAACAATTATTTTTGTATTTTTAAGTAATTTCCAAAGGCGAAATTGGAGTTAAATTTTGTTAAGATTAAACTCAATGTAGGCAAGCGCCGCTATAACCGTCCTTAGCTTGGAGACACTTGATGCTACGACTAGAACACATTAGTAAGATTTACCCAACTGGCGAAGTTCTCAAGGATGTCAACTGGGAAGTAAAACCAGGCGATCGCATTGGTTTAGTTGGTGTAAATGGTGCGGGTAAATCGACCCAGTTAAAAATTATTACCGGAGAAATTGAACCGACTGCTGGTGAGATAATTCGTCCAGCAAGCCTGCATATTGCTTATCTCAATCAAGAGTTTGAAGTAGATACCACCCGTACTGTCAAAGAAGAGTTATGGCGGTCTTTTGATAAAGCTAATGATGTGAATGAGGCTTTATCGAAGGTGCATCGGGATATGGAAACAGCAACACCAGAGGAATTAGATAAGCTGCTCAATAAAATGGATAAGCTGCAAAGAGAATTTGAAGCTTTGGATGGTTATGGTTTAGAAGCGCAGATAGATAAGATATTACCTGAAATTGGATTTGAATCAGAAGATGCGGAACGTTTAGTGAGTGCCTTTAGCGGTGGCTGGCAGATGCGCATGAGTTTGGGTAAAATTATGCTGCAAAAGCCTGATATTTTGCTACTGGACGAACCTACAAACCATTTAGATTTAGAAACTATTGAGTGGTTAGAGGATTATTTGAAGGGACTAACTACACCAATGGTAATAGTCTCCCATGACCGAGAATTTTTAGATAGACTCTGTACACAAATAGTAGAAACCGAACGCGGTATTTCTACTACTTATTTGGGTAACTATTCCCAATATTTAGAGCAGAAAGCTGAAAATCAATCAGCACAGTTGAGTACATATGAGCGTCAGCAGAAAGAAATAGAGAAACAGCAAGCTTTTGTAGAAAGGTTTCGTGCAAGTGCAACCCGCAGTACTCAGGCGAAAAGTAGAGAAAAACAGCTTAGTAAAATTGACCGGGTGGATGCTCCAATAGCAGGAGTCCGCACCTTACAATTCAAATTTCCACCAGCACCCCGTAGTGGTAGAGAAGTGGTGGAAATCAAGAATTTGACTCATATGTATGATGATAAAATCCTGTTTTTAGGCGCTAATCTTTTAATTGAAAGAGGCGATCGCATTGCTTTCTTGGGACCCAATGGTGCGGGTAAGTCTACTTTACTGCGGTTTATTATGAATTTGGAAGAACCGACAGAAGGTAACGCTAAATTTGGAGAACATAACGTTATTCCCGGTTATTTTGAGCAAAATCAGGCTGAAGCTTTAGATTTAAGTAAAACCGTCATGGAAACTATCCATGATGAAGTACCCGACTGGAAAAATGAAGAGGTACGTACTCTTTTAGGTAAATTTTTATTTAGTGGTGATACAGTCTTTAAATCAGTAGAAGCTTTAAGTGGAGGGGAAAAAGCTCGTTTAGCTCTGGCTAAAATGCTTTTATGTCCAGCAAATCTTCTAATATTAGATGAGCCAACAAACCACTTGGATATCCCAGCGAAAGAAATGTTGGAAGATGCCATTCAAAATTATGATGGTACTGCCATCTTAGTTTCCCACGACCGTTATTTTATCTCGAAAGTTGCCAATAAAATAGTTGAGATTCGTGACGGCGAATTCCGCACCTATTTAGGTGATTATCATTACTACTTAGATAAAATAGCCGAAGAGAAAGAGAAAGAAAGACAAGCGAAAATTGAGGCTGAAAAAGCTGCGAAGAAAGCTTCGAAGAAAGCCAAGGCAGCAGCTAAAAAACGGTAGAATCCTAACTGATAGACTAACCTCTAACACGAAATTCAAAATTGTTAAACTTAGTAACTCATACCAATTTGGAAAAAGAATATGATAAATAAATCTCTGTAGAGACATTCAATTGTAGGACTTACGCAAAATCAACGTAATTCCGTCCGAGAGCGTTTGCGTAGCATGTCCGTTAGGACTTTCCGTTTGCGACGTAATCGCAATAAACCCTGCGTTGACGTATTCTGCTCGATAGAGCTTATGCTTCCCTACACTACGTTCCGGTCGCAATGACAAATCTTCGTTGCGTAAGTCCTGAATTGAAAATCTTTACCAAAAAATGTGTTGCAATCATTTATTGCATTCGTATATTGCGTATTACATGCATTATGTTTTCAGCTTCGGTCTATCCCTGTAATGTTCTTCTCCAAAAATTCTTTCAATTTCTAAATTCTGTAACCCTTTCCCGGAAAGCAATTGCTCAGTTCTTTATGAATATATAGCTATAGCCGGGTAAGTTAGAACGTAAGCTCTAATATTTTTCAACTGCTTATACGCTATTTCAATATCTTAATAAGGAGTCGTGTAAAAATAAATTGATGAACTATTAGGGATTTATAGGAGTTACGTAAAAATAAGTTGCATAACTTGTTGATTAGAACCTTTAGATTTGCTAATAATCAGGCAAAAAAATTTATCAAGTTATTTTACACGACCCCTAATAGAAAAAATCGGAAAGTGACATTATGGGGTTATTACTCAATTGGACTTAAAAAAAATTTTCAATCGGGGTTACGTAGAGGTTCCCCTTTCTCCTAACTTATTCAATATCTAAAATCGGTAAGCTAAAAAAGGAATTAACATTTCATCCTGACTTAAACCACCATGAATTCCTAAATGACCAGGATAAACTTCCCCACTGCTCATTTTCTGACGACAAATCCAATCTTGATGAGGAATTAGTAGTAAATCTCCCACTCTTTGATCAGCTTCTATAGAAAGTTCTTTTCCAGGAATTCCAAATAATCCTAAATCAATAGCTTCAGCTTTAGTAATTACCAAAAATTCCGAACTGAAGTTTTTCTTGATATAAGCGATCGCTTTATCTTCAGTTCCATGTTTAAGGTGCAAAAATCTGACTCTGGATTCACCTGTTATGGGGGCAAATAGTAACTTCGTTAATTCGGGATGTTCGTTTATCCATAGGGTTTTTTCTTTATCTGCTAGACGTTGACCGTGGTCTGCGGTTAATATCATTACGACATCATTTCTACCAGCTAATGGTGCTAAAAGTTCGCGTTGTATTGCAAAATCAATACTAGCAGTCTCTGCTCGATAGGAATGACTTAAGGGGGAGCGGGCATGAGATACCATATCTATGTATGGTAGATACATGTAAGTAAAGCTTTTATGTTCAGAATATTTAGCTAGGACGCGTTGACGTAGTTGAGTAAAACCATCTGCAACTGTTTTATAACCATGAAAGTTATCCCCACCAGCTACAGAGTCAGAAGTAGTAAAGCGACTAATTCCGCTTTGTTTAAACTGGTAAAAATTGACAATTTCTACATTAACTCCGGCTTTTTCCATCCGCAGGTATATATTTGGTACTGATAAAAGCTTGTCTGGATTAAATATATCTTCTGAAATTGGACTGGAAGCAAACTTAGGTTTGAAGCGAATCAAATCAACAATACTACCAATCTCTGAGAAATAAAGACCTGTAGCAACCAAACCATGTTGTGCTGGTGAATATCCTGTAGCTGCCGAAGTTAATGCTGTTACAGTAGTGGTAGGATAAATCGAAGTTGCAGGCATAAAAAAAGCCTGTTCGCTTTTACAGGCTGTAGCTATTGCTGGTGTATCATTCCCATCTATCAAACTTTGTAATTGCTGATATCCTAAGCCATCTAATATGAGAAATATTACATGATTAATTGGGGCTTGCTCTAACCATTTGTGCCAAGTTTTGGTAACTGTAGTATCTTCTAATAATTCCGGATTAAAGGCTGATAAGCCCTTTTCTTCAATTAAATGAGGAGCATCAGGACATAACCATTTAACAGGTAGATTGGCAATATTTCCTAAACCCAATCCATCATAACTAGGTCGTATTGCTTCTGAACCAAATGCCGGTGGTAACTTTTGTCTGGATAAAAGTTGTTTTTGCGCGGTTGAGAAAATGTTAGCCATCGTTCAACATTAGCTACTAAGTGTTATTGTAAGCTATTTATAAAGTAGTCCCTGAAAGTATTCCCTGTCAGTTGGAGTCCCAGAACCAGATTGTTTTATAGTTCTAGGAACGGAACAATCTGGTTCCTAAAAGTTAAGTGCTTGGGGAAGAAGATGGTAAATATCCCAATATCGTCACATTAAATATAAATTTATATCTAATCTATTCTAAATTTCATCTGGAATTATCCATTTAGGAGGTTCCGTAAGTTTCTTCATTCTGGCTTGCTCAGCTATTTCTAGCATTTGATCTAAGGAAGTATTATCAATAAATTTTGATGCTTCCTGCTTATATTCTAAGTTAGGACATTTATCTCCCAATATACAGCCATTGACACAGGCTTCAGCACAGTTTATCTTCTGTTCCATAGTACTTATCTCCTCTCTTCCGGACGGATAGGTAATAATACGTTTGCGTCCTAAATAAATATTAGCGTTTTCAGTTTTCGGGAAATAGATTAATGTCAATTTAGGGGAAAATTTACTTGAGATATTTAATTTGATTGAATGTTTGCACAATAAAACACGAAATAAAACAACAGAGTACTAATGTCACACACTTTCATCACCACAGGAACCATTGCTGCGATCGCAACTGCTGTTGTTCCTCAACAAGGTAGTGTCGGGATAGTCCGCGTTTCTGGTGATGAAGCGATATCCATTGCACAGAAGATTTTTCATCCACCGGGAAACCAAGTTTGGGATACCCATCGCATTCTCTATGGTTATATTTTTCATCCGGAAACTGAAGATATTGTAGATGAAGCATTGTTATTAGTGATGAAAGCACCTCGTTCTTATACTCGTGAGAATGTGGTGGAATTTCAGTGTCACGGGGGAATTATAGCTGTACAGCAAGTACTGCAAATATGTTTAGAAAATGGTGCTAGACTCGCACAACCAGGGGAGTTTACTCTACGTGCTTTTTTAAATGGCAGACTAGACTTAACTCAAGCGGAAAGCATAACCGATCTAGTAGGTGCAAAGTCTCCTCAAGCTGCACAAACAGCATTAGCAAGTTTACAAGGCAAATTAGCTAACCCCATTCGTCAATTACGCTCTAAGTGTCTAGATATTTTAGCAGAGATTGAAGCTCGTATTGATTTTGAAGAAGATTTACCACCTTTAGATACTCAAGGTATATTATCCGGAGTAAATAATATTATTGTTAAAATATCCAAATTTTTAGATACAGCAAATAAAGGGGAAATGCTGCGTGTGGGTTTAAAGGTGGCAATTGTCGGTAGACCTAATGTGGGAAAATCCAGCTTATTAAATGCTTGGAGTCGCAATGATAAGGCTATTGTCACCGATTTGCCAGGTACGACTCGCGATGTTGTAGAATCCCAATTAGTTGTAGGTGGTATACCTATACAAGTCTTAGACACCGCAGGAATACGCAATACAGAAGATACCGTAGAAAAAATTGGTGTAGAGCGATCGCAACGTGCAGCAGCAGTAGCTGATTTGGTATTATTTACCATTGATGCTGGGACTGGCTGGATATCACAAGATACAGAAATTTATCAGCGAGTCAAAGATAAACCTTTTATTTTAGTCATTAATAAAGTTGATTTAATCTCTGAAAAACAGAAAGAAAATTTAATATCTCAACTTCCTAGTTCAGAAATATGGGTTATGACTGCAGCTGCTCAAAATCAAGGTATCGAAGATTTAGAAGCAGCAATCTTAGAGAAGGTTAATTATCAAAAATTACAAGCTGCTGATTTAGATGTAGCAATTAACCAAAGACATGAAGCTGCATTAGTTAGAGCAAAAAAAGCCTTGCAGCAAGTACAAATTACTGCCAAAGATAGTTTACCTTTTGACTTTTGGACGATTGATTTACGCTCTGCAATTTATGCTTTAGGAGAGATAACTGGGGAAGAAGTTACAGAGTCTGTACTCGACAGGATTTTTAGTAAGTTTTGTATTGGTAAGTAATTTAATTAATTCTTCCTATCTGTAAATTTAGAAAAATTAGAAATAGAAAAATTAAATATACGATAATTGTTGAAACTATTTAAATACAGTTTATAACATTTTATATCCAGACTTATTTTACCGATAAAATCTATTCAATAGCAGAAAATTAATTCAAGTAGCTATATTTTTAAAAACATATTAGGGATAATGATTGCTTAATAAATAAATCAGTAAAATTATTTCTGGATAAGTGTCAATAACATAACGAAAAGCACAAGCATAATAGAAAAATGAAAAATGTCTAATCAGTTTAACCTTAATTTTCCCTCTCTCACCAAGCGGAGATTCGTAAATATATTTCGTACTTTCAGTCGTATCAGCTTTTGGGTACAGCTAATTTTAGGAATTGGTGCAGGTGCAACATTATTACTGGTAATGTTAAGTAATAACTTTAGTAAATATATATCTAAGTACTTAAAACTTGATACTTCTACCTTTCTGGGAAATCAAATAAAACAGTACTCATATAATGTTCAGCCCAATCTGAACCAAAAGCTTTTTCCAAAACACGACGGGTTTTATCATTCTTTTGCTGCTTACTACAGTAGTTACGCTGTCCGGAAAGGATTTGCATACTTCTTTCTGCCGAAACAGGACTAGAAGCGATCGCTTGAGTACAATGAACTTCTAGGAATCCTTCTACACGAGAAAGGAAAGTTTCTTCTTCTTGTTCAGTTACGGGACGAACAAAAGTACAAAACTCAGAAAATATATCTCCCCACTCAGGCAAAGCACGGGGTTGAGAAAATTGAGACTCCGGCAAATTTGCAAGTCTTTGATTGTACTCTGGGGGTAAAACTCTTCGAGAACTTACAGGAGAAAGGTCAACAATTGCAGCGCTTATTTGACCCCGACCTCCAACCAAATCACAACCAAACATAGGTAAATCGTACTCTGGACGTGGAAACATAACGCAGTGCAAAATATCAAGCATATTTCCCACACGTGCTAGTTCCAAGTGCATTTTACGAAATTGAGGAGTTTGATAGCAACGATTCTCAATGATTAACTTTTCACCCTCTAACTTACCCTCAACATATCCTAACTCTGCAGGTAAGTGATACGGGGAAAGGTCAAGACATCGACCCCATACAGTTTCAATACTGGTTGCTAACCGACGTATTAGGGGGTGTTGTTGCTCCCGCAGGGAAAAAGTAGAACTACTTGGCATAGCTTGCATTATAACCGCTAAGAAATAATTAAAATTTACATCGCTGCTTTACCATTATTTCAAAACTCGATAAATGTTAAGCAAATTGTTCATATAAAGACAATAAAAAAACTATAAGCAACTATAAAAAACTACACAAACTTTTTTTATGCTGCTGGTTGTGGTTCTGCTATTTTATCTGCAAGTGCTTTCGGGTCTATTGATTCAAGTTCTCCTTGTCTAAGAGTCCAGCAACAATCAGCAATTTCTAATAAATCTCTTGCATCATGAGTAACTATTAACAAAGTCCAATGTTGTTTTAGCTTTCCTAACAGACTTACTAGCTGTCTTCGCATAGACCAGTCTAAACCAGCAGTTGGTTCATCCAACAATAGTAAGTGGGGCTGACGAATTAATTGAACTGCCAATGCTAGACGTCTTTGTTGACCTCCACTTAATTCATTTGGTGATAAAGATAAACTCAGATGATTTAAACCAACCTCATTTAAAGCTTGCCTGACTTTTTCCTTGCCTAGCTCAGGATGTCCTAAACGTAACTCATCTAAAATAGTATTACCACAAAAATGTCTTTCAGGAAATTGAAATACCAAACCGGCTAACTGTTGTAGTTCTTCAGGTAAAAGCTCTTGCTCTCGCCAAAACACGGAACCAGAAGTCGGTTGTGCTAATCCAGATAGAATTTCCAACAACGTACTTTTACCAGAACCGCTTGGTCCAATAATTAGACCCAATTGTTGAGGAATCAAATCTAAATTAACTTTTTTAAGAATTTCTGTAGAAGATGCTGTCGGATGGTAGTGTAAATTTCTGAGATAGAGCATTTGCGGTAGGTAATTAATAAATTTAGGATGAAAATAAAAATATTCACTTGTAAATTAAACGGTTCACAACTATAAACTTCCGCAAAGATTTCTATATAACTTTTATAATCTTCTATTATCTAAGTTAATATCCTTAATTTATATCTTAAAAAGAATTTATATTTAAAAAATCTTGCTCTTGGTTCATAGCTATAATTTTCCAGGGAATCGTACTGAATAAACCCTACTCGAAGCCTATACAATTGCCTAACCAGGCAAAATAGCAACATACATTTTAAATTAATAACCTGAAATTTTAAGTAAAATTTTGAACTACCACAACAGGAATTACACTCATAAAATAATGCCTAAAGTAACTAGCAGAGTATTTGCAACCTCATGGAGATTAAGTTCTAGTAAAATAGCAGTTCTTACTCGTAAAGTAATAGCACTTGCTGTAATTACAAGTACTTTAACCACAACAGCCACAAGCATTTTCTTAACACCAGCCTTCGCAGGAGATCCCTTCCGTACTCAAAAACCTCACCAAATTGGCGATATAACAGAGGCTGCATTCAAAGCGATTTTCGAGCAAGGAAATTACAAAAAAGCGGACGAATTCCTAGATAAAGCAATCATTAGTGAAGCAGATGAACCTTTAGCTTATGCAATGAAGGCATCTTTAGCATATACAAAGAGTGACAAATCTAAATTAGAAATATACGCCCAGCAGACACTCTCATCTGCCCAAAAACTGGTAAAGAAAGATAAGTTGCGTGGTAATTTATACATTGCCGTAGGTCATTTTTTAGATGGAGCAGTCATCTTATTACGTGAAGGAACTTTTAAAGGAGCACCATCCGCTCTCAAGAAACTGCGAAAAGTGTATGAATACTTAGAGAAAGCTGAAGCTGAATCTCCAAATGATCCGGAACTGAACTTAATCAAGGGTTATATGAACTTGATGTTGGCTGTAAACTTACCATTCGCAGACCCAGAACAAGCAATTAAAGATTTACAAACAAATGCTGCTCCTAAGCATTTAGTCAATAGGGGTATAGCTGTCGCTTATCGAGATTTAAAGAATTACTCCAAAGCATTAAAGTATGTAGATTTAGCATTAAAAGAGAAATCAGAAAATCCAGAATTGCAGTATCTCAAAGCTCAAATTTTGCGAGAGCGAGCAAAACAGAAAAAGAGTCAAGCTAAAATGAGAGAAGCTGTTTCTTTATTTGACCAAGCATTAGCAAAGAAAGACCAACTCCCTGTAAGCTTAGTCAAGCAAATTGAGCGAGAACGTCGCAAAGCAAATAAAAACTTAGATACTTTAGTAAGTAATTAAGATAAATTTAAGAAAATTATGCCAAATTTTGTATACAACTGTACATAAAGCTTCATCCTCAAAATGCAGTAAGATTTTACAGTCAAACAATTTCACTACAACACCAACTAGTAATATGCCCAATTATAAATGGCATTGCTTCCGAATAATCTGATTCAACTATTTAATGGGTTAATTAAATTATTGTTTAATACTTTTCACACATTCACTACTTGATAATTCTGTTTGAGCTTAAAGTAATCTATAGGTCATGGTAATATCTTATAATCTTGTCCCCAATTGAAGTACACAGACGGTTGTGTTTACTTAGTTAATAGACTAATAGATATTATTTTAGGATTTAGCACCCATAAGAAGATTACATAATTCAATGGTAGCTAAAATTACTTTATTCTAAGAATCGGTTATCAACAACAGGATAATAATTGAATACTATTCGCCATAGAATTGTTATAAATTCTTAGATTCATCAGCTTCTTAAATGCTTACACACATATCGTATTAACTGAGAATAATATTAATTTAAATAATATTAGTTCAAATCATTTGAAGGAACTAAAAGTGAATGCAAATACATTTTCGTGAAATTAATCCTTTTGACTTATGGATTTGGATCGAGTTTATTACTGTTCCTTCTGAAAAAGAGAAAGAATATGTAGAAGAACTATTTGACTCTTGGTTTTATTTGGGGAAATTAGGAGCATTTAATGCCGAAAATTTACAAGTTCAAGAGACTGGACTCGATATAAGTTACATGAGCTATAACCAAGATGGGTATGATAGTAGCTTGTTAGCCTTAATGCATAACATGGCTAACTTTGAATATTTAGGAAAATGGGCAAGATGTTGGTTTGATTTGGGTACTTCTGATGCGATCGCTATAGATATTTTGATTAATGCTTTGACTCAATTGGGTAATGAGTATGTCACTATCGAGAATGTGTATATCGGTGGTGAAAATTCAGATTGGCCTGTTGAAGATAGCGATAGTCGCCCATCTTTCATTTATGATAATTAGCGAATCTTTTTTACAAAAATACAATTCACTAAATCATTAACTAATGTATAAATCAGGCGAAATTCGCGTTCTTGCTTTAGGAATTATTCGCGACCAAGAACGAATTTTTATCTCTGAAGGTTATGATCCCGTTAAGCAACAGACTTTCTATCGTGCTATGGGTGGAGGGGTAGAGTTTGGTGAAACTAGTCATCAGGCTCTGAAGCGAGAATTTATGGAAGAAATTCAAGCAGAGCTAAAAAATATTCGTTATTTAGCTTGTTTAGAAAATATATTCACTTTTAATGGTAAATCAGGTCATGAAATCATTCAACTATATGAGTGTGAGTTTGTTGAATCAAAATTTTATCAGCAGGAAAAAATAGATTTTTCTGAAGGAGAACGGAAAAAAGTAGCTCTTTGGGTAGATATAAATAAGTTTAAAACTGGTGAACTAAAATTAGTACCCGAAAATTTTTACGATTACTTAGAAAATACCAAACAATAAATTAAAGTGGAATGAAAAATAAAATTTAAACAGGAAATTGCAATAAATTTTAATTTGATAAAATGTATCAAACATTTGCAAGTACTCTAAGTTCGCTACATATATTTATTTTAGTGGAGAAGAAGGTTTGGTTAATGGAGAAGATGAAAGCATAAATAAATTTAATTAGATAAATATCTAATTGGATAAAAAATTTGATACGGTAACTGCCAAATTAATTAGGATATATTTTTATTCTGCTTCTTATTTCCTTTAATCTACTACAAGCCGCTACAAATCTACCTTTCTGACGAAAAATATTACTCCAAACTATATACTTAAGGCTATAAATATTGATTTACAAAATATTTATAAGACGTCTATAAAATACTATATATTTTCCTATTTTATTTATTTAAAAATCTTATCTAATTCATAGAAATTTAAATTATTTTATAGATATTAAAATAAAGAACTGATTTATTAATACGTACATTTGCTTTATCATACAATCCCTGTAGAATTAAATATTTAATTGATGTCTTCTCAAAAGAAAAACAAGCCTGGTTGGTCATTAGAAGAAAGAGACCCTAAATTAATTAGTTCCCTTATGCCTATATGGGATTGGCTATATCATAATTATTTTCGTGTTCAAACTAGCGGTTGGGAAAATATTCAACCCGAAGATAGAGTCTTGCTGGTAGGTTCTCATAATGGTGGACTTGCTGCACCTGATATGATAATGATGATGTATGACTGGTTTAAAAGATTTGGAGTAGACAAACCAGTATATGGATTAATGCATCCTACAGCATGGCAAGCTTCTAATGCTGTTTCTCAATTAGCAGCAAAAACAGGAGCAATAGTTGCCCATCCACAAACAGCGATCGCTGCTCTGCGTTCTGGTGCAAGTGTCTTAGTTTACCCTGGTGGTGCTCAAGATGTTTTCCGTCCCTATCACTTGCGCAATAAAGTATATTTTGCTGGCAGAAGAGGGTTTATCAAACTAGCTTTAAGAGAGGGAGTATCTATAATTCCGGTTATCTCCTCTGGTGCTCACGATACATTATTTGTATTAGCTGATTTTTATAACATCGTTAAGCAATTACACGAATGGGGTATGCCTTGGTTTCTAGGTGTAGACCCCGAAATATTTCCAGTATACTTAGGTTGGCCATGGGGCTTAGCATTTGGTCCGTTACCAAATATTCCTTTTCCTGTAACCATTCATACTAGAGTATGTCCAAAAATTACTTTTGAACGCTATGGAAGAAAAGCAGCGAACGATAGTGAATATGTTGAGATTTGTTACCAAACTGTTCTGAACGAAATGCAAAAAGAATTAGATATTTTAGTCGCAGAAAGTCAGATAATAGATAACAATAAGTAATTAAACATTAGAAATTTACCTATGGTGGGTACCTACGTGTAATCACCTTGTCTTCATCACAAAAAAAATTGTGGAAAAATCGATATTACCTTCTTTGTCGCAATTAGCACATATTTGGCAGGAAACTCTCAAATGGCAGCCTACATCTGAACAGCAGGAGAAGTTCGAGCGGCTTTATAGACTGATTTTAGAAGGAAATCGCCAACTTAATTTAACTCGAATTACTGAACCACAAGAATTTTGGGAAAAGCATTTATGGGATTCTTTAAGAGGATTAGCTCCAATATTATCAGCAGAGGAAATACAGCAATCCCAAGAAAATTCTCAGACTTCTACCCAAACTTCTGCTACTCGTATTATTGATATTGGGACAGGTGCTGGTTTTCCCGGTATCCCCGCAGCAATAGTTATTTCTGACTGTATGGTGACTTTAGTTGACTCTACACATAAAAAAGTCACATTTATTAATAATATTATTCCACATTTAGAATTAGCTAACGTCGAGACTATAGCCAGTAGAATAGAAGAAATTGGACAAAATAATCAGTATAGAGAAGTCTACGATATTGCCACATTAAGAGCTGTTGCAGCAGGCTCAGCTTGTGCCGAGTATGCCTTACCATTACTCAAAAAAGGTGGCTTAGGAATAATCTATCGTGGTAATTGGACAAAAGAAGAACATATAGATTTAGAAAAAGCTGTCAAAATACTAGGTGGTACTATAGAATGTGTTGAAAGATTTACGACACCTTTAAGTAAAAGTATTCGTCACTGCTTATATTTACGCAAAATAGGACCTACACCCATGAAGTTTCCGCGTCCTGCTGGAGTACCAACTCACAAAGCGATCGCGTAAAATTTTGAATTTGCAGTTATAAACTTAAAATTATATAAGTAATTCAATACAATAAGTTACACACATTGATTACAAAATTAATATAGCGAAATCATCTGCTAATAAGGTTTATAGCTAAATTTATTTATTTTGCGTATGTGTAAATATTTTTGTTTACTTAACTTATAAACCTAAAGCTATAAGCTTAGAGTAATAGAATTGACAATATAGCTTAAAAATATAAAGCTAGAAAATTAATCAAGATGCCTATTTTGATTTAAGTATGTTTTTAGGAAAAGTAAAAATGTACTTAAAGACGTATTCAAGATATTTACAAAACTTTCATGCAATATTTGAGAGAATATATCTATAGGGTGCTATGACCATAAAAAACAATACATTTCAATTATCAAATTAATTGTCAAATGTATACCACATGGCAAATCTACTTTTGTAAAATGTGCTTTCGTCTTAGAGTAAGACAAAGACACAAGCTGTCCTCAAAAAGTTTATATGTGCTGAATACCCATTCACTGGCAAACTCTAAGTTTATTTTCTATCTCATGCATTTGTTTTGTAGAGATAAGTATAAGTTTTAGACCCCAGCCTGGTTTCAAAATGAGTAACAGCGACAGCCCTTAAGTGCCCGATAGTCTATGCTAAAAGTTATGCACTCTGCTGCCAATTCACCCCCTCCAATGCAGTGGGGGGATTTAACAAAGATTAGTGCCCCCAATTCCGTTCAATGGGACAACATGAAAACCCAATTGGATCTGGTGTTATTGGCACTGGAAACTCTTACGGGTATCGGCTCCGATGAAATGCTCAGTGCAGCAAATAAACTTAATTTAGAGTCAAAATTACCCGACAGAGTCGCACTGTGGCGTTTACGTCAGTCAAATCCAATTCGGAAAGGTCAAGGAGGACGAAAGAAGTTAGATGTAGAAGAAGCGCGATCGCTAGTGATGATAGCTTGCTATTTAGCTAAGCAAAATCAAGAATTAATTCGTCGCGCAGTCGATTTGTTGGAACAGATGGCAGCAAATAACCGCGAACCTCACCAAGCTGCATTATTGGGAGATTATATAGATGCCTTCTGCAATACTTACCAGGAAAGAATGGAGGAAAAAGAACCTACCTCCACTCAGATACTTACCCAACTGGCACTCAAATTACTTATCGACTTACTTTACTACAGTGGACCAGGGGGACATCGTCGCCTTTGGCTTGCCTTAATAGACCGTTCAATTAAGTTTTAAGAATGATTCTTTTGCAGTTCCTGCCATGCCTTTATCAAATACTGTTCTCCGTCGGTATACACCACCTACTTGTACATTAGAAGTTTGGGCAGAAAATTCACCTCTGTCAAGGTGGACTAAGAAATCTGTGTTAAAACAGCTAAGTTTCGAGCTAAGATTTGACGATCCTCGCCTTGGTGAAGCACAGAAAATGAAAATTCAAGGCGATCACAATCAGTTAGAAGCTTTGTGTACAACAGTGTCTAATTATGTGCAGGAACTTCTACAAAAAACTCCAGAAAATTTTTGGAAAGGTCACTTTCCTCCCCAAGATACAATTCAAGATGATCGTCAAGAACATTCACAGAAAGTTGGCGATTCAAATGTAACTAATCATGCCTTCAATACTGGCTTTCCTCAGAAACCAGTAGCAGGTATATTTTTACAGCCTACGACTCAGCTCAATCATCAATTATTCTTAGGTTCTCTAGCGAACGCTACATCAGGTTCCTCGATTTATCTGAGTCAACTGCAATTATTTGATTTAGCATCTGCCTTAGAAGAGTATTCTGCAGAAGCCATAAGCTTACCACCAGTAATTGATAATAAGGGAACATTTCCCATTTTAACTTGGATACCAGCCGCAGCAGTTGTTGTTGCAGCATTAGGTTTAGCTCCTTTAACCTGGCAATATGCTAATCGCATCCGTCAGCAAGATAGTGTTGCTAGCAAAACCTCTTCCGCACCAGAAACTGTTGCTAGTCAACCAAATATTTCACAAGATTTAGAGATTTCACCTTCTCCTATACCGACTAATGCATCATCGGGTATCTTAGGGACACAGCCTTTAGTATCTCCAACAGCTTTACCGAATACCTCGCTAAATTCATTCTCTACACCACCAGCTATTCCTGCTCCAAATACTGTATCAGCCTCACCAAAGACAACTTTTCCTAATGCTGGCAATAGTAGTAAACAACAATCATCTTCCCAAATCATAACTTCTGCCAAACCTCCTCTATCTTCCGAAGATATTTTGAAATCGCCAGGAGGAAGTATAGGTAATTCACCTTCATCACCAAATTTGCAAAAAAATAGCGAATCTCCTGCAATTACTATTCAATCTAATAATAAAAATAATTCTGGTTCCAATTTTTCAGCCGGAGGTTTGAAGACAAAACCAGGGAGTCTTCCAGTGATTCCAAATTCTTCGACTCTAGACACTCAACCTCCGAAACTTCCTGATATTTCGACAAACTCTGGCATAACTCCATCTTCTATTGCAACAGATAGTAAAACTTCAGCATTAATCAGAGAAATAAGGAGACAAAATAGCAGCGCGAATACCCCGAAAGCTGCAAGTTCTCCTAAAGTTGCAACAGGTGACAGTACTCTATTTGATACAAATCAGGTGGCACAAGTTAGACAATACCTTAAGAAACGCTGGCGACCACCTGCTGGATTAAAACAGACGTTAGAGTATAGTTTAACAGTTGGCGTTGATGGAACAATTGAGCAAATATTACCTTTAGGAGGGGCTGCAAGAGAGTACTTTAGCTCTACCGGTATGCCTCCAATTGGAGAAACTTTTGTAAGTCCCAGTAAGAATGGTCAAAATACCAGAATTAGAGCTGTTTTTAGTCCTAGTGGTAAAGTACAAGCTTTTCCTGAAACTGATTGATTAGTTGAGTTGCTTTTGTTCTTGAATAGAAGAATCATAAAAGCTGGTACAGATTAGATACCAGCTTTTATGTTTGAAGCTTAACAAAATCATCATCATTTATTCCTACTTTGTTACCGTTAATTAACTCTCTAACAACGGAAATCAAAATATGTATTTAATATATTTCAATCTTAATTTAAACCTTAGACTGGGAATGAATTTATGGCTTTATAACAAGTATGGGAATTAAGTAGTAAGACACAATTAATTACAAAACTTTTACCTTAAACCCTTATCCAGTCTAAAAAATAATGTGTAAATATTTCTGTCCGATTATTTATCTTATAAGGATTTCAGATTTTCATCTGAGAAAAGCAAAACTTTAAAATAGGTTATCAATAATATAAAATGGACTGCAATATGCAGTCCATCCAGTATTTTATTATTTTTTGTCAAAGAATAAGTTGATATTTAGTTGATAGATAAAATCTATTTCTGCTTCCTCTTTTTCATACTCTGCTTCCTACGTCGCTTGGCAGTAGATAGAACAGCACGACTAACAGGAAAACCGGCTATAGGTACAACCTGATACTTACGCTCTTCTTCCAACTTCTTCAGTTCTGTATAATCCATCCAATGAATACAATCAACTGGACAAGTATCAATTGCTTCTTGAATAATTTCTTCAGAGTCACCATCTTGACGAACTACGCGCGATCGCCCATAATCTTGTTCTATGTAAAAAGTATTTTGAGCAACATGAGCACAGTACTTACAACCAATACAGGTAATTTCGTCAACGTAAACACCCCGTTGACGTATACTACCACCTAGCTCTGGCTCCAAACCAGAACGGTCTTGATTGTCATGACGTAAATAGCCACCTAACTCAGGTTCTAGACCAGAAGGAAAATCCTCCTCTCCACCGGCTGGTTGCATAGAATCAGACATTAAGCACTCCAGCGCTGCACTACAAGACGAATGGAGCCATCTTTCTGATGTTGCTGCTCTGCAACTTCAAAGCCAGCCTTTACAGTTTCTTTCAGAACACTACGGTAAGCATAGCGCTGAGTAATCTGACGTACAAATCCTTCTACAGATAAGTTTTGCTGCCAATACTGTAAATCGGCAACTAATTCATACTCTTTACCATTCCATTTAAAGCCAACATCATACCCGTTTGTTTGCTCTATAGCAATTTCCGCAGCATGAGTTTGACCGCGATAACCTCTTACATCACAAGGACCTTCTTTCCAGTCAATTCCTAAATCTGTAAGGGCATCTTTGAGAGATTCAAAATTACGAATTTCAGTCTTAATTTGGCTAAAGTGTGACATAGTGCTTGGAATTTTATCGAAATTATATTGGATTGAAGTTGAAAGACTTACCAGTCGCTAAACGTAGACTGGGTGTTCGCCGTATGAGAGTGCTGCGTATTGTTAGCGAAATATTCTGACGTTGGCTGATGAGTAATAACTAATCCCAACTGCTCCTCTATTGCTGCTGTTACCTCAGCACAAGAGGAACCCACTATTCCCGTTACTTTCTCTTGCACTCGACCATCTGGATAAATAATGAACTCTAATGTTTCCATACTTTGAGTCAACCATTCAATTAACAATTAACTACGCTTCCCTAATCAAGAGGTAACAAGCAAATAAAACCAGCAGTAACTAAGCATTCAGGTAAAAAATCAGGGTGTGTAAAACTGCCACCTAGTTAACTAATGTTCCATTTCTAGCAACAAATATCTCAGAAAGTTTACAAAAATTATTTTAAACCTGAGTGAACACATCACCTTCATGTAAGTTTCTCTCAACTAGAAAGATAAGTCAAGCTAGACAGTTAACCAAAACAATTTGTTACAAAATTAGTCAAGATTAATTTAATATATAAATTAAAACTGTATAAATAAACTATTGAACTATGCGGACTACATTAAGCTTAGGTATTTCTCTTGCTAAATAATGAAGTGGACATTTAAAGGAGCAATGTAAAAGCAAAAAAAACCAATTATTAAAAATCAATTTATTAACTATTTCTATGATATCTATAGATTTTTAGGTAAATTTTTAATTAAACTAAGGGACATCCAAAAATTAAATTACTCAATTTCCGCATCTAATACAACTATCAGATTTTTCTCCCTCTCTCTTGGTGCGCATTCCCTAGCGCTTTGAAAAAGCGCTTTCATTGTGGTCTTCTCCCAAAGGGAGAGGCTAGCG
>JBHJJE010000012.1:0-9921 GCA_050042865.1 Mastigocoleus sp.
TTCAAGCTTTTAAATATCACTGTTACTTTTGGCGAACACTAAAAGTATGATTTAAAAATCTGCCTCTAAGACTTGAAAACAATACCTGTTATTTTGCTTTCTCTGTCAATGCGTAAGTCCTAAAATATTAACTATTTGGTAAAAAACCTGTAAAGATTCCTGCTAGTATCAGAATACCGAATATTAGGCGATACCAAACAAATACCCAGGTGCTCCTGGTTTTTAAAAAATTAATTAACCAAGCGATCGCTAAATAGGAAAATATTGCTGATGAGAGAACTCCTGCAATTAGAGTCAGCATTCCAGAGTCACCAATTCCACCACTGAGTAAATCTTTCAGCTCGACGAGTCCTGATAAAGTAATAGCGGGAATACCCAATAGAAAAGAAAACCTCGCCGCAGTTTCTCTTTCTAAACCAATAAATAAACCACCTGTAAGGGTTGAACCAGAACGGGATGCTCCAGGTGCTAATGCTAAAGCTTGGGCAAAACCCATAATTATCCCATCTTCCATCCCCAGTTTATCGAAACCCCGTTTTCTCTGTCCAATTTTTTCAGCTAATCCCATCAGTAAAGCCATGATGATAGACACGATCGCAATCATCATCATACTTCTAACGTTATTATCATAAAATTCTCGAAATACTATTTTGATCAATAACCCCAGAATTACAATCGGTAATGTACCAATTGCAATACCTAGAGCGATGCGGAAATTATTATCTTGATAATCCTTACGAGCGATCGCGCTGATTGCACCTTTGAGAACCTGGGTTATATCTCCCCAAAAATACCATAGCACCGCAGCAATACTTCCCAACTGAATCACCGCAGTAAAAGCAACTCCTGGGTCTCCCCACTGTAGAGCTACCGGAACGGCTTTAAGGTGAGCGGTGGAACTAATTGGTAAAAATTCTGTAGCACCCTGTACAAAGCCTAAAACAATAGCTTGCCAGACATTTAATTGCGTTTCAATTGCTGTTGGTACTCGAGATGGTGCTTCTGCAATCACTAATAAAGGTGAAAATGCTACTGAGAAAACAGTAGATAAAACCATCAATGCTGGAAATAATGTACGTTTAGAAATACTCATTAACAGATCCACTTAATTTTTAGTCTAAATTCTTGGTCTAAATTTTTCAATATATAAAATCATTACTTTGATTGAGACCTTAGAAGTTCTCAATCTTGCGATTACAGATCCAGCTGTTTTCACATACTTACAGGAAAAACCGTCAAAAAAGTGTTAGTACTAGCCTGATGATGGTGAAATTTGATTCCGAACAATCAAATTTGAGCCTTTTTGCTACAATTTAGCCCTATTATTCTTATTTTTAGCTTACTAACTGCTTTTAGCTAATCCAGAGCAGCTTTATACATTCATATATATGTTTATAAAATAAATGTCTATCAAATCAATTTGTGTCATCATAAACCCTCATTAATAATTTTTATAGGCAAATATTACATTTTTTTGAAAAAAATATCAGCTTTTTACTAATCAAATTACCTAAAACATAATTGACTGTAGGATTGTATATGCCCCCCCAGGGGATTCTGTATTGTGATATCTTAAATTAGATGAATTTAAGTAACAGTTTTTAATAATCTTGTTTAATAACCCCTTTGTGCCCAACTCTTTTTCTGCCTCTGAATCCATGGTCTATCAAAATTCTCAAGAAAAGGTAGTGAGTAAAGTCTTGCTATCTAATAATTTTTCTTTGGTGCATCTACAGCAAAAATGGTTAGTATTTGCAGCAGCAGTATTTCTGGTATCAGTACCGGTATTTGTAGAAGCACCACTCGTGCGATCGCTGCCGTGGTTAAGTTTATTTTTTACGGGATTTTGGGTATGGCTGGGATTTTCGTTAATGTCACGTCCAAAAACTCAAATTTGGGGAGATTTAATTTTAGGTTTTAGCTGGAGTTGGTTTGCAGGTTCTATATATTGGGGTTGGTTGCGATGGGAACCATTACTGCACTTACCTGTAGAGTCTATAGGTTTACCTTTTGCAATCTGGTGCATATGTAGAGGTTGGGGAAAGATTGGTAACTGGTTTTATTTAGGTTCTTTGTTAGGTACGGTAGTTACAGATATATATTTTTATTTGGCAGGTTTAACTCCTCACTGGCGCTTAATTATGAGAGTTAAACCAGACTTAGTACCGCCGATTTTACATAGTGCAGTTGCTCAAGTTCAAAATCCGTGGTGTCAGAATTGGGCAATATTTCTAGCAATTTTCTTACTAGTATTAGGAATTTTACCTTTATTGAAGCGTCAAAATCACTGGTATGCCTTTAGTGGAGCAGTGTTAAGTACAATTTTAGTAGATAGTCTATTTTTAATAGCTGCTGCATGGGCTTAAACTAATTCTCTGGCTTAGTACTCAACCAACCGAAAATTACCTGATAAGGGTAAGGATAGGGAGCAGAAGAAGTTGAGGAAGTTGACAGAGAAAAGAGTTGACGTTTTCACCATCAAGCAGAAATATAAAACATATTTAATAGGGGAAAATTTTTTTTATATTTCTTTCCCCTGAAATTATTCTTCACATATTCTTTACATATTCTGTCAGATAGGTCATTTTCCCTTGCCTGAATTGACCGGGGAACAGCTTCAAACAGCCCTAAATTCTTCCAAAACTTATAATTTTTTTTTACAAAGATCAGTTACAGTCCATTGACTGCAATTATTGTAGATATTAATACGCTGTATATTAGTTCTTGATGAGGTGTTGTGTTGATTCAGTAGTTAAGTTGCTGATTAAAATTCAATCACAGTTTCTGGGGTACGGGCTAGCTACCTATATAAAGAGTACAAACAGTACAGCTAAAATCATCGCTATTTACTGCATGGTAAATGTTGTCTGCCCATAGCTTAGAAACCGTCCGCTGAAGAAATACCATTTTAGTTCGATGGAAAGAGGTAAAAAATTGTGAAAAAATTGGCTAGTTTTTTAATGGCGTTTAGCTTACTAATAGCGTCCTTAGCTTGGCTTTCATTTGCAAAGCCTGTATATGCGGCTAACTTTCATAATGTGACTCAGAATGTCAGTCATATTAGTTTGCATTCAGTCCATATACTGGCTAACAGAGCAGATGCAAAACTACCAGATGTTTATGGTGATAAGATTGATTTAAATAATACTAATGTAAGAGCTTTTCAGCAATTCCCTGGGTTTTATCCAACATTAGCCCGTAAGGTGATAGTTAATGCCCCTTACGAAAAGGTAGAAGATGCTCTGGAAATAAAGGGTTTGAGTAAGCGTCAGAGAAGTTTGCTGGAATCTCATCTAGAAGATTTTACAGTTACTAAGGCAGAAGCATTTTTTAATGAAGGAGCTGACCGGTTTAACAACGGTATTTATCGATAATTGTTTTCGATATGTGTCCATATAAGTTATTTCCTTGAGAGTATCTGGAGACTAGGTTTTGATATCTCAATTATTTTTTTAAGTTGACTCAGAGCTTACTTTACTCATTTAATCTTTTGTGAGTGCAACATATGGATACGAATGGATACGAAGACAATAACTAACTTGTTAGTTTCATTAGCTGATTCTTAGTTTGTTGAGTCTGAATTTTCTGAGTCTTAATTTGTTGAGTCTTAGTTTAGTTTGCTCAATAATGACGAGTATTGCAGATGTAGAGCTTGGTGAAGTTTGGGAAGTGTCTATTTATCTATATGATAATAACCATGAAAGTAAATAGATTGAGACAAGAGGACTATAAAGCTCAGATTTTATCTATCTGACTTCTTAGCTATGGTTTCTATTTCTAGATTTCTGGCATACCCTACATCTGCAACTATTTTACTTTCTCCCTTTACCACCGGCTCCTTATATTGACTTTGCTAGATATTCCCAGTTATTTTGATGTTTTAGTTGTTGGTGCAGGTGCAGCTGGACTTTATACGGCGCTGTGCTTGCCGGAAAATCTCAAAATAGGATTAATTACTAAAGAAACCATCTCCTTATCTGCTAGCGATTGGGCACAGGGAGGAATTGCAGCAGCAGTTTCTGGGGATGATTCCCCCATACTGCATGTTGAAGATACTCTACGTGCTGGTGTTGGTCTATGTGATATTGATGCAGTTAATTTTCTAGCTGGGCAAGCACCATCATCTATCAAAGCTTTAGTAAACTTAGGAGTAGCTTTTGATAGACACGGCGATCGCTTAGCTCTGACTTTAGAAGCTGCTCACTCCCGAAATCGAGTTCTTCATGCAGCAGATACTACAGGAAGAGAAGTAATTACAACCTTAACGGCACAGGTTTTACGCCGTTCTCATATTCAAATAATTCAACAGGCTTTAGCTTTAGATTTATGGCTAGATTCTCAGGAAAATTGTATTCGAGGAATTAGTTTATTTTACCAAAATCAGATTAGATGGATAAAAGCTAGAGCGGTTGTTTTAGCCACCGGTGGAGGTGGGCAAGTATTTGCTCAAACAACTAATCCAGCTGTTAGTACAGGTGATGGTGTGGCTATTGCTTGGCGCTGTGGGGCAGTTTTAAGAGACCTGGAATTCATGCAGTTTCATCCTACTGCTTTAACTCAACCTGGTGCGAACCGTTTTTTAATTAGTGAAGCTGTACGTGGTGAGGGAGCACATCTAATTGACGACCGAGGGGAGCGTTTCACCTTTGAATATCATCCGTCCGGAGAACTTGCTCCGAGAGATATAGTTTCTAGAGCAATTTTTAAACATCTCCAAAATACAGCACCGGACTTGAGTAATGCTAATGTCTGGCTAGATATGCGTCCTATAGAAGTTGATAAAATTCGCCAGCGCTTCCCCAATATCATCAAAGTGACCCAGAGTTGCGGGATTGATGTCTTTTCTCAGCCCATTCCTGTCGCTCCTGCTGCCCATTACTGGATGGGGGGTATACTCACAGACCAACAGAATAAAACCTCAATACCCGGACTTTATGCAGTGGGAGAGAATGCAAGTACGGGGGTACATGGAGCAAATCGCCTTGCTAGCAACTCCTTACTAGAATGTATTGTGTTTGGCGCTCAAATGGAAAATATTGAGCTAGTAGATCAGACTGATGACATAGAGGAAAATTCAATTTCTAACCAAGAATTTAAGTTGAGTTCCCAAGAATGGAATTCTCAACAAAAAACTATAGAATTTATACGTCAAAACATTCCTCGTGTAGTCTGGAAGAGTGCAGGTATTTGTCGAGAGGAATCTCAAATGGCAGAGGCGATCACACAAATTGAATCTTGGCAAAGAAATTTTTCTACTTTGCCCTTAACTAAATTTCTATCCAACCTAAGTCCCTCAGAATCAGTTAAACTGAATTTTCCCGGACATGAAGAGAAAGCCTTACAACTTTGGGCGGAAACTCAAAATCTGCTGGATATCGCTTACTTGCTCCTAAAAAGCGCTATCTTCAGAACTGAAAGCAGGGGCGGTCATTATCGCCTAGATTTCCAACAGACCGATCCTAAATGGCAAGTACATACAATGATACAAGACCAAACTTGGTGGAAATCATCTGTAATTCAAAGACAGGAAGAATAGTTACCCATAAGTACTGGTAATTATTTGTAATAATAAATCAATATAATTATTTACAATTATTTAAATAAATATCTGCATTCTGCCACTCATAGTACCAGAATATTAGCAAAAGCGGCGTTGAACTCAACTTTACCGGGTACCGCTACCATAATCACTATCGAAACCTCCGTTATTAGGAGGTCGAAACTCATTAGCATCTGAACTATCTTTATCTCTCGTAGATTTATTCAAATCTTTGACAACAGACTCTACAGCGATCGCGCGGTCTCTATGAGAAACTATCTGATGAAAATTTGAGGTTACCTCAGATATCTTAGGAATAATTAAATGCGCTCCTAAAACTAGGAAAATTACACCGGCACTTCTTAATCTATTTGCTATCAACATCTTTTATTTGCCTTTCCCAAGGACTTTAATAATCAAGAACTAATAAATGCTTTTCACCACAATTCTTTAATAAGTTTGGGAACTATATTCAACAATCCATTCAAAATCAATTTTCTAAAAAATTAAGAATTAATTCAGTGAATGTTGAGTATACATAAATATACTTAGAACAGCGAAACTTAACAATTTATATGTAAGTAATAAAGCTTATGCACTAATCTTTACATCCATCTGAGGTTATATATATCTATGTATAAGCAAATAACTTCTAAGCATTTTCTCGATAATCTTTTTAAAGACTTCACATTATCTTAATACTGTTAAGTATATATTCAGTGTTCATCATGATACAAATACCCGATTAGTAAGGTTTTTAACTAAATTCAGTAGTAATCCATAGAAAAATATTGTTTCAAAATTGAAATATTCTTTGAACTTTATTTACACAAATTTACTTTTATAAAGCATTATTACATATATTGTCTTTACTCTGAGTGTAAATACTGTTTTTAATAAAATCTTAATCTTTGTATATGGGAATACAAAAACATATGAGTCCATTCCAGAATATTTCCTGGATATTTTTGGTAATCTACACATATCAATAATTCTTGATTAACTATTTATCACCCCAGCCTTAAGGTTTAGGGAGAAAATTAAAGGTCTAATAGTATTCACTTTCTGGCTTTTTGCAAGAAATATTGCTGGAGACACTTAGTCGTATATATCTAGTTAAAGTAAAAAATTAAGCGATTTCATAACGGCTTTTACCTAGATGTTTTGCCCGATACATAGCACTGTCAGCTTGTTTGATTAAGGTTTCGCTTTCTTGGGAGTTGAGTGGATAAATACTAATACCGATACTTGCAGAGACAGTAATACTGTTTCCCTCTAAAATGATTGGTTCCGCTACAGCTTTCAGAATTTTTTGAGCAACTCTAGTTGCAACATCTATTTTAGGTATCGCACGAAGAATTACAGTAAATTCATCTCCAGCTAGACGAGCAACAGTATCGCTACCACGTAAGCAATTAATAAAGCGTTGAGCAACAGTTACTAGTAAGCGATCGCCAATTTCATGACCTAAAGTATCATTGACTTGCTTAAAACCATCTAGGTCGATAAACAGCAATCCAATTAATAAGTTATTGGTTTTTGCCCAGTTTATAGATTCAGCAAGTTGTTCGAGAAAAAATTTACGGTTGGGTAAACCCGTCAAGGGGTCATGGTAGGCTAAATAATGAAGGTTGTCTTTCGTAGACTTTAGTTCGGTATTGCGACGAAATAATTCATCAGCTCTGAGCTTTAACTCTTCTTCTCTTTGTTTACGTTTGGTAATATCGCGAATTATTCCTACCAAAAAATAATTGCCCGCAGCATCTTGATGTAGCGATCGCTTAGTAGCAATTAAGTGAGTGAAGCCTTGTGCATTAGTAAACTTCTCCTCATTTTCATGAGGCTGACGAGTTATAAAGACTAATTTATCTTGTTTTTGGAAAATTTTAAGTTCTTCAATAGGGAAAAAATCTCGATCGCTTTTATCAATCAAAGCTGTTTTAGGATGACCAATAAATTGACAGAAAGCAGTATTGAGAACAGTCCATCGGTTTTTATTATCTTTTACATAAACTGGATCGGGTATAGTATTAATAATTTGTTCAAGAAACTCTTTAGAACGCTTCAACTCTTCTTGCATATGAGCAATCTGGTAAGCAATAGCGATCGCTCCACCTGAAAGACTAATTAAAGGTGGTATCAGGGGTATCCACCAACCCCTCAAAAAAACAATATATGCACCACCAACTAGCAATAAGCAAAAAGTGATTACCCAAGAAAAACTCTGATACGTATTTCGGACTCGACTTTTGAGAAAACTACCAATACAACTCCAGAAGAAAATCCATAGATACTCAATTGCATCAGACCAGACTTTTAAAGGAGGTCTATTTTCCAAAACAGATTGTAGTAAACTGCTAATAAAGTAAGCCTGAATTTCGATTCCTGTAAATTTTTTAGGCTCCAAACCAAATAAATTACTGGAGTGAGGAGTAAAAAACGAGTCTCCTAAGCTATTAGCAGTAGAACCAATTAAAACTATTTTGTCTTTGAACCAACTCTCCTGTATCTGTGTATCCTGTATCTTTTTATCTTTTAATATCTTTCTCAAAGGTATGCGACGGAAAGTACAATATCTTTGTATTGTTGATATTTGTGCGTTTGCAGGTAATGCTTTCTTACATCCGGGTTTAGGATAATTAACTAGAATTTGATAACCACCATTATTCACACCCACATAACCACCATAATTTGGCTCCAGACTAGGAAATACTGACTTATCGAGCTGGAGATATTTCGGGTTAATTGAGGCTTTTTTTGGGGAAATACCTTTTCCTTCCAATTTTAGATATAGTAAAGCTAATTTGAGAGCAAAACTCTCATAAATACGTTGATTATCATCATGAGAATAAAGTAAACTGCGGCGAACTTTTCCATCAGTGTCAACAACAATATTATTAAAACCAACTTGATTTTTTCGTTTCAGCGCTGAAGGTGGTTTAACACTAGCATTCTGATTTTTAGAGAGAAGTTCAATTCCAATTAAATTATCAGTGTTTTTATAAACATTTTCTAAACGCTGGGTACCAGGTTCTACAGGTAAGTCTCTATATATATCTAAACCAATAGCTCTTGGTTCATACTTCTTAATTGTTTCTAATAATTCTGCAATATTTTCATCAGCTATGGGCCAAGAACCTAATTCTCTTAAAGATAATTCATCAATTTCGATTATTGTAATCCTGTCATTTGGTGGTTGCTGGGGACGTAGTTGAAAAAACTTGTCCAAAGCAGCTAGCTCTATTCCTTGAAACAATCCAGCAGAACGTAGAATAAAAATACAAATTGTCAGGCTTAAGGCAGATACTAACTCTTTGTATTCACGACTCAAGAGTTGTTTTGACCGAGGAGTAATATCTGTCACCGCAGGTTTTGTCGCTGTACGACGAAGTAATCCTGACTTAGATGAAAACTTTGAAAAAAGTCGGTCTAGCTGCTTATTCATTCCCATAACCTAGTCGGGAGCAATACTATCATCAACAATTCAAATCACACTATTCTTGCTATTGATAAAACTCATGTTATGAAATTATCTATTTATATAAATACAATTTTTTGCCTTTTATTAAATGTGTTTATCTAAAAGCTTATTTGCGAGATATTGACAATCAATATTTATCTTGTTAAGTGAAAATACTTAAAATGTATTTCTAGAAACAACTAAGAGTTAGACCCCTCATAAGTCTAAATAGTAGCTTTCAGTGTAGCAGGTAATAAGTATATATGTATATATAATGTTTTGACGTTTACAATTATATTCTGTCAGTTGGTTATTATACCTAATAATAGATTAAAACAAATGATTACAACTAATGACTTATGAAAGTTGAATGGTTATATTAGATACAAATAACTTACAAATGATTTTTTGCTTACTTATAATCGCAATTGTCTTGAATACTCTACTTTTATTCAATAACCTTTTTTTGTCAGAGGATGAGATACAGGTAAATGATTTTAATAATAGACGTTTAAAATTTCTTAACTATCTAATAGGTAATTAATTACAATAATATTGATTCTGAAAATTATTGTCAGAAATATATAAATTCTAAACATGGAGACATTTGCTTTAGTAAAAGGTAAAGAGAAAGCTAGTATATGCAATTAATACTGAATTTTGGTAAATTGAATTACTTTTTGTTAAATAGAAAGGAGAATACTCAAAATATTTAAGAACATGTTCTTCTATTACCACTGTATGTCTTAATCGGGAGCATCCCAAATGTGTAAAAACATATAATAGACATCTCCGAGAAATAATTTAACTCTGATAAAATAATATAAAAGGGTGTTTTATCAGAGTTTTATGAGTAACGTATTAGAGTATATTGAAGCGAATCCTAAAGAAGCACAGCGCTTACTTGGTTTAAAGTATGAGC
>JBHJJE010000013.1:0-106547 GCA_050042865.1 Mastigocoleus sp.
CCCAAATGTGTAAAAACATGTTTTGTCATTGCGTTAGCTAGCGCTATGCTCCGCAAACGCGTAGCGTGCGCGATAGCGCTCACGTAATGTAATGAAGCGTTAGCTATCGCTATACTACGTAAACGTGTAACGTCTCCGACAAGAGAAGCAATCGCACAGCTAGACTTTGCGATTGCTACCCTCTGGGAACGCTACGCGAACATTCTGCTGCGCTACATACTCTGCGAGAACATCTTCGATGAACGCAATGACAACCAATATTTTGGTCAATTTGCAAAATAGGATGCTCCCGCATAAAAAAGAATTTTTATCTTTAGGAGAACGAGTTTTTAATTGTGAAAATTGCGGTTTTCAAATAGATACAGATAAACAAGAAAATCTGGATAATTCTTTACGTTATCGCTGTTGAGGAGAAACACACTTAATGAAAGCATTCCAGTGTTTTGTGACGTTATAGCCGTACATATCTTGGTAATGGGTGTCAATTAGATATTCATTTTCATGCTTTAGAAGCCACTCCCTCAAATCATTAATCAGATGATAGGGACCTCCTTCTACTTCTTCCTTAGCACTCCAACCTCTCTCATTTATCCAGTATTCCCACATTAGGGGATTGGTATCCTCAACTACAATATAATCACCAGCTTGCAAACCACTATTATGGAAAAAATTAAGGATACCACTGAGGTTAACATGGGCATCGTCAATGATTAACCAAGGATGAGGTAAACTAGCCAACAACTCTAGGGTAAAGATTTTCTCAATTTGAAAACAATCTCCTGTCAAGAAAGATATTCGCGGATCGTCCTTAACTCGATTATCTATCAACGAAGGATCGATATCAACTGAGTATACCCGACCTTCAATCCCAAAGATTTCTAGATGATCTGCTAGCCAGAGTGCATTACCACCACTATAGGTTCCTAGCTCGATTATGGTTTTCGGTTTAAGTTCGTTTAACAGCATAGGGAAGATCCCTAATTCTGTAACCCCTGTTTGCAAAACTACTCCTTTCCAGGTTTGCAAGAACTGATTTTTACACAAAGCAGCCCAGACATCAATATTTAGATCGCACCGATCTTCTCGCTCACTAATCTTGACAAATCGATCCTCCCTCTGCAAAGCTTTGAAATTTTCCTGGTGCTTTTTAGCCTCTTGATGATTCACGATCGTGTCTTAAAAATATACATCGTTACCTAAAATATCATTAAATAGGGCTTGCTGAATAAAATTAGAAGCTATACCAGACAATGGTTATCAGCCTTTTTTGACCGAAACAATTCCGGCATTGGAGGGTAGCGACTGACGTTCCTCAACCCAACAAAGCCTTTTTCGGTATTCTTAGAGCGGGATAAGAGTAGTTAACTATCTTTTTTACTCATTCGTAATTACTTACAATCTCTCAAAAATCTTTCCCACTTACCTGCTACTACATTCTCAAGGGGGTTCGGGGTAATCTACCCCAATTCTTCAATTCTTCAATTCTTCAATTCTTCAAATATAAGTAAAAATGTACTTATCCAAACCGTATTATATTCACTTCCCATCTTCCAAAGAACCCTGATCATCTTTAGAATCATCCTCAACCTTGGGAATCACCAGTATTTTATCAACCCGATTTCCATCCATATTCATAACTTCAAAACCCATTCCTTCCCACTCAAATCTGTCTGTAGCTGTGGGAATGCGTTCTAACTGACTCATCACAAAACCACTTACAGTTTGATAGCTACCATGTTCTCCAGGGAAAATTTCATGAATTTGAATGTTGAAAATTTCGCAAAAGTCATCTATTCCTAACATTCCATCTACTAACCAAGTACCATCTTCTCTTTCTATAGCTTGCTCAGCTTCATCTTCATCATCAATCGTAGGAAGATCCCCGACAATTTCGGTCATCACATCATTTAGGGTGACAAGTCCTTGAATTACCCCATATTCGTCCACTACTAAAGCAATGTGGGTTCCAGTCTGCTTAAATAGTTCTAGTACTCTTAAACCGCGAGTATTTTCTGGTAGAAAAATTGGTTGCTGTAATTTTGCAGTCAAATCTATTTTTTCACCACGAAAGCTCTGAGCTAATAAATCAGTGACGCTCACAATTCCTAAAAAATTGTCCAGTTCTCCTTGAGATACTGGATAGCGAGAATAATTGTTATCAATAATTTTGTGACGGTTTTCGGCGAATGTATCGTCTAAATTTAACCATTCTATCTCCAGACGTGGTGTCATTAGGATGGTAACAGGGATATCATCCAAGCGAAATACCCTTCTAACCATATCCTGTTCTGCTTCCTCAAAGGTACCTTCCTCGGTTCCCTGCTCCATTAAAACTTTGATTTCTTCTTCTGTAACGTGGGGTTCAGTGGATGGTTTCACACCCAATACTCGCAAGGCTGCTTCCGTAGAAACATCTAAAACATATACGAGGGGTGAAGCTAATTTTGCCAGTAATTGCATCGGTATAGCAATAAAATTGGCAATTGACTCTGGGTGATTTAATGCCAATCTCTTGGGTACTAACTCGCCAACTATTAAAGTCAAGTAAGTAATAATCAAAATAGCTAAGACAGAAGCGATCGCTTCTGCTCGCAGTTGAATTCCGGGTATAATCTCAATAATCGGTAGTAGTCTTTTGGAAATTATTGATTCCCCGAAAGCCCCAGAAATAATGGCAAGTAAGGTAATACCGATTTGAACAGTAGCTAAAAATTGATTAGGGTTGGAAGCTAGCTGCAAAGCAACTCTAGCTTTGATATCTCCGCGTTCTACTAGCTGCTGCAAGCGAGTCTTTCTAGCTGAAATTATTGCCAACTCTGACATCACGAAAACAGAATTAGCCAATATTAATAAAACGATTATCAAAATTTCGGTGGTTGGCGTCATTGTCAGAATTGCCGTTAAATACAGGCTTTTGTATTGTACGGGGTAAATCCTTTAGGAAATTCTTTGGTGTGTATCATCAAAAACGTTTTCATGAAACTCTCTGTGTGTATAAAGTAGAAAATTTAGTACAAAATATAGTAATTTTGGTGTTGATAATATGTTGATAATATTTTCACTATACTTTCGACTGGTGACAAAATAATTGTTATAGCCTTTAGAGTATATTTTCTTTAGAATATATGGTCTTTAGAATATATGGTCTTTAGAAATTCGGGTTACGCACTCGTTTAAAAAAAATAAGGTTTTGTGATGTGATTACTTCCTATTGTCGTTTCGGATGTAAATAGGTAGTACTCGGTTAATTTCCAAGAATGTATCACTTGTAGAAAGATTTCTACTAAATTTATTCTTTTTTTAAAAAAAAACTGTCATGATTGCCAGAACTTCAGTTTTATGTTCTATCTATATAATGCTGCCCAATAGTATTAATAGTATTACGTAGAAATAAACTACTTTTTTCGTTAACCGATATTTTACTATTTAATGATTCTGGGGTAAGACCCCGAAGTTGGCTGACACCTTTAAAATAGTTGAGGTAAGAACTTATATTTCTTGCCTTTAACTTAATTTTTAATCAAACTTTCTACAGACGTGAAGAATTTTTATGGCTTTTTCTTCTATTGTGCGCGGTTTAGCACGTTCTACTCTAACCGCAGAAATTAATTCTAAGTTAGAAAAGCAAAAAGAATTACTGTTAAACGGTCTTCCCCGTTTTCCAAAGGGTTTGGTTGCTTCAGCTCTTGCACAGTCTCAAGAAAAAAATCTATTTGTGGTTTGCTCTACATTAGAGGAGGCTGGACGTTGGACTGCACAGCTTGAGGCTATGGGATGGCAAACAGTATATTTTTATCCTACCTCGGAGACCTCTCCCTATGAACCGTTTGACCCAGAGCTAGAGATGGTATGGGGTCAAATGCAGGTTTTAGCTGATTTGCTGGGGGGAAAGGAGAAGAAAGCTCATCAACAAATTAACCATAGTTCTTTCGCTACTAATACTGGTATTGCAGTGGTTGCGACACAAGCAGCATTACAACCTCATATACACCAGGTAGATGCTTTTAAACCCTTATGTCTGACCCTGAGGAAGGGAATGGAGTTTAGTTTGGGTGAGTTGGGGCAAAAATTAGCTGCTTTAGGTTACGAACGGGTTTCTTTGGTGGAAACTGAGGGACAGTGGAGTCGTAGGGGAGATATTGTAGACGTATTTCCGGTATCTTCTGAACTACCGGTGCGTTTGGAGTGGTTTGGAGATGACATTGAGCAAATTAGAGAATTTGACCCTTCTACCCAGCGTTCTGCTTTAGATAGAATTGAACAAATTAGTTTAACTCCTACTAGTTTCACACCAATTATTAAGCAAGCTTTAGAAGCGAGACCCGATTTTCAGGAAATTAGCTCTAGTATTGGTTTAGATGCTGAAACGGGAGAAGCTACGGAGTTATTTGAAGGTAGCAGACGTTTCTTAGGTTTGGCTTTCGAGAAACCGGCTTGTTTGTATAATTATTTGCCTGAAAATACTTTAATTGCTATTGATGAACCAGAGCAATGTCATGCCCATAGTTCCCGGTGGGTAGAAAATTCCGAAGAGCAGTGGCAATACTTGATACAGCAAGCTCAGGAAACCGACGCATACGATAATACTGTTACCCTGCCAAAAATCCATCGCTCCTTAGATGATTCCTTAAAAGAAATAGAAAAATTAAAAACAATATTTAAAAAAATATACTTATCAGAAATTGTTGAAACTGTTGCTAATGAGTCAGGAATTAGCGCTCAAGAAGGACTCAACCTAGCTAGTCGTCCCGTACCCGTCACCCCCCACCAGTTTGCCAAAATTGCCGACACAGTCCGTCAAGAACGCGATCGCAATTTCTCGGTGTGGTTAATTTCGGCACAGCCTTCTCGTTCTGTATCTCTGTTACAGGAACATGACTGTCCAGCTCAATTTATCCCTAATCCCCGGGATTACCAAGCTATTGAGAAGCAACAAATTAGTCATACTCCAGTAGCTTTAAAGTATTCGGGTTTGGCAGAATTAGAAGGGTTTGTTCTCCCCACCTTCCGGATTGCAATTATTACCGATAAGGAGTTCTACGGACAGCATTCTTTAGCGACCCCTAGCTACATCCGCAAACGTCGCAAAGCTGCTTCTAATAAAGTTGATGTTAATAAGCTGCGTCCTGGTGATTATGTAGTCCACCGAAATCATGGGATTGGTAAATTTATTAAGTTAGAAAGTTTAACTATTAATGATGAAACTAGGGATTATCTAGTCGTACAATATGCCGATGGTTTATTGAGAATACCATCAGACCAAGTAGGAGCACTTTCTCGCTACCGCAAACGAGACGGGAAAGTCCCCCAACTGCATAAAATGACCTCCAAGGCTTGGGAGAATACCAAGAATAAAGTCCGCAAAGCCATTAAAAAGTTAGCAGTAGATTTACTGAAACTATATGCCGCGCGATCGCAGCGAGATGGTTTTTCTTATCCCTTGGATATGCCCTGGCAGCAAGAATTAGAAGATTCTTTCCCCTATCAACCCACCACAGACCAGTTAAAGGCTGTACAGGATGTGAAGCGGGACATGGAAAGCGATCGCCCAATGGATCGATTGGTATGTGGTGATGTAGGTTTCGGGAAAACCGAAGTAGCAATTCGTGCTGTATTCAAAGCCGTTACCGCCGGGAAGCAAGTAGCACTTTTAGCACCAACAACTATCCTAACTCAGCAGCATTACCACACCATCAAAGAAAGATTTGCTCCCTATCCCATCCACGTCGGTTTACTCAACCGTTTTCGGACTGCTGAAGAAAGACGAAATATTCAGAAAAGATTAAAATCCGGGGAACTAGATGTAGTCGTGGGAACCCATCAACTTCTAGGAAAAAGTGTTGAATTTAAAGAATTAGGATTACTGGTAGTAGACGAAGAACAAAGATTTGGGGTGAATCAGAAAGAGAAAATTAAAAGCTTGAAAACCGAAGTTGATGTTTTAACTTTATCCGCAACACCCATTCCCAGAACCCTTTATATGTCTCTTTCCGGCATTCGGGAAATGAGTTTAATTACCACACCACCACCATCCAGGAGAGCAATTAAAACTCACCTCTCCCCAATGAATCACGAAACCATACGTAGCGCCATCCGCCAAGAAATTGACCGGGGAGGACAAATATTTTACGTAGTTCCCCGGGTAGAAGGCATCGAAGAAAAATCAGCGAACCTCCGAGAAATGTTACCGGGAGTCAGAATAGCGATCGCTCACGGACAGATGAATGAAAGCGAATTAGAAGCAACCATGCTTTCCTTCAGTAATGGGGAAGCAGACATCTTAGTCTGTACCACCATCATCGAATCCGGTTTAGATATCCCCCGGGTCAACACCATCCTAATAGAAGACGCGCACCGCTTCGGACTATCCCAACTTTACCAACTACGGGGAAGAGTCGGACGCGCCGGAATTCAAGCCCATGCCTGGTTATTTTACCCCAAACAGCGCAGCCTATCAGAAGCAGCCCGCAAACGTCTCCGAGCCATTCAAGAATTTACCAACCTTGGTTCCGGTTATCAACTCGCAATGAGAGACATGGAAATACGGGGAGTCGGTAACCTCCTCGGAGCAGAACAATCCGGACAAATGGACGTAATCGGCTTCGACCTATACATGGAAATGTTAGAAAACGCCATCAACGAAATCCGGGGACAAGAAATACCCACAGTCGATGATACCCAAGTAGACCTACAACTAACCGCATTTATACCAGGAGATTATATTCCCGACATCGACCAGAAAATGAGCGCATATCGAGCGATCGCATCCGCCAAAACATCGGAAGAACTAGTGCAAGTAACCGCAGAATGGACAGACAGATACGGTGCAATACCCAGTTCCGCACAGCAATTAATTAGAATCATGGAATTGAAACTATTAGCCAAAAAACTCGGTTTCAGTCGCATCAAACCAGACGGTAAACAGCATGTGATTCTGGAAACTCCAATGGAAGAACCAGCCTGGAAACTGCTAGCAGATAACCTGCCCCAAATTCTCCTTAACCGTTTCGTTTACTCACCCGGAAAAGTTACAGTCAGGGGTTTAGGAGTAGTCAAAGCATCCAAACAGCTAGATACCCTCATAGACGCATTTACCAAAATGCAAGGTGCAGTAATTCCAGAAGCAGCAACGGTGTGAGATTAACTCCAATTATCATAATTCCCAGTCTCCGACTGGGAAAAAAACCCCAGAGGCTCCGCCTCAGTTAAAATACTTACTTATATCTCCAACACATCAACATCTAAAATTCCCTCCACACCCATATAATTGCGACAGCTAGAATACCTCCAATGTACAGGTTCATCAATATAACCGCGTTTTACAGGATTATCATGTATGTACTTCAAAGTTTGGACGAACATATTCTTACTCACTATTAATTTTGGATGAGAACCTTCCTGCCAAAGTTGATAATCCTGGTCAGTTTTATATGCTTTTTTATGAAACTTTAACTGTTTTAACAAATATTCTCCTTTACTAGCTTTCAAATTATCAATAATAGAACGAGCAGTAAAAGACTTAAATGCAGCTATTTCCCTAGACAAATTTTTTTGAGACGAAGCGATTAAATGAAGATGATTTTCCATAATTACAAAAGCATGTAGAGACAAGCGCTGGTTTTTGATGAGGAAATTTAACGAATCAAGAATAACTTGAGCAAACCTTGGCTGACTAAACACTGGCAACCAATTTACAACAGTACAGGTAATAAAGTGTGGATTATTACTGATAAATTTATATTTAGAACGTCCCATAAATAAATCTGATTTTCATATCAAAGAAATTACCTTATTTACAGAATTCCCATTCTCATACCGAAAATAATAAAATATGACTGAATACAGTGCTGAGATGATAACAGTCAGGAACATCCCCAAATTAGAATTTGTGGGAGAAAAGACATGTTATCGCAGTTATGATTATTTATTCTGGGAACAGTTACCAAATCAAAGTAAACTCAACTCGATATGCAATAGCCTAGAAAAAGAATTTGTTTTTTCTAAAGAAGAATACGAACTTTCTGAAGATATTAGAATTACTGCATTTATCTCAATCTATCGGTTAACAGACAATTGCGCAGAAATTAGGATCTCAACAATTCAACCAGAAGAAACATGTGTTTATTTGTATGGTCTTCAGGGTTTAGCATGTAAGGTTGAAAAATTAATAGGAAAGGTTAGATCAATTCAAAATGATAAAAGAGAAATGTGGATATAGAATATGTGATGCTCCCTTAACTCCAATTACCCCACCCCATCATAATTCCCAGTCTCCGACTGGGAAAAAAACCCAGAGGCTCCGCCTCAGTTAAAGTATTATATTAATTACTTGTAATTTTATTTTTAATTATTTATACAATTTCACAATCCGAATCCAGTAACTATATTTATTGCAGTGTGAATAGATTCCCAGTATTCTTCTTCCAATACACCAACCTTACCTAAAATACGACGATAATCTACAGCACGAATTTGTCCCACATCAATGAAACGTTCTGCGTCTAATCCATTACGAGAAGTTGGTTTCACATTCACAACATAAGGAGCTTCCTTACTCCCGGGTCTGAAGGGCATAACAATGGTTAATAACCCGTACTGGTTCATAGTATCATTTTGTACAATTAAGCAGGGGCGTGTTTTCTGCGCTTCAGCCCCCACTGTTGGATCGAGTCTTACCCAACGAATTTCTCCTCTTCGATAAGTGAGTTTATTCTGAGGCATTAATTCCATCCCCTACAACATCATCCCAAGCGGCAATTTCAGCCTGATACTCTGAATCTTGGGCATCTTCTTGTAGAGCACTAATCATTTGCGATTCTAAACTACGGCGACGATATTCTGCTAAAAGTGCATTTATGTAAGCGCTACGATTACCTTCTGACTGAGAATCTACAAATTGTAGGACGCTATCTTCTAAAGTAATAGTAACTTTTTGCATTAATCTTACTAAAGTATATGACTTATGCATCATACCATAATCGAAAATTCTTTGATACTTCCCAAATCCCCCTACAATTAAGTACTTTTGCAGGTGTTGTCTTTTGAAGATGATGATTCTTCATCTTCAAAAGAAATCACACAATGAAATTATCCAATTAAAAGAGAATCGTATACAATACTTCTCAGTAATTAAACTCAGACTATTGCCTGAATGAATAGTGATATTCCTGTAAAAATACTATTTTTAGCAGCCGATCCAAGTGATGCTTCTCGGTTGCGTTTAGGGCAAGAATTACGAGATATAAGAGAAAGATTGCAAATTGCTAAGGAGCGCGGAAAATATCAGCTAGAACAGCGAGAATCAGTGAGAGTTGGGGATATTACCCAAGCAATATTTGATATTGAGCCGCAAATTATACATTTTTCTGGTCACGGTACGAATCACGGCAAACTTTGCTTTGAGGATGAAGTAGGACAAATTCAACCTGTAGAAGCTGATGCTTTAGCGGCAATGTTTGAGCTATTACTAGAGCAAGTTAATTGCGTGCTGCTAAATGCCTGCTATTCAGAGATTCAAGCAAAAGCGATCGCTCAACATATTCCCTATGTAATTGGGATGAATGATGAAATTGGGGATAAAGCAGCGATCGCGTTTGCAGTTGGTTTTTACAAAGCTTTAGCTGCAAATCGTGGAATTGAGGAAGCGTATAATTTTGGCTGTGTAGAAATTCAACTCCAAGGTATTCCAGAGCATCTGAAACCAGTTTTATATGTAAAAAAAAATTATATTAAACAAAATTTTTTAGTTCCTTCTCCAAAGCCAAAAATTGACCAAATCATTCCCAATCCCTTCATACCTCGCAGTGGAATAGTCAAAAACCCTAACAAATTCTTTGGTAGACACAAAGAACTCAATCGAATATTTGAAACCCTCAATAGTGGAAGTAGTGTAGCGCTGATTGGTGCCAGAGAAATTGGTAAGTCTTCCCTACTTTGGGCTATTTCTCAACAAGCAGAAACAAAATTAATTCCACCCCGTAAAGCAATTTATCTCGACATGAGTCAAGTTTATGACGAGGAGGATTTTTACTACGCTTTATGTTCCGAAGTCGGAATAGATGAGTGTAAAGGAATTCGTTTGACGAGGACTTTAAAAAAACAACGTCCCCCATTACTGCTGTTACTTGATGAAATCGAGAAAATGACTTGGGATGGTTTTACCAATCAGGTGAGGGGACAGTTAAGGGGATTAGCGAACGGACACGATGCACCTTTGCGTTTAGTTGTGGCTGCTTCTACTTCCTTAGATAAACTTTTTCCCGACAGTAATGATATTGGTATGGTTTCCCCGTTTCAAAATATTTGTCTTGAGGAAGAGATTAAATTGTGGGATGAAGTCACAGTTCGGGATTTTATAAGTCATCGATTGCAGAATAATCCGATTCAGTTTACAGAAGCAGAAATTACACAAATTATTACAAATTGTGGTGGTTATCCCAAGGAAATCATGCAAATGTGTTATCGAATTTATGCACGGTATGTGGAGGGGATGGGATGAAGGTTTTGTGTGACTCGACTGGTATTACTAACCGCCTAGGATTGAAATCCCAGGCTCATAAACCAAGTCCACTCAAGTGGGCTGAAGATTTTTCTAGTCCTCTTCAGAGGACTTTGGCTATTAGCCCGGAAATTGATTTCCGGGTGGATGTGGTTGATTGCACAGAATAGCAGAGAAGCAAAAATGACCCAAGAAACCCCCGTACCTCGCCTAGATTTAGCACCAAAACTCAAACGTCCCCTCTCTCTATGGAATCCCTTAGATTATCTACGGTTATTGTATTGGGTATTTTATTTTCCCCAAGCTTTGCGGTGGTATTTGGATACTTTTGGAGGTGGATATATTCAAAAGGGCAAAATGAGTTGGCGCAAGGGATTGGGACTGCTGCGTCGAAATCCCATTCAGCGTAATTTATTTGTTCAAGGATTGCTATTAACAGTTGTTACACCAACAGCTTTTAGCGGACTTCTAGAGCAAGTAGGTTTTCCAATTTATTGGTTTGGCTTGGCTTTAGGTGTGGCAAGCGGCGTGGCAATTGGCTTGGCTTTAGGTGTGGCAAGTGGCGTGGCAAGTGGCGTGGCAAGGGGCGTGGCAATTGGCGTGGGAAATGGAGTAGGCGTGGCAGTTGGCGTAAATTTTGCCGTGCCTGGAAGCATTGCAAGTGGCGTGGCTGTAGGCGTGGCAAGTGGCATGGCTTTTGGTGTGGCAAGTAGCGTAGCAAGTAGCGTGGAAAGTGGTATAGCAAGTGGCGTGCCTTCAGAGATGTTTTTAGGCGTGGGTTTAAGCGTGTCAAATAGCATGATGGGTAGCATTGTTTTAGGCGTGACAAGTAGCGTGGCTCAAGGCATGGCTTTAGGTGTGACAAATAGCGTGGCTTTAGGCGTGGGAGTTTTCCGTGTAGACAGTTGGTTTATTGCTTTACTCTTCAACATTCGATACCTGCAAAAAAGTAGCTTAGTTTTTTTACGCATTACTTCACTACCCATACCTTCTTTTTCTGTTAGCTTAGGAAAATGGCTGCAACAGGATTGGGAAATAGGTTTGAAAAACATTAACCAACTGCTTGCATATACCTGTCAATTTATCCCTGTTATCAAAGCTGTTAATCAAGTACTTGCTAATACCCCTGCCGAACAAATTATTTACCGAATCTCTCAGTTAGCTGAAGCACCTTTTGATTGGAAATTAGTTGGTTTAGCTTCAGCTTCTTTAACAAAAAAATTCAAAGAACCATTTTCTCCTCCTATGAGAGTAAAAACACGTTTAGATACCCCGAACCGTGCTGCTGCTGCTGGTTTCTGGTATCTCCACGAAAAAGAACCAGCCAAAGCAGAGGAAGCGTTTGCAGCAGTACGTCTTATCCTTTATGGCGAGGAAATGTACGCTCTTGCTCAAAACCTTGCAGTTTTTCACAATGCAAAACATTTTGATGATATTGTCAGTATCCCTGTAGAGAGGTTACATGTAATGTCTCTACAATCTTCTCAGGAAAACCTTTTGCGTCCAAAAACTTGGCAGGCAATTTCTAGCTTGCATCGCGTTGTAGAAGATACCCAAATTGTAAAACTTAGTGTCTCCCGTGCAACTCGTTCTTTTACACTTAACCGTGCTTTAGGAGAACTCACCAAAATCCTTAATAATCCCCAAACCCTAGCGGAAGCAGAACGAGGACTCATCATTGAGATAGCTGAAACTTGGCAAAAAGCTTTACTGCAAATTGCTGGTGAAGTTGGGGAAATTTCCATCACTAAACCCGTCCGCAATCCCTACATTATCGGCGATCCTGTTCTCGGAGAAAAATTCGTGGGACGCGAAGAAGTGATGAGGGAGCTTAAAGAGTTATGGATGATGGGGGAGCAGTTACAGTCTGTGGTAGTTTACGGTCACAGACGCATGGGTAAGACTTCAATTTTACGCAATGCTTCTAACTCTATTGGTTCGGGTGTAAAGGTTACTTATGTCAACATGTTAAATGCTGGCAATATTTCCCAGGGAGTTGGGGAAGTGTTGATGGCGATATGCGATGCTGTTTCGGAAGCTGTAAATATTCCACCTCCCGATGACGATAAGTTGCTCAAGCTTCCTGAACGTACTTTTGAAAGATATTTGAAACAAGTTGTAGAGAAATTACATGTAGAGACTTTGCATGCAAAGTCTCTACGGGGTTTAATTATCGCTATTGATGAATTTGAGGTAATCGAAGAATTAATTGCAGCAGGGAAAATTCCTGATAATTTCCTCGGTTATCTGCGGGGACTATTGCAAATGAATTCTAAAATTGCTTTTGCTTTTGCTGGTTTGCATACTTTGGAGGAAATGACAGCAGATTATTTCCAACCCTTCTTTGCTAGCGTCATTCCCATTCATGTGGGTTTTATGGAGCGTGCTGTCACCCGTCAAATTCTCGCTAACCCCATACAATATTCAGATAATAACCTAGAGACATTACATGTGACATCTTCAAATGTAACGTCTCCCCAAGAAGATTTCCTTCTCGACTACAAACCAGAAGCATTAGATAAAATCTACGACCTCACCCACGGACAACCGTATTTAGTGCAATTAATTGGCTTTGTCTTAGTTCGTCGCTACAACGACCAAGTTTTTGAATTAGGAAGAAAGCGCGACCCAGTTTTCACGGTGGAAGATGTGGAAGCGGTTATTAATAATACTGAGTTCTTTAAGCGGGGACGCTACTACTTTGAAGGGGTTTGGAGTCAAGCTGCGCAAGGTGCGGAAGGACAACAAGTCATACTCCGGGTTCTTGCACCGCATCTACAGGGGTTGAGTTATGAGGATGTAATAGAGGAAGCTTCTAAAGAAGGTATTGAGGAAGCAAGTTTAGATGAAGCACTTGATACTTTGCAGCGTCATGATGTTATTGAAGAAAATCAGGGACGGTTGTGTATTATTGTGGAATTATTTCGTCGTTGGTTGGTATTAATTTAGTGGTTTGCCCTATTAATTATGACAGGTTATTTCACACACCCGCCAGGGGTTGAAAGCCCCAGTCTAATAGCTCAAGTCCTATAAATAGGACTGGGAAACAACACATCAAGATTAATGGGACAACCACTACTAAGTACTTAGACAGAATTAATTGTATATTGTCATTGCGAGGAACGAAGCAATCGCAAGGATTTGAGGAATTTATAATCAGGACTTACGCAACGAAGATTTGTCATTGCGAATGGAACGTAGTGCAGGGAAGCAATCGCAGAGTCTTTGCGATTACGTCGCTATCGTTTGTCCTGACTTTTCACGGGATGTGGAAAAGGCGATTTTAACGTTTTCTCAAGCCCTGATTTTTTCGTTGGTTATTGTCATTAGCTTTAAGCTATTGATAATAAGTCTGTGGAAAAAGTAACGTATTTTCGTTGGTTCAGGACTTACCGTGAAAAGTCAGATCGTTTGTCCTAGCGGACACGCTACGCGAACGTAATGACGGAGTTACGTAGGTTTTGCGTAAGTCCTGATAATGTTAAATTAATTTTGTACGACTACTTATTTGACTACATTAATTTTTATGGATATTACCTGAGTCGTCTTTAGACGACTTTTACTATGAGACGGGGGTTTTCAACCCCTGGCGGATGGGATGTACACCCCGCATAATTAATGGGACAGACCACTATGTCTCTACAAGGTATATGGTACTCAACTCAGAAGCGCTATAGCTTTCAAAACTTGTAACAACTCCACAGCTCCTTGGGATTCCATCAAGTTTAATGATGGCATTAACTGATATGTGGGAGAATCTCCCTGTTGAATATATACAAATTGATATTCCCTCCCGTTGGTAGTCAAGCCCCAAACTGATTTTTGATGTTCTAAACTTTGATATGCGTAAGTAAGTAATTGCGGTAAACCCTCGAACACATCAATACCGCTATTTTTAGATTCAATTACCAGAACCCAAAAAGATGATAATCGTGCATTTAATTTTGCTTTGTTAACAGCTAGAATATCCAGTCTACCTGTAACTTTTGTATCTTCGTCTTCAATTACTATATCGGCAATATTTTCTTCTAAAGCAATTTTAATAGGAGAGCGATAAAAGCCAGCTAATCGCATCAATGGAAAGACAGTTAAAGCTTTAACCAATCCTTCCAATACTTTACTTTCTATAATGTAGTTATCAAAATCTGTGCGAATTTGTAAAATTTCTTGTCGTTCAAGTTCAGTCAAAAGTTCTAGAGATAACAATGGTGTAAACGAGTCATTATATTGCCTCTGATAGCCGAAAAGACGATGAATATCTCCTATTGATAAGTTTTTGGTTTGGAGAATTGTCATAGGTTTTATTATTATGGTTTATTAATTAGTCAGACAGAATTAATTACACAATGTCATTGCGAATTGAACGAAGTGAAATGTTCGCTGAAAGCGTTGTCGGAGACTAGCAATCGCAGTGGTTGGGATTGCTTCGCGTTGCTCGCAATGACTGTAAATATTTTTGTCCATCTACTTAAAACTATTACTCTACTGATTGAGAATCTACAAATTAGATATATAACTTATTTATTTTAATGGGATGGTCGTTCGCGTAGTGTCTCGGAGAGAAGACCCGTTTTTGGCGATGACCCTAAAAGGGTCGCGCGAAGCGATCGCAAATCTTTTGGCTTTTTGGTAAGTCTTAGATTCCTATATCTATCCTAATATCTACAAAAAATTATTTCTTTCTTCTGCTTCACAACCACTTTTGAGGTGAAAAAGGATAGCGGAAGACAAACCATCCCACAGGGGAGTATTAATATCAGCTTTTCTTAAACCGTCTGCTGTCCATGTATTGCAGTTTCTTAATATTGAGTAAGTATCTTTTGCTTTGTAAAAACCTGCATTGGTTGTGTGACCGTTACCTATACGAATTTTATTACCGTTTTTATCTAGTTGAAAATTGGTTTTTATAAACTTGATTAATTGTAAGTAATTAGTTTTATTGGTAAGAATACATTTCACTTCAATATTCTTTGGTAAGGATTGATATCCTTTGACATATATTACCGAAGAGGTGGGAATAAATACTGCTTTGAAAGTGGTATAAAAATTGAAATCTGATAAAGAAGTAACCGTCATATAAAAATCTTTATCTCCCCAACCAAAACTCAAATATTTATAATCCTTTGCTGCATCGATGCCAATTTTATCTACGGATAAATAATTATGCCAGTTTTGAGCGTCATTTTTAGTTCTGACCAGGATATTGGAGTGAGCGCCGGTATTTGCGACACAAACCTGATAATTACAGCCTTGACTTGAATATTTACCCCATTTTCTGGGTATCAAAGCAGCAATTAAAAATAAAACGATAATACCTAAAATACTGCCCAGTATATGACGATAGTATTTCAACAAAAACATTATAATTTTCTATTTAATTAAACATAAATCTTGAATGCAAATATTTTCAGTATTAGTACTTATACAAAAAGTAAAATATATTGATTAGGTAAATATAGAAATCATTTGATTATTGTGTCTGAAAAATACTTTGCAGGTGATGTTTTTAATTCCAGTACACCAAAGTAAATTTTTCTCATCAACAATAGATATGTTTTCAAAAATCTCTCAAAAGGCAGCTTTAATTGGAATGACAGCTATTACAAGCTTTACTGTTATGGGAAGCTTTATGATAGATTCAGCACAAGCAGCACAATCGAGTATTTTTAATAGTGAAGCTGTAGCTGAAAATTCTGTTTCATCTTTGAATACATCTCAATTAGAAGTAGCTAGCTTTATCCGTAGAGGAAAGATTAGACAGAAACCTACTGCTGGTTACAAGGTTCGTCAGGGAACAGATGATAACACACCTGGTTCTGTTAATAGTACTGATACAAATCAAAGCTCAAGTTCTTTTATCCGTAGAGGAAAGATTAGACAGAAACCTACTGCTGGTTATTAGGTGAAATGAATCAATCCCAGAGTATTGCGATCGCTTTTCTTTGGTCGTAATTACATAAATATTTTTGTCCACCGACTTAAGTAAAGTTAATCTGGCGAGAACTATTTTCCTGCTAATCTAATCAGCTTAGTAGAGACTCTTTTAGGAGCAGTATCTATATTATTTTCTAAATAAAATATCACTTTCTAGTCTCTGAATGGATTGAAATGGCTAAAGATTTAAGCTTTACACCACAAAATCTTACTTAATTTTCACGCATCAAGCAAACAATCAGTTGCCATTTCTTCATTTATTGCCTTATGGTAACTGCCTATGGAGGATGTTTACCAATGTATCTATTAGATGAGATTAGGGGAGAATTTCTGCTGATATGCTGAGCGATCGCTTAAGATTATTACTACTACATCAGAACAAATTTTACGGTCGCAAGGGCAGTAAATTACTGAAGCTTCTATTATCAATACTAGTTATTGCCAGTTTTATTATTTCTCTACAGTTACCATTATTAGCAAAGTCATCTAATTATAATATTCATTCCCAGCAGGATTTTAATCAACCACAGTTTTACCCGATTACTCTACCTGTTTTATCTAATTCTTATTTACCCATAGATAATTGGGTGGGTAGGTTAATTTTACCCCGGGAAAAAGATATTTCTGCTGGTGCTGATTGGGTATGGATTGAGGTACAGCATGCACCCCTAGAAGCTCAGAGTTTGGTAGGTAAGGTGGTACGTTTGGAGTGGAAAAATCAACCCCGAATCCAGTCATATGTACAAGCTGTGAAGCGGGATGTGAAGTTTACCAGTGCAACTAAAGAAAGTCAAAATCAAGGTAATATTCATCCTTTCCGTTTAGATAATCGTCGTCAAGTCGGACCTCTACATTCTTTGGCTGGATTTCGACCTAATGATGATGTAATTGTAACTTTAGATAGTGTTGATTTTTCGGAGAAAAAAAACGGTGTACCGGTTCTAAAGATTGATAGGGAACCTGTTTTAGCGACTGGGCGTTTTTATGGTTTGGTAAAAATTATTCAGCCAGAAAAACCCTCTCAGAAATATCCGGTACCAAAAACCTGTTTTGGTAAAACTCCTTGTCCTACAGAATATTTTCGGGTAATACATTACAACCAAGTTTCCGCTAAGTTTGATGGTGAAGCAGAAACTATCCGCATTCCCCGACAGGTTTATGACCATCGTGGTATCCCTCCTTCTACTCCCAGACAATTGGAAGCTTCTGCTGCGGGAGAAGAAGGATGGTATATTTATGGTGCCAAAAATACAAGTGGTGTTTTTATTGTTCAAGCTTTAGCACCCCGCAATTTGTTTCAACTCCAACCCAAGAAGGTAATACTGGGTGAAGAAGCGGGATTGAGCTATATACAACAGAGATACTGGAGAATTCGCAGAAAAGACAAGGGTAAGATAAACAAAGTTTTAATTGATGCTACTGCGAAAAATCAAAACTTAGCAGTCTCCGCATGGAAAGAAGGAGATAAAGCAATAGTATTAAATTTATTTGGGGGTATTGGAGGGAAAAAAGCCGAACCTCTGGGAGTAGTCAGTACGGTGACGGGACATTTTGCTTTCGGTACGGCAAAAGTTATCAAAGATTCTTTAACTAGTAATTTAAAATTTGACATCAAATATCAGCAAATCTACGCTCATAATCCGGAGGGAATTATATCTGGAACTCATACCTGGGATAATTATATGGGTAATTTGAGATGGGGATGGATGGCAACCCGTCCGGTAACAGATATTATTGTTAAGTTCGATCCCGTGACTCAGGATTATGATTTTGATGGTATTAAACTTTCTCCCTTGAGTGAGTTTGAGCAGCAGTTAAAAGTAATGATGGCACGTTACCGGGTTGGTGATGGAACGGGTAATGCAACTGTAAGTCCTGCTGCTTCCTGTATTCAAGATTCTGCTCAAGCACTTTACAGCACGATTCAAAGTATTAAAAAGCAGGTTAGCTCTAATCCCAAAATTCAAAGCTGGCTGAAAAAATATCCCCAACACGAACAGACTCGTAGGTTTAAAAAGTTAGTTTCCCTGGGTAATCAATTGGAAAGACAGTTGCTACCTTTAGGAATAATTCGAGCTGATTGGCAAAGTAGTGTAGATACCTTAGCAGGAGTTGGTGGCAAACCAGCCTTTAGAGATAATAGCATTTGGGCAGCAGTTACTAGTTGGCGAACGATGATGCCCCGACAAGCACAAGATGAACTTGCTGCTTTATTCCTCAAACATGGTGCAAAATTATGGTTTTTACAAACTTATCAGGTAGGAGGGAAAAATCCAGATATTGCACCTTTAGCACCGACACCACTACTCGGAGAAATCAAACTACCTTTTACCGATATTCCGATTCTGACGATTATTATCAACCGTATTCTGGGAGCGATCGCTTTCCCGAAACTTGTAGACTGGTTAACTGGAGCAGGAATATTAATCGCATACGGTGCGATCGCTATGTGTTTTACGAAGGTGATTGCTTTACCTTTGGGTTTAGATTCTAATTTTTTACAGCTAGAAGTTTGGTCTGTTTCCTGGATACGTCATCTAGTTAATGCTCTACAGCTTTTTACTATGCCAGCATTTGTGGAGGAGTTAATATTTCGGGTATTACTACTTCCTCACCCTACGGAGGTAATAAATTGGTTCCAATGGGGTTTATGGGCAAATTTTGCTCTATCGCTGTTTATTCTTTACCATCCTTTAAATGCTAAAACTTTTTATAAACAGGGATATCCCACTTTTTTCGACCCTATCTTTATCATACTGGCGGGTTTACTAGGATTGGCTTGCACTCTCACCTACGCTTTGACAGGTAATTTATGGTTAATTGTAATTATCCATTGGATAGTGGTTACAGTCTGGTTACAAGTGTTGGGAGGTATGAAAAAATTGCAAAGCTCTCATGAAGATATACAGTTTGGGAATAGCGCTGTTAAAGACAACTAATCCAATATTCAATAAGCAAAACTAACAGCAAGAATAAAAGCAAAAATTGAGTAATTCTGAATTAAATGACCTCAAAAGGCAATATTCAGAACTATCTGAAGTGTATTACTATTTTTTTCTAAAAATACTCCTGTAAGATATTTTAAATGTTTAATTTCCCTAAGAAAAGAAAGCTGGGCAATAGTTAACAATCCAATGTATCTTGCTTTAGCAAAAATGTACTTTTATTACAAATTAGCAATGAGCAAAATAATCATTTTCAAGAAATAACTACGGGATTTTGTAAGTTCCATAGAAAGATGTCAAAAGAAACCAGATACACATAGACAAAAGGCTAGGCAACCAGAGATAAAATTACACAATTTTCATGATTCATTAACCAAAATTTATTATTCATTAAGCAAGAAAATAAATTTTTTACTACTGATTTTATGAGAATTTTAGTAATTGAAAAATCTTTAAACTAAATCACTTTTGAGTAATATTTCTATTTTTATTTATTAAAATTAAAATTGTAACTATTGCACGACAATGCTTTTAGGAAAATTACAATAAATTACTTCTCGGTTTTAAAATCTATGAGAATAAAATTTGAGATAAATCCTCTATCAGTTAAATTCGGTAATTATTAAGATACGTAAAGAGAATCACATCATAGGACTTCTTGCAGAATCTCAACAAGTTGACCCAAAAAATAAATTGAAGTAAAACCTAGCTATAGCACTCAAGAAAATAATTACTCTCAGAGAGGAGGGAACTATCAGGCTACTTTAAGTTGTCAGAGTAATCAGTTGATATTTTGAATTGTCAAGATATTAGCCATGTCGGTAAATAATGAATAATTAAGAGCAAAAATAGTAGCTTTTTTGACTATTTTGTATTCAACCCGACAGTTTGAGGAAAAACACTGGGCTTAAATATTAATTAAGTTCTTTGCTTTAAAATTCCATCTTTGTAAATTCTGTAATCAATTATCCCATCTATAGTCATAAACAAGGTTATTTAGAAGATTAACTTCGGCTTTGTTACACGGATTTGGACTATAAACAATAATTATCGAAAATTGTGAAATATTTCTAGCTTGCGATCGCAGCTTTAAATTATGCTTAACACTAATACTCAATCCATCAATTTTTCTGGCTATATAGAGCCTGTAGCAAGTTCTAGCACCATTAATCCTAATGGTAAGAAGCAAAAGAAGTCGAAACTGAATTTACTGCAACCATTCAAGAACAAGTTAGACAGCATACAGGTAAAAAGCATTCATACAGCAAAACTGATTGCTAAACTGATTCCATCCCAATGTCCTTTTGAAAGAGACATCAAGATTTTTGGTCGTAAAATAGCTCATATTCCACCCCTATGTAAGCTCAATCCAGTTTACGAGGAATTAGTTGGTTTGCGTTTTCGTGCTTTATGTTATTTAGTAGATGAATGCGGTGAAGATATCCAGTCTTACTGCTAGAAAAGTAATGTAGAAGTAGTAACATGGAAATAAAAATTGAGCATCAACCCACTCCAGAAAGCTTAGAAAAACTAGAAGTTTTTAGCTGGGATATTTGGACAAAAGAAATCTCTAAATTTCCTTGGAGTTACGACACTCAAGAAACCTGTTATTTCCTAGAAGGTGATGTGGTAGTTACCCCCGATGGGGGAGAAGCTGTGCAGATGGGTAAAGGTGACTTAGTAACCTTCCCGAGGGGAATGTCTTGCACATGGGATATTAGAAGCGAAGTCAAGAAGCATTATATCTTTGATTGATTTGATTAAACTAGCGATCGCAGGAAATATCTGTAATCTAGAGGTATCGCTAATTCAGACAGTATTTGTAAATAAGTTAATAAACAAATAAATAGTTAATAGACAAATAAATAAGTTATCTATAAGAAAGTAGGGATTTATTTAGCCAATACAGTCCGGTTAAACATTAGTTGGGGAACAGGGGAGTCAGTCCAATTCAAAATTAAGAATTAAAAATTCAAAATTAACCCCATGTATAAATTTAGCACCTCTAAATCCCTACCTAATACATTTAATAACTGATAACTGGTAAAGTATGCTATTACATCTAAGTACCTGGCAGGAAGTCGAAACATACTTGCAGAATTCCCAAGGTATAATTATTCCTATTGGTTCTACAGAACAGCATGGTCCCACAGGACTTATTGGTACTGACGCTATCTGTGCAGAATCGATTTCTCATGGAGTCGGAGAGGAAACCAAAGCATTAATTGCTCCGACTATTAACGTAGGAATGGCATTACATCATACGGCTTTCCCTGGTACTATGAGCTTACGTCCCAGTACAATGATTCAGGTAGTCAAAGACTATGTGACTTGTTTAGTTAAAGCCGGTTTTCATAAGTTTTACTTTATCAACGGACATGGTGGTAATATTGCAACCCTGAAAGCAGCATTTTCCGAAACATACGCTCACTTATCAGACCTACAGATTTCCGATGCTCATAAAGTACAGTGTAGGATTGCAAACTGGTTTATGTGTGGTAGTGTCTACAAATTAGCCAAAGAACTCTACGGTAATCAAGAAGGTTCTCATGCTACACCCAGCGAAATCGCCTTAACTCAATATATTTATCCAGAATCAATTAAAAAAGCCCCATTAGCAACCGAAATAAACCAAGAACGTAAAATATTTGGTGCAGTTGACTTCCGCGATCGCTATCCTGATGGCAGAATGGGTTCTAATCCCGCTCTTGCAACTCCTGAACACGGAAAGCAATTTTACGATTTAGCTGTCAAAGAACTTAGTAACGGGTATTTAGAATTTCTTAGTTCATAAGTGTAGAATTCGCAGAATTTTTCCCAATTATTGTGAAATTCTGCTAAAGTATGCCAAATCTAAGTCACCTTTTCTAACTCTCTTTCCCGTAAATATAAAAATAAAGGTAGAGAACAGGATAAACCAATTCCTAAAGTGGCACAGACATACAATATTAACCAGCGACCTGATAAATTTAATCTTTTGAGTTCTACAAAAGAAAAGCAGAAAAAGACAAACGAACTAATCAATAAGTCTGAAGATATACCAGAAGCGACACTGTTATCAAATGCATTCTGAAAAAATAAATTAACAGATAAACCATTAATTAGGAAAAACTTACTCAGTAAAGTCCAAGGTATAATACTACCAGCGATCGCCAGCAGCAGATAAAGAGACTTGAGGGTAAAAAATTGTTTTCGAGGAATAGCACTATACATAAATCTTGCTTCTTCTATTATTTGTATGGAAGTAAATCTGGAGTCAAACAGATGTAATTTGATTTGCTTTGTTTATAACTACTTCTGTTTTCTTGATTATGACTAGTGTGGATAATCAAAACAATTACCTCACAGGTAATAAAGATATGAGAGACATATCTTTTAGTACTCTGCTAAAATTTTGGCGGAAAAAGCGTAATTTTAGTCAGTTAGATTTAGCTCTTATCAGCAACGTATCTCAAAGACATATCAGTTTCTTAGAGTCAGGTAGAGCAAAACCTAGTCAAGAAATGATATTACAGCTTTCTACTGTGCTTGATATTCCTCTAAGGGAGCGAAATATCATGCTCTCATCGGTAGGTTTTACTCCCATATATTCCCAAAGGGATTTATCATCACCAGTCCTAGAACCTGTCCGTAGAGCAATTGATTTTATTTTGCAACAGCAAGAACCATTCCCAGCGCTAGTTATAGACAGATACTGGAATTTATTTGAAAGCAATTATGCTTGCCAAATTTTACTAAAATGGCTAATCAATCCAGATGATTTACAGGCAAACTTCTGTATTGACGGTAAGATTAATATGATGCGGTTAATGTTTCATCCCCAAGGTTTAAAACCATTTGTTAGCAATTGGGAAGAAGTTACGGCTCTATTAATTAAACGAGTATATAGAGAAGTCATAGTAGATACTCATAATCAAGATTCTGCAAATCTTTTCAGAGAATTACAAACATATGTAGATGTTTCTCATACATACTTACAAAATAACTCTCAAAACTGGCAAGTACCATTATTAACCGTAAACTTTCTTAAAAACGGTTTAAATTTAAACTTCTTCTCAACAATTACAACTTTGGGTACCCCCTGTGATATTACACTGCAAGAATTGCGGATTGAAAGCTTCTTTCCAGCAGATACAGCAACAGAGGAGAATTTTAAAAAGATTTTTCATCAGCAAGAATAAAGCTAGGATAAGTAAGTTGGTTTTTAAAAACATAACTATATTTATTTTTGTAAATACGCTCTAATTCAAGCTAAATCAGCCTTTTTGATTTAATTTACATCTTCATTAACTTACTAATAAACTGCGATCGCCTCCGGTGAGTACCCATGAACCATCGCAGAATCTGTGGCATATAATTCAATGTAGTATCATTTGTAAAGTAGCTAACATCTTTAAAGACATTATTAGTTACTCAAATATTATTTATTCAAAAATAACTCAAACTACTCAAAATACTCAGACTATTAAAATACCCCATTAGTAAAGAAAAATGCGTTTTCCAAATTGGTTTCCTAGTCTCCGTTCCTGGTTTAATACTGTTGCTGTGATCTTCTTGATGATTGGAATTAGCTATTTATTGATGTATTTGCTGGTTATTGTACTGAACTTGCTGCGTTTTGCTCCTTGGTTGTCAGGAACATTCATATTTTTATATTTCTTGTTTCCCGTAGTTGCGATCGCTTTCTTGCATCACTGGTTACATCGCTTTTTGGATGCTTTTTTCCCCGAAAGCAAACTCCCTGGAGATGAAGGGAATGTTGGATTTTTCCCTGATATTATCAGTTGGTGGGAAGGAATATATGGATGGTGTGTGAATATCTTCTCTTCATTATTTGTATCTTATTTCTTAGGAATCTTTGCTTTCTCTCCCTATTCCTCGAATTTATTATCGATTTTGAATAAAAACCTATCTCAATACAGTTTCTCCTTACCTCAAGTTCGCTTTCTCATCTTACAAATGATTATCGCAGCTTATTTATATCAGCTCGAATATCTAGCCAAAAAGCGTCTAGTAGCAGCATCGAGAATGTAATTTATATTTCTCACCCTGAGAAGATAATAATACTTTGCAATACGATGATTCAAGACCCAGGATAAGTGATCGCGTTTAAGAGGATGTTTGAAAAGTTGGGGAATATGTGAAAAAGCTCACAGAGTTAAGCTGAGATGGAAAATATCAGCACCCTGTGAGCGACCCACAAGGTGGGAATTCCTGCATACCCGGAACGTTTTCAACGAACAAAATTTAACTCCACCTTGCAATGAATGAGAATAATACATTTTTTGATAAATGCTCAACTCCCTGAGATATAAGAGTTATAAAATGTGCAAGTTAGAAGCAATCAGTAAAATATATTCTAGCAACTTAACATGGGAACTGTGGGAATTAATTGCAGAACTTTTTCCAGAAGCAAAACTGAGTGGTCGCTCTCAAAAAGTATCAATTTATGCAGTAGTAAATGCGATTATTTGATGCTGCATAATTAAAACTTTTTATACGTAGTAATTGATAGTTCTGAATTTATCTTAGTACTTATTATTCCAGCAATCAGGGGTTGAATCATGTCACTTCATTTAAAGCTTCTACCTTCGGAATTGATACTTTTAACTGGTGGAGTTTTTACTTTAGTGCTTCTACCTTCCATTGCTCAAACAAAAATAGAGAATTCTAGACTAAGTAAAATAAAATCAGCAAAATCAGAAATTGCTGTTAATCAATCCAGTAATAAATGTAAATTCACGGGACATTTTAATTTAATCAGTTCTGTAGATATTAACCCAGACGGTAAAACTTTTATTAGTACTAGTGATGATCATAGTATTAAATTATGGAATCTTGAAAATGGGGAATTAATTCGTACATTTATCAATGTAGGAAATATAGGTAAAATCACTCCTGATGGTAAAAATTTTATTAGTTCTGGTAAGGATAACAATATCAAATTATGGGATATCTCTACTGGTGAATTAATTCGTACATTTGATGGAAATTATGAATCAATTATTTACCTTGATATCAGCCCAGATAATAAAGTTCTCATAAGTGGTACCTCCAGACATAATATCCAATTATGGGATATTTCTACAGGAAAATTAATCCGTCAACTCAGAGGACATTCCAACTTTATTAATGCTGCAATCATAACAAACGATGGAAACACTGTTATTAGTAGCAGTTTATATGGAACTATTAAACTATGGGATATTAAAACTGGTAAGGAAATTCGTATCTTTAAGGGTCATAGGAATGGAGCTTCTTCTTTAGCGATCGCACAAAATGGTCAAACTTTTTTTAGTGGTGGTGAAGATGGAATTATTAAACTATGGGATATTAAAACTGGCAAGGAAATTCGCACTTTCAAAGGGCATTCTGGAAAAGTTAAGTCCCTAGTTATCAGTTTCGATGGAAGTACTTTAATTAGTGGTGCTGAGGATAATACTATCAAACTATGGGATATCGCCAATCAAAAGCTAATTCATACATTTGAAAAACCGATTAAAAAAATAAATTTATCTAACTCTCAACCCAAAAATCCTCCATTTGCTATAGTAATATTTCCTCGTGTTTCGCCTACTCAAGCAGCTATTAGTCCGGATGGGAAGACTATAGTTAGTACAAATGGTGCTGATATTCAATTATGGGATGTTGAAAAGAGAAAGCAAGTTAGGACAATAAAAGGTAATTACCAGGGATTTAGTTCTGTTCTTATTAGTCCAGATAATAAAAATTTAGTTAGTTTGAATTCAGATCCAACTATTGGTTCAAGTATTAATATATGGAATAAAAAAACTGGTAAAAAAATTAGGACTATTAAGGATGACTGGGTTCAATCCATTGATATTAGTTCAGATGGGAACATCTTAGTTACTGGTGGTTGGGGAGATAAAACGATTAAGTTATGGGATATTACAACTGGTAAATTAATCCGTACATTTAAAGATACTGGAGTTAATAAAGTTGCAATCAGTCCAGATGGTAAAATATTAATTAGTTCCCATTATGCAACTATAAAATTACGGGATATCTCTACTGGTAAATTGTTACAGACTTTAAAGACTTCTTATCCCGTTTCATCTATTGATGTTAGCGATAATAGAAATTTTCTTGTCAACCAAAATTATGGTAATGAAATTTTACTTTGGGATACCCAGACTGGTAAATTAATTCGTACTTTGAAGAAATATAATCTAAAGGAGTTGTATCCTTCTAGTAATAGTTTCAACAGTAAAAATAAGAATATAATTTTAGTTACTTCTGTTGCTATTAGTCCCGATGGTCGTATTGTTGCAAGTGGTTACAGGGATGGAAAAATCAAGTTACAGAACGCTGAGAATGGAAGCAATATCTATACTCTTAAGGGTCATGATGATGAAATTTCCGCATTAGCAATTTCTCCTGATGAGAATACTCTTGTTAGTGGCTCTGAGGATAACAATATCAAGATTTGGGATGTATCTCAGGAGAAATTAATTCACAACCTTTCAGGTCATTTACATAACATCTCTTCTATAGATATTAGCCCAGATGGTAAAACTTTAGTTAGTAGTAGCCTGGATAACACGATTAAGATCTGGGATATCAGCACTGGTAAATTACTAGAAACATTTTGTCAGCCTAATTCATGAAGAAAGAATGACTTACATTGCATTTGAGATAGATTTTTTAACAATAACAGCAGAAGTCCCACACCTGAACTGAAAGTCCGGATTTCTCACTTGTGAGAAATACGAGATTCACCCCTCACCATTTATCTCTCACCACTCACTCCTGACTTTCCCCTCCCCACCAAACATTACCCTTTGTGAATAAACTTAATAATGGTTCAGTATATTCTGGGAATACTGAATTTAGAACTGATTATAGAAATAGCAGTTAGCGTTCGGGGAAAATATATGGTTGACGAAGTACAAACAACTGGTTTTTGGAATGATTTAGATAAAGTCGCTCAAGTTCGTCATGATTTAGCTGACAGCTTGGATAAAGTCGCTCAAATAATCACCATATCTGAGTTAGAAGGGGAGAAAAACTCTGGTAAACTTGGTTTAGAGCATGATATTGAACGCTTAAAGACTAAAAGTAGTAATTTACGTCAGGGTGTCTTTCGTTTACTGGTCTTAGGAGATATGAAGCGGGGGAAAAGTACTTTTCTCAATGCTTTATTAGGAGAAAATTTACTTCCTAGTGATGTAAGTCCCTGTACTGCTTTGTTGACCATAATCAGATACGGTGAAACTCAGAAAGTCAGTATCCACTACAAAGACGGTAGAATTCCTGAAGAGATAGATTTTCATGAATTCAAAGAACGTTATACTATCAATCCTGAAGAAACCAAAGCACTGGAAAACGACCAGCAAATAGCTTTCCCTGATGTCAGTCACGCTGTAGTAGAACATCCTTTACCTTTATTAGGGAAAGGGATTGAATTTATCGATAGTCCGGGTTTGAACGATACTGAAGCACGTAATGAGTTGTCCTTAACTTATCTTTACAAAGCTAATGCTGTACTCTTCATTATGAGTGCTTCTCAACCATGTACTTTAGAAGAAAGACGCTACATCCAAAATTATCTCAGAGAGAAGGGACTGAACGTATTTTTCTTAATCAACGCTTGGGATAAAATTCGTAGTGGACTAGTAGACCCAGAAAATACGGAAGAATTACAAGAAGCGGAAAGTAAGGTACGTGAAGTATTTAAAAATAATTTGAGGGATTATTTACAAGATAATAATATAAGTGGGTCTGAAGACTCTTTGCTTATATATGAGCAAATATATAAGCAAAGAGTCTTTGAAATTTCTGCCCTACAAGCATTAAGAACTCGTTTAAAAGACCAGAACGCAGATTTAGAAGGCACTGGTTTTCCTGAATTTCTTCACTCTTTGAATAATTATCTCACAAAAGATAGAGCTAATGTTGAATTTAAACAAGCGCGAGAAACAGTATATCAGGTCAGCGAGAAGTTCAATCAAGCAATAGAAAGACGTATTCCTCTACTTGATAATGATGTAACGGAGTTGGAGAAGAAAATCAACTCCGTAAAATCTGAATTTGAGAAGCTTTCTGAAATCGCGGATAAATTCAGGCAAGATATTGTAAATATTAGTGACGAACAAGCTAAAAAAACTGCTGATTCTTTCAAAGAATATATTCTAAATTTAGAACATACCTTTGAAACTGATTTTGCCGAACATCAACCCGATTTAGAGTTTTCTCAATTCTTTAACAAAGATAATCGTGCTGAGTTCTATAAATCTTTTAAACGTGCATTTGAAAGATATCTAAATGACCGTTTATCTGCTTGGGAATTCACCGCTAAGGAAGAAATTGCATCTGCATTTACTAGGCTAGAGGAAAAAGCTAAAAATTACAAAGTCGAATACGAAAAGGTTTTAGAGACTATTAATAAAAAGCTTCTAGGTTATCGTTTCTATGCAGTAGAAAATAAATATAATCAAAAACAGGCTTACACTTGGGCAGATACAGTTTTTGATGTCTTTGAATCAATTCCGGACTCTCTGAATCAAGGTATTAATTCCTTTAATATGTTTTGGAGAAGTGTATTTGTAATAGTTTGCGCTACAGTTATTTTAAATATTATCGGCTTAATTTTTGCTAGTCTTACTCTCTCATTTTTTGGAGCAATTTTAGCTGGAGCAGGCATTTTTACTTTACAAGCAGAGTATGTCCGTCGTCAGTTTATCAGCGCTACTAAAAAAGAATTTACTAAGCATTTACCGACTATTGCTCGCGACCAATATCAACCAGTTTATGATGGTGTTAAAAGCTGTTTTGATGCTTATGAAAAACAGTTGGTAGAAAGAGTAAATAATGATATTAATTCGCGTCAGAGTGAGCTAAATAATCTACTAAAGCAAAAACAGTCCCGTGAAGTCAATTTGCAACAAGAAACTTTACGTTTGACAAACTTTGTTAAAGATATTTCATCTGAAATTAAGCAAATAAATTCTATTTATAAGTCTTTTTGAGAGTTTTTTTGAGAGTTTTTTTTAGTTTTTAGATATCAGCTTCAGGAGTGTAAACTAATATGTTTCTGAAGCCGTATATGATTTCAATTTCAATTGCAGAAGCTTTGAGAAGAATTGAAGAATTGGGGTATACTACCCCAAACACCCTCCAGAATGTGATGCTAGGTGGGTGGAAAAGATTTTTGATATTGTTCTAATGTCCTTTTAAACAACCGTTATTACTTAAAGCCTGACGGCATAGCTTCGCTTAACGCGTAGCGTCTGCGTTAGGAGAAACAATACCGTCAGGTTTGAAGTTAATTTCTTTGGTTTTTAAAAAGGGTAAATATTTTTGTTTATTTACTTATTACTCATTACTTATTACTCATTACTTATCACTTACAACAATCTTCTCAGTACAAAGTATGTGATGAAGTTATTATCTTATCTTATCTTATATTTTGTCTTTATAAGTAGTAGAAATAATACTTTGCGTTAACTCACAAAAGCCTTTACCTTCCAAGTTATTAGTAATATACTTAGGCTGATATTTTAATTGATTTGTATATTCTGAAATATTAGCTACACCTACAGAAATTGGGAATTTATCTGGATTAAATAGACTTTCATCATTGGGACTATCCCCTACTGTTACTAACTCTCGGGGAGAATATTGAGGAAAGTATTGCTTGAGTACTTGTAATAATGCTTTTGCTTTATCTTGTGCTGGGGGTTTAATGTGACACTGTACGCTGCTGTAGGTGAAACCCCATCCCATATCGCTACACATGCTTTCTAATATCTGTAAATCTGGGATAGTTAAATTACCAATATCAAAAGTCCAGTCACAGATACGAAAACGATTATCAGTTGACTCTTCAATTCCAGGAAACTTGCTTTTTAGTGCTTGAAAAGCGATCGCTAAATTTTGACGATGTTTTTCGATATCAGGTGTCTCCACTAACATCACTGGTGCACTTTCTGCTTGGGGATAAAACAAACAGCCATTTTCAGCGATCGCTCCGACTATTGGTAAGTAACTAACTATTCCATTTACCCATCCTGCACTACGTCCGGTAACTATCAGTACTGTTATATTTGCTGTGGCTAATTTTTGTAATGATTCTAATAAAGCTGGAGTAAATTTCCCATCCACGGTTAGGGTTCCATCCATGTCCGTTGCGATTAGACGGATGGGTGTTAATTCGGAAGGGATTATTTGAGAAAGAGGTGAGACCATATACAGACTCCCATACAAATCTTCTATTTTATAGCTTTATCAATCAAGTAATTTTTTTAGGGTAAATTTGGGCATCCTAAGAATTGGGAGTCAAGCTTTTCATTTATAAATTATGTCAACTGTGCTATATGGGACTCAACCTAACACAATTGGGAGTATTAAACCCAAAGTTTATAATATATCTCAAAATACATCTCCAAAAAAATCTCAGACAAATCAACAGCAAGTTTCTAATACTGAGAATCAAGGACCACCATTTTTTGTAGCGACTTCAGGATTATTAGCAATTTTGGTGATTGTTCTGATTATTTATGACAGAGTGCAAGTAAAAAAGCTTCAAAAGAAGCTTAAATTTGAAAAATTTCGGTCGCGGGAATTTGAGAAAAAGCTGAAATTAAGCTTACAAACAATCCGCAAAATGGAAACTAATCCCGATTTAATTAACTCACGGGATTTTAACTTAGACTATCTACGAATGCGGATGGCTGAAGAGGTATTTAATTTTGCAGTTCTTAATCAAGTCAAAATCAAAATCAAAGACAAAATTACTGTAGCGCTGCGACCAAATCCTGACCAACAAGTAGTAGTGGGTATTGCAAATAATTCAGGCAGAAAAATTGATGAAATTTTTGATGTTGAGTATGATACTGGGGTTTCTGCTAACGGTAAAAGGGTACTATTTAGAATTCAAATTTGTTTAACGAAATTACCTACTCAATCAACTTCTAATACTATTAATCAACTAATCAATTGTATAGAAAAATATCTTGGTCCAGCAGAAGACCATGATACATGGCAACCTACAATTCAAGGTAGAATTGCTTATATGCATTGGGATCAAAAAGCTAAACCAACTCCTCTCCTTGTACTAGAGCAAGTGGATGAGGGAGTAAATGTTTCCTTCCGTACTAGTAGAGCTGCTAAGGGTAAAGTGTAATGTTTGAATTCTAAGAATAATCATCAGCCCGAAAGTATATCAATGAAAACAAAAAAACTTCGTAAATTTAGACAAAATAAATTTAGGAAAAATGTTTATTCTCAGCTTAACTAAAACTAACATTTCTAGTTTTAGACTCATAGCCATTAGCTAAATTTGGCTGATTAGAAGACAAAATACCATCTTCCATTTCTATAATTCGATCAGCGATATCCAAAATTCGATTATCGTGAGTCACTAAAAGTATAGAAGTTCCTTGTTCCTTTGCCAGGTGTTGCATCAATTCCACCACATCTCGTCCTGATTGTTTATCCAAAGCTGCTGTTGGTTCATCAGCTAACACCAGTGGGGGATTATTCACCAGAGCACGAGCGATCGCTATTCTTTGTTTTTGTCCTCCAGACAAGTTATCAGGGTAAGAATCAATATACTTTCCTAAACCAACAGCTCCTAACATTGCTATTGATCTATCTATGGCTTCTTTCTGAGAAATATTTTCGTTAAGTTCTACTGCCATTTGTACATTTTGTCTAGCAGTTAAAAAACCTAATAAGTTATGAGCTTGGAAAATATAACCAATATTACGACGTAAATCTACCAATCTTTTTTGATTTGTTCTGTATAGTTCTATTCCTAAGAATTTTAGACTTCCTTCCTGTACAGAACGTAATCCACCAATTAAACTCAATAGAGTTGTTTTACCAGAACCAGAAGGTCCGGTCATAATGACAATCTCACCTGCACAAATATCTAAGTTTATATCAAATAGAATCTGTTTTTTCAGAGAGGCTTTACCATAAAAATGATTAAGATATTGTATAGATACGACAGCTTCTTTTTCCATTGCTTAATTTTATAATTTTTCTTCTAATTACGACTTATAAAGATTTTGTTTACTATTTTTATTTTTCTTCATTCAATTAATTATTCAACAAAATTAAATTTGTTTTTGTTTATTCAATAACAGAATAAAAATTTTAATATATAGACTTCAGAAAAATGCGATTATAAACGATAAATCATAATTTATTACTTATAAGCAGGCAATTATTAATTTATTACTATTAATTTATAGCTCTTAAAAAATATCTGCCGGATCTGCATGACTTAGCTTACGCACAGCGATCGCGCCGGAGGAAAAGCACATAATAATGGTTATAATAAGTACCTCAATTGCACGAGGAAGGCTCATAAAAACTGGTAACAAGGTAGCTGCTCTGGCTTGTTGGTATAAAAATAATGTCACTAATACACCAGGGAAATAACCAAGTACCGCTAAAATAAATGCTTCTTGTAAAATTACTTGTAATAAATATTTATGGGTATAACCAATAGCTTTCAAAGTAGCGTATTCAGATAAATGTTCTGCAACTTCTGTATAAAGAATCTGATAAACAATTACAATTCCTACAATAAAACCCATAATTGTTCCCAGAGAAAATATAAAACCAATCGCTGTATTTTCTGCCCAATAATTTCGCTCGCGGTCTATAAATTCTTGTTTGGTTAGTACTCGAATATCTTCACCAACATTAGTTCTGAGTTTATTTGCCACATTATCAATATCATTCCCAGGTTTTAATTTAATTAAACCTATTTCTATCAGTCCCTGTCTGCGAAAACTGAATATTCTGAGAAAGTTAATATCACTGGTAATTAAATTTCCATCAGCTCCAAATGATGCACCTAAAGTAAATAGACCACCCACCCGAATTAATCTTCTTCTAACTTCAGCCCTAACATTATTTCCCTTCTCAAATTCTTGAGCAACAGGTCCGTATTCTTTTCGGGAAGTGCGGTCGAATAAAACCACATCAGGTAACTTTAATTTCTGTTCATTTTCATTAACTCCCTGTAAATTTACAACATTTCCATCTGGCTTAAATCCAATCACTAAAATACTTCTTTGCAGACCTGTGTAAGGATTTTTCCAGTTTGTATAGCCCAAATATATTGGATGTACTGACTCTACCTCTGGTAAGTCCAAAGTTTGATACAATCTTCGCTGAGAAAAGCTCTCCATAGCCAGCAAAGCACTGGACTGAGTGCTAACTAAAACAATATCTCCCTGCAAACTTTGATGAAAACGAACATTACTAAAATATAGAGAATCTCGAAAACCTAACTGCATAAATATCAAAATGTTCGCAAAAGCTATTCCAGCTAAAGCTACTAATAGACGAGTTCTCTCACGTTTTATTTGTAACCAAGCTAGAGGTATTTTTCCAAGCATTCTCAACTACCTAAAATAATTTTCCATAAACTATTAAATCTGAAGATTTTCTTCTGGTTAAATTAATAAGTAAATAGCAATTGGTTAATTTTCTATGACTAATTAGTAATCACTAATCACTAATCACTAATCAATAATTACTAATTACCAAATATCAACTAAATATCAATTTCTGCCACAACTTTGGCATTAGTTAGTCCTGAAACTTTCTGACTATCATTGGAAGAAAGAGCAATTTTCACTTCTACAACCCTCGAATCAACATCTGCGGCAGGATCTGTATTTAATACATCTTTCTTACCAATCTTTCTACCGATTTCAGTAACTGTTCCCTGTAGCTGACCACGAAAAGAGCCATTGTCGCTAGTAATAGTTGCTTTTTGACCTAAACTTACCCTACTGACCCTATCTTCAGGAACCTCCGCGACTACAATCATCTTGTCTGTTCTACCTATTTCGGCAATACTACCAACACCGATACTCTCTCCAGGCATAGTATTGATTTGTAAGACTTCTCCATTAATAGGTGATTTGATAAAGCTCAGTTTTAGTGAAGCTTCTGCTCGTTTCACAGATGCGATCGCATTATTTACTTGAGCTTGTGCAACTTGAATATCACGAGGACTCACGTCTTGGAGTCTATTAAGTTTGGCTACTTGCTCGTTGATTTGATTTTGTAAACCAGTTATGGTTTTCCCTTGATTAGCTTTAGCTTCAGTAACCTGCTGTTGTAAACTCGTCACACTTTGGACTTGATTAGCTCTAGCCTCGGCAAGTTGCTGTCGGAGACTTGCTATACTCTGAAAACGATTAGCTCTACTTTCTCTTAGCTGTTGGGTACTAACTTGAGCACTCAACCTCTTTTGCTCAAACTCCTGTTTGGAAATAGCTCCTTCCTGCATTAAGAATTCATATCTTCTTACCTCTGCTAAGGCATTATTTTGCTCTGCTCTAACTCTTGCAACTGTTGCATTTAAAGCATTTGTTTGTCCCTGCAATTCAGCTGCTAATCTTGCAACATTAGCTCGTCTAGAAATTATTTCCCCTCTGAGCTGAGCTTCTATTCGATTTACAGTTGCTTGAGTTACTACTCTTTCTGCTCTGAGTTGGGACTCCAAACGAGCGATCGCTGCTTGCTGTGCTTCTAAGTCTCGTGGTGATGCTGCTTGGATGCTAGCGAGATTAGCGCGAGACTGTTGCAGGTTAGCTTTTGCTTCTTCCAAATTTGCCTGTTGAGTAGGTAAGGTATCTAAAACAGCAATTGTTTCTCCTTTTTTAACCTTTTGTCCTTCTTTGACATTCACCCTATCTACACGAGATACACCTTCTAGACCTGATGAGGGAGCAGATAATCTAATGACTTCTCCTAAAGGTTCTAAACGTCCTAAAGCATTGATGCTTGTTGTGGCTGGAGTGCTAGATTGTGGTGGTGGAGAAACTCTGCGCAATTGTTCAATTCTAGCTGTAGCTATCAACCCTGCTGCAATAGCAATTGGTAGAGCTAAAAAAATGCCCCACCATAATCTTGTTTTACCTAAAGACTGTTCAACATGTGTTGGATTTTCACTCAACCGAGACATAATTTATTACCCATAAATTCAAATTGTGTTGATGGAACTAAAACAAGTCAGTACTTATATAAGTTATTTACAATTTAGAAACCTTTGGTAATCAACATCTATTTATCAGCAGCTAATTTTTACATGTGTAAAAGAATTAATATTATATGATTCAAGTATTAATAGAAATAATTTGAGGTTAGATGAGATTTATTTTGCAAATTGAAAAATTAGAAGTTTAATAAATCAAGTAATTTTAATATTTATTCTTGAATTGTATCTATTCTCAAAGATAAGAGAGAATCAAAAATTACAAAATAAATTTTATTATTGATTTGGCAACCAGAATATGTATTTTGGAAAATTGACTAATTTTCTTCAGAAAATAATATAATTACTATTTTTTATCTATGCTGCAATATTTTTTATTAATTTGTATCGAATTGAGTATTTTAGGCTAATCTCAAATAGAGTAATTTCCCAAAATAATATCTTTTTGGAAAGCTTCTCTATCTAAATAAAGTATGATTTATCAACATCTAAAATAGAATGACTGTGTATTTTAAAAACCTTTATCAAAGATAAATAGTCATTAATTTACCTTACTTTAGTAAAGCAATTTCCCAGGTAAAAATGATAGCCCTTATAAGGCAAAACAAATTTATAAATATGAAAATAATTCGCCATTCAAGACTAGAGATAATGCTAATAAAAATAAGTAGAAAGGAGTAATTCTTTATAAGATGTATATCTCTTGATAAAGGTATAAAATCCCTCGGTAGCATCGATTACACTACGCGCTACCATCCTACATATAATTTAACCCACCTACTTACTAGTAAAAGTATGTTTTATTGTGTTAAGTGTTGATTTTTGATTTTGTAAAAAATACAAAAAACATCATAAAATATAAAAAAAGTTTCCCCTCATTTTTAGCGATTGCAATATTTCTGAGAATCAAATTATTCAGAGCAAGCTAGATAATAAAGTATAAGCAACATTAGCTGGTTGATTCAGTTATTCACGAACAAATAGTTCCTAGGGAATTTTACATAAAGTAACCATTTGATTCTTTGTACATTATCTGGATATGTTTGCACTTTCATTAAACGAGCTAATTTAATTTTTTGGCTCGACAATAAATATGTGAGATGCAATATAAATAAATTCTATATTCCTTTAGATGATAGAAATAAAATATTTTTGATAGTCAAAGATAATTAATAAGATATTGAAAGTGACTAAAAATAATACATAATTGAGATTTATATGGCAAATACACACCTAATAACCTCATATTAGTTTAATATTATGAGATGATGGTAAGTAGTATGGCTCAAAACAAAAAAAATTGTAATTTGCTAATTATTTTAGATTGTCAAGTAATTCATAAATTAAGCAGCAATTATGAACTTAATGAAAGCCGTAAAATCAAAAAAATATTAGCCAGCAATGAATCAGAACATAGAAATCAGCTAGAAGTCAGCTAGAAAAATATATAGTAAGCAGATAAAACATATACCTACTGCCAACAGCAGATACTCCAAAGTTCTTGATCGTAACTAATTACTTACTCAAGCACTTACTCAGTTCAAATATCTTAATTTAAATATCTTCACAAAACCCTTTCACTTTTTCTTAGAAGGTAAAGACTTATTTTTCTGTACCGGAGACTTAGCAAAAAGCTGCTGACGACCATTGCTAACTATGTGTAACATTTCAGTAAAACGCTGTTGAGACTCATAAAGTTGTTGCTCAACGCTTTCCAAAACACCATCAGCATATTCATCAGCACCTTGAGCAATTTCTTCAGCTTCCACCATAGCCTGACGACGAGTTTCCTCCAAATCCTGCTGACAGGCACGACGCTGACGTTCAAGCTGAGTTAGGGTATCTTCCATCATGGCATCGCATTCTTGTTTGACCTTGCGCCGTAATTGCTCAGCTTCGTGCTCAGCCTGTCGGATAATATCACTTTCTGATAAAATTTGTGCTCTTTTTGATTGAGCTGCATCTACTATTTGCTGTCCGTACTCTTCTGCTTGTAAAAGAATCTCTTGTTGTTGCTTGAGTAAAGCGATCGCTTCAGCAAAAGCATCTGGTAAAGAAACTCTGACATAATCTAGTTGCTCTAGTAACTTTTCTTCATCTACTAAAGTACGTTTTGTCAGTGGTATTCGTGGACTTGCAAGAATAATTTCTTCAATACGGTTAAGTTCTTGTTGAACATCTATTCCTGGTTTTTGAGGACTTCCTTGGGAGTTTCCATTTCCTGAGTTGGAAGAAGGGGGTTTCTTGCCATTTCTACTTTGTTCGGTATTGAATGATTGTGGATGTAGCATTTGTGAATATCTATTGCAACGTGAGAAGGTACAAGATGATTGACGGAACCGCCAAATCTTGCAATCTCTTTTACCACACTACTACTTAAAAAACTATACTCGTTAGAAGTGGCTAAAAAAACAGTTTCAATATCTTTGGATAAAGTTTTATTGGTATGAGCCATTTGTAGTTCTACTTCAAAATCAGAAATAGCTCTCAAACCTCTTAATAAAACTTTTGCTTGCTTATTTTGTGCGTAGTTGACGGTCAAACCATCAAAGGTATCTACCTCTACGTTCTTTAAATCTCTCACAGACAGACGAATTTGTTCCATGCGCTGCTGTACGCTAAATAAGGGGGTCTTATTTGGATTCCGCAGCACGGCTACAACAATTTGGTCAAAAAGTACAGAGCCGCGTTTAATAATATCAAGATGTCCCAAAGTTATAGGGTCGAAACTTCCTGGATAAATGGCAATCACAGTTAGGAATACTTCAGGTAAATTTGTAGTTGATTATAAACTAACAGTATATTAATCAGCGATGGCGCGGTAGCACCCACCATTCGGGCGATCGCCTACGACAGGGTCAAAGAAAGTCCATCATCAAAATTAAACTTAAACTTACATTTGGCATATTTACATCGAGCATAAGTTATTAACTAATTAATTTATTGACTAATAATTTATTAACTAAGTGATCAGCGATATATACCTATAAATCTCAGAGAGATTACAGTATTACAGTATCGAGATAACATTACTTAAAATAAAATGGTACTTCCCTATGGCACTGGACTTTCCCATACTGCCTTTAGCATTTAAATTTACCTCTCCAGGTCCGATTTTATTTCAGATTGGACCTGTAGTAATACGTTGGTATGGTTTATTAATTGCCACTGCTGTCTTAATCGGTGTTATTCTCTCGCAGAATTTAGCCAAAAAACGTAATATCAATCCTGAATTACCCAGCGATTTAGTAATTTGGTTAGTAGTTGGAGCAATTCCAGCAGCGCGATTATACTACGTCTTATTTCAATGGTCGGAATACTCTCAAAATCCAGGAGATATTATCGCCATTTGGAAAGGAGGAATTGCCATTCATGGAGCTATTTTGGGGGGGTTAGCAGCAGCGTTAATCTTTACTAAACTCAAGCAAGTATCGTTTTGGCAAATGGCAGATTTAGTTGCTCCTTCGCTGATTTTGGGGCAAGCAATTGGACGTTGGGGAAATTTCTTTAATTCTGAAGCTTTTGGTAGTCCCACAGATTTACCTTGGAAGCTTTATATTCCACCGGATCAATATCGAGGACTATATCCGGAAGGAGGTTATTTCCATCCGACATTTCTTTATGAGTCTTTATGGAACTTAATGGTATTCGCGCTTTTGATGACGTTATTTTTCAAAGGTTTACCAGGCAAACAAAAGTTGAAAGCAGGGACGATATTCTGTACTTATTGCGTAGCTTATAGTTTGGGTCGTGTATGGATTGAAGGACTGAGAACTGACAGTTTGATGCTAGGACCATTGCGTATTGCCCAAATTATTAGCCTCATAGGAATTGCCTTGGGTGGATTTGGATTAGCTTGGCTTTATTACTGGAAAAAATCTTTGCCGGATGTAGTTCTTCCCCAAGACATGGAAGCGCAAATGGGTAAAGAAAAGCAGCAAGGATAGAGAAATAGCATTTTCAGCTTTTCTTACTTACTAAATTAGCCTGCTCCGCAGGCTTTTATATTCAATCAATAATCAATACTCAGTTATTAAGCTGTGAAAAACTTAGAATAAAAAACTTAGAATAAAAAACTTGAGGCTATCAAAAAATAAGGATAAAAAATGCCCCAGAGTTTTCTCCAGGGCTTAACCAGGGTGCATCTACCACTTCTCTCTACTAGGGACAAAGGACAAATCCGGAAAGTTACTGATTAAAGAGCCATTTTTTTTCATGAAGTTTTTTTTGAATAGTTTCTAAAAACCATAAAATGAGTAAAATCACTACACCTCAGAATAAAATAGATACATCAATAGTTTTGCAGCCAAGCGTATATATTATTGGTGCAGGACCAGGTGACCCAGACTTATTAACTCTCAGAGCTTATAAAATACTGGCATCTGCGGATGTTATTTTATTTGCAAATTCCTTAGTTCCTGAAGAAATATTGCAATATTGTCGTCCAGAAGCAGAAATCATCCGCACCGCACATAAAACATTAGAAGATATTGTGCCTCTAATGATTGAAAAAGTGCGCGATCGCAAATCTGTAGTTAGGTTGCATTCGGGAGACCCTAGTTTATATAGCGCGATTCACGAACAAATGCAGTTTCTCAGCGAAGCTGAAATTCCTTTTGAGGTAATACCCGGAATTAGCGCTTTTCAAATTGCAGCTGCCAAATTAAAGGTAGAACTCACCGTTCCGGGTTTAGTACAAAGCATAATTCTGACTCGCATTAGCGGTAGAACTCAGGTACCGCAGACAGAAGAATTAGCCAGCATGGCAGCTCATAAGACTAGTTTGTGTTTGTACTTAAGCGCTCGTCATGTCGAAAATGCCCAAAATAGTCTATTAGAGCACTACCCAGAAGATACCCCAGTGGCAGTTTGTTATCGTTTAGGATGGCACGACGAACAAATTTGGGTTGTACCCCTCAATCAAATGGCTGAATGTACTCAAACTCAAAATTTAATTCGCACCACTCTTTATTTAATTAGTCCCGCACTCTCAGGAGTAAATGCACGTTCTCGACTATATAATCCTGAGCATACTCACCTATTCCGTCCAAAGAGTTAATCCTAAATGTTGATTTATTCAAACCTGGGTTTGGAAAGTTCAACTTTTCGATAAACTTAACAATGTAAATTTACTCAGGGCAAAGACCTATGCTAGACGAACAAGCTAAGAAGACTATGTTGCGCAAAATTCCCCACGGTTTGTATATCTGTGGTGTTAAAGATGGGGAAGAAGTTAATGGTTTTACTGCTAGCTGGGTAATGCAAGCTTCTTTTAACCCTCCTTTGATAGTTAACTGCGTCAAGCAAGATTCTATTTCCCATCAAATGATTAAAAACAGTGGAGTATTTGCCCTGAGTTTTCTAGAAGATGGACAAAAAGAATTAGCACAAAAGTTTTTCAAACCTATGCGTCGAGTCGGTAATAAGTTTGAAGATGTAGAATTTTATCTTGGTGAAACTGGCTGTCCGATTATTTCTGATACTTTAGGGTATGTAGAGTGTCAGGTAAGTGGTAGTGTTGATAAAGGCGATCATACAGTTTATGTAGCTGAAGTTATTGCTGCTGGAACTCATCGCGAAGGCAAACAACTGTTGCTCGAAAGCACTGGTTGGAATTACGGTGGATAAATTTGATTTTCACCTGTTTTGATACTTGAGTTCTCTAAGAGTTTTGCATTAGTTTTGAATTAATTTTAAATTCATTTTTAATTACTTTTGAATTAATGCAAAACTAATACTTACAAAATTTCTCATATAAAGTTCTCAAATTAAGGTATCAAATATTCAGATATTATTATTAGCAACTGTTGATAGTAGTTAATTTGATAGTGGTTAATTGATAATTATGCCCTTAATTAAAGTTCAAACTTCTGCATCTTCACCGGAGACAACTGCTGTTGAATCGATGTTAAAAGGACTCTCAGCTAAGTTAGCTCAACATACAGGTAAACCAGAGTCTTATGTGATGACTGCTTTTGAAGCAGAAGTTCCTATGACCTTTGGGGGTAAAACCGACCCTGCTTGCTACATTGAAATTAAAAGTGTAGGAACTATGAAATCTGAGCAAACTAAAGCAATGAGCCAAGATTTCTGTCAGGATATTAAGGAAACTTTGGGAATACCCCAGAATCGAATTTATATAGAGTTTGCGGATGCAAAGGGTTATATGTGGGGTTGGAATGGCAATACTTTTGGTTAAGTTGATAAATTTCCAATAACAGCTTTTAACTATTACCTTTTCTCTTTTTTCCTTTATCCCCACTTCCAAATGGGGATTAGGGGAATTTCAAATGGTCTATATCTTTTTGAAATATAAAAGTTAAGTGTTAGCGATCGCATCGGGGTCAACTTAAGAGATGGTTGTAATTCGACAATACCTGGATGATGATTTGCATGAAGTTGTTTCCCTTTGGTACCGTAGCTGGAACAGTGCTTTTCCTAATTTGAAACATCCACAACTATTTGAGGAGTGGAAATCCCGATTTCAAAGAGAATATGCAACACAAGGTGGAACATGGGTTGCAACCACTCAAGAAAAAATTTTGGGATTTATGGTTGTAAGTAAGGTCTTTAGTAATGAAGGTGTAATCGACCAAATTTTCGTTGATATTGATGTACAAAGGAAGGGGATTGGGACTGCTTTAATTAACCGAGCAAAGCAGATTAGTCCAAATGGTTTGAAGTTAAGAACTCTCAGACAGAATTTACAAGCATGTCGATTCTATGAAAAACATGGCTTTATCACTGGAGCTAAGGGAATAAATCCGATTAATCGGCAACCTAATATAGAATATTACTGGATGCCATCTTCAGATTTCTTAAGACCACCGAGGTAAAGAGATATTGCAAGAATTATCTTGAGAATTCACCGCATGTAAGCGAGAAATGATCAATCTGTCCATCCATTTTTCTAAATATGCGCGATTTTCATCCCGTAGCTTCGGGTCTTGTGTATCCTGAGGATGAGGCATTAAACCAACTATTGCAGCATTGGTCACACAGTACATAGATTTTTGAAAGCTTTCACAGATTTGAACGCGCAAATCATCTTCTCCCCGACGAGTACTTTGATACAAATGATGCAAATAATCTGGGAGATAGTGACGCATGTCCTGCATTAATAAAGTGGGAGGAATACCAGAACCACCAATAGGTAATGGGTCAGCATATAATGCACCGTATTGAAATCTACCTTGGTCTGGTGAAATTTGACCCGCTTGAGCATTATAAGAAACTGTTCCTTGGAATGGAGTTCCTCTAAAGAAAATGGCTTCTACATAGGGTATTGCTGTATCTACTAAGAAGGTTAATTCGGCAGACTCTGGCAAAATATTATAGACTTTATTATCTATTTTTACCTTATATACAATAGGCTTACTCGCAGCAGCTACTAAGCCGTTTTTAATATGTTCTACAACTTGCAAAATAGATGTAATTTTACCACCATCGTATTGATCTGATAAATCAATAAAGATATCAGACATAACCCGCCAAAATTGACCCAAGCCTGAATAATAAGCAGAAACCCGTAACTGTTCGATTAAAAATTCCGGAAACAGTTGATTTACAAGTTTAATAAACGGATTTTTTCTAAACTTCGCAGCAATAACATTCTCTGCATTTTCTCGAAACTCTGCTGAATCTAAATACTTATCTAAACCACCACCACCATGCCAAAGCATTGACCTCATGCAATACTCAGCGTATTCAAAGTTGATTCTATCATGCCACCAATGGCTAAATAACTTATTTACAGAAACTTGACCGTTAAAGTATTTGAAAAAAGGGAAGAATTCTAAAAATTGATTTTCAGCAATATAAATCAAATTTTTAGAGTAAGCATCTAAAACAACACCATAGCTTTTCAGAATACCCACTACCTCTAAAAGATTCTCTGAACCTTCTGGAAGTAATGTTTTTCCTGAAAGTAAACGTTCCACATATTCTGCTAAAGGGTGTTTAGAGGATTTTTTAATCATAGTTAAGATTGGCACCTTTCCTGAGAGATTAACTGAGTAGAGGCATAAAAGGGGCGTTGCTAATTTTGCTTCATCTCTACTCTTTTAATGATTTCTCCACCATAATCTCCCTAATACTAATATTATCTTTGAACTGGTAGATTGACGCAGTTGTTGAAGAATTATGGGATGGTGCATGAACACCTACCATCGGCGATCGCACAATTGCAGTAGTTGTTTTTTCTGTCCACCTAGATAACCAATTAGGTTGAATACCAAAGACTACTATTAATACTGCTAAAATTAACGCTGGGATTCTATCTGACCAGTAAACTCTTGGTAAACTAGTAACTTGGTTCGATAAACGTCCAAAAAGAGCACGATTTGCCAGTATTAAAAAGTAAATTGCGGTTAATCCAGTACCAATCATTGACAACAATGTTTGCACTGGGAAGACAGCAAAGCTACTTGTAAAGACGGTAAATTCACAAATAAATCCTACCATCCCGGGTATACCGGCACTAGCCATTACTCCCAAGATTACCAGACTACCAATCATTGGCAATCCTCTTTCTGGATTTAATAAACCTTCAATAACTGATAAATCCCTACTACCAGCTTTTTTGTAAATGATTCCCACTAGCAAAAATAGTAAGGCTGAAATTAAGCCGTGGCTGATCATCTGCATGACTGCTGCTAATATACTTAATGGTGTTCCTGCTGCTGCTGCCAGAAGAATGTAGCCCATATGTGCTATGGAACTATAAGCTACCATTTTCTTCATATCTTTTTGAGCGATCGCGCAAGATGCACCAAATAAGACACTAACTACAGCCCATATTGCTAACCAAGGTGCAATGTATTGCCAAGCTAATGGTAATAACAAGGTACCAAATCTCAACAGACCATAGGTTCCTAACTTCAGCAGTACTCCAGCTAATAACACTGAAATTGGAGTAGATGCTTCCACGTGAGCATCTGGCAACCAAGTATGAAAAGGAACTAAGGGAATTTTTATACCAAAACCAATTAAAATACCAGCAAGCAAAATTAATTGAGTTCCCAAAGATAAGGAACTGGTGTCAAGCTCTTGTAGAGCAAAGCTAGAAGAACCACTTAACCATACTAAACCTAAAAAGCTGGCTAAGATTAAAATTCCAGAAGAAGCAGTATATATCAAAAATTTAGTTGCAGCATATCCTCGTCTTTGTCCCCCCCAAATAGCAATTAATAGGTATAAGGGTATAAGCTCTAACTCATAAAATAGGAAGAACAACAATAAATCTTGAGCGACAAAAGCTCCAGTAACTGCTGAACTTAACAATAGTACCAAAGAGAAATATAAACGAGGACGCTGTATGGATTGGTCGCTGCTATACACTGCGATCGCGCTTAACAAACAGTTCAATACTAAAAGTGGTAAAGATAATCCATCTACTCCTAAGTTATAGTTAAATCCCAAAGAATTTATCCAAGGAATAAACTCACTATACTGTAGGCTAAACTCGTCTGGGGAAAACCCCAAAGCTATGACAACACTTAGTACGAAAGCCAGAATTGTAAAGGTTAATGCAATAGAACGACAAACCTTACTACTGGTAATGGGAAAAACACTAACAATGGCTGCACCTATTAGAGGTAGCAAAATTAAAGCACTTATCATAGTCAAGAGAAAATGTAAAGCTGCATGATGATGTTAAAGAAGTTTAATTATTTAACTTGGAAAAATTAACTTGGAAAAATTAGAGTTATTACCCGCTAAAAAGGTAGATGATCTAGAAGTCCTAAAGACCAACCAAGAAAGAAACCTAAAACACTGATTCCCACTAAAATAGTCAACATATAACCTTGGGATTGACCAGAAATACTATATCTTAAACTTTGCCCGCCAAATATAGTCGCAAAACCTACCAAGTTAACTAAACCATCAACTAAATAGCGATCGCACCAAGCCGAAACTTTTGAGACGGAGGCTACTAAGGCTACTATTGTTAACTTATATATCCTATCAATGTAAAAATCATAAGCTAATATATCCTGTACCATCCGCCAAGCAAAAACTCTTGAGCGAGACCAAGCTTTATGAAGATAAATGGTAGATCCTATTATCACTCCTAGAGTTGCTGACGAAACTAAAGCTAATACTACATACCAATTAATACTCTCCCAACTTGGTAAAAGATTCCACTGCTGTAGCATCACTGGGACTAATAATGTCACTATAGTAAGTGAGATTAAGGGTACAGCCATAGACCACGATACTTCTGGAGCGCGTCGAGTCTTTTGTTGTGTTTCTCCCCAAAATACTAATCTAAATACCCGTGTCAAATTTAACGCTGTTAAACCATTCACGATTAAAAGCACTCCTATCACCCAAGGAGTTACAGAAACTAAACCATCAGCCCAAGAGAGCATAGCCCAAAAGCTTCCTAAAGGCAGCATAGTCAACATTCCTGCTGAACCTACCACAAAAGCCGTAGTGGTAGCTGGCATTTTTGCCCATAAACCACCTAGTTCGGTAATATCCTGTGTATGAGTAGTAAAAATTACTGACCCAATACTCATAAATAGCAACGCTTTTGCTACTGCATGGGTAAACAGTAACATTACTGCAACTCCACCCTGTTCCATACCTGCAGCCAGAAATACCAATCCCATATAGGCACTGGTAGAATGAGATAAGGCACGTTTAATATCTATTTGAGCAATAGAAACTAGACTTGCACCTACAGCAGTTAAAGTACCAATAACAACTAATACTTTCAGTGCAAGGGGTGTTAAAGCTAAAATTGGTTCAAATTTGTAAAGTAAATAAGCTCCACCCGCAACCACCATAGAGTTACGCATGACTGAAGCTGGGTTAGGTCCCTCCATAGCTTCATCTAACCATAGGTGTAGAGGAAACTGAGCGCATTTACCAGCAGGACCAGCTATTAAGGCTAAGCCAAGTAAACTTGAAGTTATAGGACTTAATTGAGCTGTTTGTGCCCACTCATAGAGGTCTGAAAAATTTAAACTACCTGCAAAATTAGAAAGGCAAACAACCCCCATAAGTAGGAGTAAATCTCCCACTCGCTTTGTCCAAAAAGCATCTCTAGCTGCGTTTGCTGCTAACGGTTGAGCATACCAAAACCCTACCAATAGATAAGTTGAAAGAGTAAGAACTTCGAGCACAGCATAGCTTAGAAACAGCGAATCACTAATTGCTAGAGTACTTAAAGCTGCTTCAAAAAAACCCATCAAAGCAAAAAAACGTGCCAATGACCAATCTTTCTCCATATAACCCAAAGCATATACTTGGGCTAATAAACTCAATCCACCTACTAAAACTACAGCACCAATGCTAACTGAGGATATATCCAAAGCAACGGATAAATCTAGCCCCGCAGCTTGAAACCACTCAATCACGAACTTTTCTGATTCTTTTGCCCAAACTTCTCTGAAGACTAAAATACTGTGAATAAGTGTGGCAAATGTTGCTAACAAATTTAAGTATGCAGCCGGTCTTGGTCCTGTACGCTTAATAATTCCTACAGCCCAAGGCAATGTTAAAACAGCACCTAATAAACTATATATAGGTATCCAGCAACTTGTTGAAAATAAGAACTGATTCATTAAATTTATCCTTAACTACTAACCCTCTAATTACGTCCTCAGTTCGATTGTTCGCCAGCATTCGGCAATATTTTTCCTATGAATAAATTCCAATTCTATCTGCCAGTTATTTTGTCGTTTAATGAATATACAAAAAACCGATAGAAATGCAAGTATCTTAAATCTTTAATATTTCTTTTCTCTACCTAATACAGTCTTTACTAACTTGCATATAAATGTTTATAAGGCAAATAATTAAAACTTATATGTCATTATTACTAAGCTCCTATAGCAAATAGCTACAGGCTGATGAACTAGTCAATACAAGAGTCCTAACCACTTTAATCGCTTTACTGATAAGCAAATGTTAGCTTTTATCAATTAGGAAAATGATAATGTAATAAAAAATCATAAAACAGAAGCGACTACCAAATAAATCATTAACTTCTGTTGAGAAGATTGTATCGATGAACATATCTTAAGTTTTTTAAAACTTTTTTATTATAAACTATTATAGTGATTTGTATTGCCAGGGGTGCAAAGCTTTCATATGCTTAATTTAGGAATGCTTTTTCATCATCAGGATGAGCATCCCCGTCAAAATTCAGTTTGACTGTGTTAATCGATATCAATAGAAGATTGGGGGTTCTGCGATGCCAATTGCAGTAGGAATGATTGAAACTAAGGGTTTTCCAGCAGTTGTAGAAGCTGCTGATGCTATGGTAAAGGCTGCGCGGGTGACCTTAGTCGGTTATGAAAAGATTGGTAGCGCTCGCGTTACTGTCATTGTTAGAGGAGATGTTTCCGAGGTACAGGCTTCTGTGGCAGCAGGTATTGAAGCTGCAAAAAGAGTCAATGGTGGAGAGGTGGTATCTACTCACATTATTGCTCGTCCCCACGAGAACTTGGAGTACGTGTTGCCGATCAGGTATACGGAGGCTGTGGAACAATTCCGAACTTAAGTACAATTCAGCACAATTAACAGTATTTGGATTTTGGATTTAGCAAAAACTTGCTCAATAATGCGCTCAGGTTCTTTATTGTTGAAACTTAAGGATGCAGAGCGCCCAAATTCATCACTCATCTGAGTAGTGAAGGTGAGATAATATTCTTGGTAATGAATTCTTGGTAATGAAATGCGCCCTTAAGAAACCGAAGGCGTAAATCTTGATTTCAAAGTTCTAAAGCAGGTTTACCAAAGGCGATCGCATTCGTAAAGATTGCAGAATTTTTAGTAGGCGATAGTTCTAGTTTTGACAACAACTCTAGTTTTGACAACAACTGTAGGTCAAGAGATAAACCAAAAAGTTATCTGTGTAGATGCCCGCAAGGCAATTTACATATATGTCCTTAGCGGGTGAGTTAGTAGTCAATTATCCTGCATGAGTTAATTCTTAGGCTTTTTTTGAGTTTTCTTATGTAGAAGTTTTTCTTTCGATTAATTTAGAAGTGTTAGTAAGTCAGGTCTGTACAAACTTGATTTATGTAATTTTAGGATTACATGTAGCGTTGCTTACTTAGATAAAAAAAGGGCTAGTTGAAGACTTTATTCTTATTTTGATGGGGCTTTAGAATAGCTTCCTGGATTTTATTAATCAAGTTAATCAAGCTTTTCTCTAGTTCTTGTAACTAACTGGTAAAGCTCAGATAATTTGTATCTGAGAATTTTAGTCTAATTGTCTATTTAAGTAACTGCATACTGACTATTTTCTTTAAAAAGCATGGCTATAATTTTTACATTTAAAGGTTAGTTAGAGGAATTATGTCAATCGCAGTTGGAATGGTTGAGACCCTTGGTTTTCCAGCAGTTGTAGAAGCTGCTGATGCAATGGTAAAAGCCGCTCGCGTAACTTTAGTAGGTTATGAGAAAATTGGTACTGGTCGCGTGACCGTGATAGTGCGGGGTGATGTGTCAGAAGTGCAAGCTTCTGTGGGTGCTGGAGTTGATTCAGTCAAGAGAGTAAATGGCGGACAAGTATTGTCTACTCATATCATTGCTCGTCCTCACGAGAACTTGGAGTACGTTTTACCAATTCGCTACACAGAAGATGTAGAACAGTTTCGTGAGAATGTTAATGCGATTCGTCCCTATGGTCAGAGACCATAAACCGTAAGAAAGATGCAAATTGCCAAAGTTCGTGGCACGGTAGTTAGTACTCAAAAAGACCCCAGTCTTAGGGGAGTGAAATTACTTTTGCTGCAATTAGTAGACGAGGAGGGACGTGCTTTAGCTAAATACGAAGTGGCAGCGGACAATGTGGGTGCGGGAGTAGATGAATGGGTACTCTTCAGTCGTGGTAGTGCTGCTCGTCAAATTCTAGGTAGTGAAGAACGCCCTCTAGATGCTGCGGTTATAGCAATAATCGATACAGTACGTGTGGAGGATCGTTTGGTTTACAGTAAGAAAGACCAGTACAGATAGTCCAGCTATTGTCTTTGAGGCTCGTAATTAATTGTTTTCAATACCAATAGAGAATGATTTTGTTTAATCAAAATATTCGTTATACAAGCATTTTGATAAGCGGGTAGTCAAGTACCCGCAGTCTAGGAGGAATTTCGCAATGCCAGTCCGCAGTACACCAGCCCCCCCGACCACATGGTCAAACCGTTTAACCGAACCTTCCATCCATGAGAGCGCCTTTATACACTCTTTCTCCAGGGTGATTGGGGAGGTGACAATTAGTAAAAATGTGATTGTTGCCCCAGGAACTTCCATCAGAGCCGATGAAGGAACGCCCTTTTATATTGGTGAAAATACTAATATTCAAGATGGTGTAGTAATTCATGGTCTGGAGCAGGGTAGAGTTGTTGGTGATGATGGAAAAGATTATTCGGTTTGGGTAGGGAAAGATGCCTGTATTACCCACATGGCTCTGGTTCATGGACCAGTCTACGTCGGAGATAATTGCTTTATCGGCTTTCGTTCGACGGTATTTAATGCCAAAGTAGGAGAAGGCTGTATTGTCATGATGCATGCTCTGATCCAAGATGTAGAAATCCCCCCCGGTAAGTATATTCCGAGCGGGGCTGTCATTACTAATCAGCAGCAAGCCGATAGGTTGCCAGATGTGCAAGCAGAAGACAAAGATTTTGCTCATCACGTCGTAGGAGTCAACCAAGAACTGCGGGCTGGCTATCTTTGTTTTGAAGATAGTAAGTGCATTACAAAATTCCGAGACGAAATAGAAAAAAATTATACAACTAATACTGTAGAAGTAGAAGAATTGGAGATAAAAGCAGTGTCTAGTAACAGTTTAGGTGCCCAAGCAGTAGAACAAGTACGCTATTTGCTAAATCAAGGTTACAAAATTGGTACAGAACACGTAGATAGCAGACGTTTTCGTACTGGTTCCTGGAACAGTTGTCAACCTATTGAGCCTAGTTCCTTGAATGAAGCGATCGCAGCTTTAGAGGATTGCATGATTGAGCATCGCGGCGAATACGTGCGTTTATTTGGTATTGATACTAAAGACCGCCGTCGAATTTTAGAAACTATTATTCAACGTCCAGATGGTTCGGGGGTTAGTGTTGGCAACAGTTCTAATACTAACTTTAGGTCTTACAACACAGCTAATGGTAATTCTAATGGCAGCTACAGCAGTAATGGTAGCAGTAATGGAAATGGTTACAGTTCCGGGAAATTAGACCCCCAAACCGTAGACCAAATCCGTCAGCTACTATCTAGTGGTTACAAGATTGGTACAGAACACGTAGATAACAGACGTTTCCGCACCGGTTCTTGGCAAAGCTGCGAGCCGATTACATCAACTTCTGCCAATGAAGTAATATCAGCCTTGGAGACTTGTATGGATACTCATCAAGGAGAGTACGTGCGGATTATTGGTATCGATACATCTGCTAAACGTCGAGTACTTGAGAGCATTATTCAGCGTCCAGATGGTCAGACCTATAAGTCTTCCTCATCCTCTTACAATAGCAGCAGTTCCTACACCCCAAGCTCTTCTGGTGGAGGGACAGCGAGTGCAACAGCTGCGATAAGCACAAAGTTAAGCCCAGAGATAGTATCTCAGGTAAAACAATTGCTCGCTGGCGGAAATCAAGTAGGAGCAGAACATGTAGACAAAAGACGTTTCCGCACCGGTTCTTGGCAGAGCTGTGGACGAATTGAATCTACTTCTGAGAATCAGATTATTGTGGAATTAGAATCATACTTAGCTATGTATGATGGTGAGTATGTGAGATTAATTGGTGTTGACCCCCAAGCTAAACGTCGAATTTTAGAAACTATTATTCAGCGTCCGTAAATATAGAGGATGGGGAATAGGAAAATTAGAAGCAGACAATTAATCCTATTCCCTCGCTCTAGAAATATGACCGTTTCTTTCTTTTTAGGATTTATATGTCTGTGCCGCCACTGCGTCTGTGCAATCAGCTTGAACCTTATATCAGTGGCGAGGTGAACGTCCACCCTTCTGCGGTTATTGCACCAGGAGTGATACTCCAAGCTGCTCCTAATAGCAAAATTATTATTGGTCCTGGAGTTTGTATCGGAATGGGATCGGTATTTAATGTACACCAAGGAACGCTAATAGTAGGAGAAGGGGCAAATATTGGCTCTGGTTTCTTGATGATTGGTGCAGGAAAAATTGGAGAAAATACCTGTATAGGTTCAGCTACAACTGTTTTTAATTGTTCTATAGAGTCAGGAATAGTTATTGCACCTGGTTCTATTATTGGCGATCGCTCTAGAAAAATTATTTTTGAAGAAGAATATACTAGTTCAACTTCTCTTGATTTTCAAGAGACAAGTCAGCCTGAATCATTGGATGATAAACAAGTAAGTAATGACAAGGTAGAATTGGAATCCGTTCAAGAGAATGTAGTTTCTAAATCGAGTACTTTTACTTCTACAAAGCAGTATTTTAGAACCAGTTCTAAAAATAATCAGTCTTCTAAGCTGGGTACATCTGTTGAAAATATCACTGAATATGATGAAACGATGACCGGGGAATCCTCTTTACAGGACGGAGAAACAGTGAAGAGTCCAGATAAAGATGATATCGCAGATAGTGGAACAAATTTAGAAGAAGCCAATGCCCAAGAGCTACAGTTAGATCAACACAAAGAAGAATTAAAGGTTGATATTGGTACTCATATATATGGGAGAGGAAATATTGAGCGTTTGTTAGTAACTTTATTTCCCCATAGGCAGTCTTTAAATAACAAATCGTTAGATGAAGATGAAGAGTCAAGTTAGTGTAACCTGATATTTAAATAGCTAGCTTTTGAGAAAAGTAATTTTGGAAAGCATCGACAAAGATAAACCTAGTATTTCATCAAGGAAATTTTGTCTGCCTCATAGTGAAAACGTAAACTCTTTTCTCCCTTAATGTCAGTTCGGGTTAAGGAAATTTAGATAGTTTTTAACGGCTAATTCATAGCTCAAACAAGGTAATTGCGCTTATGGTAATTGCGTTCATGAGTATTAAAAAAATTGATTGTATCAACAGGATTTCAGCTTATCCAGAGTTCAGGTTCCCTTAAGAATAAAAATTAAAACAATATACGATTTTTAAATATCATATAGGTCGAGATATTATTACAGTCTATTGCGGGTTTATGAAGTACAAACTATGTGGTCAAAAATAAATAAATAAATAAATAAATAAATAAATAAATAAATAAATAAATAAATAAATAAATAAAATTTTTAACTTACTCTATTTTCAGGTGTACCTGACTTAATCTGAAAATTTCTGTAAGTAAAAACTAAATGTTAGCATTCTTTCTTTTTTCTCATATAGCTTTTATGTAATATTGAGCTAATTAAACTATCATACTTTTGACCTTACCTCATCCTATTCCAGGATTGAAATTTGTGGAGTGAAGTTTTTCAATATTTCAACCCTAAAAGGTTATATAATCAGTAACTTACCTGAATATTCCTCTCAAATATCTGATTTGATGTTGATGAAAATATATTGAAATGTCATCTATTTTTATTGCTTTTGGCTATCTTTTTAATTAACTAATTAAGCCTGCATTATTTATTTATTTATTTATTTACTGCTCATTATATAATCGCTCTCTATTCAATATTCCCTATTCACAACCCAGATGAAATGTTTAATGAATCCAGACGCAACTACTTATAAATATATTGCAAAATCTATTTCTCATAGAATGATGGAGAAATTAAAAGCCAATATTTAAGGGATTTAAAGTTTTATACCTATAAAATTGTAACGCCGGTTTGTAAATTCCAAAAATTTGAAATTTTCTACAAAACCTAATAGAGATAGCAAATTTCAATCGCTAAACTATACATAGGGACACATCGGTTGCTAAAGCGAAACGCTAAGAACTAGATTTTACTTTATTAATTTCCTAGAAACTGCTCGAGCATTTGATTGACTCCATCAACTAACACTTAAGCAACAAGAGAGAATGTAATGCAGGTGTACGAATCACGACGACCGACAAATGAATATAAAGATACTGCTTTAGGACTAGTGTCAACTCTTAGTTTTCCTGCAATTGTGGGAACAGCAGATATGATGCTAAAATCTGCGGGAGTTCATCTGGTTGGTTACGAAAAAATTGGCGGAGGTCACTGTACAGCAGTTATTAGAGGCGCGATCGCTGATGTCAGACTAGCGGTAGAATCTGGTGAGGAGACAGCAGAGAAGTTTGGTCAATTTCTTTCTAGTTTAGTTATTCCTAGACCGTATCCAAATCTAGAAATAGTATTGCCTATCACTAGCCGCCTTAGTAATCTCATTGATGAGAATAGCTACAACCAATTAAGTAATTTGGCAGTAGGTTTAGTGGAAACAATTGGTTTCCCAGCATTGGTTGGAGCTTCCGATGCCATGCTAAAAGCTGCGGATGTACAGCTAGCTGCTTACGAAAAAATTGGAGCAGGTTTGTGTACAGCGATTATTCGTGGCTCTGTGGCAAATGTAGCTGTAGCTGTAGAAGCTGGGATGTATGAGGCAGAGCGTATTGGCGACTTGAATGCCGTAATGGTAATCCCTAGACCGTTAGATGAGTTAGAGAAGACTTTACCTGTAGCTAGCTGTTGGATAGAAGAGCGTCAACCTTTAAATTTCCCAATAAATATTAAAGAGCAAATAACTGAGGCTGAATTAGTGGAACTACCTGATTTTGACCGGTTACCAGTAAAAATTCAGGAGGAAGTAGATGAGTACTAAATAATTATAATATTTGAATAATATATGCTTTTGAAGAATATTCAAGATGATGTAACAAGATGATTTAAAAGGATTTAATGTTTTTATAGTCGTAGATATATAGATTAGGAAATTATTTGACCTCAAAGGAAACTTTCTAACGGATAACAGAGAACTATAAAAGCATCCTATTAGCTAAACTAGCTGGTACCATGTCTTGTAAAGGAAATAAATAAATAAATAAATTTATCTTAATTTTTATTTTTATCACTAGTTTTTATTGCTAGTATAATTACTGATAATAACATTTGGGTAGAGTTAAATTAATATCACTCTCATCTTTTCTGTTAATTTTACAGATTCCCTCTTAAGGCACTGGTTTTAATTGTGAGAAGATGCTAACTTCAAGACTTAATAAAGGAATTTAAAACTAAAATTCTTTTAACCATAAGCGATATTCCATATAAATAAAATAATGATAGAGTTTAGTCTATGATTGGGCTGTAAACTTCCTATCTCAAAATATGTAAAATGCCCCGTCAGACAGTAATACTAGATTTATATAGCTTAGAAAGACTGTTAAGGGAGAATTCTTTTGAATCAAGCAACGCTACATCAATTAAGGGTTTTTGAAGCCGCAGCACGTCATGGTAGTTTCACTCGTGCAGCTGAAGAGTTGTTTTTGACTCAACCAACTGTCTCAATGCAGATAAAACAGCTAAATAAAGCTGTAGGTTTACCATTGTTTGAGCAAGTTGGCAAAAAATTATATTTAACTGAAGCTGGACGGGAATTATTTGCTACTTGTAAGCAAATATTTGATGATATAGCTCAGTTCGATATGAAAATTGCTGATTTGAAGGGACTAAAGCAGGGACAATTACGCTTATCAGCAATTACAACAGCTAAATATTTTATACCCCGATTTCTGGGTGAATTTTGTCAATTGTACCCAGGCATTGATATTTCCCTACAGGTGACGAACCATGAAGGAATATTAGAGAGAATGGCTAATAATCTGGACGATCTTTATATTATGACTAGAGTACCAACTCATATGGACGTTAGTTATCAGCCATTTTTGGAAAATCCTTTAGTAGTCTTAGCACCAAAAGACCATCCCTTAGCTTGTGAGAAAAATATCTCAATTCAAAGGTTAGCTGGTGAACCCTTCATTATGCGCGAACCCGGCTCGAATACTCGCCAATCGGTAGAAAAATTGTTTCACAAGCATGGAGTTGAAGCAAAAGTGAAACTTGAGTTAGGAAGTAATGAAGCTATTAAGCAAGCAATTGTCGGAGGCTTGGGAATTTCCATTTTATCCTGTCATACACTAATGCCTTATAAAGAAGATATTGCTGTTTTAGATGTAGAGAATTTCCCCATTCATGGAAACTGGTATATGGTTCATCAGTCAAGTAAACAGCTATCGGTAGTTGCTAGCACTTATTGTAATTACTTGCTCGATGCCGTTAAACAGATTGAGTACAAGAAGAGATTAGCAGAATTAAGTTCTTCAACAAAAAATGTTGTATTGAATTGAGAAGAGAGAACTTGAGTTCCTGATATTATCTGTGCGGTTGGTTGGTTATCATAAGTCCCTTGTAATAATATATGATTTATATTTTTGTAGATTGCTCAAATAACATAAAGTATTGGTGAGAATATTAATATTCCTCATACTAAATATAAATTTATGCTAAATATAGTTCAAATGTCTCGAAACTTATGTACTCGTAACGAAAAATGAGACTTTGAGTAAAGCCTTAGAGCATATCTAAGTTTAGAGTATATCTCAGCCTCAAAACTTAGTCTGCTCCCTCTTAGCTTACCCTAGTTCATAACAAAGTCTTCGGCGAATTTTGCGTTAGTCATGACTAGTAATGGTGTATTTCACATAAATTTTATATTATTTGGAAGCACTGGGTGTATATACTTTTTTGACTTCAACTTTGTGCTATAACTTCCTAGAGTTAACTATATTCAGTAGGTTCTCAAGAAATATATGCATTTATAAAATGTAAGCATAAATTGTATTAAAGGTTGACTTTAAGACTTAGCCCCACTAAAAATAAGAAGGTTAAAATTATCCATGTAAGGAAAACTGGCAGTGGTTAACTCAGAGGTTTTACCCCAAAGGCAGATTGTCGAAAGCCAGATTGTTGAGGTTACGGTCTACAGCGACCAAGCATTAGTGACACGTCGAAGTTTGATGAAGCTAACTGGTGAGGAAAAAGAACTAGTTATTAACCACCTGCCAGTAACTCTCAAATCTGAATCCGTTAGAGTTAAAGGTAAAGGAAGTGTAGGGGTAAAGCTACAGGAAGTTAGTACAGAAAAAATCTATGTGACAGAACCTGTTGTGGACAAAGTTGCTCAGCTGAGTAGAGAAATAGAGCAGCTACAAGTAGAAAGACGTAGTTTGCAAGCACAGGTAGACGCTCTAGTTTTACAATCAGATTTTATTCGAGGTTTGCGAGAGAAAACAGAAGATACCTTCGCTCAAAGTTTGTCACGTAAAAATCTTAGCTTGAGCGAGACTCTTGATTTACTTAATTTTCTGGGCAGTCAGTATAGTGAATATGCGATCGCAACTAGCGAGTACAAGCATCGTCAGCAAGAAATTGATACTCAAATAGAAGCGACTGAACTACAACTGCAAGCAATTGAAACACCCAATTCTAAAGAAAGTGTCAACATCATTGTCGGAATAGAAGCTGCTGGTGCAGGAGAATTTGAACTGGAAGTTTCCTATGTAGTAACTAATGCGACATGGATACCTTTATATGATATTCGGGTTGATAGCGATCGCAAAAAAGTGAACTTAAGTTACTTAGCAGAAATTACTCAGAATACAGGTGAAGATTGGATTGATGTATCGTTAATACTTTCTACAGCAAAACCTGGTAGTGGTACTTTACCACCGAAACCAGAACCTTGGTACATCGATATAATTTCTTTGCGATCGCCTAGAAGTCAAGCCAGCTTAGCAGCACCTCAAAGTTTATCAGCACCTAAAAGAAAACTGGCATTTTCTGAGGACATGTCTAGAAAAATGGAATCAGAGGATGAAGAAGTTTTTCAGAAAGCAGAGATTGTGAAAGCTGAAGTTTTAAAAACAGGAAGTATCGTAAACTTTCAAATTTCTCATCAAGGCAATATACCTAGTGATAACTACCCCCACAAGACTACTATCGCTTATGAAGATTATCCCTGTAGTTTTGAGCATATAGCTATGCCACGTTTGGTTAGCTTTGCCTATTTACAAACAAAAGTTAAGAATAGTTCTGATGGTATAACCTTACTGCCAGGGAAGGCAAATATTTTCCGCGATAATACCTTTGTTGGTACAACTCAATTAGAAAATATAGCTCCCGGACAGGAGTTTAGACTAAATCTGGGAATTGATGAGAGTACCAATATAGAGCGGGAATTAGTTGAACGTCATGTAGATAAAAAATTAATTGGTAGCAATCGCAAAATTACTTATGCTTACAAATTAATAATAACTAATCTCCTTGATAAGGAAGCCTCTTTACAGCTAACAGAACAATTACCAGTAAGTCGCAATGAACAAATAAAAGTTCGTCTCAATCGTACTCAGCCTCAAATTCAGCCCGGAGAAATGGGAAATTTAGATTGGCAATTGATTTTACAACCACAAACAAAGCATGATGTATATTATCAATTTACAGTAGAGCACCCACCACAGCTAGCAATAGAAGGGTTGGAAATGTAAAATACTTTTTATGTGTTTTGGCTGAAAAAAGAAAAACTAGAAAGTAAAATAAGCAAGTAACTTTTGGACTAACTTTTACTCTATTCAAGTATAATAATTATCATAATTAAAAGTTAAAATACTCAAAGCCGATGAAGTGTTGAGCAATTCCAGTCTGAACGACATTACTTATACTTACTTCACAAAAATGTCTAAGAAAGTGGCATTTGGTAATTAAATAGTTGATTGAGCAGAAATTCACTTGCCACTGCGAGTAGCAGTGGTATTATTCGGTTATTACAAAAAGTAAAGGGCGATTTTATTATGACCAAAGCACCTGTTGCTCCCGTGGTGCTAGTCATTTTAGACGGATGGGGCCACTGTGAGGAAATCAAAGGAAACGCGATCGCTAGCGCTCATACTCCCGTTATTGACAGTTTGTGGACAGCTTACCCCCATACACTGATTCGTACTTCTGGGAAAGCCGTAGGGTTACCAGAAGGTCAAATGGGCAATTCAGAAGTTGGTCATTTGAATATAGGCTCAGGTAGAGTTGTACCACAAGAACTAGTACGTATATCGGATGCAGTTGAAGACGGTTCTATTAATCAAAATCCAGCATTGGTAAAACTTTGTGGGCAAGTGATCAACAGTAATGGCAAACTACATATTGTTGGACTTTGCTCTGAAGGTGGAGTTCATTCCCATTTAAATCACTTGTTCGGATTACTTGACCTAGCTAAAGCTCAAGGAATTAAAGAAGTCTGCATTCATGCGATCGCTGATGGTCGTGATACTCTCCCAACTGAAGGATTCAATGCCATAGGTCTGATACAAGATTATATAGATCGTATAGGTATTGGACGCATTGTTACTATTAGCGGTCGCTATTATGCAATGGACAGAGATAAGCGCTGGGATAGAATTCAACGCGCTTATGATGTTATGACCCAAGATGGTGAGGGTGATGGTCGCTCTGCTGTAGAGACAGTAAAAGATTCTTACGATAGGGGTATTACAGATGAATTTATTGAACCTGTAAGAATTGCACCAGGAGCTATAGAAGCAAAAGATGGTGTTATTTTCTTCAACTTCCGACCTGACCGAGCTAGACAACTAACTCAAGCCTTTGTAAGTAGCAATTTTGATGGTTTTCCTAGAGAACAAATCAAACCACTTGCTTTTACTACTTTTACCCAATACGATCCAGATCTAAATGTTGGTATTGCTTTTGAACCGCAAAATTTGACCAACATTCTCGGAGAAGTAATTGCAAACCACGGACTTAAACAGTTCCGTACCGCAGAAACCGAAAAATATGCTCATGTAACTTACTTTTTTAACGGTGGATTAGAGGAACCATTTCCAGGAGAAGATAGAGAATTAGTCAGTTCTCCAATGGTTGCAACTTATGACAAAGCTCCAGAAATGTCAGCCAGTACCGTCACAGATGTAGCTATTTCAGGAATTGCGAAGCGCGAATACTCTTTAGTCGTGATCAACTACGCAAACCCTGATATGGTAGGACATACCGGGAAAATTGAAGCTACCACTACAGCCCTAGAAACAGTAGATAACTGTTTGGGTCGTTTGTTAGAAGGAGTTAGTAAAGCCGGAGGGACTGCAATTATTACTGCCGACCATGGTAACGCGGAATACATGTTAGATCCCAATGGTAATCCCTGGACAGCTCATACTACAAATCCAGTTCCTCTAATTTTAGTTGAGGGTGAAGGGGCTAAAATCCCTGGACACGGTACTGAAGTATCTCTACGTACTGATGGTAAATTAGCTGACATTGCTCCTACTATCCTTGAGATTCTGCAATTACCCCAACCTAAAGAAATGACGGGACAGTCTTTGTTACAATCATCAGAATATGGGGTGAGATCATCTCGGGCTCCAATGAATTTAGTGCTATAAGCACGAATAATAGACAAGAAAAGTAGGCTAAAGTTAAGAGTTAGAGTTATTTGCCTCTTTCTCCTAACTTTTCCATCATAGACATTTACTGATAAAACTGTAACTTATGACACCTGGAATTATCTTACAAGGAATTTGGGCATTCTCTGCTGTCGGCTTGATTATTTTGGTACTTTTACATAGTCCTAAGGGTGACGGTATTGGTGCAATTGGCGGGCAAGCGCAATTATTTAGTAGTACCAAAAGCGCGGAAAACACTCTCAATCGAGTAACTTGGGGTCTCACGGTTACTTTTTTGAGTTTAACAGTGGTTTTAAGTGCTGGATGGGTCAAATAAATGGGCTTGTGATTAATAATTGCAAGACTCAGGAGTAGGGAGAAAAGGTTAGCAATAGTTAGCAGTGGTCAATTAATCGACCCTCCCACACTCTATATTTCTCTATATTTAGAGATTTTGGATTATATTTAAAATTTAGGGTCTAAATTGTAATTTTTAAATATTATCAAATATCAAAATTATTAAAATTATTATTTTTCAGGTCATTAAAACTATCAAAAAATCATTTTTAAAAAAAGTCGTATTTACTACAGCTTTATTATTTTTGTCTGGAATGCTAGTTATTTTAAGTAATTGGCATTCCTATGCTTCTTGGAAAAATAATTATCCTGAAAATGTCAATAATTTATTTTCAAATGATTTACAAATTGCTTTAATTCCTCAGCAAGAGCAGTTGAAGCAGGAAGCAAAAACGCAACAATTACAAAAAATATTACAAAAATTTACGAAAAAAAAATTATATCAAAATAGGTTTGAGAATAATCAAATCTCTTTATCTCTAGAATCTTTACCAAAACCCAAACTTCACCCATTACCCAAAAAGTTAGCGGATTGGAAAGACACCAATAACAGTGGAGATTATTTTTCTCAAATACAACCTACTAAATTTGGTCATTTAATTTGGTCGCAGTTTCCTATAAAAGTATATATAGATACAGAAAATATTGCCAGAAATAATTTAGCTCAATTCTGGGAAAAAACAGTATTAAATGCAATTCAGGAATGGAATATTTATTTACCTCTAGAAATAGTTAACCAGGCAAATATTGCCGACATTCAAATTTTGCGTAAATCACCACCACTCCAGTTCTCTCGCGATGGGAAGCTGCAAAGAGCACGCTCAGCGCAAACAAATTTTAACTTGTATATAGATAAAAGTGCGGGTAAACATGATAAATATATATTACGCCACCGTTTCAAGATTTTATTAAGCCCTACTCAAAGTGGTAAATATCTTCTTCCAGCAGCACGTCATGAAATCGGACATGCTTTAGGTATTTGGGGGCATAGTCCATTAGAGAGCGATGCTCTTTATTTTTCCCAAGTACGTAATCCACCCCCTATTTCTTCGAGAGATCTAAATACTCTAAAGCTAGTTTATCAGCAGCCTACTAGTTTAGGATGGTCTTTAGAAAAATAGTAAGCTTAAAAATAATAAACTTCAAAATAATAACTTTAATTAAAAATCAAGCTCCAGGGCTTAATCGTATACTCCTTTTGGCTAATACTTCCTCATACAAATTTTCCACTTGAGTAATATTATCGCTCAGAGTATAACGTTCTCTAACCCTTGTCCTTGCTTTTTGTCCTAATAAAGTAGTTATTTCTGGGTGATCTTGTAAAAGTGGTAGAAGAGTACGTAATTGCGATCGCACATGTTTAGTATTTAGAACTATTCCAGCACCTTGCTCTAAAACCTCTCCATCTGCACCTACATCTGTTGCTGCACAAGCAACACCACAAGACATTGCTTCTAAAAGTGATAGCGAAAGACCTTCTACCAAAGAAGGTAAAATAAATACATCTGCTCCTCGTAGAATTTCGATACGCCGATTTTCATTGGCAATAAATCCCAACCAGTGAACTCCATGCTCTGCAGTATAGAAAGATTCCAGAGAAGTTTTAAAAGGACCATTTCCCACAACTAGAAGTTTACTATCTGGTAACATTTCTGACTGTTTCCAGGCACGTAATAAAGCTTCTACATTTTTTTCTGGAGCAATTCTACCCTGATAAACAAATAATCTTTCTGCTGCAAACTCTGTCTTTACAGAAGAGATACCTGGAGAATATTTGATAACGTCTACACCATTAGGAATTACAGCTATTCTACTAGCAGGAACTCCTAAACGCGCTAGTAAATCATGCTGTAATTGAGAAAAAATAATTACACGGTCATAGTTACCTAAGAAAGGTGCATACACTTGATAAGCAAGTAACTGAGTACTAGAGACCAGTTTTGCACCTTTGCCCGCAAATGCTGTGTGAAAAGTTGATACTAAAGGTAAGTTCAGTTCTTCACAAATTTCTGGTAAAACAAAATCTATCGGTGAAAGAGTTAAAGAAGCATGAACTATATCAGGCTTTATCTTACGTAAAGATTCTGCAAGAACCTTGGTCGCTTTGAAAGTCGGAACTGTATAAACCTGCGATTTATAAATGAAGGGAAGAGGTACCTCTTGAAAATTCGGATACTTATCCGCTTTTTCCTCCTCTTGTGCAAAATGAAGAAAGCTAACTTCATGCCCTCTCTCTAAAAGGGAATTTGTAACTTCTCTACTGTAAGTGACATTACCACAGAAGGGTGACTTTTTTCCAATCCAGGCTATACGCATTCTTTAGTTATTATTGAGAAAGTGGGTTTAATGATCGGAGCAACAGAGCGATCGCGTTTACTCTTTGAGCCTTATTAAACATTACTTTTAAGTATCATACAATCTAGGGTCATACTGACTTCAAGCCCTAGATATTACCCTTTATCATATACGAGTATTTATATAATTTTTTGTATTCAACAATAGGTCATCAGTTACTTTCACTAAATTTTCTTAGTAACCGACAGACATTAATTTACATTAGAAAAAATGCTAATAAAGTTTATTCTCATATGATTAATCGCTCATAAGGAGAAAATTCAAGTTATGTTACGAATGTTAACCTCTGATTCAGATAATATTAGAAAATAAGTTGTTAGACAAAATAAATTACACAATTTCCATAGCCTAAAGTTTTCCTATATAGCTACACTTAACATTGAAAATCTTTCCATAGAAATATGTAGCATAGCAGAATGTTAACTAGCTTTATACTACGTAAACACCAAGTATTAACGGAGTTGAGAATCACTTAAGCATGGATAAGGTAAAATTTTGCTTAGCATAGCCCTAAGTAAGCAAGGGTTTGAGGCTGCTAGATTTAGTTGGGAATAAAGTAAATATTTTTTCATTCACTTACTATTAAAATTCCCAATATTTTTGCACTTCAATATTAAAACTATATGCCTTAATTTTGAGTATATATAAACCGTTTGGGTTTACTCATAACAATTGTTTCTACTCAATAGAATACCTAATAAGACAAAAGCTGCTAAACCTAAGAAGACTGTATTTAGCCCCACAAATGTTTCAGCGATACCTGCTAATGCTAAAGGTAGAGAAAGAGCAATATTGACTATATTATTCTGTAGCCCAAATACTTTTCCACGCATATTCGCAGGGGTTTCAGTTTGAATAGTTGTTTGCATGGGAATTCCAATGAATGAACCAAAAATTCCAATTGCTGCAATCAAAAATAGAACTATCCAAAGTTGGGTCGTAAATAGCGATAAAGCGCTCAGAGATGCAATTATACCAAAACATCCCCATAAACTCAATTGAGTATAGGAAAAGCGTTGACCAAATTGACCCAGAATTGCAGCACCTATAGCAATACCAATACCACCAGCTGCTAGCAAAAATCCGAACTGTTCTGCTTTCAGAGTGGGTATAACTTCTGCTAAACGAATAGCACTGACTGTGAGTGCAGCAATCACTGAGAAAAGTATTACCAATTGAATTAGAGCATTGCGAAGACGTTGATTTTTCCTTAGGTAAGCAAAACCTTCTTGTAAATCAGCGATTGCTGAAGGTGGGTGCTCTTGAAGAGTCCCCTTAGTATTCTCTAATTTTTCTTGGCGATTTTCTTTAGTTACCAGTAGCAGTAAAATCATTCCTGCAAGAAGGTAACTACCACCAACTAAAAGCTCCTTCCCGTAAGGATTACCACCTATGAATTGTGACCAAAGACTATCAACTGCTGCAAGTAATGGTTCCCCAACTGCAAAACCAACAATAACTGATGCCATCATTGTTGTGGTATACAAAGAGTTAGCTGATAATAAATCTTCTTCCTCAACAATTAAGGGAATAACAGCCTGCTCTGCTGGTGCAAAAAATTGGGTGAGAGTTGATACCAAAAATGTAATACCTAAAATAATTAAAAAACCAACTGGTAATATTCCTCCCACAGGTTCCATACCATCGCTTAACCACAACAGGGAAGGAATAATTAAAACTAATATACCCCGCCAAAAATTTGTTGCTACAAGTACTCTTTTTTTCGACCAACGGTCTACAAATACACCTGCTAAAGAACCAAATAGAATAGCTGGAATTGTAAAAGCCATCATTAAAGCCGACACCCAACCGCTAATAGTTGTTGTGCTATCTTGAAAGCTAGCATTTATGATAGCAATCATTAGAACTAGATAAACTTTATCTGCTATCTGAGAAAATACCTGACCTGACCAAAGAGCAAGAAAGTTACCGTTTTGCAATACGGGTAAAAAACCTCGCGGTTTTATGAAGCTACCCGATGTATCATCTGTAGATAAAGATTTTTCTTCTTTAATTGTGTTTTTTGCCTCGGCAGATTTTTCTTCTCTATAATATTCTTGTTTGAAATCTAAATTATTATCAGCTTGTGAATGAATAGAATTATTCAAACTTTGCTTTTGTTGGTTGCTAATTTTTATATCTAATTCTGAATTGCGATGCTTATCATCAAAGTCTCCTAAGACTTTTTGACAAGATTTTTTATCTAGATTATCTGAATTATCTAAATTTTCTGAACTTTTTTTGACGCTGTAAAGACTATTATAAAATTTCTGTGTTGATTGGCTGGGATGCTTTACTATTTGTTTTTCGGAGATTTGTGAAATTTTTGTATTTAAATCAGATGATTGCATCATGGTTAGTAGCAAAATAAGAATCAATCAATGTGGCAGAACGAATAGAGCAACCCAAATGATATTGGGTATAGTGACGTAAAACTCGCTCGATTAATAACCAAGCATCTTTGCTTTCATTACTAGGAATCATTAATGGTTTTAATAGGTTTCGCATCATTTGTAATTGTGCAACATTTAATTGGTAAGAAATCTTTGCTTCCTCTTGAGTATGGACAATTGTTTCATATGTTGGTAAATTCTCCTTTACTGCTGCCGGATAATTACGAGTGTTATTATTAATATCGAATGATAAATTTTCTGTGTGCTGTCTACGACGTTTCCAAGCCCCTAAACACACAGTTCCTCCAGCATTGATACTAAAACCAACTCGCCATTTAGGATTAGTAAAGTCAAGTTCTAAAGGCTGTTGTGTTAAACAACAAACTTCAACTTGGGGAGTCAAACCTCCCAAAGCTAGGAGTTGAAATACCCCATGAGCTAAATAGCTTAATACATCTGAAGACTGAGAATTAGATACATTCTCTAAACGATGCAGATGCTCTGTGAATAATTCGTATAATTCGATTTGAGGCTGTTCGCTGATCGCTTGACATAACACAATCTCTGCTAAATATTGACTCGCAGCCAACTTACCTAAATCTTTCGCTATCCCAGGGTAGTTTTTGACCGTTTGAGCTTGAGTAATTTTATCTAAATTTTTACCCTTAGCAACTAATAAATCATTAACTACAAACATTCCACTCCTCGCACCCAAACTTGATTTAGGCTTGCGAGCACCCGGAGCGATCGCGCGAATCAAACCAAATTCTCGCGTCAAAACTGTTAATAATCTATCAGATTCGCCAAAGGCTATAGCTTTAAGATTAATTCCTGTGGCTTTATAAGTTTTACTCATTGGTCAAAGTTCAGTATTTATACAGTCGATAGCAGAAGAAACGCCAAAACGACTAGTGACCTGCTGAGTCCTCTTGTTTTCCCGAATGATTACGCTGGCGTAGTAATTCTACACCATGAGATGTACCTAATCTTGTAGCACCGGCTAATATTAAGTCTAAAGCTTGCTCGATATTACGAATACCTCCAGAAGCTTTAATTCCTACCCTTCCTGCTGATATATCTTTCAGTAGCCGTACATCCTCTAAATTTGCACCACCATTCCAACCAGTACAGGTTTTTAGAAAAGCTGCACCTGCATCCATCACAATATCTGATGCTAAACGCTTTTCTCGGTATGTCAGCAAATTGGTTTCTAAAATAACTTTGACAATTTGCCCTGTTATATCACATATTTGAGCAATTTCTCGATGTATTTCTTCTGTTTTACCTGCTTTGAGCCATCCTAAGTTTATAACTACATCTAATTCCGTTGCACCATTCTCTACGGCTTCCTGAGCCTCGTAAAGTTTTGTTGCAGAAGTTGTATTTCCGTTAGGAAAACCAACTGTAGTACAAACCTGAGGTGATTTTCCATGAAGTAGCTCTACTGCAGTTTTCACATATATTGGACTCACACAAACCGTAGCAAAATTAAATCTATCTGCTTCCTCACACCATTGTTCTACTTGCTCTGGTGTTGCCGTTGGTGTCAACAAGGAGTGTTCGATATATGGCGCGATATCAATGTCTGGATAATCTGCAGCCATTTTTTAATACCGATGAATGATTATTAACATTTATGTATTATTAAGACTATTCTTTTAGAATAAACCAGAATCATTAGTATTTTCTAAGTTTTATAGAATTGGGTACTGGTAATGGGTAATTAGTAATTGCTAACGGCTAAAATATATTCTACAGTTCTTTTTTTTCACAAAATCTTTATAAAGTTGGATTAAGTTTATCAAACTTCAAAATACTATCAGAGTTAGTAATTGTATATTTCCCTTGTAAGTACGTAGAGGTTAAAAAATCAATCTATATTACAAAATGTAAAATCAGTATTTTTGTGTTATCTGAGCAATTCACTGTTGAATAAACCTGGCTTTTCCTTAACTGACGTGAAATAGGTATTCTACAGTTTTTACAAAACTAAACGTACATCGGTATTTATTTTGTCGATTTACTTACATTGGAGTTATTCAATACATAAGTTAAAAAATATAGGACTCCTCCGCAGATTTTTGAAAAAATAATGGCGTTGCATAAATGCGGGATGAATTAGAGACTGAAATTATGATTATTTCGTTCAAAATTAATCAAAATCATCCTATGAATCAGCAATACCAAAATAATTTAGTTCAAAGCTTCCTGTACACAGGTTTTATTCTCACTATACCTAGCAAGATTCGAGTAGGATTCCTATATATAGCTCAGGTGCTAACGGATATGATGTTATTTATTCCTGTTTAAAATACTCTCAGGACTTATACACGGACTACGTATTTACGTCCGAAGAGACCATAGGGTTTCCTGAAGGATTTGTTGTAAAGACTAGTACCACTTGGCGTAAATAAGATACCCATCTCAAATCTAATCACGAGAATCAATTTGGGTAAAAAAAATGGGGGCGCTATTTAAGCCGCACTATACTAGTAATTTCAACAGCCTTATTTTTCGTTATATCCGCAATTATATTCAAATAAACTGTACATACAGCGTAAATAATATCCTTAATCTCGCTTCTTACCTTTACGTAGCGGCTTCTTATTAGATTAAAAGAGTAAGAGCAGAGACTGTATAAGATAAGAACCTTGTAGTTTATTATGTCTACCTATTTGCTACTCATGAACAGCAAAAAATATTTCTCTACCTTACGATTTTGCTGCTAAGGAAAATAGATTAATTAAATAAAATGCAGATGTGAGACGCCGTTAGGACAGAATGACCCGCCATCTCGTAATCTCATATAATCCACTTTAAAATTATAAAGTCTTACAATACCTAAGCATTATAAGACCTTATAATTTTATTCTATTTGGTAGCGGGAAGTGGATTTGAACCACTGACCTTCGGGTTATGAGCCCGACGAGCTACCAGGCTGCTCTATCCCGCGTCGCTTACCCATTTATTATAAACACATACTTGGGTATTTGGCAACTATAAAATTGATAATTCTCCAATTACTTCTAACCGTCCGTATTTTCCTGAATTAGTAAATTTTTCTGATAGAGCTTGTGCAACTCTAGGGTCTATCCATCCCATCTGTTGTAATAAGTGAATTGCTACGGCATATTTAGCACGCTTTGCACCGTCAACGACTTTAATTGCCAACCCCATATTTTCTCCTAATCTACCGACACATTGTATTCCTTCTGCACCAGACTTACTAATTAACTCCCCTGGGGTCAAACGCATCAGTTCAGTATCAAATTTACCCTTTCCTGCAACCATTGCCGGATGGTGAGTCATTGCACGAACAATACGCTCCATATCTAAATTATTCCCGGAAGATATTTGAGCGTACAAACAAGCTATTTGTGCAATTTGCATTAAATAAGTCGGAACGCCACAATCATCATGAGCGCTGATAAACTCTTCTGCTGGCATTCTTAACAGTTCTGCAACCTTAGTCAAAATCAGTTGTTGAACTGGATGTTTGGGTTCGGTATAGTTGCTAAAATTCCAATTACGCTGCTGACAAACTGCCAGCATTCCAGCATGTTTGCCAGAACAATTGTATTCTAAAGGACTGCGTTTTCCTTCCGGGACAGGACATTTTAATAGTAAAGGATCTACATCCGCACGCCAAAGAACATTAAATGCTTGCCTTACCTGTTCTATCCCTCCACTATGGGAGCTAGTAATTATGGCTAAATCGCGATCGCTTAAGCTATATTTTTCTAAAGTTCCAGTTGTTGTTACTGCTAATGCTTGGAATGGTTTTAATGCAGAACGTACAAATGTAGCCGTTTCCGCATTTCCTGCAACAGATAAAATTCTTCCCCTCTCATCGCAGACAACTGCTTCGACAGTATGCCTCGATTCAATAATACCTTCCCTAAGCAACCTGACTTCTAAGGGTGCTGCTTGAGTTCGTTTTGCCATTGTTCACCCACTTTTAAACCTGATGAGTCCGCAAATCTATAAATCCGCAAGTCAGTCAAATGTTTTTGACTTGCGGGATTTGCTTGCTTTCTTCTTCACTTTTTAGCTATGAATAAAGAGTTCTCAGCTTGCTAGCTTCAACTCCTTAGCTGTAGGACATTTAGTAGAATATTCATAATAGTTGCCAGACTATACTACCAACAACTAATAATCCAGCCAAGCCAACGAAAGTAAGCTTAATGCGCGTGAGTATGGGTCTAATTTCGTAGTTGACAATCAAGCGATCGCGTGAAAGTATCTCTTCAGGTTTTGTCCAAGTCTGACCATCATACCAGCCAGATTCTTCATAGAATACAACTGGACTATTCAGACGAGAGCTTATATATATCCAGCCTAAGTAAAGGCGTATGAGAGCTAGTACTAAACCTATACAGGCAGCAGCAGCAGCACACAATATAAAATGTCCACTATCCTTTTTTAGAGGAAAACTAGCTGCTGCGACAGGAACTGCTACAAATAAAGATATTGCCCAAATCCAAAAGATTCTTTTCAAATAGCTGCTTAAACCTAAAGTACTATGGCGGAAGAGCCACGATGTTTTTAACTCTTCGTACTCGTTACATGGTTGCTGCTCAGTCGGAACAGGACAATTATAAACAGAAGACTCAATCATGTTGGTTTACTCCACCATCATCATCTTTTTTTGGAAATTCCATACGTTCTCCATGACCCCAAAACGCCTCTAAATTATAGAATTCTCGCTCATTAGGCATCATAATATGAACTATCACATCTCCATAGTCTTGTAATATCCAAGTTCCTTCGGCTTTACCTTCTGTACGTAGAGGATTTCGTTCCCATTTTTCTTCCATCGCACCTTCTACTGCATCAGCGATCGCTCTTACCTGTACTTTAGAATAACCACTTAATAATACAAAGTAGTCTGCTAGATAAGATACATCTGACACTTTCAGCAGCAAAATATCACCTGCTTTCCTATCCGAGGCAGCCTCTGCGATCGTAAAGATCACCTCTGGATCTAAAAGCGGGGTTGATGCATCCGCATCTATACTGTTATCGCTATCATTAAGGGCTACAGGATTTGATGTTAAATTTGCTTTGAAGTAATCAGTCATTCAACCTCAGAAGATTTTTGTATATTTCACAAATACTTACATTTCACTCAATCTGAATTAAATTTTACTTAGTTAAGTACTTGTATAAAAATGGTCATTGTTACTAATGGTTTTATTGAATACTAGCAAAAAACAGATATTTACGGGTTAGAGTTTACATCTTTAACAGCAGAACTAAGACCTGCTCAAAAACCAGTTTCGTGTCTCAATAACCCGTGGATGAATTAGCCTAGAACCTGTTAACAACTTTTTGAAAGTATAATCGCAGGTGAAATAAACTGCCCTATCCAAATTTTCATAGCTCATTGAGCGCAAAGCTTGCAATTCTGGAGTATTTCCTCTACCATGCTCTAAACTATCAGCTAAAAACACGATACAAGAGAGCATGTCCATACCTGGTCTACCCAAAGTATGATTGGCAATGGCTTGTAATACTTCTTCATCTTGAATATCAAAAGTATTTTTTGCGACTAATGCACTGACATCAGCATGCAATAAATGCGGTGTAGCTTTCATGAGTGCATCTAATTCTAAATCATTAGCTTGTGCCATTGCCAAAAGCTTTTCTGGCTTAAAATACTTTGCTAAATCATGCATCAAACCAGCCCAAGCAGCCTTGCAAGGATCGACATTGTGGAAAGCAGCTAATTCTACTGCCATCTGTTCAACTCTGATTACATGGCTGACTCTAGAAGCAGGGACATTATCTTTTAGCCAGGTGATAACTCTTTGGCGCATTTTATAATGGTCTAATGAATTTTAGGGGCAGATATCCCTGTTTATTTATTATTCTCATATTCTTCCATACTAACGAAATAATAAAAATAATAGAAATAATAATTATTATTGGTGTTACAATCACTTCACATGGTTTAAACCTTCTCATGTCAAGGGATTACAGTATTTAGCTCGTGATTTTAGATAATACTTTTGATTTTGAGATGGATTTCACTTGAATATTTTTAAAAATATTTAGTATTCGCAAATTATTATATAATTTAATAGCTTAATTTATAAAGATTTAAAAGTAAACTCTACAGTCAATGCTCTTATTGCTTAAAAATTTATAAATTTTGATTTATTTATAGCGGTAATTAATTTTGCATTAGCGTCATATGATCTATTACCGCTACTTATATACTCTCTAATGTTAAATTCTGTATGGAATAGATAGTGCACCTACTGACTTCAATTCGACTTCAGATATTAAATTTCTTATTTACACCTCTTGCTTAGATACGACGGTAGAATTGACCTTTTGATTATCAGCGCTAACAGAATAGAATAAAGATTCATAACTGTTTAAGGCTTGTTCAAAAGCATACTGCTCTACAGCAAATTTACGACTGTTGTATCCTAAAGTTTTAACTTTCTCTGGATGTTTATATAAATCTAAGATTGCAGAAGATAATGAATCGACATTTTCTGGAGAAACTACAATACCCCCTCCACTTTGCCGGATAGCTTTAGCCGCAGTACCATTATTAGGTACAGAAGCGACTACAGCTCTTCCACTAGCCAGTAATACCTGAATTTTTGATGGCATATTGAAAGAAATTACATTCTTCTTTTGTACTACCAGACCCACATCTGCTGCTGCTAACATTTGTGGTAACCCTTCGCGGGGTTGAAAAGGAAGTAACATAACATTGTCCGCACCATTTTCTTGACATTCCTTTTGTAATCTTCGTAAGCCTTTTGCTTCTCCAACAATTACAAAGGCTATTTGGGGTAAATGTCTTAATTTTGCTGCTGCTTTAACAACGGTTTCCAAACCTTGTGTTAAAGCAATATTTCCAGAATATAAAACAACAAATTTTCCTTCTAAATTATGTTGTTTACGAAAAGTATTTTCCTCTGGATTAGAGGGTTTGATAAAATTAATATCAACCCAGTTAGCTATCTGAACTATTTTTTGAGAAGCTACCTTTTTGGTACTTAAGTTATCTACAAAACCATCAGCAATAACACTAATTTTAGTGGCTGAACGATAAGCAAACTTTTCTAATGCAGAAAATACTCGAATTAGGAGTTTATTTTTAAGCAGACCTACGTGAACTGCCGCTTCTGGGAGTATATCTTGTAAATTTAAAACCACGGGACAGCTATACAACCATCCTAAAAGAGTACTAGGAATACAAACTGGTAGAGAAGGAGAGGTTGTTAATATCACATCCGGACGCCAACCAGTCAAGGCTGGAATAAAGCTAGTGATCACGAAGCTAGCATCAAGCATAACTCGATCTAGCAAATTGGGTTGCGGTTTAATCCAAACAAAACTACGCTGAATTTTAACTCCGTTTTTATACTCTGTTGCAAATATTTTACCTCTGTAATCTTCATATATTTGACGTTCTGGATAATTGGGCATTGCTGTGACTACGCGAACTTGGTGTCCTCGTTTGACTAACCCTTCTGCTAGTTCTGTCATTAAAGGAGCAATACCAATGGGTTCTGGATAGTAATTGTAAGAATAAATTAAAATTCGCATAAAAATATAGTTTTTAAGTATCTTTAGTTTGTTATCGCGTAACTTTTAGAAATTTTCTACGAATATAAAAAATCCCTTATCTGAATTTTCTCTTCGACAGACCTTAATGTCAGTTCATATTTATTGAAGATTGAGTAAATTATTACTTAGTCCAGAAATAATTACGATGATATTTTTGCTACATTTTTTGGATTCAATATTTCTCAGTCCTCACTAAGACTAAGTAAAAACACTATCTTTCATTTATTTCCAGGTTTTTTGATAATGCTTTGTGAGTAAAAATTCATTTTATACTGAGAAAAAAAAGTGTTGAACTACCATACAAACATAAGGAATTTATAAAATTGATAGTGTAAAGTTTAGTAATCATCGGCTATAAAATTAGTCATCAGAAGTTAAAAATATTTGTTTTTCTCGGATGGGTGCTTATTGAGGATGAAATATTACAAATATCCAAAATATCAAATAGTGTCAGTTCTGTTTAAAGAGGTTTATGCTCCCCTGGAGTGGCTAAAATAACTTAAGCAGGTTGATAAATTCCAGGATTAAGAAATTGTGTCATCAAAATTTCATTACATCCCAAATTCAGGTTAATTTACGTTGTTATTGTGTAATACCATTTCTTCATAAAGATGCGCTGAATTCATACCGACAAAAGTGGGTTATGTAAATATAGCTCCAGCTTTCCAGACCTAGAGGGATTCGGTGCAACCTCATATAGAATTGCTATAAGTCATAACAAAATACCTTAAAAACAAAATCCTCCCCATTTTGTAGAGGAGGAAATTTATTCTGCATATATACGAATATTAATTTTTAGTGCTTATTGCTAACCAAGATTACTGGTGATGAAAAGACTGATTATTGCTGAAAAGGTAAAAACTTCAATTAATACTATTTGAAAATTATTAATTGCGGGTCTTCAGTAAAAATTCAGCCCAAATTTTAGCTAAAATCAAAAGTACACTTTTAAATACGGTTTTGAATGCCAGAACAATAAAAAAGTCAAAAATGTTAGCAAATAGCATCTATTTCTATTATTCGATAAGAGCTTCTAGTTAGATACAGGAATTTTTAGCATAGTATCTACGACAAGAGCATTTTATTGTTAATTGCGGAATAATTTTAATAACAGTAAATAGAACGAATTAGGCAGCGCCGCTATTCTTATTGAATAAAACAGTGATAGTTTTGACAATTAGCTTTAAATCATAAACTAAGCTCCAATTCTTTTGATACTGTAAATCTAAGTTAATTACATCTTCAAAGTTGTAAATATTCGATCTACCATTTACTTGCCATTCTCCAGTCATTCCTGGTTTTACGTCCAAGCGTTGCCACTCTGGGACTTCATAACTTTCCACTTCATCTGGAGTCGGGGGTCTAGTTCCAACCAAACTCATTTCCCCTTTCAAAACATTCCAAAACTGTGGTAACTCATCAAGGCTAGTACGACGAAGCAAACCTCCTACTTTAGTGACCCGGGGATCATTTTTGATTTTGAAAAAAGCTCCTGTTACTTGATTTTGACTTCTAAGTTCCCGTTTCTTTGCTTCAGCATCAACACACATAGAGCGAAATTTCCAAATTTTAAAGCGCTTTCCCATCCAACCACAACGAATTTGAGCGAAGAATATTGGTCCTGGGTCATCAATCATTATAGCGATCGCTATTGGAACAAATAATATGGCTGTAATTATTAAACCAACTATTGCCCCTACAATGTCGATAATACGCTTAGTTATGGATCTCACTGATGGATGGGTATTTGGCAGCTTCTCTTCTGTCTGAGTTTTATTTGATGATGATGAATCTGCTTGTTCTATCGGAAAAACTTTGTCCAGACCAGTCAGATTGAGTACTGACATGACTTGTGGAGTTACATTTTTCAGCTTGAAGTCAATATTTTTCTCTTGGGCTGTTTTTAAGTTGCTTACCAATGCACCCAAACCACTGCTATCGATAAAAGTCGTTTGATGAAAATCGATAGTAACTTCTTTAGGACACTTACCATCTTCTTTAATTAATGTTTGGAAGGTCTGCTTAAAATTTACAGCCTCTAGTACGCTTAACTTAATCGGTATCCTTACCACTGCTGTTTGATTGTTCGTGGTAATGGGAAAATTCATCTGTTTGGGTTGTGCGGACATGGAACCCTGCTCTTTTTTTGCTTGATAAACTATATTTTTCACATCAGGTTTTTTGTAAATATCAATATTGAGATAGCTAAGATGATACTTGTAATTGCCCAGCTATTATTTTCATAGCAAAGACAATATCAAAAATCCATTGGAGAATACTTTATGTCAGAGTTACTACAGAAGCAGTAGGAATAAACTGCTTCAAAATTTAATATGTCTCTTTTTCTAAAAAGACAAAGTACCAATGACAATAGAAATATAAACCGAAACATATCTTTGCTTTATCTTGATTTTGTAAATTTTTTGTCATCATCAAATGACTATTAAAAACACTGCTACATCAAATGCACGCCTGATTGAAATTTTTTCTGCTATTCAAGGAGAAGGACTAAATGTGGGAACACGTCAGATTTTTATCCGTTTTGCTCTATGTGATTTACGCTGCCACTTTTGTGATAGCCCCCATACATGGTTTTCACCCCAAACTTGTCGTATAGAGCGATCGCCTGGTTCTCGTAACTTTGAAACTCATTCTAACCCTGTCTCATCAAATATGTTAGTAAAATGGATCGAAGATCAGAATATAACTCGCTTACACGATAGCATTAGCCTGACTGGGGGTGAACCTTTGCTTCATGCAGCTTTCTTCACAGAATTTTTACCTAAATTAAAGTCTTCCGTGAAGTTACCAATATATCTTGAGACTGGTGGACACCGACCACAACAGTTAGTAAAGATTATTTCTCATATTGACTGTATAGGAATGGATTTCAAATTACCTAGTACTAGTGGGGAAGATTATTGGCAAGAACATGAAGAATTTCTTCAAATTTGTAATGATCGACAAACCGAGGTTTTTGTGAAAATAATTATCTCACAGCAGACGAAGACCGAAGAATTGGAGCGTTGTGCAAAAATAATTGCAGAAGTCAATGATGCGATCGCGGTATTTTTGCAACCTGTCACTCCTTTGGATAATGGAAAACCTGAGTCTAAGTCTATTTTGGCTCCTTCTCCATCCCAAGTTTTACATTGGCAAGCTTTAATGAAACAGTTTCTTCAAGAAGTAAGAGTGATTCCCCAAACTCATAAAATGATTCGTCAGTTATAGCAGTAATCAGGAAGGCTGAAATTATATATATATTAGGGACTTTCAAATAAACAAATAATCAATGGTGTGGAATGCAGTTAGCTACGCTATACTCCATAAACGCGCAAAGGGCGTTCTTGCAGACTGGAACAGAGGAGCATGGGAGCAGCAAAAGTGCGTTCTTTTCCTCTTGGGAAAAGCTTTCATGGGATGTGATCCCTCCAAGTGGAGCAACTTTTCAAGATGGGGAGTGGGGGAAGTAAAGAAAGTAGTTAGAGTGGGTAAAATTGGAGAATTTATTTTTTGGTGTTCCCTTATTGTTTTGACTGACGATACGCTCATTTTCGACTTGTGAAACGAATTAAGTCTTACGTAGATTTACTATCAGACTATTTAAGCAATAGGAGCATCTTACTCTTAAGGAAGATTAGGGAAAAGAGTAACATCTTTGTTATTAATACTTCCCTATGCCCTAAAGAAGCTGCTCTCCTTGGCTTTTATGCTGCGAGGGTATAGCTTCTATTCTGATTTACTTGAAAACAATCTTTTTTCTTTAAAATCTAGACTTTAATTCCTCTTCTTATCTAGGAAATAAGTGAAAATATAGTTTTTAAAAAGTTAAAAAAAATAAAAATAAAATTTATATATAAATACTAATAAATATAAATTCTTTAAAAAAATTCATTAAACAAAAATCAATTTTTTACAAAAATTCTGCAATAGTGTCACTAATCTGGATAAGAGTTATTCATCCAAATGCCTTTTCTCAATATTTTTTTATTTAATTTTTACATACCTAATCAAAATCGCCACCAAGTTCGGTGTATATAACTAAGTATACCCATGACAATTGCAGCCAAAACAAGTAAAACTATTACTCCACCGGGCAAAAATAGCAAGAGTCCAAAGCCTCTAAGAATCCAAACAGCGATCGCTATACCTAAAAATATTCCGAATCCCTGAACTAGCAAACGATTCAATTTAGATGATTGGCTCATATTTATTTCCTCTTAAATGGATACAACCAACAGTAATTTACCTTAACAAATTGACACTATGTTTACCTGTGTTTTTTTCAGTTTATGTAAAGATACAGTGTGATTTTTTGGATGATTAATTATATTTATATTCTTAAGACACTTAAATAAATTCTTCAGCGACCTGAAAACCTATAGTTCAATGAGATTTTCCATCAAAAATTTTGTCAGTATCATAGGTAACAAATTGTTACTCATTTTTGGGAATAATAATTATGAAATATATTTTGCGGAAAATCGCTTTAATCCAATGAAAGTAGAGATGTAAACCCAGCCTTGATAATATATTTCAGTGTCTTCTAACTGAAAGATTAAGTTTATAAATACTGAGTGAGGAGTGAGAAAAATATTATGTCTGCACCTATAAGCTCAAATTCATTGGCAAACGGTACGAAGATAGCTTTCAATCAAGAGCAAAAAAGCTTGCTGATAGGAGGGGAAATATTAGTAGAGACTCATTCCCATACCGCATGGGGTGGTGCAGTTACAGCAAGTATGTATCTACCAGTTATGCGATCGCAAGTGTGGCAGCAGTTAACTGATTATCCTCAATGGGTAAAATATTTTCCTGATGTTACCAAAAGTAGAGTCATACAAAGAGGAGAGGTTAAGCGTTTATACCAGGCAGCACAAAAAGCCTTTTTGATGTTTACAGCACAGGTCGAAATTTACTTAAATGTAGTAGAAGAAATTGGGCAGCGCATTCAGTTTCGTTTCGAGAAGGGTACTTTTAATGATTTTAGTGCTGATATCAAGCTACAAGATTGTGGCAATGGAACATTACTGACTTATACGGTGCAAGCAACGCCAAATTTACCAATACCTTCCTTTATAATTCAGCAAGCAATGAATTTTGAGTTACCCGCAAATATGCGTAAAATGCGACAAGTGCTTTGTAAAGGTTGATAACGTTAATGTCACAGGCGAAAACAATTTTGGACTTCTGGTTTGGTTTACCGGATGCTTTAGACTATGGTAAACCTCAGAAGTTTTGGTTTAATAAGTCACCAGAGTTTGACCAACAAATAACCGATAATTTTCTTCAGGATTATCACAGTGCAGCAGCAGGACATCTCAATGATTGGATCAAAGATCCCCAAAAGTGTTTAGCATTGATATTGTTACTAGATCAATTCCCTCGTAATATGTTTCGTGGAAATCCACAAGCTTTCGCTACTGACTGGGATGCTCTATCTGCTGCACAGCACGCTATTGCGCAAAAATATGATAAATCAATGCTTCCTGTCCAACGTTGGTTTGTATATTTACCCTTTGAGCATAGTGAAAACTTAGAGCACCAGCGTCAAGCTGTAAAACTATTTCAAAAACTTAGTCACGATCCAGCAAGCGCTAGTTGTATTAGTTACGCTTTTAGACATATGCAAGTTATTGAGCGTTTTGGACGTTTCCCTCATAGAAATATAGTTTTAGGAAGAACTTCTACACCAGAAGAAAAAGAATTCATTTCCTCACCAGGTTCATCTTTTTAAACTAAATTTTACATATAATTAAATATTAATCGCTTCCCTATATAAAATATTTGATAGGGAAGCGATTAATATTTAAGCTGATGGAACAAAAATTTTTTTCTAAAGCAGGTATGTCACATATGTTCCGAGAAATTATCAATACCAAATAATAAACTGCTTTAAATCTTGCATTGTCCTTAAGTAATGCCAGAAAAACTTTCATGAAAAGATATATTTTGCGAATCATCTGAAATATTTGCTTCTGATTGAAACCAAATCAAATCTAATTCACTTTCGGTAAAATAGTAACCTAGAGTTGCTGCAAAACTAACAATTGCGGTTCTGTCCCAGTTCCATATTCCAAAAGCTCCCCAGCGCGAACATTGTTTATAATATTTTTCGTATACAGCTTCATCTGATGCCAATACTCGATAAAAGGCTTCAGCATTTTCTAATGACATAAAATATCTCCTGGATTAACTTCCAACACAAATCAATATTTAAAACTACATTGACAAACTAGCCGATTTCGATATCGCAATCTATATTTATAGACTTTTTTATATTTGTACGAAGTAACAATAGAGAAAATGCGATGAGTTTATTATTTATTTATATATTTTGCAAAAGGATTTAGCAATCGTGAATTTGCTAATTTTCTTTGAAATATTAAATAAGAAACATACTAAAATTGAATATAAATATATACTTTTAATAAATAAAATTTGACCAAGGCAATCTGCTGCATGTTACATACTGAATGCAAAATATAATTCTGTTTATAACTGGTATTATCAGTACAAATTTATGAAAGGTAATGATTAAATTATATTGAATTCAAAAATTTGCCATTCATCATGTTTGAGTCATCCTTTTTTATAATTATTGAACAATAATTATAAAACTGAAAAGCTCGAAGCTTGATTTAATAAAATTATTTGAGACTTGAGGTTTTAATTTCTAATTTTTATATTTTGCTCAAAGCCTAAATAAAATTACCTTTGTTCTACAAGACAAAAGCGTTCGAGTAAAGCGACGTACGGTAGCACCTGCTGTAGGCAATCTCATTCTTTATCAATGTAAATAAACATTTCTGTTTCCTGAAAGAGATAAATAGAAATTTCCCTCACATGCATAGTAAATTAGACAACTATTTTCGGCATACTGTTCCATTTTGTATCTGTACTACTGAGCTATGAGAACGTCTTACCAAATGTTCATCATGAGTTGTGACTATTACTGTAGCTCCGAAAGAATTTAGCTTTTTGAGAATTTGCATTATTTGCCAGGAATTATCAGGGTCTAAATTCCCTGTTGGCTCATCAGCTAATATGATGGGAGGAGTACCTACAATGGCTCTGGCGATAGTCACTCGCTGTTGTTCGCCTCCTGAAAGTTGAGTTGGAAAACAGTTAGCTTTTGACAGTAAACCAACTAACTTCAAAGTAGGTTCCAAACGACGTTGAATTTCCTTACGAGTGTAACCTTGAGCTTGTAATACAAAAGATATATTTTCTGATACTGTCCGTTGATGTATTAGTTTATAGTCTTGAAATATAATTCCGATTTTTCTACGTAAAAGTGACAAGCGATCGCCTTTAAGAGCAGCTACATGATTACTAAGTACAATCACTTCGCCTTCCGTGGGGATTTCGTCTCCATACAACAATTTGAGAAAAGTGGATTTGCCCGAACCGCTAGATCCAGTAATAAACAAAAATTCTCCTGCTTGTATCTCCAGATTGGCATTTATAAAAGCCTTAGAGCCATTAGGATAGATTTTACTAACAGAACATAGCTCAATGATTGGCTGGTCTACACTTTGAGTAATACTTTCCAAGTTATCGATAGAACTAAATTTTCCATCGTGTTTGTTAGATATCAATGTTGGCATTATTGAGCTATCTAAATATTCATTAGGATACAAAATAAGTATTCCCAGGATATACCTAGGAATATCATGTTTAAGATATAAATTTGTAGGTTTTTGAAAACTTGTTTCACAGGAAAATCAATTACTTAACGCACCTTTACTAGTTAAACTGTAAATTAACGCTTTGATAGCAAATTTGGGTAAAGCCAACATTCTTCGCCACCGCCAAGGTTCTTGATATAGACGATATAACCATTCCAAATTATTCTCTCCCAGCCAAGCTGGGGCACGGTTTTTCTTCCCAGACCAGATATCTAAACTGCCACCTATACCAATCCAAATAGCTTGAGGACATAAGTGACGATTTTTGGATATCCATAATTCTTGTCGCGGGACTCCTAAACCGACAAAAATCACTTGAGGCTGTATTTGAGCAAGATGCGATCGCAAATTTTCTTCTTCGTCTGGAGAGTGATAGCCACAGTGAAAACCTACTATATTCAGAGAAGGAATCTCTCTTTGCCAGAATTCTGCTGCACTTTGAGCGACTTCTGGAGCACCTCCATAAAAAAATATTTTGGCAGGATTATTTAATCTCCCAATTTCTTCTAGCAGGTTTTCTGCTAATTCAATTCCTGGGGTACGCTTAACTTTTTGCCATAATAGCCATTGCAAATACAAAACTACACCTGCTCCGTCTGGTATTACCAAATTTGCATTTTGAATAATTTCAGCCAAAACAGGATTGTTGTCTGCCTGCATAGTCATTTCAGCATTTATGGTTACTACATGAGCCCCAGAACCATTTTGTAGTCGCTCTAGCAACCAGTTTGGATAGTCACTTAGTATATGGACTGGTAGTCCTAACACTGAAAATTTTTTGGGTGGTTCAGACATAGCCTAATTTCAATTAGCCTCACACCGGTTGATATAGAAAGATAGTTTACCAAATTTTTCTATTCTTACTGTGTGTAAGAATTTTCCTAATCATAATTATTAGTGGATTAATAAACCAAAAAAGTGGAGATAAATTCTTTTACCCTTTGGTATGGAATTCTCTTGTCGATTTACCAACTAAATTTTTGCTCTAAATAAAAGACTACATGGGATAGCAATCTATATATTAGAAACTCTATTCTGATAATTTTACCTAATCCCTTGAGGGTACCTTAGTGTCCTATTGTTGATTTAACTAGAAATATTATGACTCTCTAATAAATTTTAAGAAAATAAAAAAGAGATAAGACATAGATTCTAAATTAAACATACCCAGACTAAAACTTTTAGGAAAACTATATTAGAAACCTTGAGATTATGCGATCGCAATCTATAATATGTTTGATTATAAATTCCGAGAATGTCTAGTTAAGGATAAGATTTAGATATACAAAATTAAATATGCCTTCTTTACATAAGTAATTAAATCTAAAATCCATTCTTTTACTAACTTACCCCAAGTTTATTCATTTATCGTTATTCTACCGTTAAATAAATGAAACAGTGTGAACTGTGGGAAGCAGTGTTTTCCGGTCAGTATCCTTTAATAAAAACAAGATCAAATCAACACAGACACTCTGCGGTTACAAATGTTCCCATCGGGATGCAATACTAAAAAGTAGGTCATTATCGTTAAATTAAAATTAACATCTATGAATAAACTGTGTGTATTTATCCTCATAATGGAACATTATCTTCTCTAGACCTTATCTAAGTGAGGTAGTACTCAATTTATGAATATTTTTCCCATGGCAGTAAGTATATCAACCGTAAATAAAATTATTAGTATTAAAGACTCTAAGAAAGCCAGTATTAGCTTTGCTGTCATATCTGATATCTAAATTTTCAAGGGAGATTTAATTCATAAAGTATTCTCAAGACAATTATATGAAATCCTTAAGAAAGAAAAATTTTTACTCTATATGTAAATGTCTAAATGTAAATGCCTAGTTTTAGATTGCTGAACACTTTCACTATAAATTCTAGAAAAGCCAAAACTGACCATGAATAAAATTCGTGTCGCACTTATTGAAGACCACGATCTTACACGTTTAGGTATTAAAACAGCCTTGCAGCAAAAAGAAGATTTTGAAGTTGTTGGAGAAGCACCAAATGCTTTAGAGGGTCTAAAGCTACTACAAATACAACATCCTGATGTAGCAATAGTTGATATTGGTCTCCCCGATCGGGATGGAATTGAACTGACACGAGAAATAAAATCTGCCGCTAATATTGGTGAAACAAAAACTAAAGTATTAATTCTAACTCTTAGAGATAGTAAAGAATCAGTATTAGCTGCATTTGCAGCCGGTGCTGATTCTTACTGCATGAAAGATAAATATGATAATTTGCTCGAAGCGGTAAGGCACACTTACAATGGTAACGCTTGGATAGATCCAGCAATTGCGCGGATAGTTCTCCAGCAAGCTCAGCAAAGTCCTAAAGACTCATCAGCAACTTTAGTGGAGAACACAGCGACTTTGCGCTCTAACTCCATTGATAATAATGATTCAATAGATCCTTATACTTTGACTGAAAGAGAGCTAGAAGTGCTGCAATTAATTGTGGAGGGCTGTAGCAATGCTGTAATCGCTGAAAGGCTATATATCACAGTAGGAACTGTAAAGACTCACGTCAGAAATATACTCAATAAACTTTGTGCTGACGATCGTACTCAAGCAGCAGTTCGCGCCCTGCGTTCTGGATTAGTCGGATAACACTTCCATTCTCTTCGAGAATTACAAGAGAAATTTTGAGTATAAATGACGGCTTTATCTATTAGATATTTAAAGCTAATAGCTTTCCATGTTTGTCCATTTAATTTTTTAGCTGTTATAACTTCAGATATACAGTTGTAAACAAGTTATACACAACATACCCCAGAATTACTGACAAAGTAAAAGTCACAGTATGACCGAGAAAAGAGCAGAAAAACTTAAGCTCATGGTGATTGATGATGAACCTGATAATTTAGATTTACTCTACCGTACTTTTAGAAGAGATTTTAAGGTTTTTAAAGCTGACAATGCTTTTAAAGCTCTTGATATCTTGGAGAAAGAAGGGGAAATGGCTGTAATTATCTCCGATCAAAGAATGCCAGAAATGAATGGTACAGAATTTCTCAGTCGGACTGTAGAGCGTTTCCCAGATACTATTCGGATTTTGCTTACAGGTTTTACCGACGTGGAGGATTTGGTAGATGCAATCAATTCCGGTCAGGTATTCAAATATATCACCAAGCCTTGGAAACCAGATAAACTCAGAGATATAGTCGAGCAAGCTTCAGATACCTATCGCATAGTCAAAAAGCGTACTTTGGAACTAAGTCGTGCTTTGCGCAGGGAATCTCTGTTTAATGCTGTAACCACTGCTATTAGAGAGTCTTTAGACTACAGCAGTATGTTAGAGAAAATAGTTGCCACTATTGGAAAATCATTTGTAGCAACCTATTGTTTGCTTAGACCAGTAGAAGGCGATCGCTTGACTATGGAAAAATTTTTTTACTATGGAAATGATTATCAAGATAGGAGTGAATCGATTGAGAGCGATTTGTTAATTGAAAAAGTTCTGAAAACCCAAGAATATCAATTTACTCAGTATAACTATGAAGCAGCACAACTATCACAGCAGCTAGTAGTGCCGCTTATTTATCACCAAAAGATATTAGCAGTACTTGTTTTGTATCAGCAAGATAGCAATAATTCTTGGCAAAAAGAAGATATGTCTTTGATTGCAGGGGTGGCTGAACAAGCTGCTTTAGCACTTTCCCAAGCCAAACTTTATCAAAGTCTTCAAGAGAAACAAAATCAGATTAGTGCGGAGTTAGAAGTTGCACGTCAAATTCAACATAATCTTTTACGTCAAACCCTACCGGATGTCGACCGAGCTAAAGTACAAGCTTGTTGCTATCCAGCGAGAGAAGTTGGAGGAGATTTTTTTGAAGTATTTGTTCACCCAAAAGGTGATATTTGGTTAGCCGTTGGTGATGTCTCTGGAAAGGGAGTCCCTGCTGCTCTGTTTATGGCTAGTGCAATTTCAGTGCTACGTCGAGAACTATCCCAGGAATCACCAGCAATGCCGAATGTGGTCATGCAAAATCTTAACTATGCTTTGAGTGATGATTTAATTAGCAACAATTGTTTTATTACCGTTGTCTTAGCAAAATACACTCCTGATTCCCAGGAGCTAGTGTATGCGAATGCTGGTCATATCTATCCTTTAGTATGGTCGAGGAAGCAAAATAATCCGGACTCTCCTCAATATTTGAAGGTTCGTGGAATTCCTTTAGGAATTTTACCAAAATGGGAGGCTGAATCTGAGTGTTTAAATCTTAATTCAGGAGACACTCTTTTAATCACTAGTGATGGAATTACGGAAGCATCTGTAACTAATCAAAAATTCGATCCTCAACAATTAGCTTGCGATGTAAGCGAAAATAGTAAAGTAATGCTAAATCAGGAAGGTCTTTGGGAACTTTTACAACAGGAACCCCAACCTCTCTCATTAGATAGTTTATTATCTCGTATCCAAACCGAGAACAATATTCAAGAGGATGACCAAACTATACTTTCCCTGGAGGTTCTGTAGGTAATGAAAAGTGAGCTTCACGTACCAAGTGACTTAAAGTTTTTAAATATAGTCGAACATTGGTTATTAGGATGCTTGCAGGCTGAGTTGGGTGAATCTGTTGACTGGTCACAACAGTCCAATCGATTAAGATTAGTTTTAGTAGAAGCTTACTCCAACGTAGTGCGTCATGCTCATAGAGAGGAACCATCCATTCCAGTTTTGATTCGTTTAGAGCTTCGAGACCGAGAGATTGTTCTAGAGGTATGGGATCGCGGTAGCGGTTTTGATATGTCAACTTATCTTCCACCCAGTCCAGTAGATAAGCAAGAGGGTGGCTATGGATGGTTAATTATGAATCGCTTGATGGATAAAGTAGAATATGATTTACAAGTTAATGGCGGAAATTGTCTGAAACTAGAAACTTCTTTTCCTAAATCTACTTAAATAAAAGTCGTATTTTTTTACACATTTTGAGATAATTTCATCTAAAATTATTGGAACGTGCTTAATAGTATTTCTTGCTGATAGTATTTTTACATCTCAATCTCATTTCTTATTTAAAGACTAGAAGTATACATTTTTAAATAATGTGCAAAGAATTTTCTTATGTAAATTTGTATATATATAGCGTTTCTCAGTTTGATGGAGTACACATGATTTTTTTAATCTTTACCTAGATATGCAAGCAAATTTAAATCTGTACCTCACCAGGTCGAAAAAGGCTATACTACCCGTGATTCGGGATAAGCTCATGAATAAATTTATTCAGCACCAAGGCTGTTCTATCAATAGCTAAGTAAATTATTCTTGAGGACGTAAAGTAAATTTTCAATAATTCTTCAATAATTGGAAACCAAACTTTTTCAATTGTTAGGTTTGGTAACGATAAAAATCTTTGTATTCTTTTCCTTCTGCTTTTAAATTTAACTGGTAAAGGTAGAGCCGAAGGCAATTTTTCTAAACTAACTATCTGGATAAAAATACAAACGTTTGTATCTAATTTATTCGGAAATTCACAGAAGAGGGCTATGCTTACTTAGAAGCCTGGATTCATATAATCTAAAGTTATAATGTGGGTAAATTAATTTACACAAGATAAAATCCTTCACAGTAAGTATTATAAGTTAAATGGAACTCGAACAAGCATGCCCAATCGAAAAATATACCTCGTCTCAGACAACAGCATCTCGAGCAAAACTATTAGCCCATACCAGTAAAATCAAAGAGAAGGCAATAGAATTAGGCTTTCATAAAGTTGGAATTGCTGCTGTAAAAAGCTTTGATATTAGCGAAGCACAGAGATTGGAAGCTTGGTTAGCTTTGGGATATAACGCTGATATGGAGTGGATGAAGAATGCTAAGCGTAAAGATATAAAGTTAGTAATGCCACAAGCGCGATCGCTTATTTGTCTTGCACTCAATTATTATACTCCACATCAGCATTCAGAAAATAAGGAATATGCCAAAATATCGCGTTATGCATGGGGTAGAGATTATCACAAAGTAATGGATAAAAAGCTGAAATTTTTCTCTGGATGGTTGCAGACTTTTGGCAAAAATTTTGGTGAAGATATCAAAACTCGCTACTATGCAGATACAGGTCCGATACAAGATAAAGTGTGGGCACAAACTGCTGGGATAGGCTGGATTGCTAAAAATGGTAATTTAATTACCCGTGAATACGGTTCTTGGGTTTTCTTAGGGGAAATTGTTACAAATTTAGAATTAACTGCTGATAACCCGCACACACAGCATTGTGGTAGCTGTACTCGCTGCATTGAAGCTTGTCCGACATCAGCCATTATTCAACCTTTTGTTGTGGATGCTAACCGATGTATTGCCTATCACACTATTGAAAATCGTCGACCAGATTTGCCTGAAAATATAAAAGCTAATTTAAATGGTTGGGTGGCTGGTTGTGATATTTGTCAAGATGTTTGTCCGTGGAATAATCGTTTTGCTCAAACTACTGATGTAGAAGATTTTCAGCCATATGCGAACAATATTTCTCCTTCATTTCTAGAATTATCTTCAATTACAAATGAAACTTGGGATCAAAGATTTCGAGCATCTGCCCTACGACGGATTAAACCGGAAATGTTACGACGTAATGCCCGTGCTAATCTTGAAAGGTTATCGATAGAGAGTTCATAGCGACTTTGTTTGACTGCTGAGAAATTAATTAATTTAGCTAGGGGGTTAATTAACAGTTAAGATCCAGATCAGTTAAGAGTTCTAAAAGCGATAGCCTAGAAGCGAAAAGCTATTTGATAAAAGGATAATTCTACAAAGTAATTATTGAATGACCCAAAAAGTAATTATTTTTGATTTCGACGGCACTGTTGCCGATACTGTAGATGCATTAGTCAGTATTGCTAATCGTCTTGCTATACAATTTGGTTACATACAAATTACTCCAGAAGAACTAAGGTTATTAAGAAATTTAAGTTCTAGGGAGATTATTCGTTACTCCGGTATTTCATTATTCAAGATACCTTTTCTTGTCAAAAAGGTGAAAGGCGAGCTAAAAAATAAAATACATGAGTTAAAGCCTATTGATGGTATTCAAGAAGCTTTAATTGCTCTTAAAGATGAAGGTTATAGATTGGGGATTGTTACATCTAACTCTAAAGATAATGTTAGAGAATTCTTGAAAGTAAATAGGTTAAATAATCTATTTGAGTTTATTTATTCTGGAGTCACAATTTTTGGCAAAAATACTATTATTAATAATGTTTTGAGACAGAAGCAACTTAAAGTTAGTGATGTGATTTATGTTGGAGATGAAACCAGGGATATAGAGGCTTCTAAGAAAGCTCATATTAAAGTCATTGCAGTTACTTGGGGTTTTAATTCTCAGGAAGCTTTATCTCAAGAAAATCCAGATTTTTTAATTCACGAACCTCAGCAGTTACTTTCAGTTATTAAAAATTGTTAAAGTTTTTTAATCGCTCTTAAATAGTTATCTATCATTCCTTTTACTTTCAAGAAAATTGTTTTTTAATATAGATATACAGTCAATTAAATAACAATTTATTACATAGTAAAAATTATTGAACAAAAAATACTCTATGAAAAATATGAAATATTATTTTGATTTGTGGGAATTATAAATAGTGAATGTTGCTATTTTTTATTTCAATATTTATGAGAAGAAAATTATACTGTATATAACTGCCAATGAAATAAAGGGACTGAGTTTGTTATTGAATTGCCCATCAATTCTAACTTTGAAGAAATATATTAATAGAAAAATATTACACTAATAGGACTTACGCAAAAGCAATGTAATTCCGTCATTACGAGCGATAGCGACGTAATCGTAAAAACCCTGCGTTGACGTAGTCTGCTCGATAGAGCTTATGCTTCCCTACACTCGGTTCCGGTCGCAATGACAAATCTTCGTTGCGTAAGTCCTGATTGAATTGCCCATCAATTCTAACTTTGAAGAAATATATTAATAGAAAAACATTACACTAATTCTAATAAATTCTGCGTAGAAGCAAATATTTCTCTAGCTTGAAACTACCAATTACTCTTCAGCCCTTCAACTTCAGTCACCAAATTTTTCTTGCCAGTCTAAACAAAGTTTGCGGAAATGAGTACCGCGTTCTTCAAAATTAGGATATTGATCAAAGCTAGCACAAGCTGGCGAGAGTAAAACTACTGATGCTTTATATTTTTTTGCCAGTTCCGCAGCGCGGGGTATAGCTTGTTCCATAGTGTGGACAATTTCATAGCTAGTATAACCCTCGCTATCAAAACGTTGCGAAAACGTTTCGGCTGCATTACCTATAAGTAATACTGCTGAGGCTTTCTCTTTAATTTTCGTCAGCCAAGGCTGGTCATTACCTTTTTTTGCTTCTCCCCCAGCAATTAATATTGCAGGGCTATCCACAGCATCTAAACCCACCTCTGCGGCTTCATAATTAGTAGCTTTACTGTCATTAATAAAATTAATTCCTTCCCAGTTACAAATGTGCTCCAAGCGATGGGGAACCCCAGGGAATTCTGCAACTGCATGGGCAATAATATTTTTTTCAATGCCTGCTAATCTAGCTGTAGCAACTGATAGAAGTAAGTTCTGCAAGTTATGTTCTCCGACCATCCGCAGGCTAGAAGTTTCTAATATTTTTTCGTCTGGTTCGCTGTTTATACCTGTTTCCCATACCCAACCATCAGTAATATAAAGACCTTGTTTGTTAATTAAATAATCTTTTCCTTTGACACTTGTCCAGTAAGGGTTTGACCATCCAGATTCGCCAACCTTACGTAAATAAGGGTCATCACCGTTAAATATTTGTAATTCTGAATTGCGTAAAAGCTTAGCTTTAATTTGGTAATAGTTATCTAAAGTTTTATGACGACTTAGATGGTCTGGTGTGAATGTCGTCCATATTCCGATGCGGGGTTTAATAGTGTTGGAAGACTCGATTTGATAGCTACTTAATTCTGCAATTACCCAATCAATAGAATTATTTTTACTTTTGATAGTACTATCTGCAAAATTACTATCTGTGGAGTTATTAGCTTGAACTTCTCCGTATTCTAAAGCTACTTCGCAAGCTGCATAACCAATATTGCCACAAGCTGGCGCGTAATATCCGGCTGCCTGAAAGATGGCTGCAATTAGAGAAGTAGTGGTAGTTTTACCATTAGTACCGGTTACACCTATCCAGGGGATAGATGACAAATGTCGCCATGCTAGTTCCATCTCTCCAATAGTTTCTATACCCCTTTCCCTTGCTTGAATAAGCAGTGGTATATCCCAAGGAACACCAGGGCTAACAACTATTAATTGAGGTAAATCTGAAGCTGTTAAATCGAGAGAGTATCCTAATTTGACATCAATTTGTTCTTCAGCAAGAGTAAGTTGTTGTTGCAAAAGGTCAGGGGAAGTTTTGCGATCGCCAATTTCCACTCCCCAACCTTCCTGTTTTAACAACCTTGCTGCGGCAATACCGGATTTTCCTAATCCAATTATGTGAGCTTTTGGCATAGACTGTAGCAGGGTTCCCAGGGTTAGCGATTTTTATAGTACCGTTTATCGATCCAGTTTACACACCTAAAAAGTTACATTCAACTACAGATTTTTCACGATTTCACCAAAATCTGCTAGAACCCGGGCATGATTTCTCAGTAATCCCAGCAGGTATAGTCTATTACGTTTGATGTCTGGGTCTGGGTCCATGACTAAAACGCTATCTTCACCATCAAAAAATTTGCTGATGGTAGGAGAAATTTCTTCTAAAGCTGTGACTAATTGACGGTAATTGCGAGATTCTTTAGCAGATTGAGTTTGGGGAAGTAAATCCACGACTCCTTGATAGAATGATGACTCGGAAGATTTTTGGAAGAGTTCTTGATTAATTAGTTTACTCGGATCTAGTTGTCGAGTATCTAAGTCACCTTGTGCTGCTAAACGAGTGGAGCGATTTACCGTTTCGTAGATTTTCTCTAAAGTTCCATCTTGACGAATTTGTTGCAGGAAGACAGCGCGATCGCGTACATCAAGTAGGTTTTGTAAGGCTCTTTGTGTGTACTCTGGGTCGTTTTCACCCAATACTGCATTTACTAAATCGTAGTCAATATTTTTTTCTTCTTGTAGGAGAATGCGAATTCGCTGCAAGAAAAATTCTGATAAAGATGCAGCTAGTTGCTGCGAATCTATCTTTTCATGGTTCGTAGCAAAATTATGGCTAATATTCTCTATTAATTTTTGTAAATTAACTGGCAAATTGGCTGACCAGATAATATTGATTACAGCGATCGCAGCACGTCTTAAAGCAAATGGGTCAGAGGAACCTGTAGGAATCATTCCTAACCCAAAAATACTTACTAAAGTATCAAGTCTATCTGCCAAACCCACAATCTGACCTGTGATGGTTTGGGGTAAAATATCGTCTGCTCCTCTAGGTAAATAATGCTCAAAAATTGCCGTTGCAACTTCCTGGGGTTCCTTATTTGCTGTTGCATACTTTTGTCCCATGATTCCCTGGAGTTCGGGGAATTCATAAACCATTTGGGTAACCAGGTCGGCTTTACAGAGTAAGGCTGCTCTTTGAATGTATTCCAGTTCTGAGCTACTTATTTTTAGCTGCTTGGCTATTTTGTCAGCATTTTCGCAGATTCTATCTACTTTTGTTCTCAAAGAACCGAGTTTTTCTTGGAAAGTAACAGTTTCTAACTTTGGTAAAAAGTTTTCTAGAGGTTGAGCTAAGTCACTATTGTAGAAAAATTGACCGTCAGCCAAACGGGCACGAACTACTCTTTGATTACCAACGCTAATCATATCTGCTGCTGCTGGATCACCGTTAGAAATAGTAATAAAGTTTGGTAATAATTCCTTGCACTCTTTGTCTCTGAAGACTGGGAAGTAGCGCTGATGACTAACCATAACAGTAGTAATAACTTCTGTAGGTAAATTTAAAAACATAGATTCAAATTTACCTACTACAGCCGAAGGGTATTCTACAAGGTTATTTACCTCTGTGAGAAGATCGGGATAAATTTGTAAATTTCCACTTAAGCTTTTACCAGTTTCCTCTACTTGCTGCTTAATAATATGTTTTCTTTCTTCGACATCAACTATTACATAAGCTTTACGTAAGGTCTCCACATATTGGTTTGCGTGGGTAACGCTAGTAGCATCGGGATGTAAAACTCGATGCCCCCATGAAATGTTACTACTATTAATAGTTTCCGAACCATTTACTAATTCTATTTCTAGAACTGTGTCATCTAGGAGAGTTAGTAACCAACGAATGGGACGAGAAAATTTCATTTCCCCATCACCCCAGCGCATCAAACGCTTACCATCCAAGCCCTTTATCCATTCTGGTACTAATTCTGTAAATATTTCTCCTACATCCTTTCCTGGAATTAGCTTTTGAAGAAATATAAATTCTCCTTTGTCTGTACCACGGATTTCCAAAGCGGAAATATCTACATTTTGCTTTCTTGCAAAACCTTCAGCTGCTTTGGTTGGTTTTCCATCTACAAAAGCTTTATCTGCTGGTGGTCCTTTTACTTCTTCTTGCCGGTCAGATTGACGTTGTGGTAATCCCTCGATTAATACAGCCAGGCGACGTGGTGTACCATATACTTTTACAGACTCATAGCTAAGACTATTTTCTTTTAAACTCTCAGGTATTTGGAAATTCCATTGAGAAATTGCACTTCCCAAAAAACTAGCGGGCAACTCTTCTGTACCAATTTCTAATAAAAATGCACTCATAGAAAGCTTTAATCTAATAATGGGCTGATATTTATCTTAATCAAGGAGAGTATCGAAATATCTCTATTTATCGATTAACTTTGGCATATAAACTGAACAATAGGATTATCCCTCCATCAATTTCAATAGTTTACCGCGCTTATTTGATTGGGCAAGTCCCTGTATCAGGAAATGTCTGGTTCGAGTTTTCCGTGTTTTATTTATGGTGTCTGGTACTAAATTTTATTAATCATGAGTGCAGTTTAACTGAAACAAAATATGAGCAACCCACAAGGTGGGAATTCCGGCATTCCGGCATTCCGGCATTCAAATTCACCTGGCAACTAATGAAATTAACACATTTTTTGACTCTAGCTCAGAGCTTTGCGAAGTAAGGGTTTTAAAATGTGCAAGTTAGAAGTAAGGTAAAATTCAGCAAGCTTTGAAGATATCATGTTATTCTAATTACTAAAATGTAGTATAAACACTTACATTATTTCTTCTGGCTTTGATTGCTTTTGACCAAATTCACACTTTTTTGACTTCATAACGGACTTGAGAACTAATTATTTTCTCTAGTATGAATTACAGCAATCAGATTGATTGCTTCTAAGTACCTATTTATCTTCAAAAGTATTTAAATTAAAAATTGAAGTTCTTCAAATATCTATATAAAACTCAAAAGATAATATGGGCTAAAGGTATTAAAATAATTGCCTATATTAACTGAAGGAAAGATTTGACCATTTTGATGGATGCATTTTTTGAAGAGCTAGAAATTAAATTAAAAAAAGTAAATAGATGTTCGTAAGTGTCATCAACAATGTAATCTTTATACAAACGTGTAGTCTTTTCATAAGTATCTCCTGAAACTTAGGAAAAAGACGACAGGGATATATAATTAACGAGCTATTGCGCAAATAATGTAAACAATGTAAGTAATTATCCTGGCTTTGTTTACCTGACTTTCGCAAATTGTTGATGCGTTTACTTTATACAAGCGAAAACGCGATTATCTATTAAAACTGGGCAGACCTATATCTCCTCTACCGTGTAATAGGACTTATGTGGCAAAAAGAAAAAAAAGATAATTTGATTGCTAGTTTGGCGTTACTATTAGCACTAGCTACAACTCCTGTAGCTGCTATTTTGTTTGTGTCAGAATCTGCCTTATCGCAATCATCTGAAACGACTGAAACAAAATCTTTCCCTCTACCAAAAAATGTTCCTAGCGGCACTAAGGTGAGGATAGATGGTTCCAACAGTATGGCTAAAATTACTCAAGCCTTAAAAGAAAGTTTTGAGAAAAAATATTCTAATACTAATGTTGAAGTTAATAGCAATAGTGCGAGTGAGGCAATCAAATCTGTTATAGATGGAAATGCCGATATTGCCTCTGTTGGCAGAGGTTTAACACCAGAAGAAGAACAGCAAGGTTTAGAACAACTACGATTTCGTCGAGAAAAGATTGCAATTGTTGTCAGCAAAGATAATCCTTTTAACGAAAGTTTGACAAACGAGCAATTTGCAAAAATTTTCAGAGGGGAAATAACAGATTGGTCCGAATTGGGTAGAAGCTCTGGTAAAATTCGATTTATTGACCATCCTGACTCTAGTGAAACTCGCGAAGCTTTTCGTAATTATCCCGTATTTAAGAAAGCTCAGTTTCAAGCAGGAGAGGCAGCATCTCGCTTAGATAACGATAATGCAGCAGAAGTTGTCAAAAATTTAGGTAAGGACGGTATCAGTTACGTTATGGCAAATCAAGTATCGAAACTTGATAACGTGCGGGTACTGAAAATGCATAAAATCCTGCCTGATGACCAGAGATATCCTTACTCTCAACCTTTAGTATACATTTACAAAAAAAGTGCTGCGAACACCCCTGCTGTTAAGAGCTTTTTAGGTTTTGCAACTGCACCTGTTGGTAAAGAAACTGTAGAGAAAGCCAGAGTTGCTCAGGCTGTAGCTGTTGTTAATCAGTTAAATGGTAATTCTGATACAGTTGGAGATCCTAAGGCTGTAGATGAGTCAAATAAGAAGGTTGGAGAAGCTGATAGTAAGCAGGATGCTCAAGATAAAAAAGCAGATGCTTCCCAAGACCAGAATTCTGATAATAAGATAGATGGTCAAGCAGATAATCAAATAAGTGGTCAAGAAAATGACCAAAATGCTGATGGTGAGAATAACGGTAAAGCAACCACAGTAGGAGCTACACAAGGTACTACAGCCAAGAACGCAGATGATAAAGAAGTGTCTCTTCGTGGAGAAACTGACTCTACAACTGCTGATTCCGGACTTACACCTAGTTGGTGGTGGTTATTACTACCTGCTGCGGTCTTAGGAGCATTATTTTTCTGGTTATTGGCAGGTAAAAAGAAAGATAGTACTGATAGTACTGACAGCAGAGAATATAGATTAGAAACAAATCCCAATACTCCAGTTGTCGGAAATGCACCCAATGGTGAGTTAAATCCTGGGGTTGGTAATGAGGTTAATAATTTAGTAGATTCAAGCACCGCAAACCAAACTAGTTTAGGAAATGTTTCTAATGCTGCACTAGCGACAGGTGCTGCGGGTACTGCTGCTGCTTCTTTGTGGGGTAATTCGGATAGTGAGAATCCCGATACACCCAAGGAATCCTATGCATCGAGAGAAAATTTAGTTGATGAAACAGGTGGTTTAGATCTAGAAGCACCTGCTGCGATTGTTAACAATTTTTCTACTCAAGATTCTGAAGTACTAACTGATGTATCAGAGTCCGAGAAAGTTTCCGATTCTACTTCTGATTCGTCTAATGAAAATACAGACTCTGAAGATAAACCTAACCTTTTAGGTAATCTTTCATCAGCTGGGAATGCAGCAGCAGCAGCAGGTGCAGCAGCAGCAGCAGGAATTGGAGCTGGTTTATGGTCGAAATTCTCTAATAAAGATAATGACTCAGACACTCAGGGTCAAAATACTGATGATGCTTCTGAAGTTGTCGAAGATAACAGTACGCAGACAGAGAACCTACAAGTAGAAGCGAACACTACTCCTGGGGTCGCAAATAATCAATCAGATGATGATTCCAATCGGAGTGGAAATAGCTGGTTAGACAGTCTAAAGTCCAAAGGTAATGACGCGATCGCTGGAGGTACTGCTTTAGCTGCTGGTGCTGGTGCTGCTGCGTCTAATCTGTGGTCAAAATCAAATCAAGATTCACAAGAAGATAATTCCCGTCAGGATTTACCTACTGGGGAGAATATCAGTTTACCTGAAAATCCTGCGAATGGGGGATTACCTACTGTTAATATCAATGCAGCTTCTTCTCCTATCTCAGAGATTTCTGGTCGGGTTGATTCAGAGGTTGAGAAAGTTATCGATGAGTCAAATTTACCAACTGTAGAAGTTACAAATCCTGTTGCTGATAATCTGAGTGATAATAGTCAGTTTGATAATAAATCAGATAGCCAGTCAGATAATCATTCAGACAGTAATCTAAACTTGCTTGATAATCTGAAATCTCAAGGTAATGCTGCTGCAATCGCAGGTGCAGCTGCTGTTACAGGTGCAGGTGCTGCTTTATGGTCTAATTTCTCAAATCGAGATTCTAATCAGGATACAGATAGCGCAACTCAAGAGCAAGAACCTGTAGTAGAAGATAAGGTTACAGATACAGCAAATACTTCTCAGATAGACGACTCTCAAGCTAATCTATCTGCTTCATATCACCCATTGCCAGATTTATGGGATTCTGAAGAAACTGAAGAAACACAAAATACAGAAACACAAAATACAGCTTCTTCCCAAGATACTTCTACACAATTGAATGAAGTTGCAGATAAAGCAGAGTCCTTAACTCAAAAACTTCAAGATCAAGACCAAGAACAAGAGCAAATTCAGGATAAAGTCTCCAGTACACTGGAGAGTACTAATACTGATAACAATACTGCTAGTACAAGTAATATTAATCCCGCGGTTCCCGCAACTATTGCAGGTGTTGGAGCAGCAGGTGTTGCAGCATTTACAGGCTTTGCAAACCAAGATACAGCAGCAACCCAAACTAATATTTCCCTCGAGTTTCGTACTCCAAAATGGGCTTATGCTTCCTGGGGATTATCAGCAGCAGACAGACAAGAAGTCCATAAGAATGGTGACTCTCAGCTAATGCTGAGACTTTATGACGTGACTGATATAGATTTGAGCTATCAGTCTCCGAACTTAGTCCAGCAGTACGAATGCGAACAGACCATTAATCATCGTTATGTTGCGATTCCTAAAAGCGATCGCAATTACATTGCCGAAATTGGTTATATTACACAAGACCAACGCTGGCAATCATTAGCACGTTCGGAAATTAGTCGCGTATTCAGCCGTCCTCAAGAAGGTTTTTGGTTTGAAGCTGATGCGGAGTTAATTATCCACGGTGCAACTGAACCAGGTTCGGAAGTAACTATTGCAGGTAGTCCAGTGAAAGTTAAGGCTGATGGAACTTTCCATTTGAGGGTACCTTTTACTCAAAAACTTATTGACTACCTGATTGTGGCTTCTAATCCTAACGGTAATAATGCTAAAACCATTCACATGAGATTCCGTAAGGAAAACGATGGAGAATAATTAGCAGTAAAATTTAAATTTATTGAGAGTTCAGTATCTCAGAAGTAAATTTACTGCACTTCTTTCAAATAAGGTAGTTTTCAAATAAGGTAGTTTTTGAGGATTATTTTACCAATTTTCGGGGCGCAAACCTTGCGCCCCTAGAAATATATTTTGGTCTCATATTCGCGGTGTCATTCGCGGTGTGGTGATAATTTCAATTGCGGGGAATTTTCTAAAAACTACACAAAAATTAATCCCTATCCTGATATTAGGAAAGGAATTAATTTTTGTATACTTTATTTTTGTATACTTTATTTAAGTTGAAACTTAAATTTTCGCTTCTTCCTTAACTAACTTCTCCCAACCTAAATCTTTGAGATTTTCATTTCTACGCAAAGGACGGGTAACTAATTCTAAAATATCGCGAGCATTAGTAAAGCCATGAATTTGGGCAAAGGTAAATTCTACAGACCATTTGGTACTTATTCCCCGTGCTTCTAAGGGATTAGCATGAGCCATTCCTGTAATTACCAAGTCGGGGTCTAACTCGTAAATTCTTTGTATTTGATTATAATTATCAGGCTTTTCTACAATTTTAGGTAAAGGTACTCCCATTTCATGACAAGTCTTTTCTAAGAATGCTAATTCCGCTGCCTGATAGCGTTTATCCATGTAGGGAATACCAATTTCTGGAACAGTCATTCCACAACGAATTAGGAAACGCGCTAAGGAGATTTCCAGTAGATTATCTCCCATAAAGAAAACTGACTTACCGCGAATAAGTTTAACGTAGTCTTCTAAATTTTCCCAAATTTGAGCTTCTCTCTCTTCTAAACCTTGGGGAGTTATACCGAATACAGAGCAAATTTTTTCTATCCAAGCACGACTACCATCAGGACCAATAGGAAAAGGTGCACCAATTAATTTACACTTACGACGACGCATCAAAGTTGTAGCAGTACGACTAAGAAATGGATTAACACCAGCTACGTAATACCCTTCTTCAACTACGGGTAATTCCGTGAAGCGTTTTGCTGGAAGCCATCCAGAGACTTTTATTCCTTGCTTTTTCAGTTCTAATGTCAACTGTGTAACTACAGGGTCTGGTAAAGAACCAAATAATACTAGTGGTGGATGTTCTACGTACTCAGATTCCTCTTGTGCAACAACTTCATTTTTCTTACCAAAATTCAGAAGTTTCTTTAATCCATTGCGCTCATCTTTTTCACTTTGTGCTGCGGGTGCTTCACTAGGACAACGTCCAGCCATTGCTGCAAGTACGGTGTCTTCCCCTTGAGTGAAAGCATAGTCTAAGCCATTTGCTCGCGCTACTACAATAGGAATACCAATTTCTTCTTCTAAATTGGGTGCTAGACCCTCCAAATCCATCTTGATAATTTCTGTGGTGCAAGTACCAATCCAAACAATTACACTGGGGTTGCGATCGCGTTTAATTTGCAAGCAGAGTCGCTTTAGTTCTTCATAGTCATTAAGTTTGGCAGAAATATCTCCTTCTTCTAACTCTGCCATTGCATAGCGGGGTTCAGCAAATATCATTACCCCCATAGCATTTTGCAGAAAATATCCGCAAGTTTTCGTACCTATTACCAAAAAGAAACTATCCTCTATTTTCTGGTAAAGCCAAGCTACGCAACTTATTGGACAAAAAGTATGATAGTTTCCAGTCTCGCACTCGAAGTTTAAAGCTTCATTTTGTGGTGCAACAGTCATTTTTTTGTTCTCCCCATAATTTGTTTTCCCATGACTTTTAAGTTGAAAATAGGGGAAGTATTAGTAAGTAAATCAGTTACCAGTGATTTGCTCATAATTTATAGTTAACTATTAAGCCATAATTGATAACTGAGTTCTATACTTTTAATTGCACTATTTAAAAAATCCTTTTGAAGTACAAAAGTGCAACCCCTAAGTTTCATAACTTTAATTTCATAGCTCTATGAATTGGGGAATAGACGAGCGATATCTGTATCGTCAAATGCGCTATCTGCTGATTTTTCTTCCCCATTCAGAGCTTCTAAATTTGCTTCTGAGTCTGGTACAGAAGATTCTTCTCCCCAGACATCCATTAGTACATTACCGAAACCGTTATCTTCTTCATCGTTTGAGAGATCCATGTCTCCTAACATTTCGCGATCGCTTGGTGCGGGTGCGGTAGCACTATTGCTATTGTTGGACTCCTGAGAGTCATTGCTGTTTAGCGAAGATACTGTAAGGTCCTCAGCATCATCAAAAGATATATCGCCAAATGCATCCATTACATCCTCTTCAGAACTTTCAGGAGATTGGTTTTCTTCCTGTAATCTAGTATTTTGTTCTGTAGAAAGCCCAGAAAATGTCATATCGCTTAAGCTATTTTCTTCAGTCGAAAGTTCTGAAATATTCATATTGCTTAAGCTGTCTTCTTCCTGAACGGAAAACTCTGAAACAGCAGATATTCCATCAAATGACGCATCTGTTGGGGTTTGATTACTTTCCTTTAACCCGTCGGTCACCATCAGAGTCTCGTCTGCTGACTCCCCCAAATCATTTTCATTACTTGGAGAGTCAAAACTTTCCAATCGGGACATATCAGGAAATTGCTGTTCTTCTCCTGGTGCTAACAAGTTTTCTTCATCGCTATTATTCTCGCTTTCTACTGGAGGAATAATGCGATTTCCTAAAGCCATTTCTGGATCGAAGTGTAAATCCAGTACCTCAACTAAATTGTCAGCATCTACATTCAATTTAGAGAAAGGAAACATTAACTGCGCTAATTTTGGCTCTAGAGCATTGACTACTCCCAGAATGAGGTACGAAGGTGGTCGTTTACCTCCATCCGACGTATAAACGGATTCTACTTCCATATGAAGCATGATCCAATCGCGGTTATTCTGATAAAAATTAAGCCATTTCTGTCTTAAAGAATCTGTAAAGCTGTAAAAAAATGCCATATTTCCCCTCATCCTGAGAATAAAACTAAATGATTTATACAATCATTAAGTCTAGTTCTTCTTCCTGATTAGGAACCTGTTGTTTATTCGGATTTAGATAAAAATCTGACAACAATGAGAATAATTCCCGGTCTTGTGCATCTTGAGGTACTACTCCTTCTGGCTGAGCCAAAATTTGGTCTGCAATATTGAGGTAGTAGTCACAAACGTAGCTCAGACTTGGTTCTGACTCTGTCATCTCAAACAAAGTTTTACCTTTTACGCGGGAAACACGAATGTCTTCGATTAAGGGTAGTATCTCTAATACCGGCATAGGTACGGAGTCTACGTATTTATCAATTAAGTCACGTTTCGATGTACGATTGCCGATTAGTCCAGCCAAACGTAGTGGATGAGTCCGGGCTTTTTCTCTGACTGAAGCTGCAATTCGATTTGCTGCAAACAAGGCATCAAAACCATTGTCAGTGACAATTAGGCAGTAGTCAGCATAATTTAAGGGAGCAGCAAAACCACCACAAACAACATCACCAAGTACATCAAATAAAATTACGTCATATTCATCAAAGGCATTTAATTCCTTTAGTAATTTTACTGTCTCTCCTACAACGTAACCGCCACATCCAGCACCAGCAGGAGGACCACCAGCTTCTACGCAATCTACACCACCGTAGCCTTTATATATTACATCTTCGGGCCAAACATCTTCATAGTGGTAGTCTTTGGCTTGCAGAGTATCAATAATTGTGGGAATCAAAAACCCTGTAAGAGTAAATGTACTGTCGTGTTTAGGGTCACAACCAATTTGCAGTACTTTTTTACCGCGTTTAGCTAATGCAACTGAGATATTACAGCTAGTGGTGGATTTACCGATTCCACCTTTCCCGTATACTGCTAATTTCACTGTTTTTTTGCCTCTTATGGTTATTTGTAAAATTATTGACCGGTGGATGCCGGTGACTGCAAGCTCTTCTCTGGCACGGTTGAGTAACGGTGACTTAATCTTTGGCTTTCAAATTTTGTTTTCAAATTTGGCTTTCAATTAGTTTTTACATAAAACATTAACTAGCCGCTTTTTTTGCCATGAGCTTCTAGATTGCAATTATTGTTCAAATCCTTTGGAAAATAAAGGGGTTGTATATTCGCAATTTAAACATAGTAGTTGTATTTCAATAATTAAAAGCAGAATCAACAACTAAATTCATAAAATAGATTTATGTAAACAAATAAATTGATTTATTATGTTTTTATTTAAACTTTTATATAAAAATAGTTACAAAAGACAAACAATAAATTATCAATGGGTTATTAAGCTAGAAAATTCAATATAAAAACTCTGCGATCGCCTCATACTAAGATTTTAAATAACATGCGATCGCGGCAAATCTATTGATAAATTGATTAATAAACTATATATCTATCAATGTCTATCAATATTTATATAGGTTTTAGATGTATTCACTGCGAATAGTCCCCAGCCCCCTAATTTTGGGGGAGAAATGTATTTTCAAGTCCCCCGTTTTTGGGGGATTAAGGGGGCTAGCAAATATGAAAAAGATAAATTCATATTTCAATTCAGCAATGCCGATTATCCTTACTGATAACTTTGTATTTAGATGAATGGTAAATAATTGTTATTTTTATGGATATTCTGAAAATTGATAATTTTTTGAAAAACAATATTAAAAAAATATTTAAAAAAATACTTTAAAAAATATGCGATCGCAAAGTACTTATTAACATCCCTGGAAATATAAAATTATCCTTAAGTTAGGCAATGATTTCTATATAATTAGGACTTACGCATCATACAAAATTACTATTATGAAACAACGTATTTACGTTGTTTCAGGCTATTGTCAATAATCCTATGATTAAAGCGAAGGCATAAAAAATATCGAATAATTGATGTTTAATGGCTAAAATACATACCTCACATTTTCATCATGTTGTCAATGCGTAAGTTCTAATAATGATTCTTATATTTTATTGTCTTTGAAAATTATTAAGTACTTGTGCCTGCATTAATTAAAAATTAAACATTTCCTATCGGTTGTGAATGGAAAATAGGAAACGGTTATATCCCACATTGCACACCCTGACTGTCACAAGTTCATGAGTACTATATAAATCACTAAAAAACAGTGCTTATGAACTACCATCTGAAGGATAATTTTTCAACTTACGCTGTATTAACTTTTTATCTAGTTCCCGACTAGCATCTAAGAACTTATAATCATCATCACTTAATCTTTTTCCCTCAGCCCAATTAAGTGCTTCTTTTAAAGCCTTTCCTCGCAATAAACGCGACTCATCTTGATAATTACTTTCTATCCATGCATTAAAACTTTCAGAATATGTTCGGAGTTTTTTTAATTCTTTTTTTACCCAATCTCCATCAAATGATATCGATAAAGATATTTAAAATTTTTTAAGGCTTGACTATTTATTTGTATATAAATCAAATATTTGAATAAATAATTTGAATAAATGATTTTGATAAATTAAATATCCTGTAATCAAATATTCTTTCTAAAAAGGTTGTTCAGAAGGTTCTTTTTTGATGTTCTTAATTTCTTCTAGGGTTTGCCATCCAGATTGCCACATGGAAGTATCTTTTAACAACAAAGCATTAATCCAAAATCGGACTTGAGGGTCGCAAGATGCTACCATCTCAGCATAAACCCATTTACCTTGATTTTTGCGATTGACTACTTGAAAATGTCGCCAACCATCAATTTTCTTTTGTGCTGTCCATTTAGAACCAAGTAAATATGGAAATTTTTGTTTCTTCGCCATGTAGTTAGATATAAACTATAAATATAAACTATAAATTCTAATTATTTAGGACTTACCCACGGACTAAGTGTTTACATCCCAAGTGACTGTAGGGAAGTATCTCAAAGCCTTGAGTTAAGTCCTATTCTTTTTTAAGTATCCCTTATATAGCTTATATGATTTAAGTTTCCAAGGATTACAAGATTTGCAAGCGATCGCTTAGATAATAGGAGCATCCCAATTATTAGAACCTCAAAATAATAAGTATCTATACTTAATAAATCCCTGTAAATGACCCATCAACCAAGCTAAATCCATTAACCATTTAGCTAAACTATCTTTGCTGCGAACCTTAAAAGGTAATTTCAAAGGTAAAATTAAAGCATCTTTAGCAAAGTCTCTCCACCTCATTAATATAGGCATTCCTAATTTTTGATGCTTTTGATGTAAGAAAACATCGTAACAACCAAAACGCCAGCAACGACGATACATGCTTTTAATTGTGTTACGAAACCTAAAATAAATCAAAGCATCTTTTAGTGGTTCCAGCTTTATTCCTGTTTGCTGAATTCTCCAGCAATAATCTATATCTTGTAGTAAAAGTAAAGATTCATCAAATCCTCCTACAGTTTCGTGAATTCGACGCTTTACTCCCAAGTTATTACCAGCAGCATATGGGTAATAAGGATAGTCTTTAATTCCATTAGCTTCTCTGTACTGACAACACTTAACCACCCAAGGTTCGTTAAGCTGACTATAATCGCTACGACCAGCTACAAAATCATGTACAGAAAGTCCCTCAATCATTGCTTTGACCCAGTTCGGAGAGACTTGATCATCTGCATCACAAAATGCGATCGCTTCAGCAAGGGCAAATTTTGCTCCTATATTACGTGCATGTGCTGCACCTCTGACACCACTTGCATCAATCAAACGTAAATTTGGCAAGATATGCAAATATTTCTTGATAATAGTAGTAGTTTCATCTGTAGAACCATTATCAGCAATAATAATTTCCCATTTATCAGCACATTCCTGTTTACTTAAGGCTTCAAGTTGAGTCTCTATAGTTGAAGCAGCATTAAAGCAGGGGATAACTACGCTTAATTTCATATTTTTACTTTTATGATTGGATTTATGATTGGAAACTAAGTTTGATGGATTGACACCTCTACTTATATTTCTATTTGTAGGTTGAAAATTTTAGATTTTAGATTGGAAATTTGCATATCCAAATATTAGCTATGAGTTCTACAAACTCATGCATTTTTTGCGATAAATCGATTCATTAATTCATCGAATATCTTTTACATTAGTAAGAATGTTATCTATGAAGTTTAATATTTTCAACTATCCTTTATAAGGATTTATAATTACTGGGATTAATATATACATCATCATTTTTTCTAATATTTTTATAATTGTCTTACAAATACTTCAATAAGGAATTAGAGGATAGCTTGAATTTATTTAATGTTTTTTAAGACATCATAAAAGCCATATATTTTTCTTGTGAATATATAAAGTGTCAACTTATAATTCAGCTTATAAATTTGATTAGACTTATAAATAACTGATAAATTTTATACGGCGATGTAGCAACCTATAAAAAATAGGTCAATTATTGATTTTTTATTGATTTTTTTATTAATTTTTTGCTTAGTTGCTCAAATTTTCTTATTAATAATCAATCAATTAGCAGATTAATATATAGATTATTGTTTATATAGAGTTTATTCGCTACATTGAAAATGCGAACCATTGCGGAAATTAACGATAAAATCGACCGAAAGCAGGCGGTAGTTTTAACGGTTGAAGAATTAAAAGCTCAAGTTGCACAATCTAGTGTTGCTGAAGTCGCTTCACATGTTGATGTTGTGACTACTGGCACTTTTGAACCCATGGAATCCAGTGGTGCCATTCTCAACTTAGGTCATACTGATCCACCAATAAAAATTCGTCGCTGCTGGCTCGATGGAATACCCGCTTATTCAGGATTTGGTGCAGTGGACTTGTACTTAGGTGCCAGTTGTGCAGTAGAAATTATGGACGGGGAAGAAGTCCGAGTTGGAAAAGTTACACCTAAAACCCTACGTGGTGGAGGTCACGTAATAGAAGATTTAGTAGCAGGTAAACCAGTACAAATACGGGCTCAAGGACAGGTTACAGATTGTTATCCCAGAGCAACCTTTGAAGCTACAATTACCCGCGACACTATTAATCAATTTTATTTATTCAATCCCCGCAATGCTTATCAAAATTTTATAGTCGGAGTAAATGGAGGCGATCGCACTTTACATACCTATTTAGGACCTTTACAGCCGCGCTTAGGTAATGCGGTTTATTCTAATCCAGGAGCCATCTCACCTCTACTCAACGATCCAGAATTGAAACTCATAGGTATTGGTACGCGAATATTTCTTGGTGGTGGTATCGGTTACATCTCTTGGGAAGGAACTCAGCATTTTCCCCTGCAAAAGCGTTTGCCGAATGGTACACCCATTGGTCCTGCTGCGACTTTAGCCTTAATTGGCGACGCAAAACAGATGGACTCTCGCTGGGTAAGGGGTTGTTACTTTAAAAATTATGGTCCTTCTCTGATGTTAGGAGTAGGTATACCGCTACCAGTATTAAATGAAGAAGTAGTGGCAAAATGTGCCATCCAAGACCAAGAATTAGTGGCACCCATCGTCGATTTCTCGATTCCCCGGCGGATTCGTCCTACTTTTGGTTTAGTAAGTTATGCTCAACTAAAATCAGGAGCGATCGCCATTGAAGGTAGAACAGTTCGTTCTGCTCCCCTTGCCAGTTTGTATTTATCTCGAAAAATTGCTCAAGAATTAAAACAGTGGATTGAAGCAGGTACTTTTAAGCTGACACAACCAGTTAGTCCTATACCTAACGATAGAACTTTTATTCCCCAAAATCGATGGACAGAATTTTAATACCAAATCAAAAAATGATTGCAACCCATTCAATAGTAAAGACTTTTCATGAAACGTCTCTACCACAGATCCATCTGTCGGATTGTTTAATCAAATTGGTATAAAATTAATACTTAAAAAAGTAATGAAAAATAAGAAAAATAATCATTGGTGAACAATAATTTCATAAAAAATTTCACAGAAGCTCGATTGCAACCTCTGTGATATATTACGGGATTATACAAAATAATTCTAAGAAGGTTTCAATTTGATTTATGAGAAAGCAAATTGAGAATTAAACCTCTGGGGAAAATTAAATATGTACTAAATGAGTGCAATTTATATCCCTTTTAAAGACGGCTCCTAAGAAGGTATCTACATTCCTTTCCCAAAGATATCTATTACACAAATTGGTTTTAAAGGCTTGTAGATATTGTCAATTATTGACAATATCCCACAAAAAATTGATTCTTTAGCTATGCCAATTCTAAGATTACTCAGGCGGTTTTTGCCGCTTAACTGGTTTTGGAATCGGTTTACTTGGATTCGGACGGGACGACACGGCAGGAGAAGCATCCTTCTTAAATGGACGTGGAGAACCTCCTCCGCCCTTTCTGAAAGGTTTGCGGAACTTATTGTATCCGCCTGCTCCCCTTGGTTTACGTTTTCTTGGTAAGTCAGCGATCGCTTGACCTTTTTCTACCACTAAGTTGTCAGCTTCTCGCTTCACCTCCAAATCCCAAAATTTACCAACAGCTTTTCCTTCGAGCTTTCCTAATATTTTCAATTTGAAATACTTAGGTTTATCAGATGCTTTACGAGGTGCTTGTTTAATTTTTATTACTAAATTATTAGCATCGTTAGACTGATAAACAACCTCACCACGAATAGAAAAGCTTCCATCCAGAATTTCTGATGAGGACTGAGTTTCACTTACATTGGTTGCAGTATCTTCTACTTTGGATAAATCTTCATTTTTGTCTAAGGAATCTTCCGAATTTGTAAACTCAGAACTAATCGATTCATCCTGTGATGTATCTTTGAATTTCTCAGACTCAAATGTATCAGAGTCTGATTTTGCCAAATTTTCAGGCTCCCAGACACCAACAATTTGGACGTGTAACTTATCATTTTCTTGACGAGTCCGGGGGTAAACAACCCACAGATGCTCTTTTTCCAAATCTAAGTGATTTTTAACTAAACTCATAATTCGTCCAAGAAGGACAGCATCGAGTTCAGCATTATCTGAGGTTAACAGTGACCCTTGAGTAAACTGCTCACTACTCTGTCGATAACGACCCCGTACTAAACCAATAGCTCGATATTGCATCGGCTCGCTTGGAGGTGGAATTGGCTGCATCCTAGATACATCATTCTCAACCTTTTGAGCACTGTCTTGGGCTGTATGAGAATTCTCAGATTGATTCTCAGATTGATTCTCAGATTGATTATCAGATTGATTCTCAGATTGATTATCAGATTTAGTATCAGATTGATTCTAAGATTGATTCTCAGATTGATTCTAAGAATAAGAAACT
>JBHJJE010000014.1:0-66139 GCA_050042865.1 Mastigocoleus sp.
GCTATTTTTCCACTAGTTATCAATAGAAATCATCTGTAATACCTACTTTTGTGTACCAACCAACTATCTTTGCAGATTGGCGATCGCAGTCTGAAATGTAGTTATAGTAACACTTTGTTTCTTTTCGGAGATGTCTAATAGTGATATGATGTCCAGCAAATTACCCATAATATGTGATTGTGAGTGAAATAGACTGTAACGCAGAAATTATACTGAATTCAAAAACTTACAATAAGCTGACTTTAAAAGTATAAAAAAGAACTTATTTACATATATATTTAAATACTATTACTTATAAAAATACAGGTTTATCTATAGCTAAACTTTATAAAAACCTTGGTAAATAAAGTAATTATTTAGTATCCTTAATTACATTGACATCATATATTTAGGAGAGGATAACTGGTAAATAAGTTAACAAAAATTTTGATAATACTCTCCGTATAAGATTTATGAAATTAAAACTTTTTATTCCAGTAGTACTACTATCTACAGGGACTATTTTTAACCAAGCAGCACTAGCTGAAAATTATGTAAACAGAAATCCTGTAGTTGCGAATGCATCTAATACCGCAAAAATTGTGAATATTCGGCGATTATTAGAAGTAAGCGGTGTAAAAAGTATGATACCGAATTTACTTAATCAGACAATTGTTAAGGAAAGAACTGCTAATCCAGATATTCCACAAGAGTATTGGGATGCTGTCTCAGAAGAAATTCGACCAGATGAACTGCTTGAAGCGATGGTTCCAATTTATGATAAATATTTCAGTAATGCTGAAATTCGACAAATGATAGCATTCTACTCTACACCTGTTGCCAAAAAAATAACTAGTAAATATCCTCAAATACTAGAAAAATTTACTGGTGAAAGTAGGATTGAAGCTAGTGACTATAAAAAATATTTTACTGATGAGGAAATAGAATATTTGAATGCCTTTGAGAATTCGCGGGTTGGTAAAAAGTTAACAGAAGTTTCTTCACAGATGCAAAAAGACTTATATGAAGCAGGAAGCAAAGTAGGAATTGAAGCAGCAAAAAGAGCTGTTGACAAAATAATCAATCAAAACAGTTCTGTTTATTAAGTTTCTAAATCTATAAAGACCGAAAATTTGAATATCGATTCTATGTGGAGATGATTGCTAATGCAAAATATTACGCGATGGTGCATCGCGAAATCTCCACATTTTTAATTGAATATGAATCGAGAGCTAAAAACTGATGTTTAGATATGAATTCCACACTCAGTCTTACCAATACCACGCCAGCGTCCAGCGCGTTCGTCTTCACCTTCTGCGACTCTAGTTGTAATTGGCTCATCGCCAATACTAGGATAACCTTGGTCATGTAAAGGATTGTAAACTACATCATTTTCAGCTACATATTCCCAAGTTTCCTTTCTTGTCCAAGTTGCAAGGGGATTAATCTTTATACGTTCTTGATTGTCAAGTTCAAAAACAGCCATATTTGCACGGGTTGGTGCTTGGTCGCGTCTACGTCCAGTTATCCATGCGACTGTGTCTAATTCTGCAAGACCTCTTTGTAGGGGTTCTATTTTAGTAATATCGTGAAATTTAGCAATATCTTTATCCCAGAGTGCTTCACCATATTTTGCAGTAAATTCATCACGGGTATTTACTTCGGGCATTTTATATGTTTTCAGATTTAAGTTATAAATCTGTTTAATCTTCTCTACTAATTCTAAAGTCTGGGGAAAGTGATACAGGGTATTTAAAAAGATTACTGGTGTATCCTGCTTAAGTTCGCGATAGAGAATATCAGTAATAACAATATCATCAACATTAAAAGCGCTTGTTTGTACGAATCCTTGAGGAATGTTCTCTACAGACCAAGCCAATATATCTCTGGGATGGGCTGTTTCGTACTTCTGATTTAACTTTTCTAAGTCAAATTTTGTAGATGCTGCTGAAATAACCATAGTATTTGATTTCTGGGTTAGAAGTTTTATAACTTAACTTTATATCAATTTTACCTTAGAAAGACACATAATCCGGTCGGGTATATGGAGAATAACCCTAAAAGCCCTTTGTATAAGGTTTTCAATTTGCAATTCAGAGAATATATTGAATATATTTTTAGGATGCATGAAGTAATTGCAGTAGATTTTACTAAGCAATATTGCGCTTTATTAAGTTTTAATATTTTAAAATATATAAGTATACGTAAATTGATATCTTAAATACATCACCAAAAGAATAAATGGTTATAAACATGAAGACCTCAAAGACTCCCAATCAGTTAGGCGTGTCTATTGCGATGGCTTGTGTAGTAGCATTAACTAGCGCTAGTATTATTGCAATCATGAATATGTTCTGAGGCGTTTAAAAAAATTAATCGCAGTTAAGCAATTAAATAATCAAAATAATTTTAGTTAAACAGTTTACTTAGCCCACTTCTGACAGGAATTGGGTTATTTTTTATCAGGTGTAAGGAAGAAGTTATATAAAAATCTGATAGGATTTCTCACTTCTTAAATCGGAAGCGAATAGTAAAGGTGAACGGGAGAATCCCAAATGTTGAAAAGTATAAGTAAGTAAGTAAGTAAGTAAGTAAACAAAAATATTTACCCTTTTTAAAAACTAAATTAATTAGCCTCAAACCCTTGCGATTTATTAATTACGTGAAACTTCATACCCTGCGGGAACGTTTTCAACGTTAAGTGTAGCTATGCCGTTAGGCTTTATGCGATGACAGCCTAAATTTTAGTAAATTTTAAAAATTGGGATGCTCCCAAGGTAAACTAATATTTTTTTATTTCAGAACTTAATCTATTAATAACTGAATCATATATTGTTAATTATAAGTTTTGTGTAAGTCCAATTTTACTGGGTTAAGCAAAATTGTTTATATACTTACTACTGGGTTATATGAATATTCCTAGCTTACTATTCACTATTTACTACCCAGAGGAAATATTTTTAATTAATGCAGGTACACAAGTACTTTTTTAATTGTTTGATGATTTAGGAGAAATACTGGGGCTGGGTGAAATCGTTGGTGGAATAGTTAAAGTAGGAGTCGCTGTAGGTATTGGTGATAGTGCTCCCTTAGGTAATGTCTGCGGAGGTGATGGAGTGTTTAGGGGTGTGTTTAGGGGTGTGGGTAATGGTGTCTTCTGAGGAAGGTTACTCTCTTGTCTCCATTCGGAAATATCGCGGTTTACAGCATTTTTGAAATCAGGAGAAATTAGTAATACATCTACTTGTTCAGTAGACTTACTATCCGATTTATGATCAGAATTAGATAATGATTTTTTCCGAGCGTAAATATAACGCTTGTCAAAATTTGGGTTACCTAAAAATAAATTATAATTCTTCTTATTTTTAAGTTGTACCTCGATAGTTGCTGATGGTTTTGATAAACCATAATCCCTCAGCTGATCATAATTTGTAGGTAATGACTTTTCACTTTTGCCTGCAACAAGCAAATTCATTAGATAAGAAATATAAGCATATTTTGCTGGAGATGAGATAGGGGATTTAATTAACCATTTTTTATCATCCGATGCTGATGCTTCTCTTTCTAATTTGATAGTGGAATTTGTAGTTTTTATAGTCAAAGCTTGAACATCTTTTTCTGTAAAAGAAAAGATTTCCTTTTCCTTCTCTTGTGCTTTCTGTCTTTGAGGAGCACCTTGAATTTCATAAAAGTAGACAAAGCCACCTAAACCCAAGGCTAGCAATAATAAAATTATAGTTGTGCGGGGTAGTTTCATTTTGGGAATTTGTGATAGCTGATAAAGTGAAGAAGAGATTATAGAAAAAGCAGGAAATAGGAATCAAAACACATTTGTAGCAAATTTATTAAGGGTGAATAGAGCCTTTTTCTTGCTCAATTTTATTACCTTCTACGCCACCATAGGAATGCAGCACTACTGAAGGCAATCAATGGGAGAATAATAATAGATGTCCAACCTATAAGCTGGTATTGCACAGTTGCTAAGTTGAGACGACGATTCGTAGGTTCTTTTGGACGAATGGAAAGTGGTTGTTTATCGTCTTGCTGACTTAACCATGTAACTGAATTGAGAAAAACATCTCCGTTTAACTGGAATTGGAAAAAGCTGTTAGTGACAAAGTCTGAATCTCCGATTACCACCATTCTTGATTCTCCAGAATCTTCTTCGGGAGTTTTTTCAGGTTTTGCTGCTTCTTTGGTGGGGGTTGGGTTGGGAGTTGGTGATGTAGTGGGAGTGGGGGTAGGAGTAGGAAGAGGTTTTTTTACTGAAACCTTTTTGCTCAAAGCAACTCCGAGAGTGAGGGGACCTTTTGTGTCTCCTAGTACAGGACTTTTCTGATCTTCCTGAGAGTTATTATCCTCCTTGGGAGCTTCGTTAAATTCTAGTTCTTCGCTTTCGCGATCGCTTTCTGCCCAACTATTAGGAAAAGGTTTAGTTTTAAGTAAGGGACTGGTTTGAATACCTGGAGTCTCCTTAGTTAATATTGGTCTTGCTAAACGGTAAACAGAAAAGTTGTTACCAAAGTACCTTGTAATTGGATGTTTACCATATTCTTGAACGATGGGAACTGCTGGACCAAATTGAGGACTTCCGGGGATTTCCACTGCTAAACGGTTATCTAGTTCTATACCCCACTGGGATAGCAAGTTATTCAGATTTGGATCTGTGTCAGGCTCAAGCAATAGTAGCAAATTTCCGCCATTATCCAGATATTTTTGTAAAGCTTGAACTTCAGTATCAAATAAAGCATTCTCTGGACCTGCGATCGCCACAACGTCTGCATCTTCTGGTACAGAGGTTTGATTTGCTAAATTAAGGGGTTGAGGAACGAAGTTTTTATCTTTTAATGCTTGAACTGCTTGAGATATTGAGTTTTCACCTTGAGTAAGTGGATGTTCTCCGTGTCCTTGTAAAAAGTAAATTTTTGCAGTGGTTGTACTAGTAATTTGTTGCAGACTATTAGTTAATTTTACTTCGGAAAGTCTTTGCTGTTGATTAACAACTTGTACTAACTGTCTTCTATCTCCTGATTCAATATAAACTTCTCCTCTGTCTCTGACTCCAAATTTTTGCGGTAGTCCTGGTCTATTAGGGTCAATATACTCGAATTGAAAATTAGGATTTTGCCGCTTATAGTTTTCTAGTAAGTCTTGATCTACAGGGTTTTCTGTAACATCAAAGATTAGTAATCTTACTGGTGTAGTTAAAGATTTTACTAACTCTTGAGTTTGGGGTGCTAAAGTGTATAATCTTTCCTCTGTCAAATCTGCTCGCCAATTATAGCGAGAACCAAGAAAATTTACTAAGACTAAAATAGTTATTAATGAGATAGTTGCAACGATTGCATTTGCACCAGCTTGGGTGGAACGTTTCCCCCACCAATTGCTTTGTCGGCTTTGTAATGCTAGCCATCCACTAGCAATGAAGGTACCGCTAGCTACTAAAATTAAGGGAATGATTCCCCATGTTTCAGAAATTACGCCAACTGTCAAACCTGCTGCAATTAGAAATGGTCCTAGCCAAAACAGATATTTCCAAGGTTTAATTTTGCTACTGATTGTCATATTAAGTAACGAGAAAATTAACTAGAAAAATTAACGGAAAAATCAACGAGAAAAATAACAAATCTTTGGTTAAACAGAAAGTCTCGATAATAGATTTTATTTATGTTAGTTGTGTGTCATTTTGTTGCAAAGCAGTATATTTTATAAAGCCATAGATTTTATCAAGCCATAGTTAAATAACATATGTAAGTGAAATTTGATAGATTTACACTTAATATCTACTGCAATATTTTTGAAGTATAAATAAATGAATCTCCAATCAAAATTACTAATAGCATTACCGATAAATCTTACCGACGTTGAAAGCGGAATGCATTAATAGATTGGGCTGTCAGAAAAATTCCCAAAATAATGTAGCTAAGGAATACAATTACACTACTTGTATCAAATACTCCTTGTATTAAAGTATTGTAATGTTTCAACAAAGATAAATTTCCTAATATTTCTCCAAAGAAACCCCCTATACTTTTAGCAATCAGTTCCACGAAAAGTAGTAGGAAAATCACAGCAAAACTCATCACCGCTGAGAGAATAGTACTGTCTGTCAATGAAGAAATAAACATCCCCACAGATAAAATAGCACCCGCAAGTAGAATTAATGCTAAATGACCCAGCAAAGGAATTGCTGCTGACATCGGAGGATTGGCTGCACTTAGAACAATGGCTTCTAATATCAAAAGTGGTAAAATCATGGTGATGAAAAATGTCAGCACTCCTAATAATTTACCTACAGCTACAGCCCAATTAGTAATTGGCGATGTGGCTAAAAGTTCTAAAGTTCCTCGTTTGCGCTCTTCAGAGTAAAGTCCCATAGATAGAATAGGCAGTATGAATAGTAACAGCCATTCCAGACGTTCTAAGAATGCTTGTAAAAATGTATAGGGTACATCTATGGGTGGAACAGGAACTCCCAATTGAGCATTCCTAGTTTCTAAAATTGCTATGTACTGAATAATATCTTGCAGGATAATGACGAAAAATAAACCAGCTAAAAACCAGAAGATACCTACAATTGCATAAGCTAGGGGAGAAACAAAGTAGCTTTGTAATTCTCGACGGTAAATAGCAATAATGTTACTCAGTACTATACCCATTTATGCGGCTTCTCCTTCTTCATTGGTAACTGTCTCATCGCTTAAGGCTAAGTTCTCATCTAGCTCTGGCTTTTCCTCTTCTGTGGTTAAATCTAAAAATACGTCTTCGAGGGTTGCACTAACTCGTCGCATTTCATATAAATCAAAACCAGTACGCATGAGTGTAGCAGCAATATGATTTCCTGGCTCAGTGTTTGGGTTGCATATGACTCGTAGATTAACTCGACGGTCATCAAAAACTGAATCATTAGGACTTTTTGCAATTGATTCTACTAAATTTACGTCCGCCAGATTTAACAATACCTGCTTAGCTAAAGAAATATCACCATCAATTTCTAATTCATAGCCAGAACCTCCCGCTAATTCATTCATCAGGTTTTCTGGACTGTTGGTTGCTACGACTTTACCACCATTAATAATTGTTACTCGCGAACAAACCATACTTACTTCAGGCAAAATATGAGTGGAGATGATAATTGTACGATCCCCAGCCAGACTTTTAATCAGATTGCGGACTTCAATAATTTGTCTGGGGTCTAAACCTACTGTAGGTTCATCAAGGATAATCACTGATGGTTCGTGGACAATTGCTTGAGCTATACCAACCCTTTGACGATATCCTTTAGAAAGTTTGCGAATTATTACATGACGACGGTCGAGTAAGTTACAGCGTTCCATGGCAGCTTGGACTTTTTGAGCGCGATCGCCTGCTGGAACTGCCTTAATTCGGGCTACAAAATATAAATAGGCTTCAATGGTCATTTCCGCATACAAAGGCGGGTTTTCGGGCAAATAACCTATTCTTTGGCGTACTTCTAGAGAATTTTCATTGATATCAAAACCAGCAATCTTCGCTGTACCGCTTGTCGCTGGCAAATAACCAGCTAAAATGCGCATTGTTGTAGTTTTCCCAGCTCCGTTAGGACCGAGAAAACCAAGAATTTCTCCTTTTTCAACCCTGAAAGTCACATCAGTAATAGCTGATGTGGAACCATAAGTCTTATTAAGATGTTCAACTTCAATCATTTATGGTTAATCATTTATAAAATGTGCTGGTATTCACGGATTAATGTACCAAATTATTAGAAGAGGAGGAGCGATCGCTTGTGGAAATTCAAAATTTGTGTAATCAGGCAGTTGCGCATTTAATTAATAACGTAATAATTTAAACAACTACCGACCAATCAGCAATCAATGGAGAATAAAAAGCTCTTTGCCACAGTTTATGTCAATCCTAGTAGGGGAAATGATGCCAATAGTGGAACCAGGTTAGCTCCTTTACGGAGTATTACCAAAGCTCTGGAGGTGGTCAAATCCTCTGGGGTGATTCACTTGTTATCTGGAACTTATACCCAAGCAAGTGGAGAAGTTTTTCCCTTGATTATTCCTAATGGTGTAATAGTTGTAGGTAATGAAGCCACGAAAGGTCGGGGTATCGTGATTTCTGGTAGCGGAAGTTACAATAGCCAAAAGTTTGGTAAACAAAATATTACTATACTTTTACTTGAAGATGCTCAATTTGTCGGGGTTACTATAATTAATCCCCAACCCAAAAGTAGTGGTGTGTGGATTGAAGACAGTGCGCCGAATTTGAATAATAATACTTTTGCTGAGTGTAGTCGAGAAGGAGTATTTATTTGTGGAAGTTCTAAACCTGCAATTTTAGATAATCTGTTTGTGAAAAATGGCTCTGGGGGGATTTTACTTGCTGGTAACAGCAAAGGAGAAATTTTACGCAATGTCTTTCAAAAAAATAACTTTGGTATTGTCGGTAGCGATGATGTTGCACCGATTATTGCTAATAACAAATTTGAAAATAACCGTGTAGCGATCGCTTTATCACGACGAGCAAAACCTGTAATGCGTCATAATTTTCTGGAAAAAAATACTTTGGGTGGTTTGATGGTCAATGGGTTTGCACAACCTGACCTCGGACAGGAGGAGGACCCGGCAGGAAATGTATTCGCGAAGAATGGTGAGTTTGCTCTCAAAAACACTACCTCTACTGCTTTAGTCTCCGCTGGAAATCAGTTAAATCCCTCTTCAGTATATGGTTCAGTAAACTTTCAGACCGTAACTGAAGATATTGCTAGACAAATTCTATCTAGTGCTAATTTTCCCGATTTGGGGGGACATTGGGCTACTGCTTTTATAGAAGCATTGGTGAAAAAACAAATTATTAGCGGTTTCCCTGATGGTACATTTAAACCAGAAGCACCTATTACCCGTGCGGCTTTTGCTGCCATGATAGCTAAGACTTTCTCTTCATCCAATCCCATAAGAATAATTAAATTTAACGATATTAAACCGGGTTTTTGGGCAGAAGCAGCTATATCCAAAGCCGCAAATATGGGCTTCATTAGCGGTTTCCCTGACGGTAGTTTTCGACCAGGACAAAATCTCACCAAAATTCACGCTATCTTAGCCCTGACCAACGGACTCAAGCTCACAGGTGGCAATCCTAGTACCTTAAATATTTACCGCGATCGCACTCAAATTCCTACCTATGCAACCAATGCGATCGCTATTGCTACACAAAAGTTATTGGTGGTTAATTACCCCCAAGCAACGGTATTAGAACCTTTACGTAATATTACTCGTGCTGAGGTAGCAGCAATGATTTACCAAGCCTTGGTTACTAGTAGCTTGGAGTTACCAATCGTCTCCCCCTATATAGTTAATCCTGATACCGGAATTCCTTCCTTCAATGACTTAAAAGGACATTGGGCAGAAGAATTCATTCGTGGGTTAGTTAGTATGGGTTTAGCAAGCGGTATGGATGACGGTAGCTATAAGCCCGATAAGCCTATGAATAGAGCTGAATATGCATCTCTAATAGCTGCTGCATTTAACCCTACCCCTAAACGTACCATGCCAACATTTGTTGACATCAATGAAAAATTTTGGGCTTATCGTTCAATTCAAATAGCAGCAAATAGCGGGTTTGTGGGCGGATTTAGCGATCGCACTTTTCGACCTGATAACAATGTGCAACGCTTGCAGGTAATAGTTTCTTTAGTAAATGGACTAGGTTTGAGTGCAGAACGTAAAATTGACATTTCAACTGCTTTTACCGACATAAATACTGTGCCAAATTATGCACGTTTTGCGGTTGTTACTGCTACACAGCAAAAAATTGTGGTAAATTATCCTGACCCCAAACAATTACACCCTTATCAAGAAGCCACTAGAGGAGAAGTTGCAGCTATGCTCTATCAAGCACTAGTAGCCATAGGTCGAACGCCTGGGATCGTCTCGCCCTATATCTTTACAAATTCTGAGAACTAAGTTATTAATCATACACAATAATTCTCAGAAAAATTAAAGGTAAATCATACTAAAGTAAATTGTAATTTAAAGCACATTTGAGGCAGTATGCAACGGGAACAAAATGTGGCGCTATTGCCAAAACCCGACAGCCAGAATTACCCAAATCTGTCAGACAACTCACCAGACTTGATAGTAGCTCTGTTGAACCACTACAGCTTTGACTTAGGAGGTTTCAGTGCTAACGAATTAGTGGCAGGTTGGAGGCAAGAGTATCCTGTTGCTTGGCTGCGTCTTGCAATCATAGAAGCTTTGTATCAGGGACGTTATAAGGCTATATCTGTGCAACAAATATTAACAATTTGGCAAAGGCGAAAACAATCTACCTATCACTTCAATTTGGAATTTGAAACGCTTATTTGTTCCAAACTCCCGGAAGACTTTCCTTCTCACAACAAAATATCTTTGCTTCCCTTACCTCATAATCATTCCAATGGTAAGGTAAATACCAAAATGACATCAAAGCTTGGGGCTACTAGGAAAGCAACAAGCTTAAATAATCAAGCAAATAATCAAGCAAATAATGGTAAGCGAACCGAACCATCTTTGATAAGTCTTCCAAATCAATCTCATTCGTCTCACCTATATAATTCATCTGATCAGCTAAATAGTTCTGAAATTCCGCGAGAGATATCTGAGACTTTACAATCTGAGACTTTACACAGAAACAGACAAACACAAACCATAGAACCTAGAAACAATACAAACTCTAATAGCTTCTGGAAAAATCAACAAGAAAACCCAAACACAATTGACAATGTAGAAGTTAGGAATACTTCAGATGACTCCCAGATAGCTCCAGAAGATATAACCACAGATAATGATAATTATTATTATCAAAGCCAAAAAATTGTGCCATCAACCCAGGTATTTTTGTCAGCTTATAAAAAACATCAATTGTTTGGTCAAAAGCGTAATCTCACCCCTTCGGAAGAGTATTTAGTTAACTCTGAGAGCAACCTATCTGACAAATTAGCTAAATTCGTCCCTCCCAATATTACTCATCCTCCCATCGGACAATTTACCCCCGACAACAGCGATCGCTCCGAATCTTTCACTTGTAAACTTAGAGCAATCGCACAGGATGAGGTGTAGTAAGAGTGGTGAGTGAGTTAAGAGCGACCCACAAGGTGGGAATTCCGGGATTCAAAATCCGGGATTCAAAATTTTCGCATTCTTGCATTTGATTCCACCTTGCAACGAATGGAACTTGTACATTTTTAGATAAACTCTAAAATCCTTGATATATAAGGGTTATAAAATGTGCAAGTTAAGGATTAATAGTTAAAGATTCTTGTGTAGAGTTCACAATTAACTATCAACCCTCGACCATAAAATAAAATCCTCACCCATTTAAAGCTTCTCAAGCTTAGATCTCAAACCATTATTATTAAATATTCTCATTAATTCTTTAGCATTTTTGCGGCTACTGAAAACTCCTGCTTGCATAACTGTTCTACCTTGGTTATTAGTTAAGAAAGAACCAGGTGCAAGAAATTTCACTAAGTTTTCGTCTCTAGTGTTCATTACCTCTACCATGACTCTATAGCGCAAAGCTCGATTACTTGAAGCACGAGCAATGGGGTTAAAAGGTGTTTCATCCCCTGGTGGAAATATTTGCTGTCTATCGCTGTTACCGTTCGGGGGGATTGGTGAAGCGGGGACGGAAAGAATATTGCTATCTGTGGATGGACTTTCTGGAGGTAATGATTCAGATGAGTTTTGATTGGACTGTGGTGTGGGGGGAGCAGAGAATTCAATAGTATTGGGATCGATATTTATATAGTTAAATTGCTTTACATCTTCGGAATTTCTTGTTTGTGGTGCTTGTGGTATTGTTATCGGTGTTCTTGTTCTCGGTGCAGCAGGTCTGAGATTATTTCCTGTTAAGGTACTGGGAATTGGGAAATTCGCATTCCTATTGCTTGGTTGAATATTAGGCTGAATATTAGCTCTTTGGGAAGGAACCGGCTGTATTTGAGTATTATTTGCTCCAAATTCCCTTAAGGGAGCAGAAAAAATAATTTCTTCACCTATTTTTGAACTAGATTCTGTTTTAGGAGCTATTGGGGGAGCTTGTTGTATTGTACTAGAATTTGAAATATTATTTTCCCTTGGTCTATAGACTCTTTTAGGAATCTGAGAATCAATTAATTTTCTAGATTGATTTCTAGATTGATTTCTAGATTGAGCAGTAATTGCAGTAGCAGAAACTGAAGCAACATCTACTCTACCAGCAAGGCGATCGCTTTTGAGAATATTGCCGTAACTAGTAGTTAATTCCTTAGCTGCTTCTGCGTTAATATCAAAACGTCTATTTCCTCGAAACTGATTATTCCCAGCTTCTGAAGAATTTCCTAAGTCCGGTTGTGCTTTAGAAATGATTACTAAGCCATCTTCTCGACTATTTTCGATAATATTACCTCGTAAAATCGGACGGGCATTAGCTTGCACTACAATTCCGCTACGATTGAATTTGATCTGATTATTGATTAGGTTCGGTTCTGCATTCTGTCCGATGTTTACTGCATATCCGGTATACTGAAATGTGTTTTCCCTTAATTCAGCACGAGAATTACCCATGATGGTAATACCGTTCGCCTGATTTCGATAAAAGTTATTTTGACTAATTTTTGGGGAACCCTGACCTGTAACGATAATTCCGTCTTGGGTACTATTAATAAAACTATTTCTGGTAATATTTGGCGAACTAGATTCAACCCACAAACCGTAACCCCGTGGATTAGTGTTTGTAATAGTAACACCGCTAATCTCAATGTTATCGGCACCAACCATTGTCACATTTTTGCTGCCAAATGCGCGACTGAGAAAATCTCCACCTCCGGAGATAATTACCCCTGTTCCTTTATCACGGGTATTTCCCTCGATTGATACTCCCGGTTTCAAGAATATGGGAAATTCTTCTCCGCTTTCACTGCTGTAATTTCCTTGTGCAAGCTTAATAACTGTATTCTCTTTAGCAATTTGAACTGCTTTAGTAATTGTTCTTAAGGGAGTTGATTCGGTACCATCGCTAGCATCATCTCCAGCACCTGGGTTGACAAACAGTACGTTTACCTGAGAGATTGATCTGACATCGACTTGTGCAAAAGTGGGTGCTTTTGGGGTTTGTGCTACTGCTGATTTTACACTGGTGGTAATACATGCTGCACTTGTTATTCCAATGCTAGCGCTTAAGTATAGCAGTGAAGAACAAGGTACGGAGATTTTTCCTAATGATGTAACTTTTCTAGGATACTTGTTATCTTGATCGTTTAAATTTATTTGGGAAGTTTTCATCGCAGTGGATTTGTGCAAACTGCTTAAGTGGTGGGTACGGTCCTGATTCTTAAATGCTAAGTCTTGGGTTAAATCTTCGGCTGAACTCTTTTTATTTATTTGGAGAATATCAGTTTTTCGAGGATTAGGGAAACAACGGGGGTATTTCAATTTAAAGCACTCCTTTAACCAACCAAAAATTTTTTTTATACTTTGCCAGCCGATAATATCGAAAATGTAACTTAGATTACATATTGAGAATTTGGCTATTTTTCATACAAAGTAATAGGTAAGACGATAAAAATCAATGATGATAACAACATTGTCAAGATGAAAGAGGTCGGCTATTACGATGAATACAGTAATGGGGATGTTGTAATGGTCGAACCATACAGCAAGAAGGGTTACGTACAGCAAGTGGTTTATCGTATTTTAGATGCTAATTTAGACCGTGCTCGCGAAGGATTACGGATAGTAGAAGACTGGTGTCGTTTTGGTTTAAACAATACTCAGTTATCTAGTGAGTGTAAAAAATTACGACAAGAAATAGCTAAATGGCACGTTCCTGAAATTCGTGCTGCACGAGACACTTTAGGGGATAGCGGTACAGAAATTAGCCATCCTCAAGAGGAGGAAAGAGCAAGCGTTAAGTCTGTATTACAAGCCAACTTTTGTCGAATAGAAGAAGCTATGCGCGTATTAGAAGAATACGGTAAGCTTTATGGTCAAAACATGGGTAGAGCCTTTAAGCAGATGCGCTATCAGGTTTATACCTTAGAAACTAATTTAATGGGTTATCAGCGTCACCAAATTCTTTGGCGATCGCACTTGTATTTAGTAACATCTGCTGAGGAAAGGTTGATAGAAACTGTAGAAGCAGCTCTGCAAGGGGGTTTAACTCTGGTACAGTACCGAGAGAAAACAGCAGATGACAATGTTCAAATAGAGCAAATTAGGCAACTTAGACAGCTCTGCCATGATTATGGTGCTTTATTAATTGTCAACGACCGAGTAGACTTAGCTTTAGCAGCAGATGCCGACGGTGTTCATCTGGGTCAGCAGGATATGCCGATAGTAATAGCAAGACAATTACTGGGAACCCAACGTCTGATAGGTCGTTCTACCACAAATTCTGAGGAAATGCAAAGGGCAATTACCGAGGGTGCGGATTATATTGGTGTAGGACCAGTTTATGAAACTCCTACAAAGGAAGGTAAAGCCGCAGCTGGCTTAGACTACGTGAATTATGTCAAGCAAAATTGTTCTATTCCTTGGTTTGCAATTGGAGGGATAGATCCCAACAATATCAATGATGTTATTGATGCTGGTGCAAGTAGAATTGCAGTAGTCCGCAGTTTAATGCAAGCTGAACAGCCGACTCTTGTTACTCAGTACTTTTTATCACAATTAAATCGCATCCAGCCAGAGTCTCAAAACTCCCATGTCTGATCAAACTAATCAAGTAAATTTTGTTGTCAACGGTGAAAACCGTAATGTTTCTTCTTCGGTATCATTACCTCAGATACTTGAGCAATTAGGATATAATCCCCGTCTAGTTGCAGTGGAATACAATGGTGAAATTTTACATCGTCAATTTTGGGAATCAACTACTATTAAATCTGGCGATCGCTTAGAAGTTGTGACGATTGTGGGAGGGGGATAAGGGAATTACAAGTACAAAGGTAATCTAGCTCTGGTGTTGTTAATCATGGTTGTTGAGATATTTTGTGTTCATTTAACAAGAGTATTATTCCCAATTTATAAGAGAAATTAACAATATCTTTTAGGTTTTATTTTGGCTTGAGGATTAGAAAAAATAACTGTTTGTATACGAATTAAAATATTAAAATATGCAGCTTTCAATCAAATTCTTAGTTAAATTCAACTTACTAATCAATCTACGAATAAGGGATTTCCAGAAAATAAAATAATCTATTCTACTAGTTGCTCCCAGAGCTTCCAGAGCAGTTAGCGGGAGTTATACTCTGTGAATTTGCAAAGGATGCTGTCGCGAACTGGGAAAACTTTTAAAATTTTTCAGCCGAAGGGACAATTTATTTCTTGGTGTTCTCTAAGGTTATAAAATATATTGGTTTTTGGTTAGGGTGTTTTTTTATATCTCGACTACCTTTGATGTTATAACTCAGAGCAGTTAGAGCTTTATAGGGTCAGAACTTATAGGAGAAAAGGAAGTATTTAGGGATTTCCATCCTAAAGTTCTAAGTAAGAAATATGGATGTGTACTCAATCAACATACGACACGCTTCAAACCTAAGTTCTTAAGGATAATTGAGAGACCCAGGGATACAGATAATAATATTATCCATCCCAAAATTTTTATTGTAAGGATTTCTATCAAACTAAAGGAATGTTGAGATATTAATTTATCTCCTAGGGAAAGGAAAATTTGTGAAATGATACCATTAATACAAAATATGCCTAAACTGTATACAGATAGAAGTTTGATCAATTTATTAAGAGGTTTCCAAAAAAAATCCGATGTTAAAGATGAACAGCATAAGAAAGTAGTGGGAATGCTCAGGATACAAGAAAAACTAGCGTAATCGAATGGTTGAATAGAATTAGAATGAGTTTTAAGAATTAATTGATACTCAACCATGAAAGTTGTTACATTAATTAAAATTAGAAATAGCTTTTGATAAATTTTTAGATTGATTGACTTTTGTTTAATCCAAGCAAAATTTCTGTATATTAAAATTCCCAATGCAATATATACAAACCAGTAAATAATTAAGGGTCTATCAATTATCTTCAAAAATTCAATATATTTTTGACCAACAGGAGCAAATGATAAAATATAAAGACTGAGAAATATTAGTCCTTGTAATAAAATTGTAGTGTAAAGATTTTTATCTTTTTTAAACCATTTTCTGCAACAGATAAAAAGCGGTATTAACTGTAAAATAATTAATAGGTAATAAGAGCCTGTAAAAATTGTACCTTGAGAAATAGTTGGGATTAAAGACCCTATAGATTTGCCATTGCAAAGTTTTAAAATAAAAGCGATCGCGAACCAGAAGCAGGTTGGTATCAAAAGCCGGTTCATTCGCTTTTTTAGTAATAATTTTAAAGATTGATCTTTATATATATCTAAATGACGTTCTAGTAGAAAAAATGAAATCGTCAAGAAAATAGGAACACAAAATCGTAGAGGGGAAAATAATATTTCCAGAGTCTGAATATGAGGAGTGTAAGTAGATTGGGGTACAAAAATACTGTGATAGGAAACCACAGCTACTATACTTAAAGCCTTCAATAAATCAAAAATAAATAATCTAGTTTGTTTACTGTTATTTATATTTTTGTTATTTATATGTTTATTATTTCTATTTTTATGAATGATATTCTTATCAATAAGATTTTTAAAAACTGATATTTTATCTTTCATTCTGAATAGTTTTGTATGAATATTGTAATATTTGAATTTCTGCAAATCACGCTATTGACTATTAGACCCGTACAACAATTTAGAATCCTTTTCAGCAAGATTTTTAGCGGTTATCTGCATGTTCACAATCAAGGTAGTAATAAGCGTGAGAGATAGTTCTTAATAATTTAGGTACGAAAAAATGTAATTTTTGATTTTGAGTATAAATATTATTTACTATGCTGTTCAAAATCTATAAGCTAAACATAGTAATGATTTTGCGTTCTATAAATGTAATTTTTTCTTCTTTTTTGACGCTAACTTAATTTATGGATGCGTTTATTAATTAAGTAAACAAGAAGCTTTAATTAATCCCAAAGGTATAGTTACAGTAGATTACACTTAAATGAAGTACACCCCCCTTCTGTCTAATGACTTCTAACCTCTGCTGTACAGCGATATGATTTATAACTCACACAGATGAAAAGGGCGTATTTGTAATATCTGTATTTTATTGATAAAGAATTAAAACCTTTAATTGGATAGATTAGAGTAGCGTAATCCATCCTAAATTGAAGCTAGATATTGCTATTATTGTTTTCAGTAAGATTTTTAAAAACCGATATTTTATATTTTATATCCTCTAACCTCTTTATTTTGAGGAAAATAAAAATATAAAATACTTAAGTCATCGTGAAAATTACGTAATCCCTGTTTATAAATAAACGATATTACTAATTACCTATTTTTTACTTAAAGAGCGCTTAACCAAACTAATTAAAAGTTGAGGAATTCTACCTTGAGAAAGAAAAGATAAAATTAAACTGTAAATAGAAACCAATACTAAAAACTGCATTAAAACTTTTAAACTATCCGATATACCGGGGTAAGGAATATTAATCGCAACCCCCAATGAAATCAAAATCCCTACAGTAGGTAAGACAACAGGTTTGAGTAACTCTCCTAAATCCCAACCAGCAGAACGACTCATAGCTACCCAAAACCAAATACTTGCACCTACACCCATCACCAAAGCAACAGCAAATGCAACTCCTGTAATCCCCCACCAATAAGCACCAATAAAAAAAGCTGGAATTGATAATGGTACTAATACCCAGTTAATAGCAGCATTAATATTAGGTTTATTCGCAGCATTTAACCCAGTACCCAGAATTGACATAAAACCGCGAGTATAGGCAAAAATCAAGACAATTTGGAATAACTTTACCGTTGGTTCCCACTCAGAACCGTATACCGAAGGGATAATCCAGGGTGCAATAATAAAGCCAATTCCGTAAACTCCACCATAAACTATCCCATACAATTCCAGCATCTGACACAAGTACTTTTTTTGACCTTGATTATCTCTTTGAGAAAGTACTGAAAAGCTAATCCGATTAATTTGAGAAAGAGCAAATGTAGGTAACATCGCTAACTGATAAGCCATATTGTAATAACCTAAAAATCTAGCCCCTATCAACTTACCGACAATCATATTATCAGCATTAGTATTTACATAAACTGCCAAATTAATTCCAATTAAACTACTAATATAGCTGCGTACTTCCCCCACAGCTTTTGAGTCTGGTAGAAAATGATAGTTAAATCGATAACCGCTAAAATGACGTTTTACCAGAGAATCCACCCCAGTCATCGTAATTTCTGCAACTGCAAACGACCACACACCACCACCCATGGAAGCACAGACGACAGCACCACTCAAACGTGCGATTCCCGCAAAACTATCAGCGATCGCTAGTTCCCGAAATTTCATCTGACGTTGTAGTATAGCACCGTGTGACCCTGCTCCAGCACCAATTAGAAATACTACAGCACTAACCGCACTTAGAGGTAAAAGAATGGGTTCTCCAAAAAAACGTACTAAAGGAAAACCTAATAAAACCTGAATGAAAAACATTCCCACAGAGATATTTACACCCAAGCTATAAACTGCATTCACCAACCTTTTATCATCCAAACCTCGCTGTACTAAAACCGCAGCGATCGCGCTATCTTTAAATAAACCCGATAAAGTAGTCACAATCAACACCATTCCCCACACACCAAAGTCTGTAGGTGAAAGCAAACGAGCTAAAACAACTTGAGAAACAAGTTGTGATATCTTTGCAAAAGCAAAACTTGCGCTTAACCATAAACCACTCGAAGCAATTTTTCTAGTACTTATTGATGACATGGGAATGTTTGATTGTTGTTGGTATTTACCAGGATTTAGCAGGGTTTAACAGAATTTAGCAATGCTGAACTTCTTTCTACAGGTTCTTACTGGTACATAACCCGATGGGGGGTTTGACGTTGTGCTAATTCTCGACCTTTATTACCAAGTCTTTCACGTAATTCTTTATCCTCACAGAGTCGAGTTAGACCTTCAAGTATTTCATACCCAGAATTAGGATTGACTAAAATACCATTTTCCCCTTGCTTGACAGCGTCTACAACTCCACCCACAGCAGAAGCGATCGCTGGTTTTCCAAAGTAACCTGCTTCTAAATATACAATTCCAAAACCTTCAATACTTGCAGCTTTACTATCAAAGAATGTCAGCATTGCAAATATATCGGAAGCTGCATAATAAGCATTCAACTCTTTATCTGGTACAAATCCAGTAAAATGTACTTTATCTTCTAGGTTTAAATGTTTGACCATATTTTTCAGTTCGGTTTCCATTCCTCCTCTTCCACAGATTATGTAATGGACATCCAAACTTTTTTGAAGTAGTAAAGGTAGATTTTCTACTATACGATGAAAGCCTTTGCGTTTAACAAGTCTACCCACAGAAAGAATGACTATTGCATTTTGGGGAATATCATATTTCTGACGAATTTGCAGACGTAATTGCTCTGAGGTGGATTGACTTAGTTTTTCACCAAATTTTTCTGTTCTGACGGTAGGATGAATAATGTATGTGGGGGTATCGAATTGAAAATTGGTGCGAAGATAGTCTCTGGTAAAGTGACTATTACAGCTAATTCCTGATGCACGTTGTAGGGTTAGTTCAAATAATTTTCTTAATAAAGGATTGCGTAAAGGACAAAGAATATCATCACCATGGAGATAGATAAAAAAACGAATTGGTAAAATATAACTCAAGAGCAAAATAGAAGGAAAATCATATCCGTGTCCCCATTCAATAAAGCTATAGCGGTAACGGAAATATAGTTTCAGTCCTAATAGAAATGAACCGATAAGAGTGAATATCTGTTTAACTATTCCTGCAATTAAACCACCTGTTAAAAATGATGGTACATACCATCGATATATAGGAAATTTTTGTATCCTGTCAAATTCTTTGTCTCCAGAAAGTGATGGTGTTGCAACTATAATTTGTTCTGAGTCTTGTAAACAACGATTATAAACATACTCTTCTATTCCTCCTTCTTTAGGAAAAAATGTCCGCGAAACAATTAATTTATCTCTAAGGGTTGTTTTTACTTTTTCCTTTGGAGATAATTCAGCTATATTTTGTATCATCGTGAAATTTTTATATTTTAAATAGGTAACAATTAAATAGGTAAAAATCTAGATATATAAATCATAGGTATATAAATTCAATTTTATGATTAAATTAAATGCTTAAGATATGATTTATATGGTGTATTTATTAGTATATTTTTGCTGATTTTAATATTTTTTCTAAAAAAGTCTAATAAATACATGGTAAATACTGAATAGATAGAAGTTATCCATTAACTAAACTTTGAACAACAGATAAAAATTTAGAACTTGTTTGCTCCCAACAATAAGAGGTGTCAACTAATTGTTTTCCATACTGACCCATTTTTATTTTTAATTGTGTGTTTTCAATTAATAGTAAAATTGCTTCTGCTAAGCTTTCAGAATCTGCTGGTGGTACCAATAGTCCATTTTTTCGATGTTGGATTAGCTCTGGAATGGCTGAAATATCAGTTGCAATAATTGGTAAAGAATAGTACATAGCTTCTAAGAAAACTATTCCAAAACCTTCTTGTAAGGATGGTAATACAAATATATCGGCAGTTGAATAGAGTTGATTTAAAGTTGGTTGATTAACTCTTTCATGTATATGAATATATTCTTGTAGATTTAACTCCTCAATTCGATTTTTTACTGTATCGTAGTAGCGACTATCCTTATCTGTTTTACCTACTATATGCAAAGTAAAGTTTGATTTTTGCTGTTTAATTTGAGGAAGGGCTTCAATTAAATATATGATTCCTTTTCTGGGTATACAATGACCAACGCAAAGTATTTGATAATGATCATTATTTTTTGAATGATTTAAAAAAGTTAAATCATTCAGTTTACCTCTATCTAAACCTGGTGGTAATACTTCTATAAGTTGAGAATTAATATCTAAGGAAGTAATTTCTTTTTTAGTGTATTCACTAACTGTAATAATCTTGTCAGCACAAGATAAAGATATTCTCTCTTTAGTTTTGTTTACAAAGTTTATAAATGATATTTGATTCCAATATTGATAATTATCTTTTCTTTGATAAAGATCTGGATTTTCTTTATTTTGAATTTGCTTTTTATAACTTTGGTATCTATCTGAGTGATGAACTATTAAAATTAGCTTTCCATGAAATAATTTATTAATAATTTTCGTCAAAGTCAAGTAATAGCTAAAATAATGATCTAATATTATAAATCCTTGGCATCTAATTAGAATAATAGCAAATAATAAAGAAGCAAATATATCACCAATTAAAGGTATCCAGCTTAACTTCAAAATAAATCGCAGTCTATGCAAATTGACATATCTAATATCTAAGTTAGAAGTTTCTTCAGTCTTTTTTAAATATTCATAAATTTTATAATTGTAAAATTCTCCTCCCGTGTTGGGAGGAAAACTTCCAGAAAGGAAGAATATTTTCTGCATTATTAAATATCCAGTTATTATTTGATTTAATTGATTATTTAATTGATTATTGAATTAATATTCAATTAACTCTTAGACTAATTTATGATTATCAAGACCCGTCATAATCATCATTCCCTGTGCATAAGCTTTCAAATTACAATGCGATCGCACCCAATTTCGACCCTTAACTAAAACATCCTGAGTGTGGGAAGAACTCATCGTATAAACTATAGTTTTAGCGATATCTACGGGATGTTCTGGAGTGATAGTCCATTCTGGTGCAAACTGACCCAATATCTCACCCGTACCCCCAGTTCGAGAACCGACCACCGGAACACCACAAGCGATTGCTTCCACAACAGTTCGTCCGAATGGTTCTCGTGGAGCTAGAGAAACTACAATATCTGAATGTTTATAGTATTCTTCAATTACAAAGCTTGGTGGTAAAATTGTAAATCTATCTGCAACACCAGCTTTTTGGGCTGTCTCTAATAAGTTATAAGCATAGCTACCGTCATTAGACTGGTCGGGTCCTACTACCACCCCATGATAAAAATGACCCATCTTTTTCAGATAGGATAGGACTGGGATGATAGCACGGATATTTTTGTCGTTAATTATCCCTGGCTTATTAATACGAGATGGCATTAATATTATTTTGGCTCCAGATTTAATAATAGGTTCTAGACCCAGTGGTGGTAAACTAGTACGGGGCGTAGCGTTGAATCTGTCAAAATCTACTGGTTGATATAGTACACCCTGTATATCAGGAATCAAAGTACTAATATGTTGGGCAGTAAAAAAGGAATTACAAATAGCACTAGGTGAAATACAGCTAAAAGCCATTTTTCGCATTAAAAAACCCAAAGGGTTACGAGAAAGCGCTAGGTCATGACAGAAGTGAAATACTTGGCGATCGCTAGAACGAAGCTTTGCTGAAGCGAGAACTAATAAAGGCATTAAACTACGTGCTACGCAGTTATCTAATAATAAAGCATCTCCTGGTGGTTGCTGGTTTATCCATGCAAAAGCAGACCTCATTACAAGATACTGACTTTTCGCTTTTATAGAATGTAAACAAGAGTCATAACCAGCTTCTTGCAGACATTTTTCAGTTAAAGAGCCAGACCAAACTATTATACATAATTGTTTACTAGCTCCACAAAGTTCAAATCCCTTTGCTAATGATAAAAGAGATATTAGGGTTCCTCCTAAAAAATCAAAACCTCCAGGTAAAATTAATAACTTACCCATAATTTATATATACCCATACTAAGATTTAATTTTTAATACCAAGTCAATTGACTTCTAACTTGCACATTTTATAAACCCTGTATATCAGGGGTTTGAGGATTTATCAAAAAATGTATAAGTTTCATTTGTTGCAAGGTGAAACTGAATTAATTTTGAATTTTGTTCGTCGAAGACGTTCCCGTAGGGTATTTTGAATTCCCACCTTGTGGATCGCTCACTTTGTCGTTAAAAGTAATTTAAATTCTTATCACTAACCACCAATCATCAAAGACTTACTTTGTAAAAAACCACGCACTCCTAGTTTCAAAATACTTCTTCCTTCTCTAGGGAATAAAAGATATAGAAATCTCTGTATCAAACGCATAGTGGAATCTCTAAAACTACGTCCAATAGAGATATTTTCTTGAAAATTTAAAGCTAATATTTGCCAATTTCCTAAAACTATCTGAATGCGATCGCCTACAGCGGGTGCTACCGCACCATCGCTCCAAGTAAGAGTTCCAGAATCTAATTGATAATTTGAGTTAGAATTTAAATGTGAATTTAATAACTTAAAAGTACGATAATCCGCATCATTATCTAAATTAAAACGTTCGCTGATTCCTACTTTTTCTGCGGTTCTATTAATCCAATTTGCTGCAAATTCCCGTTCATGAATCAAGAAACTTAAATTTACATTTCCATATAAATTAGTATCGTGAGTTCGATAGTACATTAAAGGTTCATTTATACAGCCAATTTCACCGTAAAAAGGAACAGTCGCTGTTAAGTAGGTATCAGCACAAGTAGTTTCATCTCTATTAGGTTTATTCGGAATCGGAAGAACTTTTTCTAAAGCATTACGACGGTAAGATAAACCGGAAGTACTCATCCAACCATACTTTCCCCACTTTAATAACAAAGGACGAACATCACCCTGACTTAAAGTTTTAGAGCTGGGACGTTGTGGTACTCCTTCAGAGTTAGTTTTAATATATCCATGAGCTATTTGTACCCATTCAGGATGTTTTTCAAATTCTCTAACAACCTTTTCTAATTTACGCGGATGAAAGTAATCATCAGCATCAAGGAAACAAATTATTTCTCCTGTTGAGTGAGCAATTCCATTATTAAAAGCAGCACCCTGTCCAGCATTTTCTTGAAAAATTGCAGTTATGTTATCCCCGTACAATTCTATTACTTCTCTAGAATTATCAATAGAGCCATCATCAACAACAATTAACTCAAAATGACTATAACTCTGATTTAAAACACTTTCAATTGCAGTTGCTAAAAAGCTACCATAATTATAATTAGCAATCACGATACTGACTAATGTTTTATTCGTTTTCGATGACATAATTGATGACATAATCTATAAAAATTGATAATTCAATTGATAATTTAATTTATTTTTTATAAAAACTTATATTATTTATTTATTTATTTATTTATTTATTTGTTTGTTTCAATTACTTTTACTGATGATAAACTACGCTATCTAAAATTAAATATCTAAAGCTTTATTTTTATCATCTTCTACAATTGCAGCTAAAATAATTAACATGCATCCTATCATCTCGCCAAACTCCATTACAGTTGACACTAAACTAAATAGAGCTAATAAAAAATACCCAGAAGAAGGTCTATTTTCCCTAGTTTTATAAAACCATATGCATAAAGAAATCCAAAAACTCAGAAATATTAAAGTTCCTACCAAACCAAGACGATAAGCTAAAGTTCCCAAAATGAAACTATGAGTACCCACACGTCCTAACTCAAATCCTTTTAAGACCGCAGAACCCGCAACCCAATGACCAAATATAGGTTTTTCTGGAATCGCTTTTAATGTCTCCTGATAAATATCATTCCGAACCTCTGTAGAATCCGCTCGATAATTCTCTACATTTACTATCTGAGATTCATAAGCTTCAAATAAAGATTCAGTTACTACAGGGAATGATAATGTTATCCAGCTAGTTAAAGCAATCACAGCTAAAAGAGCAGTTAATCCCTGTTGAAATCCTTTATTAAAAATAAAGCGTAGAAATATCAAAATTGGTACCACTAACCAAACGGAACGAGTACCGCTAATTAATAATAAAAAGAAACTACTACTCATTAACAGCCCAGACCAAAACGAGTTTCGGATATCTAATGCCAGTAAAATGATATAACCAGTTACCAGAGCTAAAACTTCTGGGATAATGAAGAAAAAACTCCAACGACTGAATTGAGCAATACTTACATCATTAGGACGATAGGGAATTAAATAATTTGCTAAACCTTTTCCGGGTTCATAACCACCATCAGCATTACCTGCAAATATAGAAAAAATTGTCCGAACTGGTGTATAGTCTCGACTACCAAAAATCAGTTCTCCAATTATCCAAAAAGCCAGCATCTCTACAACTAAAATTGAGACACTCCAAGCAACCACCGGTAAACGAACTTTTATTTTATAGCTTTGAATATACCAAAGTAAAAATGTTAAACCATACCAAAAAGTCAAAAAACGTAAATCTGCGGTAACTTCTAAATTTCCTGTAGTTGCTAACCGATAAAAGTTTAAACCTATTAAGTTATAGCTAGAGAAAATTAGTAAAAATAATACACTCAATGTAGGCTTTTTTAATTGAATCCCCCCACGATATCTATATTCATAGAAAAAAGCTCCAATTAATATGAATAAAGCCATATATCTATAGAGACCCAATATCCACCAAACTGGAATCAAAATGATATTACTAGAAACAACTTTTTCCGCTATTGTTAATAATTTCCATTTTATTATAGCGCCAGAAAATAATTGTTTTTTATTATGATTATCATGATTATTTCGTATATATTGATTATGCTTATAAAACTGTCTATAAAATAATTTACTCATACTTATATTTTGATTAAAAGCATCATGTCTTATATATTTTTTGGATATATATATTTGATACGTTCTTTGATGTATTTTTTATATATATTTCATACTTTTTTCAATCCCAATTCATACTCCCACTTCCTTTTCACTTCCTGACTTTTCAATTCCTGACTCTTCACTCCTCAACCCTCCGTAAAGGCAATTGTCCATAAATATACCCTTCATTACGACTTTCTACTGAATTAATCACCAGACCAAGAATTTGAGCCTGATGTCTGTTCAGATGTTCTAAACTATCTTGAAAAGAATTGCGATCGCTATAACCAGAACGTGCAACAAACAGGATATTACGGACACATGCAGCTATCAATCCCGCTTCACTAGTCATAGTTACTGGAGAACTATCTATCAATATATAATCATAGCCACCAACGGTTTGAGTGAAATTTAAAAGTTGCTCAAACTCACCACGAGCAATAAATTCAGCAATTCTGTCTTCTGTTAAATGAATAGAAAGTAAATCTAAACCAGGAAGTACATTGATTGTTCTAGCTTTAGTAGTTAATGATTTATCCGTCGGTGCATCTATCTCTGTAGGAGTTTCAATAACCTCCCTTTGAACTTGGTATCCTAAAGTCTGACTTAACTTCTGTTTACGAAAATCACCATCCACGCAAAGAACCTTAAAACCTAGATTCACTAAAGCACGAGCGAAACCCATAGTGATAGTAGTTTTACCTTCAGAACTGGTAGCACTAGTCACCATCAGGGACTTGTTTTCTAGATCCATTAAACTCACAGCAGAAGCAAGACGCTGGAAATCCAGGTCCCCCGCTATTTCTTGGTCTATCTTTGCAATCAAATCCTTAGTATGAGAAATGCTTGCAAGTACAGGTATATCACTGTGTTGAATATCTCTAGGACTCAGCAATGGATTGCGACTCTCCTTAAACAAGATGATTGCAGCACTTCCTAAAATTGCTGCTAATATAGCCCCCAATGCCATTAATCTTAATTTAGGGCTAGAAGGTGAAGTTTCTAAAACAGGTTCATCCAACACCTGAATGCTCGGATAAGCACTAAATGCACCAAGTTTCGCTTGTTCGATTTGAGCAACTAAACCATTGTATACACCTTCGGAAATATTATACTTTCTTTGTAATTCTTGTAATTTTGCCTGCTTCTCTGGTAGCTTACTTAACTGGTATCTCATTTTCGTTATCTGCATTTGCAGTTGCTCTGATTTCTGAAACATAGCTGCTGCTTGGCTTTCCGAGAGAATTAGTTCTTCAATCAAGTTGCTGCTATTGCTACCAACCGCAGCATCCACACCCTTGACATTCTTAGATGTTTTACTGATGTATTTCTGCATCTGAGTGCTTAATACATTCTTTTGATACCGTAGGTCTTTTATTTGAGGATGGTCCTCGGTCAATTTAGACTCAGCTTGCTTAAGTTCCAATTCAACCTTTGCTAAATTATCCCGATATAGCTGATACTCCTTATTTTCTTCTAAACGTGTAGATTTAATTGCCGCTTGGGGTGGTAAATTTAGTCGAGCAGACAGCATCCGAGTCTTAACCTCTGCTGCTTTAGCTTCTGCGATCGCTCCTACCCTCTGATTTTCCAGATTGTTAATTACTTTAACAGTCTCATTTGTTTGCTCTTCATCTTTAACTAACCTGGAAGACTGCTTGAATTTACTTAAATTTCCTTGTGCTTTAAGTAATTTTTGATAAGCAAGATTTACTTCCTTTTGCAGAAACTGCGATCGCGCAGATGCTTCGTCTTTTCGCAGTTCCTGTAATCGTTTTTGAAAAGCCTCAATCAGCTTTTTTGCACGTTCTTGTGCGATTTGAGGACTAGAGCCAGAAACTGTCAAGGAAATTACTGTAGACTCACTTTCAGGAGTAACTGCAAACAGCTTTTTATAGCTGCTGACGTTTTGATATCTAGCCTTTTGCGGGTCTTTTTCCCAGACTTTTTTCAATACTTTATCGCTCAGAGCAATGGAAGACAAGATGTTCAGAGGGTTTAATTGTTGTGAAAAAACAACCCCATTATCTTTAAGATTGCCTAATTTACCAAAATCTGCATCTAAGTTACTAGTAACTTTTGGTAAAATCAGCTGAGCTTGACTCTCCCAAACTCTCGGTGTTAATACAACATTAGCTGTGGTTATTCCCAGAACAATTACGTTCCACGAAACAACCATTCGCCAATGTCTCAGTACCATTTTAGTAATTCTATTCATCGTAATTGCAGCACTCGGATTACATAACTTGCATACTCAAAAAGAAATATGGAATAAGGAAAAGATTAAATTTAATAACAATGCTCTGAAAGTGTTCACATGCTTATCCCTATGCATGTCATTTCTGGAAATCTAATCGCTGTAACCCTCTGGGGAGAGTGAGTTTCAGATTTTTATATTTAGCTTTCTAACAATATTAGAAAATAAAACCTCAAATTATATACTGGATAAGGATTACAGTTTTTCAGTTCGATTTTTGTTTTCTGAGAGTGATATAAGAGGGTTATATATCTCACTGATGCAAGTAATTTAAATACTCTTAACTTGCATCTGTATGTACAGAGAGAGGAAAACAAGTAAAGGTAATTTTTAGTACTCTTATTTAAATTATTTATCTAGTCTTTTTTAGAGAAATTTGTTTATTTGCCTAGGACTGAAATTCCTAGGCAGTCATAAATACTGAGTATTTTTTATTTAGTAAAATTCCTCTATTTCCTTGAGAGGGTAAATGAAACAACCATTTAAAATCGATAAAATGCTCACGATATCAGCATTTTGAATTTTGTTTGTTGAAAATGTTCCCGCAGGATATGTAGGAATTTTAAATTACGTGTAGTGGTACTAGTAAGTAAGGGAAGACCAAAAAATAAATTACTCAATTTCTGGACTTAAAACGGTATGGCTTTATTCCCCCTGTTCCCTGCTTTTCGAGGGATTGGTTATTTTTTATTGGAAGTCCCTAAGGGGGTTTAATTAAATGTTTTGTTGTGTTAGTGTAGCGTAACCCGAGATGTCATTGTTTTTAATAGTTAATAAAGCTAATTTCCTTTCAAGCTGGATATTTCTGCAAGAAATAATCAGCTAACTTAGGTTTATCAAATAACTTCCCCTGAAAACTGACTGGTGGGTTTAATACAGCCTCTTGCAGCTTTTCAAGACTCACACAATAAGATATTCCTAATTCTTGAACTCCACGAGCAAACATCAGTTGATGGTCATCGATATGCTCTTTGTGAGAAGCTAAACGCGGTAGAAGAATGAAACAAGCTCCTTGTGCTGCTAGACCTCTTGTTAAACCCTGACCTGCATGAGATATTACCAAACGCGAGCTTTTGATATGCTTCATTAACAGGCTACTTTCAACTATTGGAGCAGTCTCTACGAAAGAATACTTTTTTAATACAGATACATCTGCTGTCCCATACTGTACAAAGACATCTTCAGAGATTGCTCCGCGTTCTAAAAGAATATCTAACCACTTAATCGCTCTGTCGAATGGAAACGGAATTGTCCCTAAAGTAACGGTAATCATTTTCTCTCATATCTACATAACCCTGATATGTGCATTAAGCATATCCCTTGAAGACAGCTTTCGGATATTTTCTACACAAATTAGGCCACTGCACGTAAAATTCATCGCTAAACCGATAAAGCAGCTTACCAGCTAAACTCAATTCCTGAGAGCGAGAAATGCTCTCTACATAAATGAATCGCTTACCAAAACATTTAGCTGCTATTCCAAAACCTACGGCAATGCTAGCCCCTGTTGAAATCACCACATCAGGTTGTTCTAAATAAATTATCCTAAATACTTGTGGAATATTCTGCCAAAATGCCATAAAGTCTCTAGGAGCTTGATAAGGTAACCAGTAAACTTTCTCTTTACCTTCGAGAATAGTAGTGTCTTTTTTCCTATCACTTACCCATACTCTGTTATGTAAAGACCAAAAAGACTCCAGTCTTCTCATTGTGGCAAAATGTCCTCCAGAAGTACAAATTAACATCAGTTTCATTATTTATTACCCTGAATTAATGAAGCAGAAATACTGGAAATATAGATATATGTAGGTAGAAAAATATTTTTACTTGATTCCTAGTATTTTTTACTTTCATAAAGTTATTTCTGAAATAAAGCGATAAGATAAATCATCCTTAATAAAAATAAATAAAGATACTTAGTAGCCAGAACAATAAGTCTAACAGGTATACATTTGCATAGATTTGTATAAAGTTATTCTTATGAAATCTTATCAAGAATTAAATTAGTCATGTCCGTTAGATAAACTGTTGCTATGTATCTGTTATTGAGCAACGTAATTAGAGATAAGAGCTACATGAAGTAAATTTTTCAGAGTAGTTATAAAATTTATTTATTCCGTACTTTAAGTGATAATCTCTCTGAATGAGAATAGCCTAGCCTAATAATTAAGTGCTGTAAATGTTAAATTATGAATTAATTCTTAAATGTTTTCATAAGCAAATAAATTTCTACGAAATTGTATGCTAAGTAATTATCCTGGGTATAAGATTTCAGAAAATTCTAAACAAGAATTGATTCGCCCAATATATTCAGGACTTACGCACTAACTACGTATGTACGCCATTACGAGGGAAGCGTTTGCATTAGCGTCTCCATTAGGAGAAGTATAAGCTCTGTCGAGCAGACTCCGTCAAGCGTAGCTATGCCGGAGCGGCTTTACGCAAAGCCTTATTTCCCATTACGATTGCGTAAGTCCTAATATTCAAAAATAATTAACAGCAAGTAATAAAAAATTTAATACTTGTACTAGTATATTTTTCCCGCAAATATAATACTCTTATTTAAGACAGTATAAAAAACTACTTTTTTTTGTGAAAATCCTGTAAATAACCCATGATTAATAGCTAAAAATACTGAGGCATAAATATGTCTATGTATAAATAAAAATGCAACCGCTATATTTCATATGGGTATTGTAATTGATAGATTCAAATATATACTTTGTCTGACTTCAACTGCTGTTACATTTCCTGAAATAGCTTTAAGTCAGGATAATCAGAATTTATATATAGACGAATTTAGTAAATTAAAAAAATCTGCAAATTCTCATTTAATTGTTCCAGAAACATCGCTTACTGGAGCTAGTGGTGCAAAAAATAAGTGTACAGATAACGCTATACAGTTAACTACAATTAAACCGGAAATTTTTTGCGATCAGACGATATTTTCTACCTCTAGCGATCGCCTACAGCGGGTGCTACCGCACCATCGCTCATTGCAAGTATTTCCACACCATTACTCATCTTCAATTGATTCTACACAATTAAAGCTTATAAAATTCAAAGATATTTCCGTCTCTGAGTCCTCTTTACAATCCCTCGAAGGAGAGTTTGTAATTGCCGATAGCTCTGATTCAAACTCTAATTTAAAATTGAGAGAATATATCCGAAGTAGAAAACCTTTATTAGCTCAGAAGACGGTAGTAAAAGACTTAAAATCTGAAAATAGTAATAATTCAGAATCAACCACTGTAGATAATCAGTATGGCTGTATTTCTGAAAACACTGCAGAAAAAGACTTTACGAGAGTAATAGATTTAATCTCCGATGATGTACTACAAAAAGACAATCATCAAAAATCCTGTAATCTCAGCAATATCAGACAAATAGAATTTTCTAATAGAAGCTTACAGCAACAAACTAGAGTATCAGATTTAGAGGAAAAACAAGCATATTCCAAGTTAGATCAAAAGTTTGACAAATCTGAAAATTATCCTAGCGTACAGGAGCTAGATAAAAAATCATCCGCTGTAAAATCTCAAAAAAAGTCTCCAGAAGATGAAGAATATATCCTTCCACCACATATAGTTCCCAATAAGAAAGTACATCCTTTAACGACAGCATTACAGTTAAATGGTAATAATATAAATCATTTAACAACTGGCGAATTCTTGAGTAGTACTAGTTTTGGTAATACTGATAGTATAAATTTTGATATTAATGCAATTCTAAAAATAAATTCTCGAATAGAGAAAAGCATTAATAAAGATAATGTTTTATTTCGCAAGCAAACAGGTGAATATCTACAATTACAAACACTCAATAAGAAAAGAGAAGTTTTAGTTCAGACAAAACAGCCACAAACCTTAAATGGTATTGATATTCAATTAAGCTTAACTGGATCTTGTCTTTCCAATCCTAATAGCTTATGTACATTTACTCCAAGTTTGATAACTGATGATGATTTCATAGACCCTATATCTCTTCAACCAACTGAATTTTTAGAACCTTCTCAATTTGGAGATGTAGTTACACCAGCATCCGCAGCTAATATTACTCAACCCGGTTTTCAATCTGGAATTGATGGACAAGAAATTGGCATAAATTTATCTTTCCCTAACATAGGTTCTTCACTTGGTAATACCCAGTCCAGTAAAACTTTTGTCACCAGGAAAGAAGTTAATCAAAACACACCCACAGCATTTTACTCTACAGTCAGGCAAGTCTTCAAAGCTAATGATAAACGAGCTGTAGTAGGTCGAACAGTCCGTGGTTTTGGATTGATATTAGATGATGATAATTCCTTATTAAACTCTAGCTTGCAACTGACAAACTTATTGTTACCTGACGCTGAACCCCCGATTAAATTTGGAGTCAGTTCAGCTAAAAAAAATATTAATAAAAACTTGTTTTTCGCTGTTAACAATATACGTCAACCAAATAACAGTTTAACAATTTACCATGCAGGTCTTGGTTCAGCAAAAACACCATCAAAAAATGCCACTAAACTTCCTAATGCGCATTTTAACAGTGTTTGGTTTGGTTTATCTCCAGTGAAAAAGATTAAAATATCCGGCAATTCTTTTTATGAGTTTATAGGAAATCCTAGAATTACAGCTGCGGGTGGTTCGGAAGGAGGAGCAGATTTCGATGGTAGTTTCATAACTGACATTAATGGTCAAACATTTACAAATCAGAATTTAGATAATGTTTATACTCAAATTTATCTGACAGGATTAGAGAGAGATGCAAATTTTGTCAATATGAGCAGCTTTCAAGAAGAAACCAATTATTATCCTCATATTGGTTTCAGCGGAAATATTACCGGTAATCAGAATGTCTGGAGGTATTACGGGGGATTTATTACATCTGAGAAATTAAAAGCTTATCTTGGTGCAGATTTTACTAAAAATACCCTTAAGGGTTGGAACTATTCGTTTGGAGGAATTGCTTACACCAACCCCGATAGGGACTACTACAGTCAGATATACGCTAATCTTTCTAAGAAAATAAGTCTGAACAAAAATTCTCTACTTCTATTATTCACTGGCTTTGATTATGCTATCGATGGTAATACAGAGATTGATGGGATTGAGATTAGTAACTCTGCAAGTTCAGTGAGATTAGGAGCAACGATAAAGCTAGGATCTTTATCTTTAGGTGTCGTCAATTATTTTGGAGATATACTACCAAATTCATTAGAGAATTCTCTACTTGCTAATTTGACAATTAGTCTGAGCGATCGCTTTCAAGTATCGGGATATTATAAACCTATTGATGAGAGTGATAGTAGTTCTCGTTATGGAGCTAGTGCTGTGTGGAAAATAAACTCCAGTAGTAAGAGTCCGATTTTTTCCTTATCGTGGACTAATAATGACTATCAATTTGGTAAGGATGCTAACGGGAATAAACTAGGTGTAAAAGATAATAGGTTTACTATTTTCTTGAAAGGAAATTTGTAAATGTACTGAAAGTCTTTGATTTCACAACTGAACAATTTGTTGTTGTTGAAAACAGCCAGTATAGAGATATCAATTGTACCTCATGCAGATAATAAAGGTTGTGTATAAATGAACGATGCTTAGATTAACTGTAGTAATCTAAGCATCGTTCACACTTTGTATTCAAAAATGTGTAACTTATTCCTGAAAACTCTTCTCAATTCAAAGTTTCCCTTAGATTTAGAGAAAAAACTTTGATTTGTGTATACTTCTCACTTAATTCAGATAGATTAAGCTTTAGATTGAGTATAAAAATTCATAGAAAAAATATTCGAGAAAGTAAGCTTTAATTCCTAAAGACCTAATTCTACTTTAGTATCATTCATTAGATCGGAACCTTTGCCACCTTGATCGGTGACAACTTTTACTTTTGCGCGATCGCTAGCAGCAGCAGTACCTGTTAAACTAGCTGCTTTATCCTTTAAATTAACTTGAGTTGCTCCAGTTGCAGTTGCAGAAGAAGAACCTGCTGCTGCATTGATGTTTGTAGTTTTACCCAATCCATATATTTCTACCATTTGGATCACAGCAGCAGCAGAACCACCTTGTTGACCGCTAACAGCATTACCAGAAGGATTTACTTGAGTTGTTGTCTGAGGTCGCATTGGTGGTCTAGGGAAAGCTAATGCAGATGAAGAAATACCCAAAATACCTGCTGAAGTTGCTACAAATACCAATGCTAATCTTTTGTTGAAATTCATTGCAGTTCTCCTGTTTGAGATGATATAATTGAATAGTATTTTTCCTTGTACAGGAAAAATTTTGATGTCTTGAACAGCTTGAATGGCAAGTTGAAGCTGTATTTACTGCTTAAGCAACTGCAACTAGTTACGGTGATTATCCTAGTTTATGTCTAAGGTTTTTCACTTCTTGCTCAACTCGCCTGAGAAACGTTTAAGCATATTTAAACTGGTGCAATTTTTGCGGTAAATGCTTTTCAACTCACTTATCTGCTAGGTCTCTATAGTTGATTTAGAGCCTTGAGATTTTTGTTAATTTCAGCTGTGTTAATGAACTGAGTAATTAAATACTCTTGAGTGGGTGAGAAAATCAATTTTCTTCACTCATATTGTTATGTTATATCACATGTATATTTTTTTCTAGGTATTTTGTCGGGTTCACAGTAAGCTTTGCGAAAATTACATATAAGTTCGATAGTAGGTGAAGCTTGCATAAAATGCTCTTTAAGAATGCATACTAGACTTATACAGCAAGAACTCAGTATTGTTGAATTCACAAATTTATAATTTGTTGAAACCTATCGTAATAGTACAAAATATACTGGTAAATAATTATTTTCTCTCCTCAAAGCGATCGCTTCGCGCGACCCTTTTAGGGTCATCGCCTACAGCGGTTGCTACCGCACCATGGCTCCAAAAGAATTTATCCTCATCTTAAACATTCACTGAATACGTTTTGAATGCGCGTGATAAATATCATGCTAATTCGTATATTTACTATTTGCTAGCTAAGTAAATCCAATACCTAAGGTACGGTTATCTCTGCCGAAACTACTATTAAAGTAGGGTTTTAACTAAGTTATTAAACGATACATTAGAGGTGTAGTCGATTTTTGAAGTTGTTGAGAGCTATTTATGGCGATGATTTATATCGATTAGCAGACAGGCTTCTCTTGAATCTCGGTATTCAAAGTTGCTTACTAGGTACTACGTAAGGATTTATTATCTGTAAATCGATTGGCTGTATTGAATTTTGAGGAAAAACATTTTTATCAACTTATTACGAGACAAGTGAGAAATCCTTAAATGGCTGTCAACATTATAATTAATATCGTTTTTAATACCACTCTATGATGCATAAGACACTGAAAAAAGTCATAAAACCATTTAGAGTCCTGATAGCTTTGTGCTTAGTATTACTACTGAGCCTAAGCAATGCAGATACAGCTCTTGCAGCCCGTAGCGGTGGACGTATTGGCGGTGGTTCTTTTAGAGCACCTAGCAGAACTTATAGCACTCCTCGTACTTACGCACCCGGTGGTAGAGGAGGATACTACGCACCCTATGGCGGTGGATTTGGTTTTCCCTTCTTACTTCCTTTCTGGGGTATTGGTGGAGGTTTCGGCAGCTTATTTGGTATCCTGATATTTTTCGCGATCGCTAACTTTTTGTTTCAGAGTTTCCGTCGTGCAGCAAGTAATGGATCTGATGATATAGGTTATGGTGCAAACCCAGAAGTTTCTGTAACTCGATTACAGGTAGGATTATTAGCACAGGCACGTGACTTACAAAAAGAGTTAGACAGAATCGCTACAACTGCTGACACAGATACAGCAGAGGGTAGAGTGCAAGTACTGCAGGAAACCAGTTTAGCCTTGCTACGTCACCCGGAGTATTGTGTTTACGCAGGTGGTGGAACAGAGCAAGTAAGATTAAATTCAGCAGAAGCTGAGTTTAACCGTTTGTCTTTGATAGAACGCAGTAAGTTCTCGGAAGAAACTTTATCTAATGTCAATAATCAACTAAATATTTCTTCCCAAAAAGATAAGTTATCTGCTGCTGATGAAACAGATAACCCCACAGCTTTAATTGACCGGGGTCCAGGAGAATATATTATTGTCACATTATTAGCTGCGACTTTGGGTAAGTATCCAATTCCTAAAATCAATGGTTCTGAAGACCTCAATCAAGCTTTAAGACAAATGGGTGGAATTCCCAGCGATCGCCTTTTAGCAATTGAAGTATTATGGACTCCCCAAGCTGAAGGTGATACTCTCACCAAGGATGACTTAATGGCTGAATATACGGATTTGAGATTAGTTTAGGTTTTTAAAAAGCAAGAAAATAATAGTCTCAAATAATAGTCTCATTATTGCAAAACCCGGTCTTATCAAATCACCGGGTTTTTCAGTGTTCGTTGTTATCAAAAACTGTTTTATTTGGAGGGGGTTTGGATTTGGAGGGGGTTTGGGGGACGCAACCGTCCCTCAATCGGGGGTTTGGGGGAGAATCCCCCAAGTCTTCTTGTTTCTTCTTTTTATTTTATGACCTATCTACTATAAATGGGCGCAAGCCACCCCTACAAACTACTGGTCACAACTCGAAAACCACATATCCTCAACCCACCATCAGCTTCATTCCAACTGCGACTGCTACTACGACACAAAATAGGACTAAAACTCCAAGAACCCCCCCGCAATACCTTACGATGTCTATCTCCACCAACTTCCCAGATGGAACCATCTCCAGGTGCTCCATGATAATTTTTATGCCAAGGATCTGCACACCATTCCCACACTAAACCATGCATATCATATAAACCAAAGGCATTTGCCACATCAAAACTACCTACATTTGTAGTCTCTTTTCTTTGTTTACCTTTAGATTCAAAAGCATAGGTATCTGTACTGCTACAGTTCACGTAATCAGTAGTAATAATCTCTCCAAAATGAAATGGAGTACTAGTACCTGCACGACAAGCATATTCCCATTCTGCTTCGCTAGGTAAACGATAATCTCGTCCTGTTTTGCGACTCAATCTTTTGCAAAATTCTTTGGCTTCATACCAAGATACATTTTCTACAGGTCTATTTATACCCTTGAATTTTGAAGGATTAGGATTTAAAGGATGATTAACTATAGGAAAAGACGATACAACTTTCCATTGTGCCTGAGTGATGGGATATTTACCCATAAAAAAGGGCTTCATATTTACCTGATGTTGTGGACGCTCATCTGCATCTCCTTCATAATCACGGGAACCCATCATAAAACTTCCACCAGGGATGGATATCATTTCTACATTTATATTTTCATTTAATTCTTCAGCATAGTATTCAGAATTATGAGTTTGACGACTCACTTCTCTACCACCAGGGTCTAATGTGACCACGTCAAATTGAAATGTTTTAAATGTTGGAAATAGGGAAACAAATTCTTCTTTTTGTTGATTTGGGTCTTCTTTTTTCTGATTTGAATAATTACTTTTATAACGAGCAGTGGGTATGAGAACAGACAAGGTTTCAAATTTATGTAAATCCTCTAATACTTCAATTGCGGACTGATATCTTTCTGTAGCTAAATGCCGCATTAATTTATCAAGTATTTCACCCAATTTACTGTCGATAGTAACATTTTTTTTGGCTAAAACATCTCGCCATAACCACTGACCGCTCATGGGGTCATAAAGAGGATCATAAAATTGCCCAAAGCCATCCTGTATAGGCAGACACTGAGTTAATAAGCGTATACAAGTCACACCCAAAGCATATAAATCGCTAGCAGGACAGGGATATCCTGCCATCTGCTCATTTGGTGCATATCCTACAGTATATATAGCTGTCGCTTGTCTGACTAAACTCGATTGCGTGACTTGTTTTGCACCCCCAAAATCAATCAGAACCATCTTGCGATCGCTATGACGACGGATAATATTTTCCGGTTTAATATCGCGGTGAATAACGTTACGAGAGTGAATAAATTCTAATACTGGTAGTAAGTCAGCTAAAAGATGCCTAATTTGTTTTTCGGTAAATGCTTTATTTTTCAGTTCTACATATAGGTTTTCCCCGTGAATAAATTCTTGTACTAGATATAGACTTGTACCTTGCTCAAAAAAAGCTAACAAACGAGGAATTTGTAAGTGATTTTCTCCTAGTTCATATAACCGAAAAGCTTCTTCTTTAAATAATTCGGCAGCTTTGATACGAGCGGTAGTTCCATTAGTCTGGGGAGAAAATTGCTTAATCACGCAAGGTGCGTTTAACCTATCAACATCTTGAGCTGCATAGGTTCTGCTGAAACCACCTTCACCTATCAGTCTCAATACACGGTAGCGATTTCTCAGCAATTCGCCAAAGTCACTTCGTCCGCAACTGATGCAAAAGTTATTAGAGTCAGCATTAAAAGGATTAGAGCATCTAGAATTTTGGCAGATTTGCATGGCAAGCGGAGAATCGCATCTTATCCAAAGTTAGCTCTTACATTAAATAAATAAAAGCATTAATGTATAAAAATAAACTAATTTTGAGTTCATCACTATAGTTTTTTTATTAAGAATAAATAATATAATTTTTGTTACATATGTGACTGTATCTTATGAAAATATTATTTATAATATCTATTCTAATTGTAGATATAATTTAAATATGAATTTAAATTCATATTCAAATTTAGGTTTGAGTTTAGTATTCAAGTTTATCTGAACCATAATAGTTAATAATATAGCGCTAAATAAAGATACTAAATACTTTAAAGATACTTATTTATATGAATTACAAACAAGTTTTAGTAGATATAGGAATCCTAATTAAGTATTGGTAATGTATTTTGCACCTCTTCATACAGGCAAACAAAAGGTTTCCAGTATCTCCAAGTAAACTGTGACAGGAGCTGACTTAAAACCCTAAATTACTAAATTCCTTCCTCAATCATACAATTATTAATTATGAAATAAAACAATTATTTTTTGATTTTTTGAAATTTCCTTACAGCTTTTTTTCAACCTGTATTCATTATTAATTCGATTTTTAATGTAATTTTCACTACAAAATACCAATTGAAAAGATTTTTTATTTTTTTATGATTTACCCACTTATTCCTTTGTATTTATTATGAAGGGTTGTAGAGACGTAAAACTTTACGTCTCCCGACGGCTTTGTTGCAAAAATAAACCATTCCGGGATAAATGCAATGAACCACTATTTTTTTATGCTAAGCATATTTCAAAATTTTAAAAAACTCTTAAAAAGCTAAAAATAATAGCACTCAGAGCAGCGCTAACAGGAATAGTTATAATCCATGCTAAAGCTATACTTTTTAATGTTTTCAACTGTATAGATTTACGATTTTTAATAAATCCTACACCCACCACACCACCAACTAAAGCATGAGAAGTAGAAACAGGTAAACCTAGACGGGAAGCTAACAGTACAGTTGTTGCGGTCGCAAGTTCAGCGCAAAATCCACAGCTCGGTTCTAAAGTAATAATACTCTCGCCAATAGTAGCAATCACTTTTTTACCCCACACTGCTAAACCTGTAATAATTCCTAAACCACCAACAATAAAAATCCATAAAGGAATGTTTACCTCACCCACAGGTACTGTACCCGTTTGCTTAATATAATTAATTGCAATAACCGGAGCGATCGCATTACCTACATCGTTTGCACCATGTGCAAAAGCAACAAAACAAGCGCTCAATACCTGAAAACGGGAGAATATTTTTTCGACTATGTTCTGGGAGTTTGGAGAATCAACTAGCTTTCCTAATTCTCCCCAGTTATAAAAGGTTAACCCTACTGATGCGATTCCACCAAGTAGTAAAGGAAAATCACGTTCAGGAATAGTCAGACCAGTATTCTTAGTAAAAAAAGAACTGATTCCTGGTGTTAAGGATGGAAAAACAATAACTCCAAATATTCCCAACATTAAAATACTCAACCAAGGTATCCACTCATTTAGCTGCACTAATGGATTGGGTTGAGATAATATCCAACTTTTAATTTGAGTGTAAAACAAAGCTGCTATTAAACCGCTAATTACAGGAGTCAAAATCCAACCTAGAGTAATTTCTCCAATAGATTCCCATTCAATAGCATTTACACCTACAGCAACCCAGGAAAAACCAGCGATCGCTCCGACTACAGCATGGGATGAGGATACTGGTAAACCTTGTGATGTGGCAATTTGCAACCACAAACCACAGGCTAATAATACTGCTACCATACCTGTAGCTAATATATAGGGAGCATCAGCAAATAGTAAGGGATTTGCTATTTTCGTCGCTAACCTTGATGAAACTTCATGTCCAAATAATACTGCTCCAGAAAACTCTAATATCCCAGCAATTATTAGTGCTTGTTTGAGGGTTACAGCTTTGGAACCTACAGAAGTACCCATAGAGTTAGCAACATCATTGGCTCCTAAGTTCCAGGCAATATAATATCCCAGTAAGGCAATGACAAATAAGTTGTCTAACATTTATATAAAGTTAAGTAAGTCGGCATAAAAAAATCAAGGTATGTCATTGCGAGTAGAACGTAGTGGAACGAAGCATAAGCTCTATCGAGCAGACTGCGTCAACGCAAGATTTTCAAGTATATTTACAATCCATTACATAGTTCGGTTTATTTGTACTGACCTACTTAATTTAATTAAAATATACCTAAAATATGCTTAATATTTTTTTAAAATTCAACTAAAGTAGTGTTTTTTGTAAATCATAAAAAAAATAAATATTAAATTAATTTCAATAATTTTCGTAATTTGAGGAGTTTTTTACATCTTTTTAAATAAAGATTTTTTTGTAATGCTTATAAATACTTGTTTATCAGATAAAAATAAATTGATAATGATAATCAGTCCATAATTGTTAATATCAAATTTTACTTAAATATTTTCAAATTTTGACCTTTTTATAAAGTATCTCTTACACTTCCATTATTAAAAATATTTTTTATTAAAAATTTCAAATCTAAGAACTTTGCAAGTGATATTTATATATATGAATAAATCAAGTTGTTATATTGGTAACTAGACGCAGAAATTATGCAAGCCAGTAATTCAAGCTAATTATTTGGCTTAGATCAAAACAAAAACGTTAATTAATAATGATTAGAAGTATTATCTTTTAGACTTTAAGTACATTGATATCTATATAAAATTTATGTATTTTGAGTATTTTTACATATTTATATACACAAAAACAATACTATGTTTTGCGTATTTTATGTTCTGTAATCATCCACCGTAGTCATCAAAATTTCTCATCATCCATACTAACTATATATAAATTTAATTTATTTATTTTATTGATTTTATAGGTATTATGGGCATTGAATTAATCTTGATATTGTAATTTTAGATATCATTAATTGATATGAGTATCGGGGAAAAACATATGCCTACAATTAATCTTATGAAATGCGCATGTCCAAGCTGTTTGTGTGTCATTTCCACAGAGGATGCTTTAGAGAAGGAAGGAAAATATTATTGCTCCAAAGCTTGTGCTGAAGGACATAAAACTGAAGAAGGTTGTGCTCAAGCTGCTTGTAATTGTTAGATTTGGTTGACATTTTCTAATAATTCAGAAATAGAAGACTGTCGAAAAATTCCAAGAAAGTCACCCTGCATACTAGTAGAATGCGGAGTGACTTTTTATTTAGGGACATCCAAAAATTAAATTACTCAATTTCCGCATCTAATACAACTATCAGATTTTTTCTCCCTCCGCTTCCCCTGCTCCCTCTGCTCCCTCCGCTTCCCCTGCTTCCTCTGCTCCCTCCGCTTCCTCTGCTTCCTCTGCTCACCAAAACGATTGATTATTTTTTTAATTGGAAGTCCCTTAGGGGTTGTTATTTGGGAATTAGTTATTTGGGAATTAGTTATTTGAGGGCTTATTCTCTAATAATCTATTGTCTAAATAATTTATTGCTTCATGTAAATTTTTCTTATCAGTTACTTTCTCTAGCCAGAAATAAGGATATTTTACGACTTTTAAAATTTCCACTTTCATTTCAAAAAACTACCTTTCAATCAACTCAAATTTAATTCAATAATTAATTACACAAGTAATTTAATTATCTAAAAAAAAAGGCAAATGCGATTTTTATCCAGGGAGTGTCGGTCATTGTAAGCACCGTCATGATAATGTAGTACACCGATGACCAAAGGCACAAAATTAGAAACAGGTAAAAAGTATAAAACCGTTTTATTCCAGGCTAAAGAAAGTCAATAACTCAGTTGAGATACTTAATTGATAGCTTTATCCGCCTTTTTTATCAGGAGAGCAGTCTAAGAAATCACAACACCGAAAAATTACAGTTTGAAAAAACTAATAATCCAAGAATCAAAATTTCACACAGAGCGATCGCCTTTTAGTCGTTGCTACTGGATCATCGCCAAAATATATCAGAAAGTTTCAATAGATTAAGTTTTGATACATTTAGTGGCTTTAATCTGAGTCTTGAATTCTTAATTTTTTATTACAAATTTGATACTACAAACTTGTAATTACATCCTTTGCTGCAGCAATGGTTTGTTGAATATCTTCCTCAGTATGAGCAATAGAAGTAAAACCAGCCTCAAACTGAGAAGGTGCCAAGTAAATACCACGCTCTAACATTCCACGATGAAAGCGTCCAAATTTGGAAGTGTCAGATTTCTTCGCATCATCATAATTGTGGACAGGACCAGGATTAAAGAACATGCCAAACATACCGCTAATCTGACCGCCATATACATCATGACCCGCCTCTTTTGCGACTTCTAGTAAACCATCAGTTAACTGTTTGGTAATTTTGTCCAAATATTCATAAGTCCCAGACTTTTGTAATAATTCCAAAGTCTTAATACCCGCAGTCATCGCTAGGGGATTACCTGATAAAGTGCCAGCTTGATACATTGGTCCTGCTGGAGCAACCATTGACATGATATCCCTACGACCACCGTAGGCTCCCACAGGTAGACCACCGCCAATAATTTTACCCAAGGTAGTCAAATCAGGAGTAACGCCAAACTTCTCTTGAGCACCACCATAAGCAATCCGGAAACCGGTCATCACCTCATCAAAGACCAACAGAGCACCATGTTCTTGTGTTATTTCTCTCAAACCCTCTAAAAAGCCCGCAACAGGAGGAACAAATCCAGAATTACCGACAACAGGTTCAAGAATAACACCACAAATTTCGTCACGGTTCTCTTCAAACAGCGCCTTCACAGCTTCTAAGTCATTGTAAGGAGCGGTGAGAGTGTTGCTCGCAGTCGAAGATGGAACTCCGGGGGAATCTGGCAGTCCCAAAGTTGCTACACCAGACCCAGCCTTTACCAAGAACATATCAGCATGACCGTGGTAGCAGCCTTCAAACTTAATTAACTTTTCTCTGCCAGTAAAAGCTCGCATTAGTCGCAACACAGCCATGCAAGCTTCAGTTCCAGAGTTAACAAATCTTACCATTTCGATGCTAGGAACAGCATCAATTACCATCTCAGCCAAGACATTCTCTAGGAAACAAGGAGCACCAAAGCTCGTGCCTTTTTGCAAAGCATCTTGCAAAGCAGCAATCACTTCTGGATGAGCATGACCGCAAATGGCAGGTCCCCAAGTACCTACATAGTCAACGTACTTGTTATTATCTACATCCCAGATATAAGCGCCTTTAACATGGTCAAAAACAATAGGTTGCCCACCTACCGATTTGAAGGCACGAACCGGTGAGTTAACTCCTCCCGGCATTAAATTCTGGGCAGAAGCAAAGATTTCTTGTGATTTGGTAGTTTTAATTGTGGTATTTACCAAGGTTCTCTCCTACAATGAGATACAAAAAGCTCTATCCTAGGATAGTGTTAAACAGGGTTGCAAACTTCTATCGTAGTAAATTAACAGCAAACAGCTGAACCAGGAAATAACAATATGTTATACAAGTCCAACCAAGACTTACCTTTGGAAATTCGTACTCGATTGTCCGAGGAGTGCCAGAACATTTACCGGGCTGCTTTCAACTCGGCAATACACTGGTATGGAGAAGCTCCTAAGGCTCACCGTGTCGCTTTGAGTGCTGTAAAAATGCAGTCTGCTATGCATCGGGATATTGTTTGAGGCTTGATGTCAGGATAATAAGCTAGTTTGTCTAAGCATACCCAGCTGTTCTACATGGTATCTTGAATCCATGAGTTATTTATATATAAGTTTAGGGCAGTTGGTATGTCTTTTTCCGGTTCGCAAGTTTCACCACAGTCCATACCTATCGAACAGATTCGCTACAATGAGCAAGGCTTAGTCCCAGCAATCGTTCAAGATTATCTTGATGGCACCGTTCTGATGATGGCATGGATGAATCGGGATTCAGTACAAAAAACTTTACAAACTCAAGAAACATGGTTTTGGAGCCGTTCGCGTCAGGAACTATGGCATAAAGGCGCTACCTCTGGTCATGTTCAAAAGGTGAAAACTATCCGCTACGATTGCGATAGTGATGCAATACTCGTAGGAGTCGAGCAGATAGGTGATATTGCTTGTCACACTGGAGAGCGCAGTTGTTTTCATCAAGTAGATACCCAAAAGAATCCCCCCCCAGCTGATACCCTTTCTCAAGTATTTTCAGTAATTTGCGATCGCCGAGACAATCCAGTAGAAAAATCCTACACCTGCAAGTTACTAAAAGGTGGTGACAACAAAATTCTCAAAAAGATAGGCGAAGAAAGTGCTGAAGTAGTTATGGCTTGTAAAGATGACTCTCCAGAGGAAATAGCTTCTGAAGTCGCAGATTTGTTTTATCACACTTTAACCGCCTTAGCCCATCACAAAGTTGATATCAAAGAGGTTTATCGCAAGCTACAGGAAAGAAGGGAGTAATGAGTTATGAGTAATAAGTAACAAGTAATAAGTAACAAGTAACAAGTAATGAGTTATGAGTAATAACAAGGAAATTTAATTGTTACTCACCAATCACTACTTATCACTCACTACTCACTCATCACTCCCCTTCTCTTCACAATCCGATTAAGGTAGCGCAAAATGAATACTGTAAAGACTGTACTTATGGCTAAACCTAACCAAAGATAATTTGCCGTCTCCCGATTACTCAAAGCCCAACCTCCTAATGTTGGTCCGATAAAATAACCTATAGCCCAACATAAGGAGTTGATAGAGAAATAAACCCCTCTTTGCGACTCTGGTGCTATGTCTGTTACTAAGGCTGAAGCAGAAGGAGTATAAGATACTGTTGCGATCGCAAATATGGCTAAGGCAAAAGCTGCCCAATACATGGTTCCTGTAGTGGATGCTCCAGTGATCCAAATCAGCGTAAATCCCAGCGCCCAAAAGCTTACTGATACAATTAAGGAATTGGGATGAGAAAATTTTTTCAATAGCTTTGCAACAGGTAACTGAGCAACTATTGCTAATACTAAATGCCAAGTAAAAAGAAGACTAATAATCGTTTCGGTAAATCCTAAGCTAGTTTTTTCTCCAGACACAAAATTTTTAAAATAAATTGGTAAACTGCTCTGTAGTTGAGAAATGTATGTAGTGATGATGATATTGACACCTACAAAGATAATTAGAGAGCGATCGCGCAATGCGTTTAACCAGGGTTCTAGTTTTTGTTCTTGCTGTTGGCTGGAACTTTGTGGCTGATATGTTTCCTTGATTGCAAAATATACAACCACAAAAAATATTAGGAATGAAGCCCCATCAATGACAAATAAAAACCGATAGCTGCCTGTTGCAGCGACTAAAATCCCCCCTACTGCAATTCCCGTACCTAAACCCAAATTATCCGCCAGCCTGGTCATTGCAAAGGCTTCTCGACGATGTTGTTCGGGTGTAATATCAGCAACTACTGACTCAGTCGCAGGCCAATAAAGTCCGGCACCCATTCCAGAAATAAGATTTCCTATTATAAGGGTGACAAAATCAAAAGTTGTCGCTAGAACAAAAGAACCAACCGCCGAAATTGCCGCAGAAAGCAATAAAGTGCGACGACGACCCCAAAACCTAGAATCAGAGAAAGAACCGCCTAAAATCCGTCCTACAATCCCGGAAATAGATGAAAATCCTATAGCCAATCCCACAGCAGTTGTAGTTAAACCAATTTGATTAACAAAGAAAATCGATGCGTAAAAGAGTGTAAAACCTGTTCCAGTTTCCGACAAAAACCTACCAACTGCCAAAATCCATACTTTGCCATCTAAGGGAGGCAGGAGTGATAACAATCTAACTAACATTTAATCCACAAGTAGGTAGAGCAGCAAAAATCCTGCACAAAAAATCCTGCACAAACGAGCAAGTCTTAGCCTAGGGTACTACGGTAAGGCGTTATATATTTACGGTTATGTAGTAAATACTTACTTATTTTACTGGGGGTGAGTTTCTCCCTAAAAAATTCTCTTGATAGAGGTATAAGAAAAAACTATATTTTTGTAATTCTTATCATTAATTCGAGTTTTCCTCACTTATTCCACAGGTTTTCCACAGATGATTTTGTATTTTTCCACAGCCAGTTTACGGTTTTATAGGTATTTACTTCTCTATCTGGGGATTTCATATTCCTACATTACAAAATTCTTAAGACTGAGTTTTCATTAAGAAATGTAACATTAATCTGCTTTAAATCCCTATTATTTCGTAAGTATTCATTTTTTATAAAAGTCTTCTTAACATTTTGCAGCATTGACAAACCCACCCCCTCTTAGCGCACAATGATTCGGCTTGGTTATGTATTTATAGTTGTACCTGTGTAAGAAAACTTCAGTTGTTAACAGCTTCTGGAGGGAGCAAAATAGGAGCTACATTTTTCTTAAAATTGCTCACCATGCAACCCACCTTGCGATTGACGGACTTCAAAGGAGAAAATAATTCAATGAATACAACAGTTAGTATCTTTACAGAAATCCCGGAAGCTCTCCATGAATCCCTCAAAAATTACTTAGAAAAACATCCTGATTGGGATAAAGATCGCGTTCTCACCGCAGCACTATCTTTATTTTTGCTGCAAAACGGAGATGGCGATCGCCATGCTGCCCGTGTCTACCTAGAAACTTTATTTCACACTTCACAAGTGTAAATAGCGTGAATATACCCGGTTGAGATTTCTCTTTACAAGTGCCTTTAATGTTTGCCTTTAACGTTTAATGTAAGAAGAAAGTTTTTCAAGCAGCTATAGTTATACCATCCTAAAACCAGATGAAAAGCGATTACCTTATAGTTGTCTTGTAAATGGATGAGAATCCTTTGGCGTTTAGCCTCTCTCCTAAGGAAAGTGAAGGCACTGTACATCTCCTTCTCTGGTCAAAATTCAGTGCTTAGAAAGCTGTAAATAGCTCTCAAAGAGTTCAATCCAACAACACATAGGAAGTAATTGAATCGCTCCGTAAAGAAGATGAACATTATCTAAACTAATAGAACGTTTGAAGATGTGATAGCTAGTTTGGCTACATTTTATTACTGATTTTTGAAAAAAATAGTATATTTACGGTAGCCAAATTTGACGTTGTATAGTAGAAAGCGAATATAGGCGATACTTTGTGAATAAAATAAAGTAAGAGCATAAAGAAGGGGCACATAGAAAATGTGCCCCTACTGTTTTTAAAAAGCAAATTGAAACATAAGTTCCTAAATATAGTTTTTTAAGGGACTCTGCTGACTTTAATTCTTAGAACAGAAATATTTATTTTAAGCAAAATACACAAATATTATGTATAAATATTTCACAAATAATATCAAATATTTTTATTAAATATCACATTCGCTAGGAAATTGATGATTAATCAATCAGAATTACTTTCTGTTTATAATTATTTTAAATTATAGCCAACAATAAATATGAAGCAAAATACAATCGCCGTACTGTTCTAGTTTACTCAAACAAGTTATCGGCAATAACTTTGATATTTATGTCAAGCTATATATCTAATAAGGTATAAAATGCTTTGTAATTTATTTATAGATAACTACAACTACATTACCTCCTGATAGATATTAATTTTTACTTCTAAATCATAAAAACCTATCGATAACCTATGCCCAATATTGATACATCAACGCATTGTTATGACTAAATTCATTGATAGTATCTCCTTGGGCTTGGCATCTTAAGAAGTCTCACATTCAAATCTGATGCTAAATACGCTTAACAATTATGCTATGTGTTCAATCAATATAATCTCAATTTAAACTACTGATTTATCAGCATGTTGAACTTGAGGAGGACATTCAAATTTATATCCTACCCCACGTACAGTCTGAATTAAAGCTGGCTGAGAAGCATCAGCTTCAATTTTTTTACGAATTTGACCGATATGTACATCTACGACACGCTGATCGCCGACATACTCATAGTCCCAAACTTCTTGAATAAGTTCAGCTCTTCGCCAAACTCTACCAGGATGACTTGCTAGAAAATGTAATAAATCAAACTCTAAAGCCGTTAAAAGTACTGGCTGAGTATTCAACGTTACTTCACGTCTCACAGGGTCGATCATTAACTTCTCAAAAACAAGACGCTTTTGTTCTGCTGTGGTTACAACTCGCTGACGCTTCAAAATAGCAGCGACTCTGACCTCTAATTCTCCCAGACCAAATGGTTTGGTAAGATAATCATCGGCACCTTTAGAAAAGCCACGAATTTTGTCAGCTTCATCTGCACGACTCGTCAGCATTAAAACAAAAACGCCATTTCTACTTTGCATCTCTTGACAGAGATTAAATCCAATCATATCTGGTAAATTCACATCTAGAATTACTAGATCGGGATTGAATTGCTCAAAGAGGGCAAGGGCGGTTTTCCCATCTTCGGCAGCTTCTACTTGGTAGCTTTGTTTACTTAAAAAGCGTTGTATTAAGTTCCGAACCGCCGGATCGTCGTCAACGACAAGTATCTTGGCAGGAGCCATGACCATCACTTTGCAAAAACTTTTATAGGATTAACTTAAAGGAACTACAAAAATGCGGTGTCCTTCTATGAGAATAAATAAAACTACAGAACTAAGGTATTAAATTCCCGATAATCTCACTCTTACGCTAGATTTGACTAGCTCCGGTAATTAGATTGTGGGGTAGTCATACAGAATCTCTCTGAGACTGTCATTAATAAGAATTCACATTAAGAAAGTAAATTATTACTAATCAAATAACAGTATAGATACTATTACCTTAATAAACTGTAATTTATGTAAACTAGAAAACTTTATACTTCTAGTTATATTTCACTTGATAAAACGCCTTAATTCTAAATCTATTTGCGGTTAAATGCTATTAGCAATCTTAATGCAAGTTAATTAAAACGTTACCATGTTACGGTATTTAGCTAAATTTGAAACATAAAAGACAATTTCTTCATAAAAAAAATCTCTTTTAAGCATTTTTCAGCTTAGATTCTAGAGTAATCTCCTAGAAGGTAAACGACATTAGGGTATACACTGACTTCTATCTATATGATAAAGTGACTATAGTTAAAACTACTTGAGAAGTTCAATATCTTATTGATACTATCTGGGTAATATACGACTGACTAACTCAAAATTTAGTTGCGAGTGAGCCAAAATTTAAATTAGTTTTTATTTAAAATCAAGATTGCCACCAAGTAAGGCTAAAAAAAATAAGTCCCATGACCGAACAAACTCCCTACGAAAAACTTGGGGTATCCGAAGATGCGAGCTTCGATGAGATTCAAAATGTTCGGAGTCGTCTACTAAGTGAACACAGTGACGATAGCAAGCATTCAGAGACCATTGAAGCTGCTTATGATGCAATTTTAATGGATCGCTTGAAAATGCGTCAGGAAGGAAAGATTAAGGTTCCTGAACGTATTCGCTTCCCGGACAGAATCTTGCAAGTCCCCAAGAAAGAAAATATTGATAAGAGCGAAAATTCACCCCAGTGGTTAAGCCGTTTAGTCGATCAGCCTTCTTCGACGGATGTTCTATTGCCTGGGGCTTTTTACTTAGGTTTAAGCGGTATTGTCTTATTCTCAAGAGCCGGAAATGATGCTATTTATCAATTGATTTTAATTGCAGGAGTGGGAGTTAGTGTTTACTTCCTTAACCGCAAAGAGGGTCGTTTAGGTCGTTCAGTACTGCTAAGTTTCGGTGGTATGATGGCTGGGTTAATTTTGGGGGTTTTAATCTCTCCGCTTTTGCTACCGCAATTGATTGAATTAGTGAGCTTAAAGGGTAGTCAGCTATCAACTATCGTAGCTTTCATCTCTATGTGGATAGTTTGTAGCTTCTTTAAATGATTACCTTATTTTAATATCTCTAGTTTTAGTGTTTTATATGAGAATTTAGTATTGTTTAATTCCATTAATTTTGTATTCATTTGTATTCAAATAGTTTTACCCCTAGAAAAGGAACCTGTTTGGCTATGACTTAGTTCGGAATAGGTGAGAGTATTGATCCACAAACACCTTAAAAATTTTTATATATAGAAGGGAATTCCTGCATTCTGGGGTGAATGCAGGAAGATATGATCTATTTATTTCTAGTTATTTCTAGTTATTTCTAGTTATTTAATTAAGGGTACAAACCGTACTTCGTCTCATTATGCGAACCGACTTCAGGGGGAAGTAATAATTCCCGAATGTCGGTATTGATGATTTTTTAATTGGAGAAAGCTACTGATCCGATAGAAAGTCAACCGTTAGCTTCTTTGAACTTCGTAAACCTATAGCATCTCAGACAGAAGGTAGAACTGTATTTTTTATAGGACTTTATGATGCTTACTAATAATAAAATCTACCGCTTGATTAAAATCTTGAACAATAAAATCTGGACTATACATTTCTAATTGATTGCGATCGCGTATACCGCATTCAATACCTATAACCTTAATATTGTGTTTCTTCGCAGCTGCAATATCTGCCTCTGTATCTCCTATCATCCATGTATCTTGCGCTGTAGGAAGTGTAGATAGAGAATTCCTCATCAATAAAGGTTTATCCTCAACATCGCGAGTTTTAACGTAATCATCACTTAAACAGAAGCGGCGATTTTCTGGGAAAAATTTACCTAAATTGTGAGTTTCCAAAGCATATTCTAATTCTGAGTGACGACGCATAGTCATGACTGCTAAATCAAAACCTGCTTTTTGAATTTTTAACAATGTATCAATAACTCCAGGTTTAAGAGTATCAAGCTGAAAATAAGGATGGGTATGTACTATCTCTTTACGTAGTTTGGCAAATGCTTTTGCTTGAATTTCATCTAAACCTGAAGCTATACCTATTTCTATTTCAGGAATATGTTGACGTTTCTGAAGCCAAAACTGATCAAGGGAAAGCTTTTTAATTTGCTGTTGCGGTCTGCGATGTTTCTCTAAGCATATTTGGTAAACCCTGTAATATCTAGGTGATACATCGATAATGGGACCATCAAAATCTGTGATGATTCTTAACATTTTTTAATAAATGTATGAACATGTATCTTGAATAATATTAAAACAGTAGTCTGAATTGGGTAAGTTGCAAAGCATGCTGGCAAGTTTTTCTTTTACAGGAAAAGTGTAAAAGCAATATATTCAGGAAACAGACAAAAAGCAATTACCAGTAATGGCAACTTAAGGCAGTCGCACTCAGGGAGTTGCTTAAGCAACTCCCTTGGGGGGAGACCCTGGAACGGGGGGTTTCCCAAGAGCGTTGACCACGCTATCTCACCAATTACTCGCACGTTTCATTTGCTCTTCTTCCATTACTTTAAATAAAGCTCGGAAATTACCCTCACCAAACCCTTCTGCGCAACTACGACGTTCGATAAACTCTAGAAAAAAGGTTGGTTCGGCAAAAATGGGCTGAGTAAAAATTTGTAATAATTGTGCTTCGGGGTTTTTCTCGTTCCAATCTACTAAGATTTGCTGTTTTTCAATTGCATTAAGCTCTATCTTAGGAATAGAAAAACCTTTTCGCTGCTGAGTGTACAAGTAATATTCTGGAGTTACAGGTAGAAAAGATAAACCATTTCCACGAAACCGGATAATGCTTGATACAATATTATTCACCTGTAAAGCAATATGTTGAATTCCAGCACCCCGGTTAAAGTTAATAAATTCTTGGATTTGAGAATTATTGGATGCAGGTTCGTTGATAGGAAATTGTACTCGACCATCACTAGATGTCAAAACCTGGCTGTTTAATGCTGAGTTTTCCGTGTTGATATTAAAACTTTGCTGTGGCAAAAAATCTAAAACTTTTTGATACCAAGCAACAGCTGGCTTCAATTCACCTTTTTCAACATTAAGAACCACATGATCTATAGCTGTGCAAGTAGCTATAGGATTAGCTTTATAACTGACTGATGAACACCTGCGATCCCCGGGTGGTGATGGAATGAAAAATTCTGCTACCGAGTCTTTTTGAATCAGAGTGTGAGTTATTCCACCCCAACCAGCGATAAGAGCATATTGGATAATTTCTTGACCGTTACGATAGGATTCAACAGGTTGGAATATTTCACTACCTACTGTGCGAATTTTTTTTATTACCGTTTTTATATCTTCTACACGAAAAGCTACGTCTGCAACTCCAGGAGGATGTTGCTTGAGAAATTTAGCAACCTTATTGCAAGAAGATAAAGGGGATGAAATAACAAAATCAATATAGCCACTGCGAACGACTTTAGTCAGAATTTGTTGTTCATTTTCACTCCTATGGAAAACAGGAACAGTAAATTCTTCTGTAATGTCTTCAAAACCCAAACAATTGATAAACCAGTTTTGCAAAGTTTGGGCATCTTCTACGTAAAAATGAATATGGTCTATTGTTATAGTCATTGAATTAGCAAAAATATATAAAGACAGACCATTAAGTCCTCACTTTCTGTTAATTCTCCCTAATAATCTAGTGCAATTAGGTCTATCTTCAGTAATAATCTAAAATTCTTCAGAAAAATAAATGAGTATCTAAAATAATATTAATTTCTAAATTTACTGGATTTATCAAAGATAGAACACATGCACTAATATTTATACTGTTAGTCTTGTCCTGGTCGTGGACTGTCTTAAGTAGGTAGGCGCAATTAAATATAAAATCCCTTCATGAGTAGTAATTAGCCTCAAAACTTTATTCCTATTCACTCATCACTACTTACTCCTATCATGCTAATTTCTTTCATTCTCTCCTTGTGTCCCTCAATCAGTTAGGTAACCTGAGTTCGGGAAGGGAGTAATACAGCATGGAGTCAATAAAGCAACTATTTAACATCGATAAAACACTGACTAAATTTACATTTTGAATTTTTTTATGCCAGAATTATGCATAATTCTAGTATTGTTACGCATAATTCTGTAAAAAGAAGAATATGTCAGCCTCTACATTTACCATAATTTATTGAGAGATGATTTCACATAGTGTATTATCAGTAACAACTATATTTCCTGATAGAATGACTAAAAATTACGTTACTTTTGCGTAATTTGTCTGATAGAGCTTTCTGTTGGCGACGTAATCCCAGAGTTTATGGGATTCCTACCCTACAATAGGTTTCGGTCACCATGACAAATTACGATTGCGTAAGTCCTGATGACGCTGAATATTTAGTTGAATATTTAATATTGCTTTTTCGGTAAAGCAAATATTACACAACATGTTTTTTGCGTGATGCTCATCGGGAAATGTAAGAATAAATGCGGAAAAGTGCATTTTTGTTTTGTTGTTAACAATAGAGTGCTGATTTTTAGAAAATCGTAATAGAAATATTTTTTTCTGAAGTTTTAAAGGTGAAGTTGGGGAGTTAAGATTTCTTACAACTAAATTCATTTACAGGTCATCGATCAACCTGTGTATCGAAATTTAGGTAAAAAAGGATCTATCAGAGAAATTTAGTCGCAAGTGTCCCAGGTAAAGAATCTAAAGGTAATACCACTATTCAGCACTCAAATTACCACCTATGTTTGTAAATGAATGCCGTTATGGATAGACAAGAGTTATTAGAGCTATATAGTCACGGAGAACGCAATTTTACTGAGATAAGGTTTAACGATGGAGATTTGTATGCAATTAATTTGAGTGGTGCTGACTTAAGTAATGTTATATGGGAAGAGTTCGATCTCTCACGAGCTAATTTGAGAGGGGTTAATCTGCGCGATGCTAAATTGAAAGATTCATGTTTTGATCATAGCGATCTAAGTGCGGCGAATATGAGGGGTGCAAATTTACGCTGGTCTAGCTTTAATTTCGCAAATTTAACTGAAGCTGATTTAAGGGAAATTATATGTGAGAATAATAGCTTTTATCAAGCGAATTTAGTAGGTGCGAACCTGATGGGAGTCAATTTTGGAGAGGCTAATTTACGAAAAGCCGACTTGAGGGGTGCTAATTTGACAGGAGCGGATCTTACGAAGGTAATTTTTGATAAGACGATTATGCCTGATGGTAGGATTCAAAATGGCAATCACAGAAGGTTGGAAGTAGAGAATAAGTAGTTAATTTTTGGTACGCAGGTTTTTACTATCCTAAACCTGTACTCGCTTTCTGCTACGCTCCTGTTAGGAAGTAGGAATTAGAAATTAGTTGACCAATGACTTTCTTTATCAATAAAAGCACCTACGTCATAAATGATGGGTCTAATTGAATTACGAAACCTGCTCTAAGGCAGGCTTTATTATCGCATTAGTAGACCCTTCAAGAGTAAGGGCGGGATATAGTGACAAAGTGACAACCGAGTCACAGATTATGGATGATATTTGACGCCAAAAAATAGATAGACTCAACACCCTGGGGTAAGGGTATTGAAACCTTTACCCCTTTTGTATTTCATCTTTGTTCTGGGTCCTAGGATGTTTTATCTATCTGACAATCTATCTAACAATCTACCTAACAAATTTCAAGCTTTCTATTTGTTGGGTAAATTTGTCGGTGAAGATACTAAGAATAGTTCTATCTCTGATTTTGATATTCACCTGGACTGACATTCCTGATTGTAGGGGTAACACTTTACCATTTGTTTTGATTGTTTGTTTATTGAGTCTAACTTTGGCAGGAAAAGCGTAATAATTACGTAACTCATCAGGAGGTAAAGCATCTTTACCGATTGATATAAGCTCGCCTTTTATGTCACCAAATTCGCTGAATGGATAGGAATCTACTCTCACATCTACTTCCATACCTTCTCTAACAAAGCCAATATCTTTGTTGGTTAAGAAAATTTCGGCTGTGAGAGTTTGGTCTGGGACTACTTTCACTACTGGTTCAGTGGGATTTGCGACAAAACCTTCAGAAGCTTTCAAATCAAAAATTGTACCACTAATGGGGGCACGGACTTCTTGATATCTGAGGGTAACTTCACCTTGACGAATTTGTCCATCTAGTTCAGCGATGCGCTTTTGGTTATCAACGATGGCTTTGTTAAACTGAGTATCGATTTCGGCAATACGCTTTTCGTTGTCTGCTATTCTTGTCAAAACTTCATCGTCAGAACCGGAGACAGTGTTTTGTAACCGTTTACCTGATTGAGCGATCGCTAGTTCTAAACGTTGTGCTTCTTGCTGTAATTCTGCGACTTGAGCTTGACGGTTATTGACTTCCTGCTGTTGTTGACGATACTGCAAACGAGCGATCGCCCCTTCTTTAAATAGGGGAGTTAGGTCTTGGAGAATTTCTTCGTTAATTTTCAGAACGCTTTGAGCATTATTTAGTCGGACTGTATTTTGTGCAAATTGCTTTGCTAGCTGTCCTGCTTCTAACCTGATAGTATCTTTTTCTGTCTCTAATTTTTCTTTACTAGAGCGTAGTCGTCTTAACTGTTGAGAATTTAAATTTCCAGTGGCAATATTTCCCGAAACTTGGTTCTGATAAAGACGATTTTCAGCGACCAAAGCCACTCGATTCTTGGCTAACTGAGACATTTCTTGAGAAATACCGGGTAATTTTAATGTCTCATCCGATTTTATTCCACTAAGTATGGAGCGATAAAAATTATTCTCTCGCTTCAGGGTGTCACGGACTTTTGTTTGAGAAATTAACTGTGCTCTAACTGATGCGGGGTCAAGCAACATCAGTAAGTCACCTTTCTCGACTTGTTTACCGTCTTTGACATAAAGCTCTTTTACTAAGCCATTTACAGGAACTTGCACTTCCTTAACAGCATCCCTCGGCTCCAGTTTACCTGTTGCGGGTATGGCTTCTTCAATTTTTGCGATCGCAGCCCAGGCAATACTAAAGGTAGTAAAGCCAACCAAGCACCATAGCATGGCTCTAGAGAAAAAAGGAGGACGTTGTAATACTACCTCCTGTTCAAATTCGGGCGGTTTATTTTTCCAACCATTCTCATTTGCAACTGGACTTCGGGATGCTGCTGCTGCTGCTGCTGATTTTGCATCTTTGGGAGCAAAAGACACCTGGGAGTTCTTTCCGTTTGAGCCGTTTGAGTAGTTGCCGTTTAGCTGAGTCATAGGTTTTTTATTAAATAGAATTCAGGAGGCAGAAGTCAGAAGACAGAAGTTAGGATACACAAAGCAGAAGAAAGTTGGAGATGATTATAAAGAAAATGCCAGGGTAAGCACACTCATTAACTCTTACCTTTAACCTTTACCCCATTCTTAATTATCAATTGTCAAGGCTGGGGATTAATTATCGAAGAACTCAGTTATTAAAGTTGCGCATCTTGCTGTTGATAAAGGCAGAAATAACGTCCCCGCATAGCCATTAATTCTTCATGAGTTCCTTGCTCAACAACTGCACCCTTGTCCAGCATCAAAATTCTATCGGCATTGCGTATTGTACTCAGACGGTGAGTAATAAAGAAAACTGTTCTACCATTAAAAGCCTCTGCTAAATTTAAGCATACCTGGCGTTCTGATTCGTAATCGAGGGCGCTGGTAGCTTCATCCATAATCAACAACCGGGGATTTTGTAAAATTGTGCGAGCGATCGCTACTCGCTGTCGTTGTCCTCCAGATAGGGAACTGCCCCGCTCTCCAACTCTTGTATTGTAACCATTTGGTAGACCCATAATAAATTCGTGGGCAGCAGCAATTTTGGCAGCTTCAATGATTTCTTCGGTAGTAGCATCAGGGTAATTGAGGGCTATGTTTTCTTGAACTGAACCTTCAAAAAGTAATGTATCCTGAGGCACAATACCAATTTGTTGTCTGAGGGAGTAAAGTTCTACTTTATTAATATCATAGCCATCTACAAGTATTCTGCCTGATTCTAAAGGATACAAACGTGGCAGTAATTTCATTAAAGTACTTTTACCAGAACCACTCTGTCCGACAATACCAACAAATAATCCGGGTTCAAATTCTAAGTTAACGTTATCTAGTTGTAAAGGTCCGCTATTTTTAAAGCGGAAGGAAACGTTTTCATATTTCACAGACCCTTCAACTGTTGGTAGAGGAATATTACCTCTGTCTTCTTCGGTTGCTTCTTGAGGAGAGTCAATGATATCGCTTAGTCTTTCTAGGGACAGGGCTGTTTCTTGGAAGTTTTGCCAAAGTTGAGCTAAACGTAATAATGGTGTGGTTACATAACCTGCAATAATCCGGAAGGCGATTAATTGCCCTAATGTCAGTTCTCCTTGCAGAACCAGATATGCTCCTGCCCATAGTACTAGTAGACCAGAAAGCTTGTTGAGAAAATTACTAGAAGAACTTGCTGCGGTGGAAGTAAGTACTGTCTTGAAACCAGCACTTACATAACGGGAGTATCTTTCTTGCCAACGCCAACGCGATCGCAGTTCTACGCTTTGGGCTTTGACTGTTTGGATTCCTGATAACACTTCTACTAGATGGGACTGAGCTTCGGCGTTACGTTCGGCTTTTGTTCGTAGCTGTCGGCGAACGATAGGAGAGAATATGACTGTCAGTAGAATAAAGAATGGTAAGGTGGCTAAGGCTACTAGTGCCAGTATCCAACTGTAGATAAACATCACTACAATATAGATGACGGAGAAGACCGCATCTAATACTACAGTTAAGGCAGTACCGGTAAGAAACTGACGAATTTTCTCTAGTTCATTTACCCTGGTTGCTAATTCACCGACTGGGCGTTTTTCAAAGTAACGTAGGGGTAAACGCAGCAGGTGGTCGATAATTTCTGAACCTAGGGCTAAGTCAATGCGATTTGTGGTATCAACAAATAAGTAAGTTCTAATACTGGTTAATAATGCTTCAAATAATGCTACTACTACCAGGAACATACCCAGAATTTGCAGGGTATTGGCGCTATTTTGAATAATTACTTTGTCAATGATAATTTGAGTAATTAGAGGATTAGCTAAACCAAATAGCTGTACGAAGAAAGAAGCGACGAATACTTCTAATAAAACTCGACGATATTTGATTAAAGAGGGTAAAAACCAGCTTAAACCAAACTTTCTTTGGGGAGTTTCTTTGGTGGCTTTGAGTAGTAGTACGGGAATGGTATGTTGCTGCTTGGTATCTTCCGGTGGGGGGTTATAAACCGTCAGCAGTTTCATCACATCTGTTGTCTTCTGCTTGAGTACTCCTTTTTCTGGTATACCTATGACCATATATTTAGGAGTAATTTCGTAGAGAAGAGCGAAGGTTCCTTTCCAGTCTACGATGGCTGGAGCTTCCAGTCTGCCGACTGCGTATACAGGGACGTTCAACATTTGTGCCCGCAATCCTACCAGTTCTGCGACTGCACCACAATGCTGAAGGGAAAGAGAACCGGTACGCTGCTGCTGATTAACTAGGACTTTCCGTACTATTTCCTTTCTAAAAGGCATTCTTAAATGTTGGCTTAACATTTGGAAACAAGCCAAAATGCTTCCAAGTTCACCATTTCCGCGAATATGAGGATATTTTCTAGAAGAAAAGTTGCTTACTTCTTCGGGTTCTTCCTCTGGTTCTGGGGGTTGGTCTGGAGCGTAGGGAATTTCTTCTTTGGGAACGGGAGCTATTCTTGTGGGAAGTTCATGTATTTCATTCTCTGTTGGGGCAAAAGTTTCCATGGGAACCCCTAACAAACGGGGTTGACTCCCAGGAGGTAATTGGGCAGGATCGTTGAGATTAAAGCACTCTCCCACATATTCCTTACCGACAGAACCACCACTAATTAACCACAAATAATCGGAACTCAAGTTACCTGTAGATGAACTTGTAAGTCCATTCAGGATTTGTGCTTGGGGGTGAACTTGTAGAGCTAAATCTTTTAAATTTTGGCTGCTTGCACCGGAGAGAATCAAGTGACTGTCTGCTCGTCTTTGCAATTCTGTTCCCAGTAGGTCAAAGACTTCAATTAAAGATACTCGGGATTGAAAATATGAAGCGATTCCCTTTTCTTTGCGCAGTAATGCTAAAAAGTTGAATGCACTCAGAGTCAGACAAATCATTTCTCCCGATGCGATCGCTGTTTCGCAGGGGATGTTGCGAGTTAGTCCTACCCAACCAAGAATTTCTCCTGGTTCTCCTAACTTAAGGGTGACAGGTGCGCTTGTTTTAGGGTCGTATCCTAATAAACGAGCTTTACCTTCAAAGATTATATAAATCTGAGTCGGCATTTTCTCCCGCGTCAAAATTGCTTGTCCAATCCGGTAACGCAGTAGTTGAACCTGTCCAATAAGTTGTTTGAGGTTTGCTTCTGATAATTGATTAAAAGGTGCGATCGCACTGAGAAATTCTTCGACGTTAATGCTTGTATAGGTCATCGACTTATTACTAGGAATTTCTTTTCAAGGCTTATTAAGATACTGATATATTATGCTCTACATATTTGGGATATATATTGAGATGTGTATTGAGATATATATCATTAATTTAATGCTGAAACTGAGGTTAATACTGAGATTTGTAAAAATATAGTTTCATATGCATAACTATTAAACCGGTCTTAATAATTGAGGTTAAATATTTGAGCTAACTATTTGAGCTAACTATTTGAGCTAGACATCTGAAAATTAAGTATTAAAATATCGTCTAAAATTTAGAAAATTAAGACTTTTGCATTTCCCGATTTTGTCTAACTTCCTCCTCTTCAGATGAATCGTTGGTATTATTATCGTCAGATTTTTTTGGTGTTAATTGATTTTTAACTACTGAGGAGCTTTCAGCCTTTATCCATTCTTCAAAAAGTTCGTTTAATAACTTCTGTCGCATTGAATTATCTAACTGTGCTGGTAAAAATTTCTCCAATCTGACTATTAAAACCCAATCTCCTAAACGAGTCGGAGGCACTAGTTGACCTGGTTCGCTTCTAGTTAAGATTTTTGCCAAAACTGGGTGAGGAACTGCCAAATCCACTGGTCCTAATAGCCCTCCGGTTTGAGCTTCCGGTCCTTGTGAATGTTCCCGCGCTACATCGCTAAAAGATTGCTCGCCCTCCTGAATGCGAAAATACAATTCCTGAGCTAAATAAATATCTTTTACTCTAATCAGAGAATAAACTACCCTATCCAACTGTTGCTTGCGTTGGAGAAAATAAGACTCTATTTTGTTTGCCCAGGTCTGTTGCTGAAACCTAGTTAACTTTAAACTGCGAGTAGTCATATACTCTAGCTGCTCTTTTGAGATACCCTTACTTGCTAGCCATGCTTCCAAATCCGCATCAGAGTTAAGCTGTTGCTGTTGATAAAACTTTTTGTATCCCTCTAAAGTTTCCTCTTGAGTCAGATTGATATTGGCGATCGCGCAATCAATTAACATTTCTCGTACTAATTGCGGCAGCATACCGTACTGATTCAATACTAATAACAGTTCATTACTAGTAAGATTACTTAAGCGTTCAGCAGCCCGACTGACGGATTCCTGAAGACTGGCGGTTTCTTGCCAAATATTATCTTCTTGCTCAACTGCGGTCATATCATCTAACTTCTCTAATTAAAACTACCGCTAAAAAATAATCACTCTAAGTCAAATATTCTGATAAAAAGTCAAGATTTAGTAAATATTTGCTTGTCTCCAATTTAACATACTCTTATTTTCTACAAGAGCGCGAAGTTCTACACTGCTGACATTCATAGCCCTCTGCATCAAAAGATTTTACTCAAAAAAATTATAGAGAGATTATAAATTGTTTTGGATTAATTTTTATCTAATTACAAAAACATTAATTTTTCTTTTTTACTAAGGAGCATTTAACAATAATTAAGGACTCATAAGAGAAACCAGGGTAAGCGTAAAAACATTAACCCAAAATACAAAATATATTATGATATGGAAACCAGCTATGAGCATGTTCCCTAGAATTATTGCACTTAATTCTCAATACTGTTGATAGTATCCGATTCCTATTAATTCTTGGGTTTACTCCATAAAAGAAACATATAGTTAACTAAAGTTTTGAGAATCTTTACAGATTCTTTAAAATTAAATTGAATTTTTACATATTTATACCCTTGAAGTCATCCATTATAATTTATCGTTGAAAATATAACATTACTCATATGAAGGCATTCTGGGTAATATTACTTGCCAGAGGAAGCATTTGAATTTATTTTTTAAGTAGAAAAATCTTCATATTATTCATATATTGAGATAATATATCAGATAAAATATCGGCTTCTGCAATTGCATGATACTTGCTGTACAGAAAAATTAAACGCCATATTTCTAGAACAGCTAAGACTTAGGATTGCCTATTACCTAGGATTTTTTCCAAGAAAGTATTAAGTATGATTTATTATTTTAGTAACTTCCGGATTAATAGCAAGTTCACCCAGATACACCGATTGCTTGCATCCTTTTTGTTATAAAGCGAAATATATGATTATGGCAACAGATATATAATTATAGGACTTACGCAAAAGCAATATCATTCCGTCATTACGAGCATAGCGACGTAATCACAAAGTTCCTGAGATTGCTTCCCTACACTCCGTTTCGGTCGCAATGACAAGTCTTCGTTGCGTAAGTCCTGAATTATATGAACCGGCGAAAAACATGGTGATATCAAAAATTAATAAAAATTTTATCTATAAATTCTCAAATTCTGCACTTGGGATAGAACCTTCGACTCCCTCTACATACCAATTCATATCTAACTGAGCATCATCTTCTAGTACCTTTGAAGCTTCCACTCTAATTTTCCCAGACTGGTCTTTTAGTGGTCCATCAAAGGGATGAGCGGTTCCATTGATGAATTGTTCACGTTTAGTAGTTACTAATTTTTGGACATCCTGCGGAACTAATGAATTTATTGATGAAATATCTACCATTTGTTCTGCAATTCCATGCCAAACACCAACCGATTTCCAATTTCCATTTAGTACAGCGATCGCTCTTTGAGTGTAAAAATTACCCCAATTGTTAACTGTTGCAGCCAAATGTGCATTTGGTGCAAATTTGCTCATATCAGAACTGTAACCGAAAGCGTAAATACCTTTTTCTTTAGCATACTGTACCACAGCAGCAGAGTCTGTATGTTGGGTTAATATATCTGCACCAGAATCAAACAGAGCGATCGCGGCATTTTTTTCCTTAACCCGGTTGTACCAGCTTTGTATCCAAACAACTTTTACTTTAGCTTGAGGATTAGTTGCTCTTAAACCTTGAGTAAAAGCGTTAATGCTACGAATTACTTCTGAAATTGGATATGCTCCTACAAATCCAATAATGTTGGATTTAGTCATTTTACCGGCAATCATTCCAGTCAAATACCGAGCCTGTTCAAAACGTCCTAAATAAGTACCAAGATTTGTCAGAATTTTATAACCACCACAGTTTTCAAAAGCAACATCGGGGAAATCTCTAGCGACCTCTACAGTCGGGTTCATATAGTTAAAAGAGGTAGTAAAAATTAACTTATTACCATCTGCTGCTAACTGACGAATAACCCTTTGTGCATCTTGTTCATTAACGTTTTCAAAAAAGGTAGTCTTGACTTTCTGACGCAGATTTTCCTCCATAACTCTGCGTCCTAAATCATGGGAATAGGTCCATCCATAATCTGCAACGGGTCCAATATAGACAAAACCTACTTTCAGAGGTTCTTTTGCTGAAACGGAAGTAAATCCTGGAGTTCCCCCAACTTGCGAACCACGATTATTACTGTTTGTGCAGCTAGTTATGGCGGTAAAACCTGCACCCGTTAAAGTGGCATACTTAAGAAACTGACGACGTTCCATATTCTTTCAGTTAGGGGGGTAAGCTCTACAAGTACTTAATGAAAAAAATTAAGCAAAAATGATTTGTGAATTAATTCATAAGATAGAGAGTATCAACCTTAAGGAAATAAGATTTTAGCTAAGTTTGAAAGATACTAAATAAATAGCTATTTTGCTTTAACTTTAGCAATAATTACTCAATAGTTAATTTTAATTAATTTTAGTTAACTTTAGTTATTTTTTCGAGATATTACCTTGAGACATTACATGAATGAATCACATTAAACTAAATATACAAATCAAATTATACAAAATCACCAATAAGGATTGGTAAAATTATCAGTTGTGAATTGTGAATTATCAATTACAGATTATTTGTGTCAGTACAAGTAAGTAATGTACTGTAATTAAATAACTGAGATTATAAATCAGTTGTTGTAGCTTACCCATCCTTTCCAAAACATGTAAACAGATAAAACTGCTAATAAGCTCCTGAAGGCTAGACTAATAATTTTGTCTGGTAACTTCGGTAGAAAGCGAGTACTAATCTGTGCTCCTATTAGTCCACCGAAACCTAAAATTAATCCTTGTGTAAGTAAAAGATTACCTTTGCTAGCGTGTCCGATGCTAGAAGAAATACTTGTTATAACAATCACTCCTAAACTTGTTTGAATTGCTAGTTTAATTTTTTCTCCCAGTAAAAGAATCTGTAGTGGAACCATAATTACTCCACCACCGACACCAAATACACCAGCGAGAATTCCAGCCAGACCCCCAATGATAACTCTAGAAGCTGTAGGATTTATTTTAGAGTTATTATGCTGTATTTCCTCAGATGAAGTTTCGTTTACACTTAAACGCTTCCGTAACTGCACCAAATATATAGTTAGTACAAGTAATAGACCAAAAGCAACTGATAAAATTGCTGAAGTTGCAGAATTGCCTTTTCCAAGATTTGCAAGAGGAACTCCAATGAAATAGTTGGTCAAAATTGCAGGAATCCCTAGCATAAGTACTCGTTTGGGACTTAAATAACCCATGCGCCAATTTTGTATGCTAGCAGAAGAAGCTGTAATCACTATCGCTAGACTGCTAGTCGCAACAGCTTGGACATATGTGGAACCTAATGTTAATTGTAGTGGGACTAAGACTGTTCCACCTCCAATTCCTAAAAAACCAGCTAATACTCCTGCAAAAAGTCCACTAATAATCAACACTAAATAATTCATTGAGTCTACTTATTGACCTACTAATTAACTTTTGAGAGTTTTCTCATCAATTAAGCAAGATTAATTTAGATAGATGGGCAAAATCGATTTAGATAAAATACCATGTACTCCTTTTTGCGGTTTATTAACTGCTTGAGTAATATGAAAATTTACTGCTAAACTACATAAAACATAAGCATCCTCTGCTGATAAATTATGAGCATTTTGAAGCCAATTAATTGTATTCTCTACAGCCATTTCTAAAGCTGCATCTAGATTTTCACCAAAACCCATTGTAATAATATGTTCTGTGGTTTCTGCAATTGGTGTCTTAACTTGTAAATCTGAGCGAACTGTGAGCTTAATAGTTCCATTCATGGAAGTTTCAATTGCAGTAACATTTACCTCTCCGTCTCCCTGTGCTGAGTGTCCATCACCAATAGAGAATAAGGCACCTGGAAGGAAAATAGGTAAAAATAATTTAGCACCTGCTTGTAAGTTTTGATTGTCTATATTTCCACCATAATTACCAGGTGGAATAGAATTTCTCTGAGTCTCTGGAGTTGCTACACCTAAAATCCCAAAAAAAGGTTTTAAGGGAATTTTGATTCCACTTTCTGGAGGGAATTCTGCAACTTTATTCTCTAGGTCTAGTTGGATAAATCTCAGTTTTGACCGATCAAATTTTTCTGGAAGAATTCCCCAACCTTTACGAATTGCATTAAATCCAACTGGTAAACTCGGATGAATATCTTGAAGCTCAATTTCTAAAACGTTTCCGGGTTGAGCATTTTCGACATAAATTGGTCCTGTGAGTAAATGAGGTCCCCCAGAAATTTTTTTCTCGGGAGCAAGATTATGGTAAATATCTATTAGTGCTGGTGTGAGAAATTCTGCTGGTGCTTGTTTACAAACGTGAAAACCAGTGTAAGTCTCTACATCAACTGTATCGCCGGATTGGATTTTTAAAACTGGCTTTAGAAGATGAGAAAAACCACCAAGATGAACGGTATCTTTAGTAGCCTGAAGAATATGATGCACCATGAGATAAAGTTATTAAATAAATCTTTTTATCTAACTGAATAGTAAAGTGATATTACTTAGGATACTCTTTTATTTGCAAGAATGATTAGAATGAACTAAGAGTAAGTTAGTAATAAAAATTTAGTCATAACTTTCTTAATCTATCTATTAATAGTTCTAAATTTGGCATTACTGAGTACAGGTATGATTTTGCCCCCAACCCCAATTCTGGGGAGCAATATAATTTAAAGTCCCCTAATTTTGGTGGATTCAGGGGGCTTTACTCAAAACTTAAAAAGTAAATTCATCCTTCAATTCAGCAACGCCCTAAATTTAAATTATTTTTTCGTAAAAATCAAATATATTTAAGTATATTCTCTGGTTGCTAACAATCAAAAAAATACATAATATCTATGCGTAAATGTACTTCGTTAATTTATATCTATGTCTGAACTCACTAAAGAACAAGAAAAAACATGGGGTGGTCTTTGCCACTTTTCTACATTCTCTGGATATATAGTTCCTTTTGGTACTATTCTTGGACCATTAGTTATATGGTTAATATACAAAGATAAATCAGAGTATATCAATGCTCAAGGAAAAGAGGCTTTAAATTTTCAAATAACAATTTTTATTGCAGCAGTAGTATCTGGAATTCTAATTTTTATATTAATTGGATTTTTATTACTGCCAATCATAGGTATTGCTCATATAGTTCTCTCAATTATGGCGGGAGTAAAGGCAATGAATGGTGAGATGTATAAATATCCACTAACTATTAGATTCCTCAAATAGATCAATAGATAGATAATTTATGTGTAAGCTAATAAATTATACAGAGATAAGTAAATACAGCCAATTTCATCTGATTGAGGTACAGTTCATATCGTTGTAAGGCAGGGAGCAGGGGGCAGGGGTCAGGGAGAATGTACCTCATGTAACTGCAAAGTGCTGTATATTTTGATTAAGAACTGAATTCATCTGTCAAAGAATATGAAATCGACAGAAGTATTGTGATGAATTTTTCTTACAAAGCCACTACTTAGTTAGCGGAGCATA
>JBHJJE010000015.1:0-16764 GCA_050042865.1 Mastigocoleus sp.
AGAGAAGTTGCGTGCGGAGGTTCCCTCCGTTGAGCAAACTTCGGGGGGAAACCCCCTTGGCGCTACCCTTTGGGAGAAGACCACAATGAAAGCGCTTTTTCAAAGCGCTAGGGAATGCGCACCAAGAGAGAGGGAGAAAAAATCTGATAGTTGTATTAGATGCGGAAATTGAGTCATTTAATTTTTGGATGTCCCTTATTACCAGTAATTCTATATTTTCCTAAGCATTAAAGGATGAGAGCAAGTTATAATTTTTTTGCGGATGAACGTTAACAAAAATTTATGAGCAACCCCCTTCTACAAGCTTTTTTTGTAGGCAGAGCATTAGCAGAAGTTACCGGCGAACACCTAGAACGGTCTCTTACCGATGCTTTGAGCGAATTAGGCAAACTTGATGCCGAGATGAGAGAACAATTGAAGCAGTTCACAGAGGAAGTAATCGAAAGAGCAAATCAGCAGACTGCTTCTGCTGGGGCAAATTCAGCATCGGCACAAACTGGAAATTCTGCCTCTGGGACTGATGACGTACAGGCTACAATTGATGAATTGAGGGCAGAAATTGCTCTCTTACGAACTGAAATGCAACGCCATCGCAGCAGTTCGGTTTAAACCTGGATTAGCAATTTATTTACTTTTCTAGTTCTTGGCAGAATGCTCTTGGTAAATATCTCTGACCTGGATGAGTGTATCAGTCTTTTGTGGCTGATATCATCTGTATAGAAGAGGTAAATCAATCTGTAGTGTTTATTCTTAATGAATTGGCGAGCGGACAACCAGCGGTAAGCAAAGCGTATGGATAAGGGTTATACAGGTAAGGCATACCGTTGGAATCGGGAAAGTTATTCTAGTAGACGACGTTTTCTAGATATTTGGTCTTTCGTGCTGACTTTGATGTTCCGACTGTGGCTATATAAGAAGTCATGGAGCTACACTGGCGGTGTGACTGATGCAAAGAAAGCAGCAAGAAGAAGGTCTTATGCAGTATGGATACGTGAGACATTCCTGGATTTAGGTCCAACTTTTATCAAAGTTGGACAGTTATTTTCAACCCGTGCTGATATTTTTCCCAGCGAGTATGTAGAAGAACTCTCGAAACTACAGGATAAGGTTCCTGCTTTTAGCTATGAAAAAGTAGAAAATATTATTGAGCAGGAATTGGGAAAAAAAATTCCTCAACTTTTTCAGAGTTTTGAGCCAGTTCCATTAGCTGCTGCTAGCTTGGGACAAGTACACAAAGCAGTTTTACATTCTGGAGAAGCAATTGTCATCAAAGTGCAGCGTCCCGGACTTAAAAAACTGTTTGAAATTGATTTAAAAATCCTTAAAGGTATTGCTCGCTATTTTCAAAAACATCCTACCTGGGGAAAGGGTAGAGATTGGATAGGTATCTATGAAGAATGCTGCCGCATTCTCTGGGAAGAAATAGATTACCTAGGTGAGGGTCGCAATGCCGACACCTTCCGCAGAAATTTCCGTAATTATGACTGGGTGAAGGTTCCACGGGTATACTGGCGGTATGCCTCTCCAAAAGTATTAGCCCTTGAGTATATGCCTGGAATTAAGGTAACTCAATACGAAGCTTTGGAAGCTGCGGGTTTAGATAGAAAAATCATCGCTCGTCAAGGTGCCGAAGCTTATCTACATCAATTGTTAGAAAATGGATTTTTTCATGCCGATCCTCATCCTGGAAACCTTGCTGTAAGTCCAGAAGGTGCGTTAATATTTTACGACTTCGGTATGATGGGTCGCATTAATTCTAATGTGCGAGAAGGACTAATGGAGACTTTGTTCGGCATTGCTGCCAAGGATGGCGATCGCATAGTCAAGTCTCTGATAGATTTGGGTGCTTTAGCACCAGTAGAAGATATGGGACCAGTCCGACGCTCTGTTCAGTATATGCTGGATAATTTTATGGATAAGCCATTTGAAAATCAGTCTGTGGCTGCTATTAGTGATGATCTATATGAGGTAGCCTATGGTCAACCTTTTAGATTTCCGGCTACCTTTACTTTTGTAATGCGAGCTTTTTCTACTCTTGAGGGGGTAGGAAAGGGATTAGATCCAGAGTTCAACTTTATGCAAGTTGCTCAACCTTATACAATGCAACTCATGACACAAATGAATGGTTCTGAGGGGAACGCGGGAAACGCTATTTTAAATGAGTTAAGTCGTCAAGCCGCTCAAGTTAGCAGTACTGCTTTTGGGCTACCCTTGAGATTAGAAGATACTCTTGAAAAGTTAGAAAGGGGAGATGTTCGCGTTAGAGTCCGCTCCATTGAAACTGAGCGTTTATTAAGACGACAGAGTAACATTCAAATTGGAATGACCTACGCTATCATTATCAGTGGTTTCACCCTTTCAGCCGCAATATTATTAATTAAAGATTATAGATTGTTAGCTTTACTTGCTCTTTTGATTGCAGCAGCAGTATCATGGCTGCTAATTAGATTGCTTTTGCGGCTAGATCGCTATGACCGTATGTATTAATTTTTTTTCAAAATTCTATGAAAGTTAGCTCCGTCTATGCAACCGATCCTGGACTTATTCGTTCCAGCAATCAGGATTATTATTATATAGACCCAGATGGTCATTTTTTTATTGTTGCTGATGGAATGGGAGGACATGCAGGCGGTGAAGAAGCTAGCCGCATAGCTGTTCAAGAAATCAGAGACTATTTAGTGGCTAATTGGGAAGATTCTACAAAGTACTCTCAGGATTTGCTTGATGAAGCTTTACTTCAAGCAAATAAAGCTATACTGTATGACCAGGAAAGCCATCCTGAGCGTGCTGATATGGGTACAACTGCTGTAGTTGTAATGTTTCGTCAGAACGTGTCTTGGTGTGCTCATGTCGGGGACTCTCGATTGTATCGCTTCCGAAATTCCCAATTAGAGCAGGTAACTAAAGACCATACATGGGTCGCGCGAGCGATTGAATTTGGAGATATTTCTCCAGAAGAAGCTAGGATTCATCCTTTTCGCCATGTCTTATCTCGTTGTTTAGGACGTGAAGACCTCCAAGAAATTGAAGTTCAGCAAATTGATGTCAATGTTGGCGATCGCTTACTTTTATGCAGTGATGGTCTAACAGAAGAATTAATGGATGATAAAATTTCACATTATCTTCAAAATAGTTCATTGCCTGATGATTCTGTGAAAGCCTTAGTTGAATCTGCAAAAGATCATGGCGGACACGATAATATTACAATCATTATTGTTTCTTTAGAAGCAAGCGTTTAAGAACTAGTAAATCTGAATTTAAATTTTTAACTTGGGCTTTTAACTTGGGCTTTTAATTCACAAATTAAAAAGTTAAATTTTTTCTAGAAATGCTAACAGCAAATTTGTCGGCAGAGCATTTACATATCAAATAACTTGTAGGAAATTGAAGTCTATAAAAATAAGTGATTACCAACAAAAGCTATTCTAAAGCTACAATTTCCATAGCCATAAACGCTTTTAATAAAAGATTTTTATTAAAAACTAGTATATATACTTAGCGTTTTGTTCATTCTGAGCTTTTTTATAATTTACAACTTGATACAAATACTTTTAACCTCCATAATTCCGTATGGAGGTTATTTTTATATTTGGTTAACTACACCCTTGTATATATTCAACCCTCTAGCATATAATTCACGCCAAAGTGGCATAAGTTTCACTTTCACTAAACTATGAAATTAGTTATGGAGGTTTGAAGGGCTTAATACATAGATAGCAGGTTACAGAAGTAGTCATCAACCAGACTTTACAGTTCTCCAATCTGCTCGCTAACTATTTTGCTTTACACCTAAACAAGAGTGACTCATTTTCAGGTTCAGTAATTTTTAATTTTTCCTGAAACTGATCAATTAGAGTTGTTGTATACCTTATTAGTATTGCAGATACAGGAAGGAAGAATTAATACCTATCTCAAGATACTGGAATTCCTACCTTATGAAGGGTGCTTCTATTTAACAAGTAGGAACAATAGTAATACGGAAGGAAATTCACATTTTCATAACTTTATAGTTAGAAACGTAGATATTTCCAGATTCTTCCAAGCTATTACCGCATGTAGAGTTTAATTATGGAGCAAGCAATGAAATTAACTTTAGAACAGCAGTTCAATATACGTTCATTTGCTAATCAAGTACAGCACATGAGTGATGACCAGGCTAAAGACTTTTTAGTCAAGCTTTACGAGCAAATGGTCGTAAAAGAAGCCACCTATAAAGAATTGTTAAAGCATCAGTGGGGATTAGATTCAGACCCTAAATTAACTTAAATATTAATAGTTTAGAGTTTCAATCTAGAGTAGCGAGCGACCTCCTTCTCTTGCTTATTTCCAAGCCAGGAAAAGAGCTGGGGTTGTTGGGGCGTTAACTAAAAGACAAACTACAGCTAAGTATTAACACTTATAAAATTGCCATGTTCTTTACTAAGAAGTGAAGTAGCAATTTTCAGACTTATTATTGCAAAATTACTTCATGGAGAGAAATTTACAACTACCTTAAGAAAAAAATACTTTACTCAGACTACTGTATTCAGATTATGTAAGATAAGATTTAGTAAATTTTAGAGTTATTATAAAATTGACTATCTAGAACACAGTTCTATATAAACAACTTTGTGAATATACATTTAGATTTCAGCAAGTACGAAATAAATAAAGCTAGTCTAGATTCGCTATCAATATTTGCTAGAAAAACTTAGATTGCTTTTGAAAAGATACTTAAAATATTATAAAATTACTATTATAAAATTATTAAATTTTAAGAGCTAATCAATTAGTGATACATTAATTCGATAATTTTTTTACTATCTATTTATATCAGAAATTTCTTAATCCTAATCACAGCCTGTTACGAAAATTAATACAATAGACTTTTTTTTAGCAACTGGAAAGGTCAAAAGGTGAATCTGTATCAATTGTCTGTAATTTAGAAATAATTTGCGGCTTTATTTTTATATACTCAGCTTTGAGTAAATTTTTACTGAACTGTGGATTTCCATAGGAATTGAGAGTATAGCTTATCTTTACCCATTTTTGTAGGCGCTGGCTTTGAGCAGGGGCAATAGTTGAAACAAGAGTATGATTGACTTTTTCGGGAACCTCACTAGCAAATAGAAGCAAGTGGTAATAACCCATATTCCCCAGTAAAAGAGCCACTTGTTGCCCAAACTGAGTTTTTAAGTCTAGATAATAAGTCAACCATTTTGCACCGTGTTGACGACTATAAATTACTGTAATCCAAAGTAACATTGGGTGGGGCGCAGTAATAAACAGAAATTGATTATAGCGAGTACAGATAGCACGCTTTTGAATTTCTAGTAAGGGCAGCATAGCCCATAAAGATGGAATATATTTTTTGTTAATAGAAATAACATGAGGAAAGACAATATCAGCAATGGGTTTATTCTTAGGCCAGGAATAAGACCTGTTCATCTCATCTCTAACTATACAAGCGGATAGGTGTGAGTGATTATTTCCTTCTAATTTGCTCTTTTCTTGCTTCTCAAAGTCAACTTGGAGTGTAGGGGCATTACTAATTTCATCATCTTTGATATTACTATTACTAGATGTAGATTTAATTTTGCTCTCGATAACATCCAAAGTATGAAGAATATCTACAATATTTAATGGGCGATCGCTCGGATGTTTGGCTAGACAGTTCATTACTAAATTTTCTAACTGTGGAGGAAATTTCTTCTGGGGAAAAACATCATCAAAAGAACGTGGTTGTTGATAGTGGTGTGCTTTGTACCAAGCTCCAAAAGAGCTATTCTTAACGTAGATGGGCATCTTCCCCGAAAGCATTTCAAACATCATGATTCCTAAACTATATATATCAGAGCGCTCATCTAATTCTTTGCCTTCCATCTGTTCTGGTGAAGAATAAGCTAAAGTTCCCAAATAATAGTTTGTATGATCGGTATTTGCTTGAAGTAGTTTAGCAATGCCAAAATCTAGAATTTTAACTAGTTCTCCGAAACTTGGGTCTTCTAAAATAATGATATTGCTTGGTTTGATATCACGATGAATAATTGGATAAGTAACATCATTGATCTCGATACCATCATGAGCGCATTGTAAGCCTAAAGCAATTTGACGTACCACGCTCAAAAATCTTGTTAAGTTTAGATTTTCGGTACGAATTATTCGACTAAGACTTTTACCCTGTAAATATTCCATCACATAGAAAGGAGTATCTTTTTCATCAACTCCATAATCCATAACCCTAACAACATGAATGCTCTTTTGTCCCAAGGAAGCGCAAGTCTTAGCTTCTCTTTCAAAACGCTCCTGCAATCGCATTTTTTTATTCTGAATAGAGAGTGCTAGAAATTTTACAGCAACAGGTACACCTCCTAAAAGAACGTCTTGGGCACGATAAACCCTGCCCATTGCTCCGGTTCCAATTAATTTTTGTAAATGATAACGTTTGCCCAGTAAACGACCAATGTTGGGGTCTGACATAGAAAATTCGACTCCAAGATTCAACGATTTAAAGATAGAATCTGCTTAAAAAAAATTATGAGAAATTAAAGATAAGGTCTATTAAATTAAAGAAGTATTTTTTCTTTTTTTATTTTGATTGCTTTTATTATTTTTTGAGACTGATTTAACCCAAAGTGTTAGTTTTATTTTCTATATATACGACAGGATAATTTGATATTTTTTCTATATATAGTTAGTCATAATAATAGTTGTATTAGTGTATTAGTAAGGTAATAAAAATAATTAGATAATCTGGAGATAAAGCCATTTTGATATAATTTATGTTTCAGGCATTCACTGTTGAATAAACGTTCTTAATCTGAACTGAAGTTAGTTAGAAAAATCAATATTTATAATTACATAAATTACGTAATAACAACATAAATTAGTTATTACGAACTTAGGAAAATATAATACCTCACCTGGGAGCTATATACTATTAAGTAATGAGTCCGTAAGTCCTAAATTAATAAGAATATAGTCATAGTTTTACTAATTTATAAATTATCTTTAAATTTATAGAAATAAAAATCAGTAAATCTATTCATGTCATCCTTATATGAAATAATATTTTTTATGTAATTGTAAGGACATTAATTTAAATATGTATATTTACTGATATGATTAATTCTATAGAGAATATATCAATATAAATACTCTGTCATTTTTTAGTAAATAACATAAGAACTATACCTCTATATAAATTTTCTCCATAATTAGTTATTTAAAGAATAGTTAATGGTAGTGACAAATATCAACCGGTCTGCTATTGGTAAGAAAAATTGAGATTCTGACTTATCCTTATTCTTCCCATTTTAATTGTGATTTTTTAAGTTTATATATAGATTTTTCTATTTGATTTTCTGAGTAAGTTACTTAAGTAATAATTGTGTTTATATAAAGCTATATCATCGTAAATATAACTAATTTATCCTGTAATGATATACTCATTAAATCTCTAATTAAAAATATTTTCAGAGCCTTAAAGTTTAAAGCTTAATTATCGACTATCACCAACGATAAAGACTACAAAGACTAAAACAATATCTAAAAGTAATATTGATACAGAACATCATCATAAGTTTGCGACATAATTATTGATTTTCAAAAATTAATGTTCATGAACGGAAATCTCCCTTTATGATTCCAAAAGTAGACACCTAATTATTATTTGATAGGTTGATTAATGAGTGCGAACGTTAAGAAATCTTTTAACATAACCTCCAAGTTAGTGAATGGTTTATTGGCAATTCAGCCTTTAGCTAATTTTGCTAAACATCAAGCTCGACAGATGATGATTAAAAGAGCAGAAAAAATCGGTGTACCTTGGACACAAGAAGTAAAAAACTTACAAAAACGCAATTGGGAAACTGACTTTTCTGAGATAGAAAATTCCCTAACTCAATATCCAGATTATTATTTAACCTCTTTTCATGCTTACGAAGAAGGTAATCTCAGTTGGAAAGCAGCTTTTGAACTAGAGTCTGCTGCTCGTGCTGTACATGCGAAAATTTGGAAAGATGCTGGTGTTGGAGGTGATGCGAAATTACGTCAGAGCTATCATAATATTCTTCAACAGAGAGTTGATGCACCGCAGAGTATCCTAGATTTAGGTTGTGGAGTTGGACTAAGTACTTTTTCATTGCAAGCACTGTATCCCCAAGCTAAAGTTACTGGTGTAGATCTATCAGCATACTTTTTGGCTGTAGCTAACTATCGTTCTCAACAGCATCAAGCCGATATAAATTGGATTCATGCAGCTGCAGAAAACACTAAATTGCCAGATCATTCATTCGATTTAGTTTCTATTTTCTTGGTATGTCATGAACTACCTCAAATGGCAACTAAACAAATCCTTGTAGAAGCTAAACGTTTATTGCGTCAAGGAGGTCATATAGGAATTATGGATATGAACCCTCATTCAGAAATTTTAAAAAAAATGCCACCCTATGTCTTTACTTTACTCAAAAGTACAGAGCCTTACTTAGATGAGTATTTCAGTTTAGATATAGAACAAGCAATCGTTGATGTTGGTTTTCAAAAACCCCATATTTTGCAAAATAGTCCCCGTCACCGTACTATTGTTGCAAAAATTTAACTTTACACTCAAGAGAGAAGAATTTGATTTAGTTCCCTAAAATTTTCCTAAATAAAAAGGGCACACCAATAGAGTGCCCTAATTTAACTAAAATATTTCAAGAAGATAATTGTAATTGAATTACATCAAATTACATTAAATTAAACCTGTAGCAATACTGGTTCTTTATCCAAAGAGTTATAAGAATCCGATTCAGCATTACTACAATAAATCTCGCAAGAATTATTGGGACTCTCAATCAACTTGATTTTGTGTAGTTTTGCCCCAGTATCAGCAATAGGCGATCGCAATAAGTTACTGATATGAAATGCGATATTTTCAGCCGTGGGTACAGCTTCAGCAAAGTGAGGAATATCTTTATTTAAAAAACTATGGTCAAATGGCTCTAAAACATAATCTTTTATAATTGTGTTCAAATCGCCTAAGTCCGCTATCATTCCAGTACGTGGGTCAATTTTACCTTTGACTGTAACTTCTAAGTGATAGTTATGTCCATGTCCGTGAGGACGCGCACATTTACCATAAATTTCAAAGTTTTTTTCATCACTTAAATGCGGACTTGCAAGCCTATGTGCGGCGCTAAAGTGAGTACTGATAGTAAGATAAGCTTCCATACCGTTTCCCATATAATCTGCCCAAAGTTCGGGATGTTCAAATAACTGCACCTTAACTAAAGGTAGATGAGGTGCTAATCGCTGCCATATAACTCGTGCAATATTTTCAGTGGTGGGGAGAGTTTCTTGAAAGTCCTCCCACACATCATTAAGGTAAGAAAAGTCCAGTTGAGTAGTTACTTCTTGTTTAATTACTTGCTTGACATCAGATAAATTTAATACCATGCCATATTCATCTAGCTCTCCCTCCAGAGAGATAAATAAAACATAGTTGTGTCCGTGTCCGGGAAATCGGGAACAAGCGCCAAATTTTTCGATATTTTCTGTCTCACTCAATTCAGGTAGCCAATAACGATGACTAGCTGAAAACTGAGCACGACGATTTACTACACATCCCATGAGTATGATGTCAGCTAAATTTAAAATTTCTTAATCTTTATCTACTTCCAGCATAAACTAATTTACACATTTTATGTTTGTGGCGAACAGAAAACACAAACTTAGGAATTGGGAGTTACTAAAATTTTTTCTTAGGAGGTGGAATTTGGGTAATTCCTGTTGATGATTATTTAACTTGTAGCTGGAAAAATAAACGTTAATTAATCTGTTAACCATATCTACTGACTGAATCTTGAGCCTCGTAATATAGGCTTGAGGCTATGCGAAACATTTCTTGTCCTGCGTGAAGATAACTTTCGTCATAGTTAAGGGGAAAATATTCTAATTCACCCAAGCCATCTGTAATTCTATCAAGACAGTAGTATAAATGTGCCGCAGCACTTGCTAAGCTTGGGGGATTAGGCAAAGAGCGGAAGGTACTTTGTGCTTGTTTGAGGTTAATTTTACAAGTATCGAGATATTCTTGAAATTCTTCTAGGAGTTCATCATCAAAGGGGTCTGCTGCTAACTCTTCAATTTGCGATCGCAGCGAGTACATAATATTTTCTACTATGCTACTGACTGGTCTATAAACAAAGCGTAACCATTCTTGGATTAATTCGTCTTTATTTTTTTGAGTTTTACGTTTAGCTTTATACTCTTTTTGGGCGGCTGTAGTACGTTTTTGTCTTTGTTCTGTATTGCCGTAATCGCTGTAACTATAATGATTTCCCTTTGCTCTTAGCTGCTGGTCATATAAGTATCGTTTGTCTTTATCTCCTAATACTTCATAAGCTGCATTGATACGAATAATTTGTTCATTATCGATGGTGTCTTGATTACTATCAGGATGATATTGCTTTACCAAGGAGCGATAAGCTTGTTTTATCTCGACTTGGCTAGCATTTGGAGTCAAATTAAGGGTCTGGTAATGGTTATAATCTTCTGCCATTGTGACAACTGCTAGTTAGGTTGTAGATTTAGCTAGCTTTGGTTCCAAATCTTGAAACAATGGTGTACTTAAATACCTTTCCCCAAAACTTGGCTGGATCATTACTATTAAACGTCCCTGATTTTCAGGACGTTTAGCAACGCGAACTGCCCCACACAAAGCTGCTCCACTGGATATTCCTGAGAGTATACCTTCTTCTCTTGCTAACAAGCGACCGTAAGCGATCGCTTCATCATCTGTAACAGAAACTACCTCATCAATCAATTCCATCCTCAGTACTTGGGGAATAAACCCTGCTCCAATTCCCTGTATTTTATGTGGTCCTGGTCTTCCACCAGATAATACAGGACTGCTAGCTGGCTCAACTGCGATCGCTTGAAAAGTAGGTTTACGTTTTTTAATTGCCTCTGCAATACCTGTAATTGTTCCTCCAGTTCCTACACCTGCTATCACGATGTCTACTTTTCCATCAGTATCCTTCCAGATTTCTTCAGATGTAGTTTCTCTATGTATTTTACTATTGGCTGGGTTACGAAACTGTTGCAGCATGTATGAATTTACCGTAGTATCTACTATTTTCTTAGCTCGTTGGATAGCTCCACTCATTCCCTCAATACCCGGTGTTAATTCTAACTGAGCGCCATAGGCTCTTAACATAGCTCTTCTTTCGGCACTCATGGTATCTGGCATAGTTAAGATAAGTCGATATCCTTTCGCAGCAGCAGCCATAGCCAAAGCAATACCGGTATTACCTGATGTTGGTTCAACTAATGTTGTCTTTCCTGGTAGAATTAGACCTTCTTGCTCAGCAGCATTAATCATGCTCACACCTATACGGTCTTTCACGGATGCAGAAGGATTCATACTTTCTAATTTGACTAAAATTTCTGCGCAACAACCTTCAGCCTCGGGAATTTTGTTTAGTCTAATTAAGGGAGTGTGACCAACCAATTCAGTAATATTATGAGCAATACGCATAGTAAATTTAACCCCTAAGTATATAGATGTGTTAAAAAGTCTAGCTGAACCAATTAAGTTCGGCTGAATTAAAAATTTATATGATTATTTAACAATGATTTAGCAGTTATCAGTTATGAATAACTAGTTATCAGTTTCAATTATTAGTTTCTCATATTTAACTACAAATTCAATTATGACAATTACCAGTACTTTTCTGCCCAAATATAATTTCTGCTCAAATATAATACATAATATCTGTCTGTTTGTGGGAATCTCTCTTATCACATAAATCTGCTAAGGTATAACTTTGTAACACTGAATTAGCCGCAGAACAAGCTTCTTGCCAAATGTCATCTACAATAAGGCTTTCTACAGTTTTAGACTGTGCATCTTCATTAATATTTTTTAAATTATTTACTCCTTCCAGACATACTAGAACATCAAAAATTTTAATCTTCCAAGGCTCTTTGGTAAGTAAATAACCACCTTTTGAACCGCGTTGACTTTTAACTAAGCCTCCACGTCGTAGAGTTGCTAATAATTGTTCCAAGTACCGATCAGGTATATTTTGTTTGGCAGCAATTTGACGAATTTGCAGTGGTTCTCCGCTTTGATAGTGAACTGCAAGTTCTATCAGTGCCAAAATTGCATATTCAGATTTGCACGATAGTTCCACGGGTTAAAAATGTAGAAATTAGCTCATGAATTTGAGACTCAAGGACAATTCACTAATCGTCTTGACAAGATTATCTCAACTTTTATCAGTATACTCCGGTTCTCCGGTGGGGTTTGCTTATTTATGTCGAATATACAAATAAAACCCCATCTTTTAAGATGGGGTTTTAAATGCTTGACTAATGCTTTACACTTCTATCTAAATTCTTCATTTATCGAAAGCTATCGATAAGTTAGAAAGTGAATGTTGTCCTTAAAGTACCAATAACCGCATCTTCAGCATCGTCACTTTGACCAGGATTGGTCAAGAAAATAACTCCTGGAGTAATAGATACATTGTCGTTAACTTGATACTTGTAAAAGCCTTCTATAGAATAAGGTCTTTCACCACCTTCTTCTCCACGATAGGGTTGAGCACCAGCAAATACACCTAAGACATTACCCTTCTTACCAAAGTCAGGAAGTGCTACACCAGCACCGTAGCTCCAAACCTCGCTATCATCATTACTGCCAAAACCAGTAACGTCGGTGTAAGAAACAAAACCACTTATAGAGAGTTTGTCACTGGGTCTAATTGCTGCCGATATACCGTAAGAGTTACTAGAATAAGGACTAGATGTATTTAGAACATCGTCAACACCCACTAAATTAGCTTGAGAGGTACCAACTAAAGCTCTATCGCTTCCAGAGTCAAATAGCAGACTACCGCTACCATGGTATCCATGTACATAAGTTGCTGCTAATGCTATACGGCTACCAACATTAAAGTTTAATTGCCCCAAAGCTGCATAGTTACCATTAAATACACCTGCTCCATCTTCAGGATTGTTAGCTTCTGAAGCTAAGTAACCAATAGTTAGAGAGCTAGGTCTAAGTATGCTGCCACCTTTGCCAACGCGTAGTTTAAGGGCTGCACCACCACCACCACCAATGCGGTAGATGGGGTTTTCTGAAGCAAAGGTAGTAAGTGCTCCGCTACCGCCGTCTGTTGTACCATCGAAGAAGTATGGATTGTTTACAGCAGCATAGTGGCTATGACGACCACCAACAGCAGCAAGATAAACTTTAGCTGGACCTACTGGGGTTTCGTAGGTAAGTCTATCCAAGTCAACGTTATTACCACCGTTAGGGACATCACTAAAGGTTTGAGTCCCTTCAGCAGTATTTACAGAAGCATTATTGTCATCACGAATGTCAAAAGGTTCGCCATTACCAGAAGCTAAGCGTGTTGTTAATACGTCTTTACCGGTAAAACTGGTTTTTAAACTTAAGCGAACTCTGTTTTGAAATACTGTATTATTAGCATCTCCAGTGTTATCACCAAAAGCATCAGTTAAAGCGAAAATAGCTTCACCCTTTAGTTTTGTGGTGGTAGAGAACTGATTTGCTTCCAACTCAGCAGTACGAGCTTCTAAAGCATCTACACGACCGCGTAAGGTCGCTAATTCTGCTGAGAACTCTTCCTGCAAACGCTGGAGAGTCGCCAGGTCTTCCTTTGTAACTAGGTCAGCAGTTGCAGTGGCAATTAGTTCATTTACTCGGTCTAAACAAGCATTTAAACCAGCAGCGAACTCGTAACGTGTTAAAGCACGATTACCGCGATATGTCCCGTTAGGATAACCAGCAATACAGCCGTAGCGCTCAACCAAAGACTGCAAAGCCTGAAATGCCCAATCAGTCGGCTGTACATCGGAAAATTGGGAAACTGATGTTACCTGAGACTGAGAGTTTCCGCTACCTTCCTTGCTGTAATTATTGACTTGGTCAAGAACATCAACCTGGTTTTGTTCTTGAGTTCCTTGGTTTTCAACCTGCGCCAATACTTGAGGCTTCTGAGTTAATGAAAACTCTTGCTTTTGAACCGCTTGAGCCTCGGCATTTCCTGTAGCAGCGATCGCGCTTGTGGAAAGTAATATCGAAGCTCCTAAAACTGCTGGGGTTACCACTAGGGATTTTAATAAAAGATTAGACATCTTTAACCTGTTCTCCTCACAACCTTGTCTAGATGATTTCTTTTGCTGCAACTCTCCGCTTTAATAGCTTGAGAGATTATAAGACTTTGGAAGAGGTATGATTAACCTCACTTTAGATTTTAGTTTTTTTTGCAGAGTGCAGAGCTAATAACCTGAAAAATTTGTTCCTTTAACTATAGTTATTAACTGATGCTGTAATCATATGTCCATAAACTGAAATTATAAAACACTTAATTGAATTACAGCAGTTAAAAGGTAATCATCATGATACTTATTCAGTATACATAGCTTGGTAGTACCAAAACCTTGGGGGTAATACCCATTACTCAAAAGTAAGTATTACTGAATTAATTTTGAGTAAAAAAATTATGATTTATTCAAATTCACAATAAATCCTATAAGTTACTTAGAATTTAAATAAATCTACGGAATACTATATAAATTTTAGGGAAATACGTAACTATTAAATACAGTAACTCAGTAGTTAACTTGTAAATAAATGTTTCACGAGTAGATACTGAAGAAACAGTTAGCTTTTACAAATCAGACAACTACGTAAGTATTGGAGGATTAGCATCTACCACTGACTTAATAATTTAGTTACTATTTACTTTTGTCACCTTAAGTCCTCGACGAGTAAGTCTAAATTTAGTTTCCTGATTCTTCTAAAATAGTTAGAAAGTTTTCCCATGATTAGATTAATTCTCAGGAAATAGTCAATTTTAAGCTCTAAGACTAAATAATAATCTTATAAACTCAGACTTACTTAAGAGAAATTAATTAATTTATTTTTTTAATATACTGCTTAGTAACCAAAAATTATTGTAATTACTGTTACTGCCAAATCGTTATATATTTTATCTACATAAAATTTTGTTTGCAACCTTCTTCTGATAGATATAATTATATTTCGCTTATACCCTTGGGAATAAAAGATTTTTTTAATCTAAGAATATCAAAGGAAAAATTAATTTTTATAGACACACCTTTTACTAATGTTTTTCACTAATTTTCTATTAATTTTTATATTAAAATAGTTGATTAGTTTGAATATAAGACTTACGCAATGGTGGCAAAATATTAAGTCTTTCAGACCTGATCTATTCCCTTTGGACAGTTGGATTTTACGTAGATCCTGGAATATGAAAACTAAGCATGTTTAATAATTGCTTAGCTTAATAATGATTTATGATAGCAATACAGCTTTACTTATCAGTTCAGATTTATACTTATTAACCTGAATTAATAAAAAAATATCAAATATCTTAATATCAACGATAAGATTATATTTACAATATTTACAGAACACAGTCATTCGCTTTTTTAGGGAGTACTTCCATATTTCTGAAAATGGAATCTGTGGGTATGCTCCCTAAGTAAGTGTAAAAGTTAGTTAAGTGCACTTTAACTTAAAGAATAATTAAAGTTCTTAACATTGCTGAATCACAGATTCTTTCATCTAATTTAAAACGCTTGTTCAATATTTTTAGGCACTAATCCATCCCGCATTTATGCAAGAGAAAATTATTTTGACAAATAAAATTAATAAAGTTTTAAAAACTATGCTTAATATAAAAACTACCTTTTCAATATAGTTTTTAATATATATTTTAAATAAAAATATCAACCAACAAAACTATCCGCTCTTAAATTAGATTAAGAAACCTAACTTAAGAGCGGTCTAGCGGGTCATCTAGTTGTAACCAGACTGCCGGATGGAACTCCAAGCAATCTTTTTCAATTGAGATTATCTATCTTCTCAAACAGAGAAAGAATAACCTTAGAGAACAGCCCCGGCGCACAGCCGGCTAACTACAACTAAATGACCCATGGGTATACTGCTATCTGTCATGGGCATCACCTCCTTTTTGCCTAAGCGGACTTATTTTCAAATTGTTATCTTGTATGAATATAGCATACAAAAAAAATATGTGCAGATTTAATCCTAAGGTTTTGAATTTCCTGACTTTCGATAGACTTACTCTCAATACAGTTCGGATGAACAAACCCTACTTATTTAAGTAGAGTACCCCAAACCTAGGCTGTTGACTCTGCACGTTTTTGGGGTATAAAAGTTCATACAAATAAATATAATATTTAGTGCATAATTAATTGTATATTTGTCATTGCGTATGGAGCGTAGCGAAATGACGCATAAGCTCTATCGAGCAGACTACGTCAACGCAAAGGTTAGATGACTATTTCAATGATTTTTGAAATATACAAATATTTTTGCATAGGTACTATCAAATCAAAAAAAGGCGTAAATACAGAAATGCTCCTGCTATCTCAGCAGGAGCAGATATATTAGTAAGGAATGAGGATTAAATAAAGTGCAAAACTTGGTTTAAAGACTTTTATTAAGCAAGTTAGTCGATAAGCAAGAATTGTAAGTTAATAAATCCATGTTCCTAACATTTCGTTAGTCAGTAATCAAACTTAATAAACGATAAGAAAAACGATTAGAGAGCGTTACCACGTGGCAATACTTCTTCTGGGAATATAAAGTTTTCGTGGGGTTGATCTTGAGCAGACATCCAAGCGCGGATACCTTCGTTCAACAAAATGTTTTTTGTATAGAATGTTTCAAATTCTGGGTCTTCTGCTGCTCTCAATTCCTGAGATACGAAGTCA
>JBHJJE010000016.1:0-107827 GCA_050042865.1 Mastigocoleus sp.
CTAGTGCCATGTATGCACAAGGGAATAGCAGTAGACCTGACCAACCGACGAACACGAATCTATCGCGCTTCAACCAGTCATCTACTCCGTCAAACCACCCTCTCTGGCTGGGGGCGCGCCCAACTGCGATGGTCATAGGAAGAAACCCTCTTTTACTAAAATTGCGACGTTATCTAAAAGAATTTAACGTTTCTGAGGTAATCAGTAGCGTAAAGCTTCTGCAATTATGAGAAAATACAATTTAATCAATGCATTGTTCTCAGATTGGTGACCTCAAACCAACTCATGAAGTAAAAACAATAATTGCTTATGAGTGGCTTAATGATTCTTAACTTATCACATTTATCGGAATTTGTGCCTACGTTACATCCGTAAGCTGGGTGTAAATCCGAAAACCTCTTATTAAATATCAATATCAGAAAATTTACAATTTGACATAGATTTTCTCATATTCTTTGTAAAGAATAAATCATTAGAAGAGCATAAGATTTATATAAAGTCCAAATAAAGTCCTTAAATCATCGGAGGGTTGATGGAATAATTGGGGTCTGAAACACCTAGTGTTACGTTACGATTACACAACTCCTAAGACAATAGAGCTTAAATCTAAGAATTCTCAACCTTAGACTCGGAGGCAAAGGCAGAAAGAGTAATATTTTCGTTTTTGCAATTTAGATTTCTAACCTTACCTTGGGTTGCGTTATGTACTATTTTATGAAGATGAAGGTTTTAATCCGAATTCCATGGAAATAAATAAATTAATTGTGTATTAATCTCAAAAATATATTGATGGTATTTATAAGAAAATTAAAAAGTAAAATATTTATATAAATATAAAGTATTAGAGCTACGATTCATTCCTGCCTATTTTATAGGAACTGGTATATTCAGAACAAAATCCTAATACAAAAGCATTTTTATTAATACTAATCGTTGTGTACTCTCAAGTTTGCAGCTTGCTATTTCCATCACAGATACGGCAGACTTTTTGAGGACAGAGTATTAATATTCAGCAGCAGGGCAAAGGCTTTATGACAGCATCAAAAACTATGGATAAAAGTAGCGAAAAGGTTCTAGAGCTTTCTGTTCTAGGTTCTCGTAGAATTAGTAATTACTTTTGGGCAACAATTGTAAGTATGGGAGCTAGTGGTTTCTTACTTGCAGGGATTTCTAGCTATTTGCAGGTTAATTTACTTAAAGTCACAGACCCAACCCAGCTAGTGTTTGTCCCTCAAGGATTGGCTATGGGATTATATGGTACTGCTGGGACTCTTCTTGCCCTTTACCTATGGCTAGCAATTTTTTGGGATTTAGGGGGTGGTTACAACAGGTTTGATAATAATAGTAAAGAAGTTGAAATTTTTCGCTGGGGTTTTCCTGGTAAGAATCGCCGAATTAAAATAAACTTTTCTACTGAAGATGTACAATCTGTGAAAGTAGATATCCAAGAGGGTTTAAATCCACGACGCGCACTTTATTTACGTGTGAAAGGACGTAGAGAGATTCCTTTAACCAGAGTTGGTCAGCCTTTATCCTTAGAGCAGTTAGAAATTCAAGGTGCGAAGTTAGCCAAATTTTTAGGAGTCCCCTTAGAAGGTTTATGATTTTATCGAAGGTCGCAAGTTCAGCAGCAAAAGCTAAGATATCATGGTTGAGTTTATAACTAGCGATGTGGTTAAAGATTCCTAAATTTTTGCTTGCTTTATCTCTTACTGGTGTTTTGATGCTAAGCGCTTGTTCTGCTAATAGAGTGGCTTCAAATTCTCTTGATAGCGGTATTGCTGATGCAAATCAAGTCATTAAAAATCAGAAAACTGAAGTAAGTAAAGAAAAATCAGCTACACTTGCTTCTGCATCTGCTAATTCTGTAGAGAGTACTCCCAATATGACAACAAATATATCTAAGCTTCAGGGTAAGGCAACTGTAGAGATGAAGCTGGAGTCGGCTTCTAAACCCATTATCATTGAGTTGGACGGTGAGAATGCCCCAATTACAGCCGGAAACTTCGTTGATTTGGTACAGAAAGGTTTTTACAACAGTCTGATTTTCCATAGGGTAATACGCGACCCATCACCATTTGTGGCTCAAGGTGGCGATCCTAAAGGAAATGGAACTGGTGGTTTTATAGAAGAAGGAACAAATAGAGAGCGTACTATACCTTTGGAAATTAAACCTCAAGGAGCAGATGAACCGATTTATAGTAAAACATTGAAGTCCGCAGGTGTAAATAAGCCCCCCTTATTGCAACATAAACAAGGTGCGATCGCAATGGCTCGTTCGGCTTCACCTGACTCTGCTTCCTCTCAGTTTTATTTTGCTTTGGCTGATTTAGGATTTCTAGATGGTGACTATGCTGTATTTGGCTATGTTACTGATGGTATGGATGTAGTTAATAACATCAAACAAGGCGATCGCATTGAATCAGCAAAAGTAACAGAAGGTGTTGAAAATCTCAAAGCAGCAAGTTAAGAATTGCTAATGAATGAATTTAGTAATTGGTAATTAGTACTTGAGTGAAGTTGTTGTTACTGGTATCGGCAGCGTTTGTGCATTAGGAAATACTCTGGAAGAGAGTTGGCAAAGATTAGTTGCTGGTAAATCTAAAATTCGTCTGTGTCAACCTTTCCCAGAGTTGCCAACACTTCCTTTAGGGATGATTAATACTAGTCCATATCAGTTAGCAGATTTAACTAAATTGATTGTTTTATCTGCTTTGGAGGATGCTAAGTTAGCTCCTCCTCTTTTAGATTGTGCTGTGGTGATTGGTTCAAGTCGTTCTCACCAGGGAATTTGGGAACAGATTGTCCAACAGATGTATAACGTAAATTGTCTTGACCCATCACGATTATTAGATAGCAAAATCTGGTTAGATACTCTACCTCACATGAATGCTATCAATGCTGCTCGAATTATCGGTTCAGTTGGTATAGTATTAGCACCGATGGCAGCTTGCGCTACGGGAATTTGGTCAATTTCTCAGGCTGTAGAATTAATTGCATCAGGAAAATGTCAACGAGCGATCGCAGGTGCAGTAGAAGCACCTATTACTCCTCTGACAATCACTGGTTTTCGGCAAATGGGTGCTTTAGCTAAAACTGGTGTATATCCTTTTGATAAAAATCGCCAAGGTTTGGGTTTAGGAGAAGGAGGAGCTTTATTTATTCTGGAATCTGCAAAACTAGCCAAGGAAAGGAAAGCCAAAATATATGGGCGTATTCTCGGTTTTGGTCTAACTGCTGATGCTTATCATCCCAACCAACTTCACCCAGAAGGCAAAGGAGCGATCGCTGCTATCAAACAATGTTTACATCGCAGCAAAATTATACCCAAAGACATAGATTATATTCATGCTCACGGTACTGCAACTCAGTTAAATGACCGGGTAGAAAGTTTAGTTATCCAAGAATTATTCTCAGACCAAGTTTACGTTAGCTCTACTAAAGGCGGGACAGGACATACCATCGGAGCTTCGGGAGCTTTGGGTGCAGCATTTTCCTTAATGGCATTGAAATATCAAACATTACCCCCGTGTGTAGGTTTAAGTAATCCTGAATTTGATTTGAATTATGTGAAAAAAGCTTATATTACTAGGGTTCAACGGGTAATGTGCTTTAGTTTTGGTTTTGGCGGACAAAATGCTGTTATTGCCATGTCCGTTTAAATTATCCAGCAAGAGGAGAGTATTTCATTTAGGGGAGAACAAGGAAAGCTTTTTAATCAAATTACTAAAAAAATTACAATAATTAAATTTTTGTTATAGATAAAAATATCATCGTTTCATCACATTTTTCCTAGTATCTGATTTAATATCTAAATTATTTCCACACAATAGGTCATCAGACAGTCGCTTTTACTGCAACTAGACTTCATAATAAAAGTAGATAAATCTTAAAAAATATTAATAATGTTGGTGTACTCCTCCGGCTTATCCAAAGTAAAACACTTAATTAAAGAAACTATACTTTTTGGGAATGAACCGACACCAGAATTAATGGCGATTCTGAGCGTTTATTTTGTCCAAGGCATTTTAGGCCTAGCAAGATTAGCCGTCAGTTTTTTTCTAAAAGATGAATTAGGCTTAAGTCCAGCCCAAGTTTCAGCCTTATTCGGAATAGTTGCTTTGCCTTGGATAATCAAGCCAGCATTTGGCTTCCTATCAGACGGTTTACCAATTTTTGGATATCGCAGACGACCTTACCTGATTTTGTCAGGTTTCTTAGGAGCCATCTCTTGGATTCTTTTAGCAACCGTAGTGCATACAAATATCGGTGCAACCTTTGCGATCGCTTTGGGTTCTTTATCAGTTGCTGTTAGTGACGTGATAGTAGACTCTCTGGTAGTAGAGAGGGCTAGAGTAGAGTCACAAGCACAAGCTGGTTCCTTGCAGTCTGTGTGTTGGGGTGCTTCTGCAGTGGGTGGTTTATTAACTGCTTACTTTAGTGGCATGCTGCTAGAGCATTTTAGTACCCGAACAGTCTTTTGGATTACCGCTTCTTTCCCACTGTTAGTTTCTTCAGTTGCATTTTTGATTACTGAGTCTCCTTCTAATAAAGACGATGGAGGAGATAACAATAACTTTCAAAATGTAAAGGATCAATTCAAGCAATTGAGACAAGCAATAAGTCAAAAAGCAATTTGGTTACCAACGGCATTTGTATTTATTTGGCAGTCTACACCTACATCAGAATCTGCTTTTTTCTTTTTTACTACCAATGAGTTGCATTTTCAACCAGAATTTTTAGGTAGAGTGCGTCTTGTAACTAGCATTGCTTCTTTAGTTGGTATATGGATTTTTCAGCGTTTCTTGAAAGCTGTGCCTTTTCGAGTAATTTTTACTTGGAGTACCGTTATTTCAACAGTTTTAGGCATGAGTATACTGCTACTAGTAACTCATGCTAATCGTAGTCTAGGTATAAACGATCATTGGTTTAGTCTAGGTGATAGCTTAGTTTTAACCGTTATGGGTCAGATTGCTTATATGCCAGTATTGGTTTTAGCCGCTAGATTGTGTCCACCGGGGGTGGAGGCAACTCTATTTGCTTTGTTGATGTCAGTTTCAAATTTAGCCGGTCTAATTTCTCATGAATTAGGTGCTTTGTTAATGCATTTACTAAAGGTGACAGAAACCAATTTCGACAATCTATGGTTATTGGTTACAATCACTGGTTTGAGTACTTTGTTGCCCTTACCATTTATAAACTGGCTACCTGCTGCGAGTACTCAAAAAGCTGATGAGGCAAAATTACCTGTATATGAGCCAGTGAGCATCCTAGAAGCTGAGCCAATACCTTCTGAAAGCATAGTTTAAGGGACTTTTAATTGATTCGATACTCAATTTTTAAGGTGCTGAGCAGTATAACCTTACGGTAATTCTAAGTGTTTAACGATAGCGCTCCGGCTCCATTATTCGGAAATAATCAAATTGAAGTATTTATCTTTTAGTGTTTCCTAAACAATTTATGAAAAGCATGATATACATTCAGGATTAAAAGTTTGCTTTCTATTTTGCTCGAATAGTAATTTGTAGAATAAATAAGTAAGTTGGTGTAAAAGTTTCAGAATCTTGTATACATTATCTTCCATGAAAGTAGATCAAAAATTCACAGGTAGTAGTCAATGTTTTAGAATATTATTTTTAGCATTTTTTTACAGAGAATTGGGATGATATAAAAATGTATAAAACTTAAATTATCCTTGTGAATTCTTAAATTATCAGCAAATAAAACTGTTCTCAAATCAATTTTTATAAGAATATGCAGATCATTCCTAATTCAAAAATTACATCTACTACTACAGAGAAATCTTACACCCGTTCGGATTGGCAGGGTGGTTATAAGTCTTTAAAAGAAGAGTTTGACTACTGGATTGATGATATCGAAGGAGAAATTCCTTCAGACTTACATGGAACTTTGTTTAGAAATGGTCCTGGATTATTAGATATTGGCGGACAATCTATCCAGCATCCATTTGATGGAGATGGAATGATTTCTAGAATTACTTTTGCTAATGGAAAAGCGCATTTTCGTAATCGCTACGTACATACAGAAGGATATATAAAAGAGAAAGAGGCTGGTAAAATTCTATATCGAGGAGTTTTTGGTACTCAAAAACCTGGTGGTTGGATAGCTAATTTCTTAGATTTTAAAAATAAAGAAATTGCTAATACAAACGTTATTTATTGGGGTGACAAACTTCTTGCACTGTGGGAAGCATCTGAACCATATAGGTTGAATCCAGAAACTTTAGAAACTTTAGGAAAAGAATATTTTAATGGTGCATTATCCGAAGGGGATTCATTTTCAGCACATCCACGCTTTGACCCTAGTTCTAGTTGGAATTCTCAAACGAATGATGGGGAACCATGTTTAGTTAACTTTTCTATCAAACCGGGGTTATCTACAACCATTAATCTATATGAATTAGATATAAAAGGTAATATTGTGAGCAAGAGGGCGCATAATGTCCCTGGTTTTGCTTTCATTCACGACTTCGTAATTACTCCTAACTATTATATATTCTTCCAAAATCCAGTTACATTTAACCCTTTTCCTTTTGCATTAGGAATACGTGGTGCAGGAGAATGTGTAAAATTTCAGCCAGGTAAATCAACTCGTATTCTTATTATTCCTCGCAACTCCGAAGCTGGAGAAATAGAAGCTCTTGAAACTAATTCTGGTTTTGTTTTTCACCATGCAAATGCTTTTGAGAAAGACGATGAAATTATAGTTGATTCTATTTGTTATGAAGATTTACCAGAAGTAAAAGCAGAAAGTGATTTTCGACAGGTTAATTTTGAAAATCTTAAACCTGGTCAATTGTGGCGATTCAAAATTAATCTTGCAAAGAATAGTATAGAAAAGAAATTGATTGAAAGTCGTTGTTGCGAGTTTCCTAGCATTAATCCTCAAAACGTTGGACGCGAATATCGATATATATATATAGGTGCAGCCCATGATTTACAAGGTAATGCACCCCTGCAAGCATTTCTCAAGCTCGATCTAGAAACAGGTGAAAGACAGCTTTGGAGTGCAGCACCAAGAGGTTTTGCTGGAGAACCAATTTTTGTAACCCGTCCTAATGCGGCTTCTGAAGATGACGGTTGGATATTAGCTTTAACTTATGATGCAGGCAATGATCGCTCAGATGTAGTGATATTGAATGCCAAAGATTTGACTAAGGGACCTATTGCCAAATTGCATTTGAAACATCATGTTCCTTATGGTTTACATGGGAATTTTGTTTCTGAGGTATTTATTTAAATAATTTAAATTATTCAAATACTTATCATTGATATACTCCCACCCATAAATGTGGTGGGATTCTGAGACAAAGCGTGTAGATAGGGGGAAAAGTCCTCAGAACTTATTAATAAAAGCCATTTCGGGAAAAGTCAGGTTGATTTAGTTGATTTAACTGTGAGTGGCTCAAACAACACAAACACGTTGACATATACCTTTGCAAGCAACGATATAATGAGGGGTTGAGCTTATCCCGAATAATGGTTAATAAGGTTTTTAGTGTCATACACCTAGCGGGTATTATGACAATTGCGTAATTCTTGGAATTCTGTCCTTACATTTAGCAATATTTAACTTTATTCTTATTTGTCAATATACATAAGAAATAGCACTTGTCAAACATGGGAAATAAATCATTGTTTGATGTAGTTTTAATTACTATAGAATTTACCAAACTTAATAATTAGGATTAAAAAAATTTCTGCTTTTCAAAGCTTGTAATATGCTTTTCATAAAAATATCAGGTTAATAGGTTAATTTTAGCTGGTTACTAACCCAATATTTTGAAAATAATTTATACGGCTCTACAGATTATAAAATATTATAATACATCTAAATCACCTGTAATCTCGTACTTAAATAGGAATATTTCTTAGTTATTCAAATAAATTAACTTTTGTAAATTAAATATTACGAATTATGCATACAAAATTTTTATAAATTTTTGCTAATTGAATCTATTTTCTTCTTGTTTACTTATAAATCAATGAATTCTCCAAATTTTCATACATCTTAGGTAGCTACAATAAAATAATTACTTCTGTAGAAATTACTCCGGTATTGACCGAAACAATTCAAAATTCCGGTATTCAAAATTCAAAAGAAGATAAAGTTTTGTTAATTGAATAATTTAGCGATGCTACCTCGGCGAATCGCATTGCCTTGAGGATCGGCACCAAGAGAAATACAAGCCTCTCCCTGAAAAGAATTCTTTATTCCAAGATCTTCCCTAAAAGGTTCTCCAAAAACCCGCTACTTACTCGCTCCTAAAAGAGTCTGTGCATACTTTTAGTCAAAATATTGGCACTGCCATTTATATAGCTCGAACAGTAATATTTATCTTTTGTCCGATACAATCCACCCTTGACTCTTGTGCCAGAGAATTTGGGCTTGATCGGATTGTCGGCATTATAAACAGTTATGGAATCTTGGTCGTAAAACTGGCACGAGGAGTATAACTTTCCTCTTGCTTAATATACTCAATTCCATATCGAGAGTAGAGTGCTTCAAATTTGCGTCTCAACTGCCAAAACGATATCTGAGTAAAGTTCTGATTATTAAAATGCCCAATATTAATCCCTTGTTCGATGCCTAGGTGTTACCCAACTATCAATTTTCCTATGTGTTGTTATTTAATTAAAATTATTGATTCAAACTCATTGCTGCTAAAACAGCTTTTTGACTGACATCTTTGTAAATGGAATCTAAATATTTCGTTACCAAATCAGCAGATGTCATATTAGCAACTTTCTCCTCATCTTTTGCTAAAGGTATGGAACCAAGAACATCTATAACAGTTTCATTAACTGTAGGTGATATCACAACTAAAGAGGATTCTAAAGGTTCGCTGTAATTCCAATATTGATCTATTTTAATTGGTTCAAATTTAATAGATTCAGATGGAATTAATAAAGATTCAGTGTCTTCAACTTGACAAACTTGTGTTGCAATTTGTTCTGTATTTTCTACCTTTGTGCTTTCTTCAAAGTCTTGACTTGAATCTTTTTGACCCACATCTTCTTTACTTAAACTTTCTTCAATAAAATCCTCTGGCTTCATGCCACTACGAAATAGACGTAAATAATTAATTATTTGCCTTTTACTACACCCCCGTAATTGAAACAGTACAAATGGGTCTTCACTAAAGCGATCGCCTAATTCATAGTAGATAGCTGCTATGTGTTTGCAGGGGTTAGCTTTATCTGGACAAGTACACCGACTCCTTACGTCTGAAAGGGTGAAGGGGAATAGAGATAAACCATTTGCAGTAAATACTTCTTCTATATTTTGCGGCATTTCTCCAGCTAATAATTTAGCAGGAATAATGGCTCTACTTGACATGGTTTCAATAATAAAACCCCATTCCTCATTGCTAAATGATTCTAAGAAAAGAGAAACAGTATAAGGTTCAGGTTCGCTACCTTGAACTTTTGCAATAACTTTTGCTCCTTGAAATTCAATACTGAGAATATTACCCTGACGAGCATAGTTTCTTCCTCTTTCCAAACGCTTTTTAAAACGATAGGAATCTAATAATTCTAGCCACCTTTGCGTCCACCATTCTCTACTTGCTTGTAATGTTGTGTATTCAGTCATTGTCAATTATCAGTTGTTAGTTAACTAGGGTTTGATACTGCTAAACCTGTACTTAAGTAGTCGAACAAAATTATCTAGATATTTTACTGCTTAGTCATATAGTTTTTTCCTATTCACTATTCCCTATTTATAAAGCAAACAAAATATTTAATTAATGCAGGCACAAGTATTTATCAATTATTAACTATGACCCTTCCCAAACTTACTTTTCCTCATCCTCAATCACCGCATTACGATCGAGTATCAATAAATCTCTAAGGGCATCAGTATCAAGTTCTGTTAACCACTCTTCACCTGTACCCACGACTTGTTCTGCTAACTGTTTTTTACTTTCAATCATGTCGTGAATTTTTTCTTCCAAGGTACCCGTACAGACAAACTTATGAACCTGTACATTACGGGTTTGACCGATACGGAATACTCTATCAGTAGCTTGATTTTCAACTGCTGGATTCCACCATCTGTCAAAGTGAAAGACATGATTCGCACGAGTTAAATTCAAACCTACACCACCTGCTTTCAGAGATAAAATCATTACTGGTGGTGCTTGGGGGTCATGCTGAAATCTATCTATCATTTCCTCCCGTTGTTTTTTGGAAGTGCTACCGTAAAGGAAAAATAGCTCTTTGTTTAAATATTTTTCCAGGTATGGTTTAAGAAGTTTACCCCACTCCGCAAATTGAGTAAAAATCAAAGCGCGATCGCCGGAGGTGACAATTTCTTCCAACATCTCTTCTAAACGTTGTAATTTCCCTGAGTTATTACTTTCGAGCTTTTTGGCTTTCTGATATTGAGCGGGGTGATTACAGATTTGTTTGAGTTTGATTAGCAGCCCTAAAATCATTCCACGACGTTGTAATCCGGATGCTGATTCGATTTCTACTAAAGAATCATCGACTACTTTTTGATACAGTTGTGCTTGAGATGGGGAAAGGCTACAGAAGACGTTATTTTCCTGTTTTTCTGGTAAATCCTGAATGATATCTTTGTCAGTTTTCAGACGACGCAGGATAAATGGTTGTACTAGCGATCGCAATTGATGCAAAGATTTAGCGTCGCCATATTTTTCAATCGGCATTGCAAATCGTCTCTGAAAAAATTGCTTGTTACCTAAATATCCGGGATTGAGGAAGTCTAAAATAGACCATAACTCTTTTAATCTATTTTCTACTGGAGTTCCGGTTAAGGCAATACGAAAGTTTGCTTCCAATTCTCGTACAGCTTGGGATTGTTTTGCTTCAGAATTCTTAATATTTTGGGCTTCATCTAAAACAATTCCTTGCCAAGATACTTTTTGTAATGATTTTAAATCACGATATACCAGTGAATAACTAGTAACTATCAAATCGTGTTTTTTGGCAGCTTCTTGGAATTTCTTACCTTTGGGACGTTTATCACCGTGATACTGCAACACTGTTAATACAGGGGCAAATTTTCTCACTTCTCTTTCCCAGTTTCCAATTACAGAGGTGGGGCAGACAAGTAAGGTGGGGTTTTCTAAATTATTATTCTCTTTAAGGTGTAGTAAAAAAGTAATGAACTGAATGGTTTTACCCAAACCCATATCATCAGCTAAACAAGCACCTAAATTCCAGCGTTCTAAAAAGGCTAACCAGGAGAATCCCCTTTTTTGATAGGAACGTAATTCACCTTGGAAGTTTTCAGGTACGGGTAAATTTTCCAGAGATTGGTTATTAGTTAAAGTTCCAATCAATTCTTTTAATGAACCATTAGCTTCAAAATTAACTACGGGTAACTTATCAATAGTTTGAGTATCTCCCGTACCCAAACGCAAAGCATCTTCTAAAGTAATGGTGATTTCTTCTCCCTTACGGGTTGATTTTTTCCCATTCAGACGAGAATCAAAGAAAGATTGAGCTGTTTTAATATCTTGCTCTCGTAACTCTACCCATTCCCCGTTAATTTCTACCAAGGGGCTATTCTTAGCTACTAAGGAATCAAATTCTTCTTTACTTAAGGTTTGTCCCCCAATAGCTAATTCCCACTTAAAATTAAGCAAACTTTGTAAACCTAGACTTTCCTGTTTTTTGCGGGAAGTTTGAGCTGTTACCTTCAAACCCAAACGGTTTGCCCACCCTTCTCGATTAGCTAAAGAAGCAGGTAATATTACTCCTAAGCCATTATCTTCAAAACGCCAAGTTACAGCCTTAATAAACTCATAAGCTTGCTGAGGATTGAGGGTACAAAATTTCGGATATTCAGTATCTAAACTAGGAATGATCACAGGATACAGACGGGAAGCTAAACCCAAACCTTGTAAAAAGCTCTCTTGAGGCTGTTTAATAATTCTTTCTTGATAATCAAAGCTTTCAACTGGATGCTTCCAAATTGTTTCCGCATCTACTAAAAAATCTGGGTTATCAGTTGCTTGCAAACAATAACTTAAAATCCAATCTGTTCCCTTTTGAGGGGGATGTAACTCAAAAGCAGTGCGAAACTCCCTTTTTTCCGCTAGCTGGTATTGTAAAGGCATTTTCCAAGCCTTCAGAGCCGCATTCAACCTTTCAATAGCGATCGCATCAGCCTTTACTAGATTAGAATCACTAGTCAAGCTTTGTAACCACTGACGTACTACAAAGGGTAAAGAAGCAATCAGCCTGGTTTCAGCAGCACCCAAGGCATTTACCATCTTTCTAACTTGCGCATCTACGGAATAATTCAGAAAGTCAATAATTAATTCTTGAGGAGATGATGGCAAATTTAGATACCATTCACCAAAATTTTCCACATCAGCCACATCAGCTTCTTGCTGGTACATCCTACAGGCTACAGGCATTAAACGGGAGAATTTTTCCAGTCGAGTACTATCAACCGCACTATCCAATAATACTTGCCATCGGGCTGTGGCATCCGTATCTAAATCTTTTTGAATAATCGGTAAAAATTTACATCTGGCAATTAAATCAAAACTCCAGCGAGCCATCTGAGACCAAAAACCTAAATCTCCACCGACAAAGGCGTTTTCTTCTTCACTTAAATTCAAAGGTACAGATCCAAGTAATTGATTAGCCTGCTCGGAATTTAGAAGCAAACCAGATACTTTCCAGGGGTGCAAAAATACATTAGATGTATCTACTTCCCAAATATCCCCATAATTTACTGGCAATATAGGTATTGGTGGAATTTTTTTACTAGTAGTCTTTTGACTAGAAGTTTTTTTACTAGCGGTCTTCTTAGCAATAATAAATTGAGTCGGTAAAGCGATTACCTTTTGAGTAGTAGGTAAATTATTCAAATACTCATCAGCAGATGCTCCTTTGCCCCGATTGATAACCTTACTACCATAGTATTCTTCAGATGTTGGAAAATTATCCAATCTTAATTGATGAGAACGAAGACACTCTAATAATTCCTCTTGAGCGATCGCTGCGTCATAATTTAAGATACTCGAATCCAATTCAATAACCTGCTTAGATAAGCTTTGCCATTTTTCTCCCCAAAGGAATAAAAAATTCTGATGATTTTCAACGATCCAAATACCATGTAAAATTGCCATTCCTTAACTACTCAAATATCATTAAGACCTAATATTTTTTGACCTAGAAGAACCAAAGTCTCTAGGGAAACCAGAACTTGGTAATCTTTTCCTTCCCGCAAATGTAGAAGTATCTATGTGATGGAATATTCCTAAAAAGCTTATACATGTCAGTTCCTTCACTTCAATTGAAAATTATTAATACCTTACGGGAAGTCCTGCAAAGAGCAAAATTCGTGCATACTCAGCGAAAACCTTTCCAACAAACAAGATATTCGCTTTCGCGAGAAGCAAGCTACAAAATTATTACTTAAGCATTATTTGCAACTACGTAATTTAGATTGACATTACCAGCTCTTTTTTATATATTCTCTCTCCTGTGCCAAATTCCGATTTGGAAGCGAGTACAGTAATTAAGTAAATAAATTACTCTTTCAAATCGATAAAAACGCTATCTAACAAGTGTTTTGTTATTTTGAGAGGTTGCCAAATACTATCTTGAATTTTACATTTTAAATTTTGAATTACCCGTAGCAGTACTAGCCCCTTAATTAATTGAAAAGTTTATTTCCTATTTTAAAGAATTACCCACAAAGGAAAAATTTAATAATCTTTATCTTTAGTATTATTAATTTATTGTTAGATAAAACAATACAATAAAATCCAGCAAATAAATTATTGTTTCTCAATCATCAGTTTATTTCATGCAATTTCCCATCCATAGTAATTTAAAAAATGATGCCAAAGTCGAACTAGACTATATGCATCCCCAAGAAGCAGAAAAGGTAAGGGAATTATTAAATATTATTATTTTGTCAGGAAACAGCTATCCTCAAACTAATCCTTTAGACCAGACAGAATTTTACAGCTACTGGATGCAGGGTAAATCCTATGTGGTCAGGAAATTGGAAAAAACTGTGACACAAGTACTAGGAGCATTTTTCATCAAACCAAATTTCCCTGGAAGGTGCAGTCATATTTGCAATGCTGGATTTATTGTAGACCCAGAATGGCAAGGTCAAGGAATAGGTCGCTTAATGGGAAAAACAATGCTCGAAGCAGCAGCAAATCAAAAATATCAGGGAGTCATGTTAAATTTAGTGTTTGAAACCAATATACCTTCTGTTAGACTTTGGGAATCTTTAGGGTTTAATACCATTGGTCGCATTCCTCAAGGTGTATTGCTTAAAAGCAGGCAGATGGTAGATGCTCTGATAATGTATCGCCCTGTTGGGTGAATCACTTGTTTACCTTTGTGTGCAAATAACCAGCAATAGTATAGAAATGTTAGGATTGCCACAGAGAGAGAATAGCGTGCATAGAAGGAAAAAGAACTGAATGGAAGAGTTTGAGAAGTCAATATCCTTTGACGGAAGGGATATTCGACTGAAGTTCGGCTCACTTGCACCCCAGGCTGGTGGGTCTGTTTTGATACAATCTGGGGAAACATCAGTATTAGTCACAGCGACGCGATCGCCGGGAAGAGAAGGTATCGATTTTTTACCTTTAACAGTAGATTACGAAGAAAGATTATACGCCGCAGGTAGAATTCCTGGTGGAATTCTCAGACGTGAAGGTCGTCCCCCAGAAAGAGCAATTCTTACTAGTCGTTTAATCGATCGTCCGCTACGTCCCTTATTTCCCTCCTGGTTGCGAGACGATCTACAAATTATAGCCACTACTTTATCTGTAGATGAACAAGTACCACCAGATGTTTTAGCCGTTACTGGTGCAAGTATTGCTACTTTAATTGCCAAAATTCCTTTTGACGGTCCAATGGCAGCCGTGAGAGTTGGTTTAGTGGGTGATGATTTTGTCATTAATCCTACCTACAGTGAAATTAAAGCTGGTGACTTGGATTTAATTGTTGCAGGTACACCTTACGGTGTAATTATGGTAGAAGCAGGAGCAAACCAGTTACCTGAACAAGATATTAATGAAGCGATTGAATTTGGTTACGAAGCAGTACAGGATTTAATTGCAGCCCAACATGAATTCATGGATGATTTGGGTATCGAAATCGTTAAAGAAGAACCACCAGTCGTCGATGAATCCTTAGACGAATTTATTAGCGATCGCGCAACAGATGAAATTAAGAATATTCTTTCCCAGTTTGAATTCGGTAAGAATGAGCGTGACGCAGCTTTAGATGAAGTTAAGGCTAAAATAGCTGATGAGATTGAAGAATTAGATGAAGAAAATCCGATTCGAGTTGCTGTTTCAAGCAATAGTAAGGTATTAGGAAATACCTTTAAGAGCATCACCAAAAAACTGATGCGACGACAAATTGTAGAAGATGGAGTCCGGGTTGATGGTCGCAAGTTAGATGAAGTGCGTCCAGTATCTTGTGAGGTAGGAATTTTACCGAAACGTGTTCACGGTTGTGGCTTGTTTAATCGAGGACTAACACAAGTTCTCTCTACTTGTACCCTTGGTACGCCAGGAGATGCTCAGTCACTACCTGATGATTTACAATCAGAACAAGAAAAGTATTATCTGCACCACTATAATTTTCCTCCATTCTCTGTAGGAGAGACCAAACCATTACGTGCACCTGGACGTAGAGAAATCGGTCACGGAGCCTTAGCAGAAAGAGCTTTACTAACAGTATTGCCCTCAAAAGAAGAATTTCCTTATGTTCTTCGGGTAGTCTCAGAAGTTCTTTCCTCTAATGGTTCTACTTCTATGGGTTCTGTCTGTGCTTCAACACTGTCATTGATGGATGCCGGTGTACCAATCAGCAAACCTGTGAGTGGTGCTGCAATGGGACTGATTAAAGAAGGTGAAGAAATACGAGTACTTACTGATATTCAGGGTATTGAAGATTTCTTAGGAGATATGGATTTTAAAGTCGCCGGAACTGATAGTGGTATTACTGCTTTGCAGATGGATATGAAAATTTCCGGTTTATCTTTAGATGTAATTGCTCAAGCTGTTAATCAAGCCAAAGGGGCAAGATTACACATTTTAGATAAAATGCTGGCTTGCATAGATCAACCTCGCGAGGAAATGTCACCATATGCACCCCGCTTACTCAGTATTAAAATTGACCCAGATATGATTGGTTTGGTTATTGGACCAGGCGGTAAAACTATCAAAGGAATTACTGAGGAGACTGGTGCAAAAATCGACATCAATGATGATGGGACAGTTACAATTTCTGCTTTAGATGAGTCTAGAGCTAGAAAAGCCCGTGGAATCATTCAAGGTATGACTCGTAAGCTTAATGAAGGTGACGTTTACGTTGGTAGAGTTACTCGCATTATTCCTATTGGAGCATTTGTTGAGTTTTTACCTGGAAAGGAAGGTATGATTCACATTTCGCAACTTGCGGATTACCGAGTTGGTAAAGTTGAAGATGAAGTTGCTGTTGGTGATGAGGTAATAGTTAAAGTAAGAGAGATTGACAATAAAGGTAGAATCAACCTTACCCGCTTAGGTATTCATCCCGATCAAGCTGCTGCTGCAAGAGAACAAGCAACTGTTAATCGGTAATTCTCGATATGGTTGGTTTTGGGTTTGAAGTCGTAACAAATCTAAAATCATTTTTCGGATGGGGTTAGCTCAACCCCACTGATTAAAATCAAATCAAGAATGTATAAAATTAGTAATCAAAATATGGCTTCCATCACTTTTAACACCAAGAAAAAACTAAATGATTTGATTGGTAATAATTTGGTGATGGAAATCAAGTAATTGTAAGGATAATCAAAATCTTTGTTTTATATTGAGCTTGATTTTTAACCTTACATTTATAATTGTATAATTGCAGCAGTAAATTTGAATTATATACAGTTATTCTAATTAATTTCTGTGAAATTCAATTAGTCTGAAATGCTTTTAGAATAAGAATTTAATGAAGGATGAAAAGAATAGTTTTTATTAAAGGTAAGTAAATAGGTATTTATAAACTTGTTTTTACAAATGTTTGTAACTATACCCGAAACTAAGTTAAACCTAGGGAAACACAGCAATTACAAATATTTTATATGTTTTATATTTATATTATATTTTTCGCCATATAGTTGGTTTTATTTTTATCCAACTACTTTTATAGCAATGTTATTATATTGATTTATTTTGTAAATCACTCTAAGAAAATAAATGAAATTTAGTTTTTCCTAAATACAGATAACTTTAATATTTGATTTTTGATTTAATTCTTAAAAACTATGTAATTACTCGTTTAAAATTCATTCAAAGTTTCTTTTTAGATAAATATTCTATATCAAAATATTATTATGCATTTCTATTATTTTTGAATATACTTCATTTTCACTCTTAATTATTCTTCTCGTCAAACTTAATAGGTTTTTGTTAATTAAGCTCTTAGAATTCATACTTACTATGTTTTCCAAAAAAATACATAGGTGAGATAAAAGTGAAGACATTGCCTTGAGAGTATTTCCCGACTTGTAAAGAGTGTATATATATGTTGGTATGTTGATGTTATCTTCGCTTTAATGCCATTTTCTTAGTAGGAGTGTAATCATTTATAACCCTAGAAATACAGCGTTATGCAAATTATACTAAAAGTCATGCTCTCACGGGCTATAAAAGCACTCAAAACCAGCATATCATATGCGCAAGTGTAGGACACACTAACAATAATCAAACCAGATTCCTAGAGTAAAAAGACAATAAAAAAACTATGATTTGTTGATATAAATTTAAATTCATATTCAATTTATACCGAGAATTTGCTATAAATTAAAGAAATTGTTTGTTCATATAGTCTGCTTTGAACTCAATCCCTATATAAAGAACTGTGAGTGCAAAACGACTGCCAGAAACTATAGCCCACGTAAGGATTGTCCGACAATCTTGGCAAAATGGAATTATTGAAGGTGAAGTTAGCGCAGGTGATTTTGAATGGAAATTTCAATGGCATTTTCGCCAAAGTTCACTGTTAGTCAAGCCGTCTCAAGGTCGCGCTTTAATTAAAGAACCTCTGAGCCGCTTTCTTGAACAAAAAGATTATCAATTAGAGCCAGGAGGAGATTACGCCTTTACTATTAGAGCAGAATTATAAGCTGCACATAACACATTCATTAATTTTTTTTATAAAGATGGGTGATTTCAGTTTTTCTAAGCTGCTTTTCTCAATTTAATGATTATCAATATTTAAGACAAAACTTTAAGACACCTCTGTTAAACGATTTAAATATCTCTCAATTAGTAAGATGGCAACAATATCATCTATCGGTCTAGGTGGTTGGCGCATACCTTTAGGCATAAGCTTAGATAAACCTTTGGGAGGGTACATTATCCAATAGCGATCGCGTGCTTCTAAGCTTGTGTAGCGTTCATCTACCAAAATTATGTTTAATGGTTCTTTTAGTTCATCGGACAAACTTTTTTTCCATTTTCGAGCCGTAGTTTGATCACCCATGATTAGCAGTGATATAGGATACTTATGGCGAAGTTCTTCTACTGTAAGAACAGCGGCATCTGCCTGTATAACCTGGTGATAATGTAGTTGTCTATCTAAACTCATGACCGCTACACCACACTTATCACGTCCGGGGTCAAATCCTAAAATAAATGGTTGTGTAGGAGAAAATTCACCACGGTTCATATTAATTAAACAGTAATCAAGATGTGTAGTTCAGATATGAATTATCTTACAATTGATGCTGGTAATTGGTAATGGGGTGACAAAACAAAAGTTTAAAGGAAATAGCTGGACTATTTTCTATTTTCCCAGTACCTAGGGCTTATATTTTGGATTTTCTACTTTATGTTCCTACTCCCTCTAGATTTCAAAAAGAAGTATTATGCAAGAGTAAATGTAAAAATAGCTACTTTTTTTATCAGTAATCGATATTAAGTACTAAAGATTATTTGACCATCGCTAATGACAAGAAATGTAACTTTTAATGGACCAGAAGTATAAGTATCTTGAGCGGCAACAGCCCTAATTTCAACTGGTCGATTATAGCGCCTAATTTGTCCTAAAAAACGTATAAAACTTGTATCTATTTGAATACTTTCCCAAATTCCAGCATTACGAGCGCGAAATTCTGAAGCGTAAATCAACTGTTGTATTCTTTCTTGCAACTGGTCAAAATTTATCTTCTGAGGGTTTGCATTAATTGTTGCAAGCACTTCTCCCTTATAAAAAACTCTCTGATTCAATGATGTATCAGTGAAAATATCAATATTTTTCTCACCCCTGACATAGTTTCCAGCAGAGAAAACTCTCATTACATATTCTCTACCATCACCTATTCTTTTACTCAACTCTTTGATTTGATCTTGATTTAATTGAATAATTGACTTTGCTGCTGGGTTAGAACCAGGTTCGGTTAACTCTATTTTGGCATTGCGATTAGCATCCTGTAATAGCTTTAAGACGACTTGACGAGATGTTAAAGGTGGTTGAACTCTAACAACTGCTGCAGCTAGTACCTGACCGCGAAATAAAGCCAGTTTACCTAAGCGAAAGTCACGGTTAGATTGTCCTAATTTTGCTAGTTGCTGTTGCAAAAAGTTTTGTCGCTTTTCCAGCTGCTTGAGTAAAGCTTCCCGTTGAGCGATTACTTTCTCTCGCGACCCTATTTCCAGATTACGCTTTTGAATCAAGTTATCCAACTGCGCAATCTTGCGATCGCGCTCTTCAATTGATTTCTGACGTTTACTTAATTCGCGATCGCGCTCTTCGATTAATTCCTGACGTTTACTCAATTCGCGATCGCGCTGCTGAATTTCTGTTTTGCGTTGAGCCAATTCGCGGTCACGTTTATCGATCGCTGCTTGAGCATCAGCTATTGCCTGTTTTGCTTCTTGATAGAGTTTTTCTCGCTCTGCTTGAAGTCGTTTAATTTCTGCTAATTGTTTGTTTCTTTCGTTATAAACGCTTTGTAATTGTTTGAGCGCTCTACGATACTGTATAACTACTTGACCCAATTGAGAGCGAGTACCTTGTAGCTGCTTTTGAGTTTGAGCTTGTTTGGTAATAGTAAGATTTAACTGCTTTTGAGTTTCTTTCTGTTTAGTATTTGCTTTTTGCAAAAAACGGTCAATTTTTTTAAGTTCTTGTTGTGCATTCGCTCGTTCTTCTTTTGTTTGTTCTAACTCCTGCTCTACCTGATTTTTCTGTTGTTCAGTTACTTTAAGCTGCTCTCGCTTGCGTTTAAGGTCTTTCTGAATATCTTCCAACTCAAATACACCTTTACGCAATCCATCATCTACTAAAAATAAAATTCCTAAAGTTGATGCAGAAATACCGATTCCCGTAAAAATCGTTACTAGTACAGCTGTTTTTTTAGGACGCAGGTTAAAAAGTGAGAGGCGCTTTTTGCCAACCCGGGTGCCAATGCGATCGCCCACGGTTGCAATTACGCCACCCAAAATTAACACTGCAATAATCAGGATGTACCCGGCGTCCATGTTTATGAATTAGCGAAGTCTTTCCAGATACAGCCTACTACAACAGTCATTCTCTGTGGGAAGGAGGAAATTGGCAATAGCTGGAATTACTCATTGATTTTTCTATGAGCTTCCAGTTTTTTGCGGTAGGTAATCCATTTCAATAATAAAATAATAAACACTACCACTCTCTTCCTGCTTTTCTTCCTCCAACCATCATTCTAAGTGAACTGCCGACTTAGAGTTACAGGCTTATGAACTGTAATTTTCTTCTTGTGAATAGAAATCATCTTCTTCTCACGTAAATCTCCTAAGAGTCTGGTGACTGTAACGCGAGTAGAACCAATTGCTTCAGCGATCGCCTGATGGGACAGCTTTAAATCAATTGTGATTCCATCGGCACAAGGAACTCCGAAATCACGACAAAGAATCAATAAAAAGCTTACTAGCCTCGAACCCATATCTCGGTGTGCAAGGGTTTCAATCATCATCTCTGTCTGTAAAATTCGCGAGGAGAGACCCCGCAACATCAACATGGACAATTCCGGATTCTCCTTAAGTGCTTGTTCAACTTGTTCAATTGGAGCCGATAGCAATTCCACAGGCGTAAACGCCACTGCATGGTAAAACCTATCTGACTTATTCCCTGTTAGCAAAGATAAAACACCAAATACACTATTTTCCCGCAGCAATGCTACTGTTATTTCCTCTCCTGCTTCATACACCCTGGAAAGTTTGACTGCACCTTTCAAAAGAAAATAAACTCGTTCAGCAGGATCGCCGGGAAAAAAGATAGTTTTATTCCGTTCAAACGTCTCGACAACTGGTGGAAAAGCTCCAGTTGCCATCTGACGAAAAACATTTGCTAGGGCCTTATCTTGTGTCACAATCATCTCCCTTCCCCTACCCAATGCCGGAAAAACAAAACAGATTACCTAAAAATACAATTGAAAATCGAGTTTGATATATCAAACTTTTTGTGATTTCCTATACTCAATGTCTTTTCCTTTTAACTGTTTGTTCATCATGATACATAATTTTTCATCTTTCGATCTACTTATTTTGATAGTTACTTACAAAATTTATATTTATCCGGTTTTATCAACAAAAAAACAAATATTTATCTAGATATGTTCAGATTATTTTAAGAAATAAATTCCAAAATCGCGCTATCTAGATAGCTACAAGGTACTTAGAATGAATGTATGAAAATAATTTTTTATTATTTTTAGATTGTGTTTCCCGATAATTATTTACTATTGCTACGGAAGATTTGTAGGAATTATTAGTTCCTGACAAATTATAGAATTCTATACTTGTTTAAAACATTTATTTGAAATATCGAGTCAAAAATTTACTCAAAACCTTACTTCAAACTAGTCTCAGATTCTAGTATGCTCAAGCATGATTATGATGTTTAACAATTTATATGCTGGATCTTAATGGGAAAAATGCCTTAGTCACAGGTATTGCAAATAATCGCTCAATTGCTTGGGGAATTGCCCAACAGCTGCATAAAGCTGGCGCAAACTTAGGTATTACTTATCTACCTGATGAAAAAGGCAAAATGGAAAAAAAGGTGCGCGACTTGGTAGAACCTCTGAGTCCTAGTTTATTTCTTCCATGTAATGTTCAAGATAGCGAACAAGTCAAATCTACATTTGATACTGTTAGCCAAAAATGGGGCAAATTAGATACTTTAATTCACTGTCTTGCTTTTGCTAAAAAAGATGATTTGAGTGGTGAATTCAGTAGTACTTCTCTTGAAGGCTTTAAAACAGCTCTGGAAATAAGTACCTATTCTTTGATTCAATTAGCTGGTGCTGCGAAACCTTTAATGACTGAAGGTGGTAGCATCGTAACTTTGACTTATTTAGGTGGTGTTAGGGCAATTCCTAACTACAACGTTATGGGAGTTGCAAAGGCAGCTTTAGAATCTAGTGTGCGCTACTTAGCTTCAGAATTGGGTTCTCAACAAATTCGCGTCAATGCTATATCCGCAGGTCCAATCAGAACATTGGCTTCTTCTGCTGTTGGTGGCATCCTGGATATGATTCATCATGTAGAAGAAATAGCGCCTTTACGGCGTACCGTTACTCAATTAGAAGTAGGTAATACCGCAGCTTTTTTATGTAGCAATTTAGCGAGCGGAATCACTGGACAAGTTATTTATGTAGACGCAGGATATGAAATTATGGGAATGTAATAATTCCTATTTTACATTTATGGATATTTAGGAGCTGGGATAATTCCGGCTCCTAAGTAGCTGGTTGCTTAAAGTCAAAGAAGTTTGAGCACACATAGAAAATTTTAAGTCAAAGTCAGAAAATTAAGAATTGAATTAAATAAGGAATAGAGCATATCGTAGCCCAGTTTACAAATCTCCTATTTACTTTCTTTCTTAACTAACACTAAATTCATGCAAAATGATTTGTATCGGATGTAAATTCATTGAATAAAATTTCAATAACATCAGATAATCATATATAAATTAACCTTCAATAATCATGCAAATTAGCAATACTAATGAAAATCACTTAGAAAATTACGGGCAGACAAATTTTACTCCCCGTATAGCTTCAGTTAAACGTACTACAGGTGAAACTGATGTTCAGGTGGCGATTAATCTAGATGGTACGGGTAAATGTCAAGCAGCAACTGGCATTCCTTTCTTAGACCATATGCTACATCAGATATCCTCCCACGGACTTTTCGACTTGGATATACAAGCCAAAGGGGACTGGGAAATTGATGACCATCACACAAATGAAGATGTTGGTATTACCTTGGGAAAAGCTTTAGGAAAAGCATTAGGCGATCGCAAAGGTATTGTTCGCTTTGGTCACTTTCTTGCACCTTTAGATGAGTCTTTAGTGCAAGTAGCTCTAGATTTTTCTGGTCGTCCTCATCTAAGTTATGGTTTGCAAATTCCTACTCAAAGGGTAGGAAATTACGATACCCAACTAGTTCGAGAATTTTTTGTGGCGATAGTAAATCATAGCCAGATGACCTTACATATTCGTCAGATAGACGGTATCAATTCCCATCATATTATTGAAGCTACTTTCAAAGCATTCGCTAGAGCAATGCGAATGGCTGTTGAATTAGATCCTAGACGTATAGATATAATTCCTAGTTCTAAAGGTGTTTTATAGATTTTGAAGTGTCTACTTAGATAGATATATCTATATTCCTCTGAGTTTGCCATCTAGGATTTGAAAAACCAAGAACTTGAGAAAATAGCTGATTTAGATACTAAATGGTATTTTGTAAAACTTCAATTTTTGCTTAAGTATTAACCAAATGAAAGGCAAATCATCTATTATGTATCTTTTCCATAATCTTCTTGGCTCGGATAAAAGTCTATATAACCACTCTAGCCCAGCTTGACTCATCCATTTTGGTGCTCTTGTTTTATTACCTGCTTCAAAATCAATAGTGGCACCTATAGCTAGAAAAGTTTTGATATTTGGTAATCTGTCTTTGTACTTAAGAATCCATTTCTCCTGCTTTGGAGCACCTACACCAATTGCAAGCACTGTTGCTCCTGAATTATTAATTTTCTCAACAATTTCTAAACATTCTTGTTCTTTATTTTCAAATCCAAAAGTTGGAGAATGAACATCAACAACCATATTTCTTCCAACTAGATAATTTATATTATCCTGAGCAGATTTTGCTACACCCTCTGCTGCTCCTAAAAGAAAAACTTTCACCTCATTATCGTTCTGGTAATAGCGATAGAATTTGGGAAATAGATCAGAACCAGAGATTTTTTCTTTCAAAGGGGTACCAAGAAACCTTGATGCGTATATTAGTATTTGACTATCACAAACTTTGTAAGTTGCAGCATTATAAGCTACATAAAAGTCTTCATCTCTTTGTAACTTAATTAGGTGGTCCACATTAGGAGTAAAGACTATTCCACCTTCTTTAAGTTTTTTTAGTAACTCAATAGTAGAGAAATTATCAATAACTATGTTGAGTAATCTTACTTTTTTCATAGATGCTCATTATTCCCAAATCGTTATCAAATCAAAGTGATACATATTAATTGGATGCAATTATCTTCATACAAATGCGTTTAATAGATATATATTCTTGGAAAAACATTTAAGTAGAAGATTTGAAGATATATGACCTGTGAAGATAATGATGCAATACACTAGTGCTCTCATCTAAATTAGTACTATCAAGGTTACAGGAATATCTTACAGATATTAATTAGTACTGTTTAATCCCCAATGTTTAACTATTTAATCAATTAAAATCTATATCTTCTTCGTAAGAAGTATATTTTTGTCCAATTAACAGAAATTTTACAAAAAAACCTTATTCTAAAAAATATTTATAAAGACAACATAAAATCTTAAGTGATAACAGGTATTTTATGTAGAATATCAAACTTGACTTTCAATAAAGTTTATAAATTTGTAACCATTACAGGAATTCAGTTTAATTATTGGTAGGGGTCAATTATAAATAAAGCCAAAATGCCCGTTAGGAATATCAAGAGGGTTAATAAGTAAACTTATCAAACAGCATTTGTCAATAAGCAATAGTACTTAAGAATTACTCTAAAAACGAAATAATAAATATAATTTTTGTTTAAGCGTTAAATCGAAAGCTTAGAGCAAAATTTTTAATGTGTAATTCATTTTTTCGCTAAAAGCCAGTATAAAAGTTTATTCCATATCTTGTCTTAGCCTCACTTTTTAGGATAATTGCAAATTTACATAATTCATTTAATTTTAACTAGTCACGAATGTAATTATATACAAAGGTAATAAAGTAACTTTGTTTATTCACACTGCTTTTTAGGAGAACTTACACAAGGAGAGTTGCTCATTACGATGTCACTTACTTATAAGTCCTATTTACTGACCCTAGCTATTTTTTCAAAATTAAAACATGATTTATATGTATAATAATTTTACTTATATTTTCAAATCAAGTATATACACTTATTTATTAAAATACAAATTAACAATTAAATAAATTATCGCCACTATTCTAAGCAGAGGATCTCAGCATCAATGTAATCATTCTAAAAAGCATCTGTAATATTGCTAAGACGAGCTTTCAATATTACAAATGCTTCTTCTAAATTTCCATCACGAATTTTCAGGATGGGTGAATACTCAGGAAAAAATAGATGTTGATTTTGCTGTATAAGTGAGTTAATTATAATGAAGTGTTACTTTCGATGTAGCTATAACTACAATTTGAAGTTAGATGAAGTCTGTTGTCAAAACCACCAATTCTCTACCAAGTATTCCAGATACACCTCCTGCGATTTTAACTTCCGACCTACGTAAGGTATATCGCACTGGTTTTTTCATGAATCAAAAGATTGTATCTTTGAAAAACTGTTCTCTGAAAGTTTATCCCGGAGAAACTTTTGGATTGTTAGGGCAAAATGGTGCAGGTAAAACTACTCTTTTAAAATTACTCTTAGGTATTATTAGCTCAACTTCTGGTCGCGGACTACTTTTAGGTAAGCCTTTAGGTAACCGAAGCGTTAAACAACGCATAGGTTATTTACCAGAAAATCCTTATTTATACGAGTATCTGACCGGTTGGGAATTTCTAAAATTTACTGCTGAATTATTTCAAATTTCTCAGAAAATTCAAAAACAGCGAATTCCTGAGATTTTAAACTTAGTAGGTTTGTCTCAAGTAGAGGCACGTAATAAGCAAATGCGGCGTTATTCCAAAGGAATGTTACAACGAATAGGAATAGCACAAGCAATTATTAATGATCCAGAATTAGTGTTTTTAGATGAACCAATGTCTGGTCTCGATCCTTTAGGAAGATATCAGATGAGAGAGATTATCTTACAGCTTAAAGCTACAGGTAAAACTATTTTCTTTAACTCTCACGTACTCAGTGAAGTCGAACAAATTTGCGATCGCATAGGTATATTAGCTAAAGGGGAGTTAGTTTGTTCTGGTTCTATACAAAGTTTGTTAGGGACTCCCACAAAGTATCAAGTTTCTGGGAAAGGTGGAGATACAGAAGTTTTGCGAAAATGGATACCGACTCTTGCATATCAAACTGATGGTTCTTGGTATGGAGAACTTGAAGGCGATCATTATGACTTTATTGCTAGTTTAAGACTAATGGAGGGCATGTTGATAGGCATGAAATTATCTCAACCAACTTTAGAAGATTTTTTCGTGAAGCAAATTAGAGATTAGTTACGATTGTTTTTAGAAGCTTTCCAATATAATTCAATTTTTATTGAAGAGTTGCTTTATTTTGTTAACCGTTAATGTGCTTATACTATTTTAGGGAATCAAATCAAATTTCTCTTAAATCTTCAATAATTAAATAGGTTTTGGTTTTAAAATTATTAGCTTAATTGATAAAAAATATTTGGCTTCAGTCATTACATTGTGCCAAGAAATGGGCTCTGATTATCAGTGTTTACCGATAAATTATGTCATGAAGAGTATAAAAATATTCAATAAGTTAATAGATATAGTAATCATATTATCTGTTATGAATAATAGATTTTTAAATTATGTATTTTATAGAATTTAAATCCATCGTTTTGTTACCCAAAATTTATACTTATAATACACATGCAATGAAATTTTGAAAATTTTAGTAAATCCCTGATTTTGTCGTAGGATATGCGTAAATTAAAGCAAAATCCTTTTATTCGATGCCTATAAAGCATGTATTTATCAATACTAATAAACGGAGTAAGATGAATTAAAAAATAGATATAAACTTTAAATTAACTTTATTAAAAATTCAAAAATAAGAGGTATATCACGTCCTGAAAAACGCTATTTTACAATGAAAATAACTAAGGCAAAGGAACTTGAGTACGTAAGTAAAGTCCACAAGAAAGTGTTCAGCAACTGAATTTAAATATCTTAGTAAAAGGTAAATATGCTTAATACAGGCTTATTGAAAATATTGACTAAATCTATGACAGGTTTTGCCCTGTTAATTTATATATGTACTGCTTTTGCATCTGCAAGTTTAGCTCAACAGAGAGTTCCTTCTTCACCAAAATTATTAGCGCAAGCAGGTGGTTATGTAGTAGATAAATATACTCTTGGAGGAGGCGATCGCGTCCGAGTAAATGTCTTGGAAGTTCCCGAATATTCTGGAGAGTACCAAATTCCTCCGGGTGGGTCTATCGATCTACCACTAATTGGTAGTGTATCCGTAAGGGGATTAACAACCACACAGGCTGCCGACCTAATTGCTAGTAGATACAGAAGATTTTTAAAACGCCCTATTATATCTGTTAACTTACTTTCTCCTCGTCCAATAAACATCTTAGTTGCTGGAGAAGTTACTCGTCCTGGCTCCTATACTCTTAGCTTACAGGGTGGCGCTGGAAATGACCCTGGTGTACAATATCCGACAGTTTTAGCTGCTCTGACTACTGCCCAAGGTGTAACTATGAGCGCAGATGTAACGAAAGTAAGATTAAGTCGACAAATCAGCCCTTCACAACGTCGAGACGTAACAATTGATTTAAAAAGCTTAATTGAGAGAGGAACTATTAATCAAGACCTCACCCTTAGAGATGGTGACGTTATTTACGTACCTACAGCAACTACATTTGATATTGCGACTGCTCGTAATTTAGCAGCAGCTAATTTCGCGGCTGATCCTACCAGACCCCGTACGGTAGCAGTAATTGGTGAGGTAATACGTCCTGGTTCCTACTTCGTTACTCCTGGAGCAAACGGAGGTGAAAACAATCCTACCGGTGCACCTTCTGTAACAGGACAACCGACAGTAATGCGAGCACTACAGCTTGCTGGTGGTATTACACCCCAAGCAAATATTCGCGATGTAAAAATTAGAAGACCAACTAGAACTGGTCAAGAACAAATAATTGATGTTAATTTGTGGCAATTGCTGCAAAGTGGAGACATCAAGCAAGATGTTATTTTACAAGATGGAGATACTGTTGTATTCCCAACAGCAACAGAGATTAATCCAGCAGAAGCGACTCAACTTGCTACAACAACATTAGCTCCTTCTCGTATACAAGTTAGCGTTGTAGGTGAAGTAAAGACACCCGGAGAAACTCAACTTCAACCTAATAGTCCGTTAAATAAAGCGATTCTAACTGCGGGTGGATTCAATGATGCTAGAGCTAGGAGAAAGACAGTTGAGCTAGTGCGTTTAAATCCGAATGGTACTGTTACCAAACGTAAAATTAAAGTAGATTTAACTGCCGGAATTAATGAAGAGACTAACCCCATACTTCGTAATAATGATGTAGTTCTTGTTGGACGCTCTACACTTGCTAAAGCTTCTGACCCTATTGGTGTTGTTGCAGGTCCTTTAGGCACCATTATTAATGTGGTTAGATTTATTTTCGGAGGCTTCTAAATCTAACTTATAAGGAAGCATCTCAATCTATAATTTGCAAAGATTGAGATTATTAACTTCAATATGTTGTATTCAAAATTACAAGAATACTCTTCCGAAAGTTGAGATGCTTCCATTGTTATACATGTATTTTATAACACACATTCTCCTGAAATTAATATTGAGTTTACTAAATGGTAAGGATACAGTGGCATAAGTTAATTGCATCCTTACTTTTGTTTGTGAAATATAGTTTTGTTAATGATTTTCTATTTTGAATATAAGAAGTATTAAAATTAATTTTCAGTAACGCTTTGGATGATATGTCATAAGTAGTTGTGCAAAATTAATTTTACATTCTGAAAACTTCAAGTCCCTGCGTTGACGTAGTCTGCTCGATAGAGCTTATGCTTCGTTTTTCGTAATGATAATACACAATTAATTTTGCTTAGGTACTTGTATAAATATAATTCACCTATAACAGTCAGATTAGCCATAAATTTTACTTGTAACTTTTCCCTGAAAAAATTTTAAAATATAAAAAAAATATCGTACCCTCTTAAAAAATAGAATAGTTAGATTTATACAAATATTTTTGGTAAGTCAGTAAGAGACTTCCGAATAACAAATTATTGCATTTATTATTTTTGGAAATCTCTAAAATTTACTAATTGATGAGGGATAAAAATATTTCACAACTCATCAGTTGGGGTATTCACTTCAACTGCTGTGATGTCTATCGTACCCTCTGGAGCTATTCGCTGGAAATGCCCTTTTTCTACTGCTAATTGTTCACCACAATTAGGGCATTGCACTTGAGTTTTATTTAAACCAGCAAGTTCGTATGCACAAACAGGACAATTTTCAGTAACTAAATTATGTTGTAACCACCAGCGAAATCCAATAAAACCAACTATTGGAACTATTAGCATTACCGCAAAAATAATTAACAACGAATTAACTAACCAACTTAATCCAATCGAACCTAGCAACCAAACTATTGCCAGTAAGGTTAGCCAGGGTCGAAGACTGATCCAGTTAAATTGAGAAGATTTAAGATTCATTTTTTAAAAACTTTGCTGTTCTCCTCTCTAGGATAACTAGTTTGATTAACTGTCATAAGTTTTTGATTAAAAAAACACCATGAAAAGGTAAATTTAGGAATCAACATCGAAAACAATTAATAAATCATCTGGACTGTGAAAATTTTAGCTAGCCCTGTATTAAGTAAAGGTTTAGGGTTCCTAGAGGATAGGAATCATAAGAGCCTGAGATTAATCTATTTGGTTCTTCAAAGGTCTAAAGATTTTTTTGTTATTCATCAAAGTATCTCCTTTGTTTGAGTGAATCAGACTAGAATAGACTCTTTCAGAATGAAATGGAATTGAACAAAAAAATATTAATTCTATATGATATTAAGTAACAATGTACTGCTGCAAACCCTGGCTAAGAGCATTTATACTGAATTTTGCGATCGCCTGTTCTCTGAGCCATGTGCTATCACAGCGTCTATCTTCTCCAGTAAGAATCTCTATGCATGCGGATGCGACAGCTTCACTATCACGATGAGGTACTCTCCAACCAACTTTTCCATCTTGTAACGGGTCTGCCGAACCATCATCATCTCCCGACACTACGGGTATACCACAAGCCATTGCTTCTAAGTATACAATACCAAATCCTTCTTGAGAGGGCATCACGTAGGCATCAGCAATTCGATAATGATTTATCAATTCTTCAGTAGGTACAAACCCAGCAAATACTACTCGATCTGCAATTTCTAAATCTTTAGCTAACTGTACTAGTCTAGGTTGATCATCCCCTCGACCAATAACTAAGTATTTGACTTCAGGAAAAGCTGTGACAATTTTTGGTAAAGCACGTATTGTCACATCTACACCCTTATAAATATCTCCAGACCATAGTCTTGCTACGGTCATCAACACTTTTTTGTTATTTAATCCATACTTAGCAATTAACTCTGGTGATTTATTTCCAGGAGTGAATTTATCACCATTGATCGCACAAGGTAACATGCGTACCTTTTTTGGGTCTAAATTATTTGCTGCACAAGCACGATCGCGACTATAGCGACTGATTGCCCAAATCTGAGAAGAATTTGCTAGAGCATTCTGATACCTTTTAGGTAAAGGTTTCCAAACCTCCTTTCCATAAGTAAGAACTACATAGGGAATTCCTAAAGGTTGACAAATACTTTGAACTAAAATAGCTAAATTAATATGACCGCAAAATACTTTGGAAGGGCGCTTTTGTAAAATATATCTCACTAGCGCCGCTACTATCTTCATTCTTCCCAACTGTTGAGATTGGCTCTTAAAATAATGAAATTTTAAATCAACGGAAGCAAAAGGGTTATCTTTTATGAAAGAATCTCGCAGCAAAAATACATCTGCTTGGTATGATTTTTCTAATTCGTTATAAGCACGAAAAATATCTTTCACATAGGATTGAATACCACCTTCGCGTTCAAAAATTTCTAAGAATATAAATAAATGTTGTCTGTATTCAGTTTTTAAATGATCGGAATTTAAATCTTTGTTTGCTTTACCAATTAACATTACTTTACTATGCTCTTGCTGATTGGACAGTCAATGTTTCTATAGCACCACTCTGTAAATTTTCCATGTCTTTTTGCACCATGCGTGCAATCAGTTCTTCAAAACTGACTTTTGTTTCCCAACCCAATTTATTCTTTGCCTTTTTAGGGTTTGCAACTAATTGAAAATGTTCATCTGGTCTAAGCAGTTCTGTATTCACAGCAACATATTTTTCCCAGTTAAGTCCTACACAATCAAAAGCTGTAGCAACCAAATCTCTAACGCTATGTAATTGACCTGTGCCAATCGCATACTCTTCTGGCTCGTCAATCTGTAGCATTCGCCACATAGCTTCCACGTAATCTCCAGCATATCCCCAATCCCTCTTGGCATCTAAATTACCCATTTCTAGCTTATTGGAAACACCTAATTTGATAGAAGCAGCAGCTAGAGTTACTTTACGGGTAACAAACTGAGGTGATCGCAAAGGAGATTCATGATTGTATAAAATACCACTACAGGCAAATAAACCGTATCTTTGACGATGATGTACCATCGTCCAATGAGCATGTAATTTTGCGGCAGCATAAGGGTTTTTAGGACGAAATGGTGTTTGCTCATCTTGTGGAGAACAGTCTACATTACCAAACATTTCTGAACTACTGGCTTGATAAAAACGAGTAGATAAACCTACCTCTCGGATTGCATTTAAAAGCCGAGTAGCTGTACCAGTAATTAAATCTAAAGTACCTAAAGGATCTTTCCAAGAGTCAGGAACAAAACTCGGAGCTGCTAAATTATATATTTCATTTGGCTGCAACTGTTCTACAGCAGTTAAAAGCGATACACTATCTCTTAAATCTACAGTATAAATTTCAACTTTATTTGCTAAGGAACCTAACTTAATTAAATTTGTTTGGCGTTGTGGTGGAACAAGTCCAACGACACGGTAGCCATGCTTAAGTAATAAATGGCTCAGGTAGTAACCATCTTGACCAGTAATACCTGTAACAAGCGCAGTTTTATTCATTGTTTACCCCTTCTCCCCTCTGTTATTCGCAGGCTTTTCAAGTGTGGAAATAATTACAATAAGGACTAATTTATCTCCAACAGTCATCAAAGTTTTCAAGGAAATCAAATTATTTAGTTACTTGAAAGCCTTACTTATGAAGGTAATTTATTATTCTTGCTGTCAAATTTTAACAAAGAGAATTGAATAAATCGAATGCTAACTTTACGGTATTCAAAATCTTTTTTGATACATGTTAAAAATTTTTTAGAATTCATATAATTTGTTTTTAAGTGTTACTACTGATTTATATTCAATTGATATTTCATCAATTCTTTTTCCAAATATTAATTCTTTTATATATAGCAACCGTTACATGTGTTAATAAATATTTCATTCCCCTAACCTACATGTCTAAGACTATCGGGACTTTGATATTTTAGGGGCTAAAATGACCTCAAATCATTGCTGGGTAAGGGAAAACGTTAGAGGGCTTAAAATGGCTCAAACCCAGACATATCAAGGGAACAGGTAAATCGATGTTAAACAATTACCACATAAGTATTTGAAGTTATTTTTGACATCTTTTTTGACTAATTCCCGCTATAACTCTCACAAAACAAAAGTTATTCTTATCCCTCTTTTGTCACTAAGGAACGTAAATGTATTAACTTACAATTCTTGACTCTAGTGAATACCCTAGTATTTAAGTATTGGAATCAAGTTCTGTATTTTAGTTTGCCCACATTTCTAAGCGGCAGAGGAAAAATAGAAATATGAGTAATTTAGTTCATCAAAAATTGAGTCTGTGAAATAATTAATTAGCCTCACAAAATTGACAAAAAAGCGGTATTTACTTGTTGCTAATTAAATATTGCCCCTGCTTTGCTAGTCTAGAAAACACAAATCAAAGGCAATCTTAGAGCATTATGATAAAGCTGGACTTGTTTTTTATATTATGTCCGTTTGAACACTTACGATAAAATTGATGCTGATATATTGAAATATAAAGGCTTCAAAAATTTTATAGCGTAATTAATTACCCGGACTTGATATTACTTGACAAAATTATGAGTTTAATTATTTCTTTCACAGAAACTTCCTATTTTGAAAGGATTTCATGCTTAGATTTGAAGAAAGTAATCTAATGAAGATAAGAATATTTGATCTATAAAAATAACTTTAGATTGAAATCATATCCACAAAATTATTCTTTTGAGCGATGTTTAATAATCAATAAACAATTTCTATTGTCTTCATCACGTTCATACGCTACTTCGTCAGCTAAACGTCTCAATAAAAACCACCCGTATCCACCTACTTGTAATGTACCTGGTTCTGGCTCTGTTATGGCATCAGGGTTGAAGGGTTTGCCATAGTCCCATATTCTTATTTCCAATCTGTCTATCCACAAAGAGACACTGATATCAATATTGGTTTCTGGAGGTAGAGAATGATGTGCATGACGAACTGCATTAGTGAATCCTTCGGCTAAAGCAAGATTAAGACGATAAAGTTGATTCTCTGACCAACCAAGCGGAGGCAAATTTTTTATACAAAAATGTTCGAACCACTGTTGAACGTGGTTTAGAAGCTTTAATTCGCTATTTACCGTCAGATGATCCTGCTGCACTATGCTAAGCATCGACCGTAATATAAATAGAGTGGGTGAAAAATTTGTGTATATACCGTAACTTAAAATTCCCACAATCCTATATTGAATTTAATTGCAAAATCTAGAAAGTGCAACCTTGATAACTAAAAATTAGTGATTTTTATAATTTTCAGAGGCATATACAACCCTTGTATATGCCTCTGAAACTAACAGCGGCTAAAAATATTTCAGCACAATATACTTAGAAAAGCCCGAAAGTAAAAGATTTGTCAATTGGGAATGTTGCACCAATTCCTAACCACAAGGTCACAAGAGTACCGAAAAGAAAAACTGTGGTTGCAACGGGACGACGGAAAGGATTTTGGAACTTATTAATATTCTCAATAAAAGGAACCAAAATCAAACCTAGAGGCACAGCAGCCATTGCTAGTACTCCCAAAAGTTTGTTAGGAACAGAGCGCAAAATTTGGAATACAGGGTATAGATACCACTCTGGAAGAATTTCTAATGGCGTAGCAAAAGGATTTGCTGGTTCACCAGTCATAGCTGGATCTAAAACTGCTAAAGCTACAATGCAAGCAAAAGAACCCATGATTACTACAGGAAAGACGTAGAGTAAGTCATTGGGCCATGCTGGTTCGCCATAATAATTATGACCCATGCCTCTAGCTAGTTTAGCTCTTAATGCTGGATCGCTGAGATCGGGTTTTTTTACAGTTGCCATGTTTAAATGTGTTCTCCTGCTGAATAATAGTCGTTTTCTTCAGGATATCCCCTCAATGACTGTATTTTATAGCTTACAGAAATTAAGTTGAAATTCCTGAAGAAATGTATTTACTTCTACTTTCTTGAAGATTCGTAAATACTGTATTTGGTTTATTTAGTTCAAACTTCAGTTGTAAGTTTTAAATGTTTCATTACTTATTTTTCATAAGTTTAAAACAAAAACTTAAACTTAAATATGAATCTATGAGTAAACCTTTTTTATTTGCTGCTTTAATTACAACGGACCAGAAATACCCTGCTTACGAATCATTAAAAAGTGCAGTAACATAAACACTGCTATTAACCAGGGTAATACAAATGTATGAGCGCTGTAATAGCGAGTAAGGGTTGCCTGACCAACGCTAGAACCACCGCGTAATAAGTCAGCAATCAAAGTACCAACTACAGGAATTGCTTCTGGTACACCACTTACAATTTTGACAGCCCAGTAACCAACTTGGTCCCAAGGTAGAGAATAGCCAGTAACGCCAAAAGAAACTGTAATTACAGCTAGCAATACACCAGTTACCCAAGTAAGCTCGCGGGGTTTCTTAAAACCTCCTGTCAAGTAAACTCTGAAGGTATGCAAAATCATCATCAGTACCATCATGCTTGCAGACCAGCGATGAATGGAACGAATGAGCCAACCAAAGTTTACATCTGTCATGAGGTACTGTACAGAAGAGTAAGCCTCAGCAACAGTTGGCTTATAGTAGAAAGTCATTGCAAATCCAGTTGCAAACTGGATTAGGAAGCAAGTTAGTGTAATTCCACCCAAGCAATAAAAAATATTTACATGAGGAGGAACATACTTATCGGTGACATCGTCTGCGATCGCCTGAATTTCTAGGCGTTCTTCAAACCAGTCATAAACGTTGGCCATGTGAACTTAATTTCCCAAGATACGATTGCGGTTGATAAATATCCCAATTTAAAAATTTTGGGATTTTTGTAAATAGTGTAAGCAATAAGCGGAATTTTTTAATTCGCTAAATGTGAAAGTAATAATTAAGTAAACATAATTAGCTCTCACAGTTGAGCAAAAGATGTTGCTTACCTTATTCTCATCTTAAACTAGGTAAGATGCATACAAAGCTTTAAAAATGAGTAGATTAGGACATTTTTGCCATGAATGTTGTTTAAACAACTTTATGAGAAGAATGCACTACTTCTATAAAAAAAGTAACATAGTCGAGAGATAGATTTCATCAAAAACAACGCTTCTTAGATAAGTTTGGCAATTTTGGTTGAATAATGGAATTAAAAATGGGGTTAAAATACAAACGAATTTTTCAAGCTGGATTATCAGTATTACTAGGATTTTGCTTAGTTCTTAACTGTTTTTGTAATCCAGTACAGGCTTTGACTCAGGAACAAAGATTAGTAGTGGAAGCTTGGCGAATTGTGAATCGTAGCTATTTGGATGATTCCTTTAATCATCAGAGTTGGTCAAATGTTAGGAAAAAAGCTTTAAAGCAACCATTGAATGATTATGAGTCTGCTTATAAAGCTATTAGGAAGATGCTAGAAGGACTTGACGACCCTTTTACCCGTTTCTTAGACCCACAACAGTACCGCAGCTTAAAAGTAAATACTTCTGGTGAATTAACTGGTGTAGGACTACAAATAGCCTTAAATTCCAAAACAGGAAAACTAGAAGTAGTAACTCCAATTGATGGTTCTCCAGCAGATAAAGCAGGTATTAAACCTCATGACCGCATTCTTGAAATTGAGGGAATCTCAACAGATAAGTTAAGTCTTGACGAGGCTGCGAATAGAATGCGAGGTTCTATCGGTTCTTTAATAACTTTACTAATTCAAACAGATCAAGAGGTTGCAAAAGAAGTTAGACTCACACGCGATCGCATTGAACTCAATCCAGTCATTGCAGAACTACGTTCTTCATCTGAAGGAATGCTTTTTGGGTATATTCGCTTAACTCAATTCAATGCGAATGCCTCTTCAGAATTAAATACTGCTATTTCTAGTCTAGAAAAAAAAGGGGCAGAGGCATATATTTTAGATTTAAGAAATAATCCTGGTGGCTTATTACAAGCCGGTGTAGAAGTTGCCCGTATGTGGTTAGATGACGGTACTATTGTTTACACCGTCAATCGTCAAGGAATCCAAGGTAGTTTTGATGCTAAGGGTACAGCGATTACTAAAGCTCCTTTAGTAGTTTTAGTGAATGAAGGTACTGCTAGTGCTAGTGAAATTTTAGCAGGGGCTTTGCAAGATAACAAACGTGCTCTGCTGGTTGGTACAACGACTTTCGGAAAAGGTTTAATTCAATCTCTATTTGAGTTATTTAATGGATCTGGTATAGCAGTGACAATTGCAAAATATGAAACTCCAAATCACCGAGATATTAATAAGCAAGGGATTAAGCCGGATAAAATCATTGTTTCTGAACCGATGCTTCGCGAAGACGTGGCAACTGATAAAGATACTCAGTATCAAGCTGCTTTAAAAATCTTGGCAAGTCAAAATTCAAGAGTAAATATAAAAAGTTAGAGATTTTTGTAGTCCTCCGCAGTTGCTTTAAGTGGGGTTAATCCCTTAATACAATGCTCCGCAAATTTATTTGTGAAAACAATAAATAGGAGTAGGATTTGATTATTTCAAGCCCCCCTGAAGCTTCTCCTCTTGGGAAAAGAGGTAATTCGAGGTTTGATAGCTTAAGGAATCTAATTTAAGTGGAATCGTTTAACCAAGAATCCTTCTGACTAATGTTCGAGGAATGTTAATCAATTGGCATTAGTAGTCATGCCGGATAACTTTGTCAAATCTATGAGTGACAAATTTTCGTAAGCATTCTCTATGTAACCCTTTCCTCGAAGATAACCTGTGTAAGCACCAGGGCAAATATAGGTTAAATTTTCTTTGGTAAAAATATTTTTGAGTAGTTCAATACTTTTGATTTGTCTGCTCCAATGGAAAGTTGTAGCAGTCTTTACAGGTAAAATTTCAGAGTCTGATAATGGTAATAAATTACGTCCGGTAAATAAAACTCCACCAGCTTTTCGGTAATATAGACAAGAAGAACCAGGAGAGTGACCGGGTGTCCAGATACATTCTATCTGAGTGTCAAGAGCAAATTTTTTGGTAAAAGTCTTTACTCTTAAATTAGGCAATAAATAAGCTTCCTGTTCTTGGATAATGATTGTACAGTCAAACTTTTTTTGAATTTCTGCGGCTTTAGCAATAGCACTCCTATGAGTGATATACAAATAGCTTATTCCTCCCTGAGATTTCAAAAAATCTTCGTTTACTTGATCTAAGTAGGGACTATCTATAAGAATATTGCCAACATTTTCTACGATAAGATAAGCAGTACCGCCCAAAGTATCTCTGTTTGGTGGAAAAGCAAAAATATTATCAAAAATATTTTTGGGTAATTTGGCTGTTATAGATCGTTTATAGTTCATTAGGCAAACAGAAAGCGAAAGGCCAATAGGTAAATAATTACATAGCATTCTAAATGGATAGAGTGCAATAAAACTGATATATGAATGCTATATTTGAAACTTTTGTTACCTGCGTTTTTGATGACAGCAATATATACTGTAATGAAAACACAGTTGTAAAAGCTATTAATTTAGTATTCCCCCGTAAACACTCTGTTATACTGTCTTTTATTTCAGTGGGGATATGAACCCCGAATAGAGAAAGCATCATCAAAATCTCAAGCGACAGAGTCACCGTTACTCCACCATGTCATAGCAAAATCTGCTTATTACCTGTATTCTCAGGTTAAGAGCAACTTTAGCGACAATAGAAACCAAATAATAAATAGAGTCAGTGCCTCCCATTGAGCCAACAGAAGAAACCAAGTTAAGAAACTGTTTTCCTTGGTCTTTGTATTACATCCACAATGTTGAATATAGACCTCAAGCTGTAATTTGCAGGGGTCAACTCCGAACCGATCCAACTCAAGCTTATCAATATATTAAAGCCAATATTGAAGCCTCATTCGGCGATCGCTTTTTGCTGATTTTCCAAGAAGGTATAAACGGTAAACCATTTTTTATTTTGGTTCCAAATACACAGAATTTAAGTACTGCTTCACTAGTTAACGAAAAACTAAATGGACTTAAATGGGCACTGCTACTATTAGTTGTGACTTTATTTACTACTACTCGCGCAGGAACGATTATAGCCGGAGGAAGTCCAACAAAATTTGATATTGACTCAAATATACTTTTACAAGGATTACCTTATGCTTTAGGGTTAGTAGGTATATTAGGTATTCAAGAGTTGGGTCACTATTTCAGTGCTAATTACTACAAAATACGCGCCAGTCTACCCTATTTTATTCCAGTACCGTTTTTCCTAGGAACTTTAGGAGCATTCGTTCAGATTCGCAGTCCATTTCCCAATCGAAAAGCTTTATTTGATGTCAATATTATTGGTCCCCTGGCTGGGTTTATTATCACTATACCGATACTTTTTTGGGGTTTAGCTCATTCTGAAATTGTTGCTTTCACGAATAAAGCTGGGCTATTCAATCTTGATGCTTTGAATCCTCGCGATTCTATTTTGCTCGCACTCCTTTCTAAGTTAGCTTTAGGTAGTAGTTTAACAGCAAAATCAGCAATAGACTTGCATCCTTTAGCGATCGCTGGATTGTTTGGATTGATTGTCACTGCACTAAAGTTAATGCCAGTAGGACAATTAGAAGGGGGTTATATTATTCATGCAATGTTTGGGAAGAAAACAGGGTTGATAATTGGACAGATTGCTCGTTTACTGCTATTAATTAGGGCTTTGGTATGGAGACAGACTGAATTCTTTTTATGGGCAATTCTTTTGCTTTTTATGCCGATTATAGATAAACCGGTTTTAAATGATGTTACTGAAATTAATAGTACCCGCGATGTATGGGGACTGGTAGCTTTAAGTATATTGATTTTAATTGTGTTGCCTCTTCCTCAATTTATTGCTGCTTTATTAAATTTTTGAAGTCATCGGTTAATACTCTCAAAGATAGCGAAAATATAACTCATTATTTTGATTCAGGAGGATTGGGAAAAAACTCCCAATCTTTCTGTATTTTTTTTAATTTTTTACTAATTTTGTTAGTCGATTGGTGTTTAAATCACAAGCATTATCTCAAGACAAATTAAGAAAGTAATGACTCCATTTTTTCAGAAATTTTGGCGGCTTCTGGTGGAGTAGCACCCATACGTATTTCTGATGTGAAGTAAGCTGTACTTAGACCATTTGATTGTTCGATAGTATTTATACGCATTCTTAGATTGGGACTAGCAAACCAAATTCTTTCTGTTAATGAAAAATTATCATTTTGTGTAGATAAAAGTAAGGCTTTATCGTCACCAAGATTATATTTTCCGGCAATTATCTGATTATTTTTTCCTGTTTGTTGCAGCCATAAGCCAACATTATAATTATCTAATGTTGGTAAAATGGTTAATATTGTAAAACCACTATTTTTTTGATTCAATTTAGTTGTATCATGCCAGTTGATTTTTACACCAAAACTTACTTGATTAGAAAATTGATTGGAAGTATTTTTATATGCTTCTAGTAAAGCAACAATTTCTGGATGTGTAGCCGGAAGTTTCTCAATTAGAATATCTGATTTAGTTTCCTGAGATTTTCTTTGTGTAATATTTTGAGTTGTTCTGTGTGCAAACCATTTACCCGTACTCAATTCAAAAAATTCTTCAATATTCATTTATCAAGTTACCATCAACGAAAAAATTATTTAGGGTTTTGAAACCAGATACGAAATTAATATTAAGATAAATCAAGATAATTAAGATAAATTAAGACAGAGTGGAATTACTATCTTCATCAAGTCGCTTGAGAGAAATTCTCGCTGACTCAGAAACATTAGGATGAGCATCTTTTTCTAAATATTTAAGAGCAGAAAGACTTTTGGGACTGGGGAGATTTCCAAGAGCTTCTGCAAGTCTTTGCCTGACTAACCAATCATCTGATTGAGCAAAACGTAATATATCTTCTACAGCATCTATGGCTTTAATCTCTCCCAAAGCAGCGATCGCTGCTTGTTGCATGACAATTTCTTTACTATTGAGGGCTTCAATCAAAATTTCACGGGCACGGATATCTTGTAAATTACCTAAGGAAACTGCTGCGCTAAAGCGGACTAACCAATTTGTATCTTCATAAAATGTCCTGGATAGGGACTCAAAAGCTCGAATATCTCCCAGATATCCTAGTGCTCCAGCAGCATCTGCTCGAACACTATAATCTGGTTCTGATTCCAGAATTCTGACTAATAGATCGTAAGACTCCCCTGTCGGCTTTAAACCCAGAGCAAATACCGCCATTGCTCTGATTTGGATAGAGTCATCATCTAATACCTTTTTAATCAAAGGTATAGCATCTTCGGGGGGTACATCTCGCAAATTCGCCAGAGCTACCATGCGATCGCGCAAGTTGGGACTGTCTAATTGGTCAGAAAGTTCTTCTAAATTTGGAACATTCATTCATTTAAGAACTGCAATATATCTACTATTAATTATCTCATTAAGTATGATGGCTGAGGGGATGACATATTAACTCTAGAGAAAAAAGTAGTTAGGAACAAGCAAAAAATTCAGATACCAGCTTTCATGAGGATCTTTCGGGTTCACGATTTTTTATTTATTTCCAACACTGGTATCTCATTAACGCGCAACTCCCTTATGGCTGATAATAATTACCTATTAATTGGGTTTACAAGTTATCCTCATCTAATCTTTGTCTATTCCTACGTTCTTCTAACTGTAAGACTATTTGAGCGTGATTTTCGCGGGTAATAGGATAAAAATAAGCAAGTAATAAGCCACAAATCAAAGCCACAGCAGGTAAAGGTCCAATAGAAACACGAATCACCTCTAGCACAGACTCAGGTTGAATAGGAATGGGTATATCTGGTGTCGGTTTAATATACCCAGCTCCACCTAGTCTTTGCAAAACTAGACTAAGAGCAATACCCAAACAAATTTTTTGTACAAAAACTATAAAACTATAGAAAATTCCTTCTCTTCTTTCCCCAGTCCTCAGTTCGTCTAATTCAATCACATCTGGAAGCATTGACCAAGGTATTAAATATGCAACAGAAACCCCACACCCAGCAATTATTGCTAAGAAGTACATCAGTCCTACTTGATTTGGTTGGAGATAAAATAATCCTATTTGAGCAACCAACCAAATAGTTGAACCCAAAAGATAAACTAGCTTTTTACCTATACGCTGACTAATATAACTCCAGACAAAAAGCATTGCCATAGCTGTTCCCTGTACAGCTAGGAGTACTATACTGACGTGTAGCTGGGATAAACGCATCCAACTTTTAACATAGTAAGGAATTATACTTGCGGTTAGCTGTACGCTTAACCAAGAACATAAATAGATCCCAACAACAAATAGAAAAGGACGATTGCTAAATACTATTTTTATTTGTTCTAAAAAGTTATTAGAAGTCGGTTGTTCTGTTTGAGGACGTTGGTCTGCAATAAACTGGGAGCGTTTTTTGGTTCCTTGTACACATAAGTATAAAGGTATAACTGAGATGACAGCACAAATAGCTCCTAAAACTAAATACTGCTGAGAAATGTTATTAGGAATATATTTGGAAATAACTAAAGCTATCACCAAAGCCAGAATACTGCCACCTATAGAAAAAGCAAACCTGAAGCTATTTAGACTAGTGCGTTCATCATAATCTTGAGTTAATTCCGCCGTCAGCGCTGTATAAGGTAGATTAACAACGGTGAAAAAAGAATTAAATAATATAGAAATAATTGTGTAATAGAAAAATAGTCCCCACTGATTGAACTGTGGGTCATTTCCAAATGAAGGAACTATCCATTGAAGGAAAAAGAAAAAACCAAAGGGAATAGCTCCCCAAATTATCCAAGGATACCTTCTGCCATGCTTACTCTGAGTGCGATCGCTTAATATGCCGACCATAGGGTCATTAACTGCATCCCACACCTTACCAATCAGCTGTGAATTTCCTGCTAACTGTGGATTGAGTTGAGCAACATCAGTTAAAAATGGTGACAGGTAAGAAATCAAAATCATCGAAGTGACAGCTGTCCCTAAATCACCTACACCAAAAGCCAACTTAGTAGTCAGATTCAAACTAACTTCACGATCGTGATCATTTGGAATTAATGCTTCCGGGGCAGAATCATTCATAATGTATCGCACTCATATTAAAATAAAGGTTTTGGCATTCACTACTAATTAATTTATATACTTTCTCATGCCAGACCTTTACATCTCTTGGTCGGATTATCATCAAAAGATTGAGCAGCTAGCTGCCCAGATTTATCAATCTGGCTGGAAATTTAATCAAATTATTTGTCTAGCTAGAGGGGGACTGCGAGTTGGAGATATTCTTTCCCGTATATATAAGCAACCCTTAGCTATATTAGCAACATCATCCTACAATGGTTCGGGGAAGCAAGAAAGAGGGAAATTGATATTTTCCCAGCATTTAACTATGACTACCGAACAGCTTGGTTCTCACATTTTACTTGTTGATGACCTAGTAGACTCGGGAATTACTCTACAGGAAACTATTCCTTGGCTAAATAAAAATATTCAGTGCGATATTAAAGAAATTCGTACTGCTGTACTTTGGTATAAATCCTGCTCTAGTATCACTCCTGATTATTACGTTGATTATCTTGCTGATGATCCTTGGATTCATCAACCTTTTGAACATTATGAATTTATGGAACCATTAGATTTGATACAGTCAAATAATTATTCTGAAGTACTCAATAGTTAGACGAACTGTGTTTAGAGGAATTGTTTGAAGAGCAATAATTATGACTAGAGGAGAAAAGCTTTAGTTAGATATCAAAAGCCCTTTTCCTCTGTTTTTTATAAATTGTTTTTTTAGGATAAATTTTTTGGTGTTTATTTTTTGACAATCGCAATGCCTACCTTCTTAAAATAGCCATAGCCATATCGGTAAAGTTACGAGTAAGACCATTGAACCTAAAGCGATCGCTGTAACTGACAAATCTCTATCTAAGTCAAATATTTCAGTAATGACTAATGTTGCAAAGGCTGGTGGCATAGCCATCTGTAAGACAATTATCTCTATAATTGCTCTTTCTAAACCAAAACTTTTGAGAATAGTTCCTAAAATTAGAGGAACCAGCAGCATTTTAATTATTAAACCGATGGATGCTAAAGGTAAACTATGCCAAGAATTTAATTTGCTCAAGCGCATTCCAATTAAAGTCAAGGATAAAGCTAAAGAACTCCAAGCGAATATTTCTAAACCCTGAAAAATCGTTTGTGGTATAGAATACTGTCTTAATATCAAGCCGAATCCGAAACCCCACAAAGCCGGATTGATAATAATAATTTTGATAATCTGGAAATAGTCCTTGGTTGGTGTATTCTCCACTATTTCTGCGCCTTTTTGTGAAGAAGTCTTTGAATTCTTCGGACTAAAACCATTGGCTACAATTACACCGATACCATAAGCTGCAAATAAAGTTCCTAGTAAATCATAAAATAATGCCCAAGCAAAATAATTATTGTCAGCGACACTTAAGGTAATTGGGTAGCCCAAAAAACCAGTGTTGCCCACCATTGCTACAAGTATTAAACTGCCTTGAGTACCTGGCTTGATAGTGTTATTTTGAGTGTTATTTTGCCAATAAGTTTGTCCCTTAGTTACTAGCCAAGCAAGTATTGCTCCTAAAAAGGTTGCAGTATAAGCAATTACAGGAGCAATCCAAATTGAATTAGATAACTGGACACGCTGTACAAAAGTAATAATACTTACAGGTGCCCCGACCCAAAAAATAAATTGACTGATGCGAGCGGGAACTACAGCAGGCAATGTGCGTCCCAAAATCAATCCGAAGAGGACTAATCCCACCAGTTTTGTATATAGTTCTAGGAGATTCGTCAAGTTTAGCCCTACAAATACAGATGTAAAATGTTACCTGTTGTATTCGTTCCTCTCCAGTCTACAATCTGTTAAGACTATTGTGAAAAGCAGGAGTTGACCCTTGAATAATGCTGGATTTTCTGAAGAATCATCAAAATCTTCGTCTGTCCCAGGTGAGGATATTCCGGCTGCTTTACGGGACACTCCTGATGCCGGAGAACATAAAAGTAACAAACCAACCATTTTAATTGCAGCAGGAATAGCAATATTTTTTGTTCTGGCTTTAGCTACCATAATCGGCTTGGGTATTTTAAGAAATTCTTCAGACCGAACGGCTAAAGTTGATGATAATGATTCTTCAATATCTAATGAATTTAGCGACCCATCTAAGACAAAAAATGATGCTCTTTTAGGTCATTTACCATATCCCGAAGCTCCATCATCAGAACTGAGACCGATTTCCGGACAAATAAAAATGCATAAATCAGCCGCTCTTAAGTATCAGGAGATGGCAAGAACTGCACGTCAAGCAGGAGTAAATTTAGTAGCAATTTCTGGTTTTCGTACCATTAATAGCCAAGAACAATTATTTTTCGATATTGGTGCTCGTAGAAACCAAACTCCAGCTCAAAGAGCATCCGTAAGTGCTCCTCCTGGATATAGCGAACATCATACGGGTTACGCTGTTGATATTGGTGATGGTGTCGCACCAGCAACTAATCTCTCACCCAAATTTGAAAATACAAAAGCTTTTAAATGGTTAGAAAACAATGCTGCACGTTACGGTTTTGAATTATCATTCCCCAAAGGCAATTCCCAAGGAGTAAGTTACGAACCTTGGCATTGGCGTTTTGTTGGCGATCGCGATAGCTTAGAGACTTTTTATAAGGCAAGAAATATTAAACCTATTCAATCTTCTAAGTAATCTCTCAATAACTCATAACCGCTCTATAAATAATTATCTTCTGTCTATATAAAGAGGTAGAAAAATACATTTGGGGTTTACAGCAATCCTGTAAACCCTATTTTCTAGATGAATTTCTTGTCTTATCTTATTTTGATTTTTCTGGCTTTTTATATTTTTTGGGATATTTCCGATGAAAATAATCTTGCATTACTTCCAATACCATCGGTGCAGCTATTTTACTACCACCCCCTCCAGCATGTTCGCCGAAAGCTAGAACCACAATTTCTGGCTTATCAAGTGGTGCATATGCTCCAAACCAGGCATGATTAGCTTTAACACGATTGGGTCTCCATGCTTCCGCTGTACCACTCTTACCAGCAGAAGGCGGTATAGTTTTTTGGTCTAAGAGTTTACCGGTACCATCGGTTATGACTTCTCGTAAACCATCGGCAATAACCTTGACTGTAGAAGGTTTCATATTTAATGACTTCCGCCATTCTTTACTAGGTTTATTATCCTTGAGAATATGAGGTTTTACAAGGTATCCACCATTTGCTGGAACGGCAAACATAACAGCAACTTGTAATGGAGTAGATAAGAGCGCTCCTTGTCCTATTGACATATTTACGGAATCCCCAACCGTCCAACCTATTTTCCAAACTCTCTTCTTCCACTTTTCGTCAGGTACTAAACCTCTAGATTCTTCTGTAGTAAATTCAAAGCCAGTTTTTCGACCAAAACCAAAGTTACGACTCCATTTTATGGAAGTAGGACCACCGATTCTAGAACCAACTTGATAGAAGAAAGTATCGCTACTCCAAGCCATAGCACCAGTAAACCCTAATGGACCAAATCCTGCATGATTCCACTCAGCAAAACGAGTTCCACCAAAAGTTAATGAACCATAAGTTCGCAATATCGTTTTTGGAGAAAATTTACCAGATTCCAAGCCAGCAGCAGTTGTAACAATTTTGTAAGTACTTGCTGGTGGATAAGCTCTGAGAGCGCGATTAAGCAGTGGATGTTGTTTATTTGTTAATACTTTAACAATCTCTTTAGCTTTTACATCTTGTTTAGTAAATATATTGGGGTCAAAGCTAGGTCTGGAAGCCATCGCCAAAACTTCGCCATTTTTTGGGTCTAAGACTACAATTGCTCCATTACGATTACCCAAAGCTTTGTAAGCTTTTTTTTGAATATCTAAATCTATGGTTAAGCGAATGTCATTACCAGCTTTGGCTTGTTTTTCTCCCAGAACTCGCAAAGGACGACCTTTCCCATCAACTTCTACCTGCTGACCGCCCCATTCTCCCCTCAAAGTTTTTTCAAAAGCTTTTTCAGCAGCTATTTGACCAATAACGTCACCTAAGCGATAGCCTTCTTTTCTTTTTTCTTTTAATTGCTCTGGTGTTAGTTCCCTAGTATAACCCAAAACATGAGCTAGTGCCTCTCCGTGAGGATAATCGCGTACAGCATCGGAATGAATTTCTACACCCTTTAATTCATTCTTATACTCTTTTAGAGCTGTGATTTTACCTATGCTGATATTGCGAGCAACTCTAACTAACGAAGAAGAGTTAGGTCCTGCGGCTTCGAGCTTTTCTCTTATTTCTGCTTCTGGAATTTCTAAAATCTCAGCTAGGCGAGGTCCTGCTACACTCCAGTATGCTTTTGTGTGCGCCATAGGCCATAAATATACAGACTGAGGATAGCTCGTAGTAGCTAGCAACTTGCCATTACGATCAAAGATATTTCCTCTTTCTGGCTGTTTTGGAATAATTCTAATTCTATTAGCTTCCGCACGTTTGCGGAGGCTTTTTCCCTTCAATATCTGTAAATATGCTAGACGAGTGGATATTCCAATTCCTACCGTTAAAGTTAATAAAACTAAAAAGACAGATTGGACTCCCTTTCCTACAGAGCGGGTATCTTTTTTATTATTAAATCGAGGTGATTGTAGCAAAGTCATAAAAGTTAGGTAAAAATAAGAAAATTATTACTATCTGTATACACTTAAGAGGTAATTTAACCGGGGATTTAACTAAAATTAACTGTGGCAGTTCATAGACGTATTTTATAGATATATAAAGTAGATGTATAGACTGTTTTTAAGGTATACAGTAAATTAAAGTGCAACATAGAATCTGCTCTATAGACTACATCAGTTAGTAAAAATACGTAATTACACACTATTGTGTTAAGAGAATTATGGCTCAAGTTATGATGCATCATCAGGGGGAAAAACCTACCTTTGAGTCGCCATTAGTGGAGTTGCGAAACGTTCATAAGTTTTTCAACAAAGAGGCTGCGGTAGAGGGAATAGATATAGATATTCGTAAAGGAGAATTCTTTAGCATCCTTGGTCCTTCTGGGTGTGGGAAAACAACTATACTACGCTTAATTGCAGGCTTTGAAAAAGTTGATGAGGGTAGTTTATTTATTCAAGGTCAATGCATGAATCGGATTCCTCCGTTTCATCGTCCTGTAAATACGGTGTTTCAAAGTTATGCTTTATTTCATCATTTAAACGTCTGGGATAATGTAGCCTTTGGTTTGCGTCTAAAGAAACTGCGACGCAAGAATATAGAAAGCAAAATTGAAGAAATTCTCAAATTGGTGAAAATGGACGCTTTGCGATCGCGTTATCCTCATCAGTTATCTGGGGGTCAGCAACAACGAGTAGCTTTAGCACGAGCATTAGTTAATTATCCAGCAGTAATTTTACTAGATGAACCTTTAGGAGCATTAGATTTAAAATTACGAAAACAAATGCAAGTTGAACTGTCAAATCTACACAAAAATTTAGGTTTGACTATGATTATGGTGACTCACGACCAAGAAGAAGCCTTATCTTTATCCGATCGAGTTGCTGTGATGAATCACGGAAAAATTGAACAGATTGGTGAACCTAGTCAAATTTACGAACATCCTCAGACAGCATTTGTTGCAAGTTTTATTGGTGATAGTAATTTGCTTTCAGCAGAAATTATTGGTGTAAACAAGCAGACAATAGAAGTCATGACTAAGGCAGGATTAAAAATTATTGTAGATCGTACCGAAGATACACCAATTAAAATTTCTCAAACCATCGCAGTGGGAATTCGTCCAGAAAAGATACAACTTTCACTCTACAAGCCTAGCGTACAGAATAATTGCTTTGAAGGAAAAATAAGAAATATTATGTATCTAGGAACACATATAAACTACATAGTAGAGTTAGCTCCCGGAATTAATATTACAGTCAGGCAATCTAATACTTTTGGTGATTTCCCTTCTTCTAATACTCATATATATGCTTGGTGGGAAGCAAAAGATTGTTTAGCTTTGCTTACAGACTAGTACAGCTTGGCATAATTCCTGCATATCCTATGATAATTGCTTAATTAGAACAAAATTCAGAATTCAAAATGCTTATTTAGTAAAGGTTTCATCAATTTTCAATCGTTGCTTAATTTACACAATCCTGTATGAGTATTGCTAAGATAATTCCTTCATTAATGGAACCTCGCACTTTCTCATCACTAAGGGTGAATCATCACTCCCGTAAATTCAAAATATCTACTAGTACTCGAACAAGCCAAAATTGCCGAGTAAAGGCAGGTAGGGGAAGCAGAGGAAGCGGTTCGCTGAAAGCGTTGTCGCAGACTGGGAGCAGGGGGAGAAACAACTTTTTCTTTTCATTAACAACTACGCAAAGTTCGCTGGGTGAACTACTAGGTTAGATTTTGAATATCAAATTAGTTACCAAAAAATTTGTTTTATTTAAATAAATTTAATATAGTTTATTGCGCAAAAAATTAAAAAACTCATATTCAAGTACATAATCCAATTTCACTATAGTTAAACATGACTAATAGAAGAAGTTTTTTATTAGGTGCAGCAGCTACTTCTTGTTTAATAAGTGCTGGATGCGGATGGAGGTTGGGTAGACTTCAAGCATCTTCTGATAGTTATATCAAAGATAAATTACAAATTTATACTTGGAGTCAATACACTAGTCCTAAATTATTAAAAGCATTTACCTCAAAAACTGATATCCAAGTTTTAGCTGATGTTTTTGATGCAAATGAGGCTATGCTTGCTAAATTACAAGCAGGAGGAGGGAGTGGCTATAGCTTGGTATATCCATCTGATTATATGGTGCAAAAGATGGTTAAAAAAGGTCTATTAGCGAAGATAGATCATCAACGTTTAAATATTCTAGATACTTTATTTACTAAGTTTAAAAATCCTACTTATGACTCGAATAATAGCTATAGTGTTCCTTTTAGTTGGGGTACAACTGGCTTTATTTATAATTCAGATAAACTGCAAAGTTCTCCAGATAATTGGGAATACCTTTGGCAAAATCAAGAGAAACTAGAAAAGCGAATTACTCTGCTTAATGATGCTCGGGAAGTAATGGGGGGAGTTTTAAAAATGCTGGGATATTCTTACAATTCCCAAAATGAAAAGGAAATTAAGCAAGCTTATGAAAAGCTGAAAATACTCAAAAGTGCGATCGCGGCTTTTGATACTGATTCTTGGAGAAATCAAATCTTAGCTGGAGACTTATTAATAGCGATGTGTTATTCATCAGATGCAGTAAAAATTATTGCAGAAAACCCACAGCTAAAATATATAACACCGAAGAGTGGTTCTTCTTTATGGACAGATACAATCGTTATTCTCAATTCTGCTCCTAATATTGACGGAGCTTATGCTTGGATTGACTATATCCTACAACCACAAATATCAGCTAAAATTAGTCAAAATTTAGGTATTGCAATCTCTTCAGAAGCAGGATACAAAGTATTACCTAAAAAAGTACAGAATAATCCCACATTATTTCCTTCTGAAGCAATCCTAGAGAAATGCGAGCGTATTTCCCCAGTCGGAGAAATGGAGTCTGTATATGAGCGCTACTGGACAGAGTTAACCAGTAGTTAATTTACCTCTGAAAATTGATAATATTCTGCCCTAAATACGAATTCAGAGGAAACTAGAAGCTGTAAGTAGCTACGTTTTTATATTTTTTAATTTTTTGCATTATTGTTTCATTAATATATTCAAAATTTTTAATGGTGTCCACTCAAAGTAATTCATTCAATCCTTTTGATAATAAAAATAAAAGGAAAAACAGAAATGATTCTAAATTTGATTTACTACAGCCTCTACTATTACTAGCTCCATCTGGTATTTGGTTGCTATTTTTACTAGTTATTCCAACCTTCATCATCTTTGAACTGAGTTTAGTCTCTAACATTAAACCTGGAGATATAGTTAATCCTAATGGCTGGGATAATTATATTCGGATTCTTGATCCCTTATATTTAAAAGTCATTGGAAAATCTTTATTTCTTGCTACTAATTCTACACTTATTTGTTTACTATTAGGCTTACCTGTGGCTTATTATATAGCTCAAAAGGTACCAAAACGCTGGCGAAACTTATTACTAATAGCTATAGTTTTACCATTTTGGACTTCTTCTTTGTTACGTTCTTATGCTTGGATTACAATTCTCCGTCCTACAGGTTTACTTAATACTGTATTAAATAGTTTAGGACTGCCTGCATTAGAGCTATTAAATCGTACTCCTGCGGTATTAATTGGAATGAGTTACAGCTTACTACCTTATATGATTTTGATTCTATATGCTGCCTTGGAAAAATTAGACCAGCGACAATTAGAAGCTGCTGCTGACCTTGGTGCAAATCCAATTCAAGTTTTCTGGAAAATAACTGTACCCCAAACAATCACTGGAATTGCTGCTGGTTGTTTTTTAGTATTTATTACCGCTCTAGGAGACTTCATAAATCCTGAATTACTAGGTGGTGCTTCCAGCATGACTGCTGCTAGGTTAATTTATAATCAATTTCTTGGGTCTACTCAAAATTGGGGATTTGGTTCTGCTTTAAGCATGACTTTGATTTTACTTGTAAGTATTGCGATCGCTTGTCTAATTAAGTTAGGTGAAATTAGACCTCATAAGTCTCGTTAAGAAAGCAATAATTCAGTATTTATTTAGATTTAATGTGGGCTAATTCAATGTAATTTCAAATAACTCCAGCATGCATGGATATGATACAAAAGTGGATATAAATATAATATAAAAAAATATAAAAATATAAAAATATAAAAATATAAAAATATAAAAAATATAAAAATAATCCCCATCATTAATATTAGGGGATTTAAATTATAATATTTTTTCTAATTAAGATAATTTCATGTAAAATTTTCTAGACTAATACTTTCACTCATATTCTGAACTTTATTTTCGCGATGAACCATTAAACTTACGATTTATACTTCAACTATTTCACTTCCTAAATCATTAATTAAATTATTAACGGTAGAAATAAATTCTTGTTCTAAGTAAGGTTTAGTTAGATAAGCATTTGCTCCTAATGCTTGTGCAAGTTGACGATGTTTTTCTGCACTACGAGAAGTTAAAATAACTACAGGAAGATTTTTGGTATCTGGATTTTGCTTCAGATTAGTTACTAACTCAAAACCATTCATTCTGGGCATCTCTAAGTCAGAAATCACCACCTCAACTTGCGGATTCATTTTTAATTGTTCTAAAGCATCTAAGCCATTTTGTGCCTGAACAACTTGATGACCATATTTCTGTAAGGTTAGTGAAAGTGTTTGACGCAAACTAATTGCATCATCAACTACCAAAATTACCTTAGATTGATTGCATTTAATTTCTGAATTTGCTGTTGAATCTAATCTTAAATTTTCTCTGGAGTTGTTTTGAGCATTTATATTACCACTTGAAGGACTCAGCAGTGGAGTTGATTCCGTTTCAGAAGCTGATGAGAGCAAATTTTGATTACTTGGTTGATTGTTTAGTGCAGGTAAAGCAATATAGTCAAGAGTCGCTTGCATTTGAGTTTGCTCTACTAACTGGGTTCCATCAATAACCAAAATCAGATTACCATTAGCTAAACTGCTACAACCGTAAATAAATTTTGGTGGAGCGATCGCACTACCTAATGGTCTGATTACCAGTTCCTGTTCTCCAATTATTTGGTCAACTTCTAAACCTATTAACTGCTCGTTACAACGAATCAGTAATACTGAACTTTCTATGATTCTGTTATCGTTACTGATATTAGTTGAATCATCGCTGTAAATATTTACTTGTGTTTGGGTAATAGCAGTATTAGCTAGTGAATTACTATAACCAAACATTTCTGATAGAGGACGCAAACTAATCATGTGTTCGTCACTATCTGTCTTCCAATATAAAGCTTTTTTACCTTCAAATGTTTTGATATTTTCTGCTGATGGTACCAATATTCTTTCAATACTATCCATTAGTAAGGCGTAATTTACACCCTTGGACTGGATAATCATTAATTTATCAGTTGTCATAGAAAAAGGAATTTTAAGTATAAATGTTGTTCCTTGTCGGGGTATAGAATGAACGCTCACTGAACCATTCAATGCTTCTAGTTGGGAACGAACTATGTCTAATCCAATACCTCTACCAGAAATCTCGCTAACTTGACCAGCGGTGGAAAATCCAGGGGAAAAAATAAATTCTAATAATTCGGATGATGTAAGTTCATTGTGAGAAGAGTTGAAATCTGTATCAGAAGACAATAAACCTAATTCAATAGCTTTTTCACGAATTTTGTCGAAGTTTAATCCTTTACCATCATCTTTAACTTCAATTATAGTTTGACTACCTTGATGATAAGCGGAAATTTCGATAGTACCTATTTCAGATTTACCATACTCAAGACGTTCTTCGGCAGTATCTATACCGTGGTCATAAGCATTTCTAACTATATGCAATAAAGGGTCGTAAAGTTTTTCTGCGATCGCTTTATCTACTAGGACTTGAGTTCCACTAAGCCTTAAATTTACACGTTTAGATGACATATTTTGTAGTTTTGCCATCAATTGAGGGAAGCGGTTAAGAATATTTCCTAGAGGTAACATTCTTGCTTCTACCAAATTATCAATGATACTTAGGGTCAGACGCTGTTTTTTATCCCGGACTTGATTTGATTGTCTTAAAAGTAAATCTATAGATTCTGTTGCTTCTTGCAATTGTAGAGTTTCTTCCATTGCAGAATGTAGTGTCAGATGAAAATCTGTATACTCATCCATTTCTAAGGAGTCAAAGTTTATAGAAGCAAATTCTTGATTAGATTTAGATGTACTATGTGCTGATTTTTGTAGAGGTATTTCTTTAAGCTGCTCTAAAGTTTCTTGATGTCTGTGAATTTGTTGGGATAGATGTGCAACTATGCTTATGAGTCGTTCATCTTGCAGACTCCGTTGCTTTTGATAAATTAACAATTCTCCTGCTAAATAGTTCAGACGTTGGAGTCCTTCAATATCAACCCTCACAAAAGACATGGAGCGAGAATTATTTTTAGGTGAAGATGTAGTTTTTGGCTCTCCCTTTTTTTCTATCGTTGTCTCAATAGTACTTGGCAAAGGAGTCAAGTTTTGTTCAGGTAAAATATATTCAGTATCTGATTTGATAACTTCTGATGTAATAGAATTTTCAGTTCCTAAAGTGACTTTTTGAGCATCAACATTTTTATTTACTTTATCGACGCTGATATATGATTTATTGCTATCTACATCTTCACTATTATTTATATATTCAGGATTATATTCAGGATTTTCTTCAGTATATTTAGCTATATATTCAGTATTTTTTACTGCTTCTATTGCTTCCCCCCAGATTGATTCTAGGTCATTTTTCTCTGAAATAACTTCCGATTTCGATACTTCCGCAGATGAAAATTCTTGTTTAATTTCTAACAGAATTTGCAATTTTGGATGAGATAACCAGTCTTTCTCTTCCTTAGTAACTTGTGGATGTTTTTTATACTCTACTGCTAACTCTTTTACTCTCTTCTCTAAAGATTTAATAATAGATAAATCACATTTTTTATCACTGGAAAAATATCTATATTTAGCAACTGCAATCAAAATAGTTAAAACTATTCCTAATCTATAAATTCTTAAAGTCTTACTGTCATCAGTTTCAGTAACAAAATCAATAAATTCTTGTAGCCAATTTTCAACATACTCGATAGAATTTTGAACTTTGGACTTAGGAATTAATAAATGTAAACCTAAATTATTCCCAGGAATTTTTAATTCATGATTAAACCATCCTAGAATATAGCGGATAACTTTTAAATAAAATTTAACTACCTTTGGTTTTAAAGGTTCGCTACTAATACTACTTTTATTAATTAAAAAATCGTATAATTCCTCTATCTCTTGATTTAAGGAAACACTTATAGGTGAAGAAATAGGAGCAATAAGCTCACTATCAATAATTTCTGCGGATAAACTATTGCCAAGCTGAAGAGAAGGTCCACTTTCTATATCTAGATTGTGTTGTGTAGAATCCTCATTAGTCTGCCAAGATAAGTCATAATCTTCTTGCTGTTGTCTAGCTAATTCTTTAAGAGCTAATGATGCTTCTCCACCACGAGCGCGATCACCTTCCAAAACAGCTGTTTGTGACTGTTGCAAATCTTTAAGGACAACTTCTCCGATTTTTTGAGCTTCCTGGGGATTGATATCCAGAGCAATCAAGGTTAACTCAGCGATTTCCCCAAAACCAGGTAAATTTAAAGACTCAGATAAACCAGTAAATACTTCAAATTGCGATCGCAAAAATTCAGCTAACTGATCATTCTCCGGTGGATCTTCTAAGGTTTGAGCTATACTTTCTATTCGTTGAGAAATACCGGTTTCAAAGATAGATAAAACTATATCAAATCCTAATTCTTCGGATGTGGGAATATGAGTCTCAGCCCCAAAAGCATCCCCCAAATTTTCCTGTAGTTGAGTAAAGACTGTAGCAGCACGCTGCATCAGAGAATCGTGGTCTATGGAATTTCCCGTGATTTCTGTTGTTAATGCTAACTGCAAACATTCAAATGCTTGAAATAGGAGCGAATGTAATTCTTTTCCTATTTCTACATCTGGGTTGTAAAGAGCTTTAAACACATCCTCTAGAGAATGGGATATTTTATTAATTTCTTCTAAACCTACATTTGCAGCTCCTCCTTTGAGAGTATGAGTTGCTCGCATGAGCTCGTGAATTCTAGCAGTAGTACGCTCTTCTGCTAGGCTAAATAGTTCTTCTTCAATAGTTTGTAAAAGTTCTGGAGCTTCGCTAAGGAAATAAGCATAACCCTGTTCGCGGATTGAAGGATCCATAATCATATTTTTACTTACAATTTTTTAATTTTCGAGTTCTGAATCTTTCAGTTTAGATATACTAATTTTGCTTTAAATACTATTAAAAATACTTGGAATTTACTAAAAGATAATAAAGATGAATAAAACTAATTAATATAAGAGGATTTGGGGGACGCAGTCGTCCACCTAATAAGGTTTTTGGGGGAAAATCCCCCAATATAAAGTAAAGTTTGGAAATTTTAAAATCTCAAAGCTTAAATTAGATTAAATTTAATCTACTTTAAACTTACTAGCGCTGGCAATTAAATCCTGCGCAGTTTCCGATAACTGCTCGAATACAACAGAAATATTATTTGCTTGAGATGATGTTTCTTGAGCAATGTGAGCTACATCTTTCATGGATGCTGTTGCTGATACTGACTGAAACATCTGAGTCTGAGTAGCATCAACAATCATTTGTAAAAGGTCACTGATTTCTTCTGTCGCAGTTACAATTGCATTTAGACTTTGACGAGTTTCATTTACCTGATTAGTACCTTCTATAACTTGTTGAATACCTGTCTCCATTGCGACTGCAACTTCTCCAGTTTCTTCTTGAATTTCTTGGACTAACTTTTCAATTTCAATAGTAGCTGCTGCTGACTGACGGGATAAAGAACGAACTTCATCTGCAACTACTGCAAAACCTTTACCATATTCTCCTGCACGGGTAGCTTCTATGGCTGCATTTAAAGCAAGTACGTTAGTTTGAGTTGCAAAACTACCAATTAAGTTAACTACTTTTGATATTTTCTGAGATGATTCGCTTAATCGTTTAATTTTCTTACTTGTTTGAGCAACTGTTTCACGAATTCCTCCAATTGTTTCGACGGTACGGTTCATCGCAACATCACCAAAACCAACTGTTTCATTAGCTTTTCGGACTGCTTGCTGTACTGATTCTGCGTTTGCTGCTACTGCTTGAGTAGAATCTACCGTTCTTTGGACTTCTTCTAAAGCTTGGTTAATCTCTCGGGATTGTTTTTGAGCAGAACTAGTTAATCCAATAAGAGCATCATTACTGCTATGAGAAGTTTTTGCAACCTGTTGAGCAGCAACTTGTACCTGGAGAACTATTTGTCTAAGTGCTTGTAGAGTATTGTTATAAGCATCAGCAATAGTACCTAGCTCGTCTTCGGTAATAGGAGCACGGACTGTTAAGTCTCCATTTAATGCAGGTCTAACTGCTGATAATAGACTGATAGCTCCTTTTTGGAGGTATTCTCTAGCTTCTTTTTCACGTGCTGCTGCTTCTGCTACCTGCTTTGATTGGGTCTGTAGCTGTTCTAGATATTCTAATTGCTGTAGAGCTACACCTAGTTGATTTGCAACCTGTGAGAGTAAATTAACTTCAGCTTCTTCCCATTCACGAGGTCCATCATTTTGATAAGCTGCAAACATTCCCCAAAGTTTGTCTCCTTGAAAAATAGGTACTATTGCATATGCTTTAGCTTGGTATTGTTCAAGTACTTCAACGTAGCAATCATCAAATCCTTTCGCGTAGATATCATTAGCAATATAAGCTTTTCCTTCCTGGAAGTCTGCCCCTTGAGATGCTTGTAAATACGGGTCTCCATCCAGGGAGATATCCTCACCTTGCTCCACTAGCTCATTTTCCCGGAATAAACTCCGCATTCTGGGACAAGAATTAACACTTTCTTGGAGATTGAAGATTTCGTACTGTCTGTCTACTAGAGTGTACCAACCAGGGCTGATGGATTCTGATACAAACACCCCAGTGTAATCGGGATTGAGACGATATACTGCAACCCGGTCAGCATGGAGAAGCGATCGCATTTCTTTGCTTGCAGTTGCAAAAATGGTGTCAATATCTAGAGACTGTCTAATTTTATCAATTACTTTATTTAAAGCGCGATCCCGTTCTGCTGCTTGGTTGAATTTTTGTGACTGAGACCGTAATTGAGTAACAGTATCTACTTGGGTTAAAGCTACACTTAACTGTTTACCTATTTGGGATAGCAAATCTACTTCTACTTCTTTCCAATCCCGGGGAGCATCGTTTTGATAAGCTGCGAGCATTCCCCAAAGCTTTTGTCCTTGGAAAATTGGTACAATTACGTATGCTTTGGCTTGATACTGCTCTAAGACCTCAACATAACAATCATCAAAATCTTGAGCGTAAATATCATTGGCAATATAAGCTTCTTTCGCTTTTAAGTCTCTACCTAGAGTTCTCTGGAAGTATGGGTCTGCGCTACTATTCTCCTCTATTGGTAATAAATTTCCTTCCCGAAATAAAGTCCGCATGGTTTGACAACTGCTAACACTTTCTTGCAATCCATCTATTTCATGCTGTTTAGTAACTAATTTATCCCAACCAGGACTGACAGACTCAGAAACAAATATACCACTGTAGTCAGGATTTAATTTATATACCGCTACCCGGTCGGTGCTAAGTAGAGAGCGGACTTCTTTGGTTGTGGTTGCAAAGATAGTATTTATATCTAAAGACTGTCTAATCTTTTCAATTACCTTAGTTACTGAACGCTGACGTTCTGCGGCTTTTTCTATTTGTTTAGATTTCTCCTCCATTTGCTGTACATATTCAATTTGTTGAATCGCAACACCCAACTGATCAGCAATACGTGCAATCGATCGAACTTCTGAATTTTCCCATTCTCTAGGACCATCATTTTGATAAGCTGCAAACAAACCCCACAATTTCTCACCTGACATCACAGGCACAATAATATAAGCTTTAGCTTGTAAACTTTCTAGAATCTCAATATGGCAAGAATTATGATCTGCATTGTAGATATCATTTACCGCATAAGTTTCCCGAAAGCGATAACGTCCACCTTGAGTTTCTTGTAAATAGGTATCTTCAATTCTAGTAACAATATCTGGACCAACTAATGGTAGCCATCCATTAGCTACCGACTCAGCTACAAATTGACCGCTCCAGTCCTGATTAAACTGATATAAACCTATGCGGTCAGCTGCGATTAACGTGCGCACATCTTGAGTTGCGATGTTGCAAATACTCTTAATCTTATCGGCTTTCCTAATTCTGTCAATAATTTTATCAACACTACGATCGAACTCTGAATCTTTTACAACTTTTACAGATTGCTGCTGCAATTTATCGTAAATTTCAGCCTGCTGCATCACTACCCCTAGCTGTAATGCAACTTGTTCTATAGCTTTCACATCTGATTTTTCCCACTCACGGGTTTGGGAGTGTTGATAATTTGCTAAGAGTCCCCATAATTTATTTTGTTTAAAAATAGGTACAGTCAGATAAGCTTGTACATCTAACTGTGCAAGTAAATCTAGATAGCATTTAGGGAAACCCTGCTCAGATACATTATTGACGACAAAAGCGGTTTTCTGCTGATATCGACCCCCTTCCATTTGTTTGAAGTAAGGGTCTACTTTATCTGGGGATGGTTTCTTAAGACCGCGAATACTTTCACAATGACCGTTTTCTTTGAGTAATTCTGGATCTATATTTGTTTCTCGAAAAGGAATCAGACCCTGACCAATAGATTCTGCAATATATTGACCGCTCCAATCGCTATTGAAACGATAAATAGCACTACGATCGGTTTTTAAAAAGCTGCGGACTTCTGCAACAGTAGTAGCTAAAATAGTAGCAAACTGAGAATCATCTATAACCTTTTCTGTTAATGCTTCCCCAATTTTGGCTGTTAAGCTGATTATGTTTTGTTGTGTTTGGGCATTCAGCAATGCCTTCTCAGACTGTTCCTGGACTTTCTGAATATACTCCCCTTGAGCGATCGCTATCCCAAATTGACCTGCAACTTGTTTAACAAAATTAAATTCCGAATCCTTCCAAATACGGGGTTCGCTATTCTGATAAGATGCTAAAAGTCCCCATAATTTATCCCCATTAAAAATGGGAACAGTCATATAAGCTTTAGTTTCAAATTCCTCTAACATATCTATGTAGCAAGAGGGGAAACCTGCCTGATAAATATCATTAACAACATACCCATCATTACCTTGATACCTGCCTCCTTGGGTTTCTTGGAGATAGCTATCTGGAGTCTTATTATTAGTTAAATTTTGAATCCCGCAACCGCTAGCTGTATACCCTTTATTAATTAAAGAGGTCCAACCATTAGTTAACGACTCTGCAACAAATTCACCACTCCAGTCAGGATTAAATTGATAAACACCTACGCGATCGCATTGCAATAACTGTCGTACTTCTTTAGCGGTGGTCTGAAAAATTTCTTCTATACTGGAAGACTTCTGAATTTTGCTGATAACTTTTGCTAAAGACTTTTGCTCTCTAACTTGTTTATCAATTTGCGCTTGAAATTCTAATTCCTGTAACTTCTGGCTGAGATTAGATACCAAAGATTCTAAAAAGATAATTTCAAATTCTTGCCATTCATGGACTTTTTCGCAGTTATGTACTGCTAAAAGCCCCCATGTCTGCCCAGCTAGTAAAATCGGTACAATTAAACTAGCCCTGATTTGAAATTTTTCTAGTAGCTGGGACTGATATGGAGTTGGATTCCCAGCTTCAGTATCTTCAACAACTACAGGACTTAAGTACTGCTCAGCAGCATTTAAACCAAAGGTAATTGCTGGTAATTTTTCTCCCAGGGTTGGTGTCCAACCTACAGCTATAGACTCAGCTAAAACTACACCAGAATCATTAGAATTAAACTGATAAATGAGAACTCGATGTCCTCGGTTCTCCAATTTCTCTCGAACTATCTTGGTAACTAGTTTTAATAATTGTCCTGAATCTGATGCTTGACGTATTTGTTGAGAGAAACTAGATAAATACTCTCTTAAAAATTGAAACTTGTCTTTATCGACCTCATTTGCTAAAACCGCTTTACCGCTAAAAGACTCTATGCTTTCTGCCTGAATTTGATTGGTTTCTCCTTGGTTAATATGAAAACCCTTTTCTGGGCTGTTTTGACGAATTTCAGTCATGATTACCTCAAAAATATACTGAATATACTGCTATCGGGATGTAATATTTATACTAGTAGTTCAAATTTTAGTTAGATATAAGAATTTTCTGTCAAAAGATTATCCTTAATCTAAGGTCTCAGACATAAATAAAAACTTAATAATAGCTATATTATTTTTTCTCAATCTCTCCTATTTTTTCAGATGAAGCTCTATTTTTTATATCAAATATGATTGACCATAGACCATTTTATAGTGGCGCTATAGTACGATCTGAAATATTCAGAAAAATCCAATTAAACGTAAGTATTCCACATAGGAGAGTTGAGAATTTCTTCCGTATTTAAATTAACAATGATTTCTTCAGATTGATTAATAAAATAACCATTTAGAACAGGAAATATCTCAGGTTTAAATAACTCTGATTCTGGAGGTTTCATTTGGTTTTTATCTAGCAAATCAATATCAGTTAGTTTACGTACTACTAGCCCTAAAGATTTACTCTCATAACGAATGACAATTGCCATCATTTTGGAGAGAATATTGGATTTTTGAGAAATTGGTGAGTAACCTAACATATTCTCTAAATCTACTAACCACAGCATTTCACCACGCCAATTATAAATGCCTAGCAAACAATTAGGCATTTGAGGAACACTACAAATTTCTGATAAAGAAATTGGTACAACCTCAGTAATACTTTCTAATGAGATGACAGCAGCATCTCTTTCTCCTAAATTAAAACTTAAAAATTTTTGTTTGTTTTCCAATTTTCTTCAACCTTCAATAGTATTTCTAAACTTTTCATAAATAGGAGCTATTGACATAATTGGCAATAGCTAAACAAATAAACATTCATGTCTAGAAAAACTCTACATAGATTACTTCACATAGATTATTTTGCTAACTGTTGTAGCACTCCTTCTAGCTCATCCTTTTGCACTGGTTTAGAAAGGTATGCGTCTGCACCGAGCATATCCCCCCACATTTTATCTACATCACTATTTTTAGTAGAGCAAAAGACAATTGGTATTTGGCTAGTGCTAGGATTATTTTTTAATTCTCGACAAATCTCAAAACCACTTTTACCAGGTAAAATTACATCCAGAAATATTAAATCTGGAATCTTACTACTTAATTTTTCCTGAGCTTCTTCACTACTTGTGGCACTTATGACAGAATAACCAGCCTGTTTCAAATAACTGCTAATCACCTCCATGTCAGTTATACCATCTTCAACAACTAATACTGTATTCATTACACTTACCAACTCTAATTATTTAAAAATTACCTTTTACTTTCAGCCTTGAAATTTCAACCCTCAAATTTTATATTTATTCAAATCCAAATTACTTTATTAGTAGTATTACAAAAGCCCTATTTTAAGAGATAGGGGAGATTTCAACATCTGTAATACTTAATATTGTTATAATTGCGTAAGTCCTTTTTTATAAAAGATAGAAGAGTGCTCAATCAAAATAGTTTTGAAATTAGATTTTTTCAGTCCCGATAACTGCATTCAAAAAAAGATGCATGGGCTAAATCTACTCTAAAGATATATTAGAAAAGTACAAGTGGTTTATCTTATATAATTTTGATTCATACTGTAAGCGAATGGCTCAGCAAAAATACTGAGGCGAGATGATTTATTTACTTAAAATTTCGTAGCATTGTGAGAAACCATATTCTAGTAAATATACTTAAAATTTATAAATAATAAATATCAATTATTTTATCTACATCTACATTTGACAAAAGGTTTTTAGAATAACTCAGTTGTCATCACATTATTTACAGGACTTACGCAACGTTAGCTATCGCTATACTAGGTAAACGCATAGTGTGTCCTACGGACATAGATTTATCCTAAGCGACGGTCACGTAGTAATTGGTAGAGCCTTACGACATGGCTTCACTTAGCCATGAAAGGGTTGTCGTAGAATAGCAATTTCAAGATTTCGGCGTTAGCTAGCACTATGCTAAGCAAAACGCCGAGCGTGCAAGATGTGAGCTTATACGTCGCAAATGGAAGTCCTATCTATCGGACAGCTACGGGTTAACTAACGGGACTTAAACACGCAGTGTAGCACTAGCTAACCTAATGCCCTGGTTACGTTGCTTTTGCGTAAGCCCTGTATTATTCATTATTTGCTGTAGGAATTTTTAAATATTTACGTACTATCCCCATGACTTTATCAGCTGCTACAGGTTTGGTAATAAAATCAGTGGAACCAACCACTTTGGCACGAACTCTATCAAAAAGACCGTCACTACCGGTCAATATGACTATTGGTGTATTAGCAAATAGCGATACTCTTCGTAGTTGAGCGCAAATCTCATAACCACTAGCAACCGGCATTACCAAGTCTAAAAAGATCAGTTCTGGCTTATGCTCAATCAGAGTTGGTAAAGCTTGTAATGGGTCTTGAATTTTGACTAATCTCAATCCATTGGGAGTGAGTATTTGCTCTAACATCTGGCAAACTTGAGGACTGTCATCTACGCAAGCTATTAATTGACCACCAGTAGGTTTCCCTTGCTTTGGAGTGGCTTTATTTGGACTATTGCCTTGACCGACTACTTTTAAAGGTAAATCGGGTATTTCTACCAACTCAATAATTCCTTTAAGAATATAAGGAAGTAGCGATCGCGCAATTGGTAAAGGTGTTTGCTTCATTTTGACGGCTAAATCTCTTAAAGAGTATTTACCGTTCATTAAAGTCACAAAGTTCTTATAAACACTGGGACTTAACATTTGTTGTAGTTGCTCTGGTCTTCTAAGCACTGGTGCTAAGTCTGGTGAGAAATTAGCTAAACCTGCCTCTGACCAACCTTTCCAAGTGTCTTGCATGAATTTCAAAGACATATCAGCACTTGTGAAGCTCATCGGTGCTTCTAAAATCACTTCTTGGCTACGATCGCTGCTTATAGAGGTAAAGTTAGCCTGTTGCGCAAGGTCAAATAGCAATTCACCTATTGTGTGTTCTACAATGGCGTTAATTTGATCTCGTCTAATCTTTTGCTTTTCATGTAGCATTTCTAAGATGCGATAGTCCCAGTAGTTAAAGGAAATATCTTCTGAACGCAATTTGATTTTATCAATATCAACATCTGGGCAATGTTGAGCCATATTTCTGCGCCAACGACGAAAGGGATGATTCCCACCAGTAGCCCACACCATACGCCCTAGCCGATAGTAGAAAGTCCATTTATGTTCTTTTGAACTTTTGATGTTTAGCTTGCCACTATACTGGAGTTGAGTACAAGTTTTAAACTCATCGAGTAAATTACTCGATACCATCAATTCCGGATGGCTCATATTCTGTCCCTTGAGTTAATAAATCAGTCTTCAAATTTCAAACTAAAAATATAGCAGTTCGGAATTTTTTTGTCTAAAAATATTTAGCAAACTATTTATATAATTAGCACTTAGTTTATATATACTGTTATGTAGCTTTCCTATAAAATTATTATTCGGTTTATGAAAAATCTCAATATAAAATCTGACTGAAATATACAACTTTATTCCCAGTATCATTACTAGAAATTGAGTAAATATTTTGCAGAAGTAATATATTTATAAACTCCTACAATCAAAATATTTGATTTATCAGTCTAAAATCTACCAGTCAGATATAGTTGGATATATTTGCCTCCTTTCCAAATGAAGTTATATAGAAACGCCATACAATAAGAGTAAGATGTCTTGATCCTTCACATCTCATATTAGACATTTTTATAAATTATACAAATCAGTGTATATCCTGATTTTACAATTAAAGTAATTGGTAAATGTTAGATTTTTGCATTTTCAGGCTAGTAATTTATCTTAAAAAATATTTCATAAAGAAGCATTATTTTAATTTTTTATAAACTTTTTGTAAATTTTGAAAAAGTGTGAAAGATATATTATTACGTTTTTATTACTTATAAATACTGTCCGTATAATTTAAATTTTATACCCTCATTTTCTGAATTAATTAATATATAATTAACCAATGTATGTTTTAAAAAATTGTAAAACATGTACTTTTTCTTTATTTCTATAAATATTTGAATGACAAAAATGTTACTCCTAACTAATTCCTTATATTACAAATTTTATTTCTAGTTTCTAAATTGAATTTGAAAGTATTTATTTATACCATAAGTAAAACGAGGGATAGAAGTTGAAAATGCATTCAAATTTTTATGATTATTGGAAATAACTATAATAGTGTTGAGAGATTAACCCTGACTTAAGTATTGTTAATGGATTCGATACAGCAAAATTCAAGCAACTCAATTTTTAATTGTTTTCTAATTTTTTTGAGTTTGAGCATCTATGGCTGCTCGGAGATTACCTTGATGTTTTGAGAGTAAATCGTTTCCTGCGGTTTTATCTAAACCAGTCCAGTGCATTAACAATGCTAGTTTTACTGATTTGCCGCTATTCTCCAATAATTTATCAGCCTCATCGCGATTTAATTCAGTTAAATCTTGTAAAATACGTAAAGAGCGATCGCGTAATTTTTGATTAGTTACCGCCACATCTACCATCCGGTTTCCGTAGACTTTTCCTAATTTCACCATCACGCTGGTAGATAAAATGTTCAAAGCTAGTTTTGTGACGGTTCCCGCTTTTAGACGAGTTGAACCAGCCAGAATTTCTGCTCCAGTTAATAATCTGATATCAATATCAGCATCAGCACTGATCTGTTCGGAAGGAACACAAGCAATAAAAATCGTCGTTGCTCCGTGCGATCGCGCTCCCTTCAATGCACCGTGTACATAAGGAGTGGTTCCTCCTGCGGTAATTCCTACAACTACATCTACTGGGGTAAGTTGGTATTGAGAAGCGATCTCTTCTCCATCTTCAGCCCTATCCTCTAAATTTTCAGAACTACGTACTAAAGCAGCATTCCCACCAGCCAAAACTCCCTGTACCAATTCCGGAGGAGTACAAAAAGTGGGAGGACATTCCGCAGCATCTAGTACACCTAGTCTACCAGAAGTTCCAGCCCCAACATAGAATAATCTGCCACCCTGACGCAAACAATCAGCAGTTTTATCAATTGCTTGAGCTAACTGATGTTTTGCTGTTGCGATCGCGTCAATTGTTTTCTGGTCTTCACGATTAAATAATTCTACTAATTCCAGGGAACTCAGCAGGTCTAAATTTTTACTATGTGGATTAACTTGCTCTGTTAATAAATGTCCACGTTCCTGTAAATTTGGCATAATTTGTATATTTATATAACTATTGCATTCAACAATAAGGGAAAAGGGAACAGGGAATGGGCAAAAGGGGGCGGAATCAATCAGGAAGTGAGTAGAGTGAGCAAGCAGCAATTAAACATTTGACTATTAATCATCCTCACATAGCGTAACCGTTAGCGCTGATCATCAGGCATTATTATTAACCGTTAACCATTAACCAATTACCCATCACCAATTACCAATTACCAAATTCTATAAAAGTCCTTCCAATTTACGACGAATGCTCTCTAGTTCTGCATCTGACATTTCTGATTCGGACGAAGTTTGCTTGGGTTCTGGTTGTGGCTTATGATCAGATTTATCAGTTTGCCAATCTGTATCATCTACATTGGTTTCTGGTGGAATGACTAAAGAGCCATTGCTGGGAACGATTTCCCAGTCATAATTAGCACCAGTACAAAACTCCTTAATTTCTTCAGCATCGATTTCTTCTACTGCTGGAGTAGGAAAATCTTGTGCTTCCAGCATTAATGCAAAACGTTCTGCATCTTCTTCAGACTCAAACATCAGCACTTTATTGCGATCGCCTACTTTGATGGTATGAATACCTTCATTTTCGGTTCCGGCGTTGAAAAGTAACACAAAGACACGCATGGGTGTAATCATCTGCCTTTTTTTTGGGATCTATTCATATTAAAGTTCTAGGTTGTAACCTGAAGAAAGTCTAGATAAAAATCTTACTTTCATCATATTTTCCTGACAGGTTCATAAATAATTGTCAAGATAAATGCGGGTGATATGGGATTGTCTGCTAGATGATTCGCTATTTTCATTCATATTTGAGTTGGTTGATTGCAATCGCTTTTGTTCTCTAATCTACTGACTCTGCTTGATTATTACATTAGGTTTGCTGTACTAGTGACCAACCAAAGCAGATGTTTGTATCCTGGTACAGAGATAAATCATAAAAAGCGGCTTTCAATAGCTTAGATACTCACCATTAGTCTGTTCGCTTCCTTTGGTTGGTAAATAATAAAAACCAAATGCCTAAATCTAAGAAAAAAGATCATAACTGTAAATTTTCAATTAAAAATCCTTTACGGTTATTAGCATTTAGTCGTAAATGGATGACTGTGGGCTGCGTTTCACTTATATTAGGTAGTAGTATTGGTTTTTGGCGATTACAGACTTTTATTCATCATGAGTTAGCTCCTTTAGCACAAAAAAATCTTAAAAATATAATTAATCGTCCTCTGAAATTGGGTGAGGTCAAAGATTTTTCTCTTACCGGAGTTAGATTTGGTGCTTCGGCAATACCTGCTACTGCTACAGACTCCGATAAAGTAACTATCGATTCTGTAGAAGTTGGCTTCGATCCTCTAAAATTGGTTTTCAACCGCACATTAAAACTTGATGTGACTTTAGTCAACCCCAATGTTTACATTCAGCAAGATAATCAGGGGAGTTGGGTAAATACAAGGTTAAATTTAGGTGAACCGGGTGCTCTGCAAGTTGATTTAGAAAAGGTAAGAATTCGTAACGGAAAGCTAGTATTAGTACCTTTTGAAGAAGAAAGAGATATAAAAGCAAAGACGCAGAAGTCAGTATTGGGGAATCAATTTCCATCGACAAGCAAGAATATAAAAAATAATATTAAAAAACAAGTTGAAGGGACTACGGGTACTTCTCCACAAGAACCTAGTAAGATTCAGGTGAATTCTCCTTTAACTTTTAATAATTTAAATGGTTCAGCTCAACTATTGGAAAAGTATCGACTGATTAAATTGAATTTGGATGCAGAATCAGCAAATAGTGGGAATATTTCTATTGCTGGTGACGTGCATCCTCATATTGGAAAAATAAACTTGGATGTGAGCGGACAAGATTTTGCTGCTGTAAATATTACTCGCTTAATTCCCATCCCAATAGATTTACAGGCAGGGATACTTGACGGGAAAGTAAATGTTCAGTGGATTCGGGGAGCTTCGCTCTTATTGTTTGGCAATGGTCATGTAAAAAATGTCAAGCTGAGAGTCCCTAGAGCACCAAAAACATTTATTAATTCTACGGGAAATATTGATTTTGACGGTACAAAAATTAAGTTGAAAAACGTCAAAAGTAGCTACGGTAAAATTCCTTTAAAAGCTAATGGTGTTATTGACTGGAAAGATGGATATAATGTCACAGCAAAGGTAAAAGCTGTTGAAGTTAACAACGCCAAAGATACACTCAACTTTGTTTTCCCCGTACCTGCGACAGGAGATTTAAGCGCAGATATCCAATTGGCGGGTAAGCTTCTCAATCCAGTAATTTCAGGTAAAGTCAGTACCAAAAAAACTGCAACCCTAGATAAAGTTAATTTTCAAAATATTATAGGTAATTTCAAATTTACTGCTAATGACGGAGTAGTTAGTCTAAGTAATATTGTAGGAAAGCCAGTCATTGGTGGAGAAATTAAAGGTGGTGGAATAATTCAGATGGGGGATACACCCAGAATGAAGCTGAATTTTATAGCCAGACATATTCCTGGAGATGCGATCGCTGGTTTATATAATTCAGTACCTCCGGTCAAGGTTGGTCGGGTAAATGCTCAGGCACATATTAAGGGTAGTCCCAGTGATGCTTTAACTGCGGTCAGGTTTCAAGCTCCTCAAGGGACTTATCCAGCTACAGGTGAGGTGTTAATTGCACCGGATAGAAGTTTTACTTTTAGAAATGTGCGTTTGGCTGTAGCTGACGGTGAAGTTAGAACTGCCGGAAAATGGAATAATCGAAAGTGGGAAGCTGTGGCTGATGCAAGGGGAGTGAAAGTCAAGCAATTTATTAACTCCCAACAGTTAGGACAAAACTTAGAACATATATCTTTAAATGATGCTGAATTTAAAGGTCGTCTGATTTTATCGGGGAGTTCTGAATCTTTTGGTGTGAAAAGTATTCAGCCTGTGGATGCGAAGGTACAATTAGCTGGCGGAAATGTCAAAATTACTCAGCTACAGTTGAATGAAGAAAGTTTTTATACGAAATTAGTTGCCTCAAGAGTAGGTTTAGGAAAGTTATTTAAACAAACTCCTCCCGGTTTAGATGGTCTTGCTAGTGGTAGTTTTGAACTGGCTGGTTCTCGTAACAATTTTGACTCTAAAACTTTACGGGGAAGGGGTGAAGTTAATCTTACAGTTGCTGGTGGTAGTATTAAAGCTTCAAATATATTAGTTGCGAATGGTGTTTATCAAGCTAAGGTACAAACAAAAAATATTAAGTTAAGACAATTAGCCTCCCGTCTATCTTCTCAATTTCAAGAACCTTTAACTCAAGGACGTTTAACTAGTGATTTTCTAGTTGCTGGTTCCACAGAAACATTTGATACTAGTACTATAAAAATAAAAGGTAAGGGAAGAATTCGAGCTGGGAATAGTAGTATTTCCATACCCCAACTACAGTTTAACAATGGTGTGTATCAAGCCAAATTCAGTGCTAATGGTATACCGTTAAAAGGAATTACATCAGTACCACCCCAACTACAGGGTAAATTAACCGGTAACCTACTATTAAGTGGGTCTATTAAATCTTTCTCACCAGAATCTTTTTCCACAGACAATATTCGGACGATTGCTCAAGGTCAGTTAGATTTAGGCAGTGGTAAGTTGATCGTACCTAATTTAGAATTAATTTCGGGTCGGTACAAAGGAAGAATAATCGCAGATAATTTACCATTACAAGGTTTTGCAAATTTACCCGATACTGTCGAAAGTGGCTTAAATGGTGAATTCACAGTTGCTGGTTCCACTAAATCTTTCTCCCCTAATGAAATTCAAGGACAGGGAAGAGCAAATTTAAGATTTGCAGGGGGTATAGTCAATGCTAATAATATTCAGGTAGTAAATGGTCAGGTTCGAGCTACTGTCGATACATCAGGTATAGAGCTTACACAATTCAATCCAGATTTACAGGGGAAAGTTTCAGGTCAGTTACAGGTCGCTTTAAATCTGCAAAATCCTTCTTTATCTGTGACCCAAGCAACAGGTAAAGTTAACTTTTCTCAAGGTTTGTTAGGTATTGAAGAACCCTTAAAAGCATTATTTGCTTGGAATGGTGAAAAATTACAGTTGAAAAAGTTACAGGCAAAGAATTTCAGTGCAAGCGGTGATATTCTTGTGAAGACAAAAGGCTTAGATATCCCGAAAGTTACTGATTTAAATCTGCAAGTACAAGCACAAGGTTACAACTTAGAGAAACTGCCTTTAAATATACCCAACGATATAAAATTAGCTGGAAAAGCTGATTTTGACGGTAGAGTCACGGGTAACTTACCCATACCAAACTTACAAGGACAGTTAAATTTGCGGGATTTGGTAATAGATAAATATGTTTTTGAAAACTACTTACCAGGTACTATTAGCTCATCCCCAGGAAGTGGTTTAAATTTACGTTTAACTGGTCAGCGAGACCAAATAGCTTTTAGTTTGAATAGTAAAAACCAACCCCAAAATTTTAATTTAAAATGGCAACAAGCTTCAGCTAGGGGTCAACTGCAAAGAGATCAATGGAAGTTAAACTTAGATAGTTTTCCTATAGGAATATTGAATGTCAAATTACCTGCCAATAACCGTCTCGGACCAGGTAATATTCTTGGTAAATTAAGCGGAAATTTTCAATTTAATCAAAACACACTCAATACAACAGGAAGCGTACTTGTAACTCAACCGCAAATCGGACGTATTAAAGGCGATCGCTTAAGTGCACAGTTCCGCTATCAAGATGGACTACTGACTTTAGCAAATAGTAGCTTTAGCAAAGGTCAAAGCAGCTATACTTTCGTTGGTAGCATCGACCCAACTGCTACAGTTCCTCAGGTAAAGGGAGAATTTCAGGCTGATACGGGAAAAGTACAAGATGTTTTAACCGCTCTACAAATATTTGAAATAGAAGATTTACAAACTGGTTTGGAAAAACCTGAGTATGGTAAAGCTGCCGATTTGAGGAACATAGAATCTGTAGGAGCACCAGGAAAACCTTTGTCCATACAATGGCAACGTTTATCAGAGATTAGAAGACTTTTAGAGCAACAAGAACAAAAACGTCGAGAAGCTTTTCCTTTTCCTAAATTAGCTACTTTCAAAGGTAATTTTAACGCGAAAGTCAAAGTTGATACAACCCTTGCACAAGGTCTAGCATTACAGTTTGATGTTCAAGGTAAGGAATTCTCCTGGGGTGAAAAAAACGAACCCGGTCGCTTTTATGATGCTGATAAGGTAATTGTTAGCGGTAAATTGGACAATAGCGTACTGACTCTGCAACCTCTACGTATTGAATCAAAAGATAAGCTAATTTCTTTCAAGGGAACTTTAGGGGGTGAAGAACAATTTGGTCAGCTAAAGATAGAAAATTTTCCTTTACAAGTTTTAGAAAATTTTATTTCATCTCCTCTAAGTTTATCCGGGAGATTGAGTGCGACAGCATCTTTAGCAGGTAGTCTCAGCAATCCCCAAGCTAAAGGAGTATTAGAAATTACAAATGGTTATCTCAATCAAAAAGGGGTCAAATCAGCTGGTGCGAGCTTTAATTATTCAGACAGTAGACTTAACTTTGGTAGCGAGGTCGCTGTTACTTCAGAAGAACCCGTCAGTATTAGTGGTAGTATCCCTTACAAGTTACCCTTTGCGACCGTATCTCCGAATAGTAAAGATATTCAACTAGATGTGAAAGTTAAAAATCAAGAATTAGCACTTCTGAATCTATTTACCAATCAATTAGTATTTGAAGCTGGAGAAGGTAACATAGACTTATCTGTGCGTGGTACCTTGGAAACACCAGAAGTGACTGGAATTGGAAGTGTTAATAACGCAACTTTTAGCTCACAATCTTTACCAGAGAAGCTAACGGAAGTTACAGGAAACTTAGAGTTTGATTTCGACCGTATAGTAGTTAACAGTCTTCAAGGTAAATTTAGTAAAGGTAAAATAGAAGCATCTGGTGAGATTCCTATTACTGTTACTCAAGGAATTGGAATCAATAATCCCTTGACTGTAAGTCTAGATAAATTAGCCTTAAATTTGAAAGGATTATATCAAGGTGGTATTGATGGTAACTTACAAATTCGCGGTTCTGCTTTTGACCCCAAAATTGGCGGACAGTTATTATTGAGCGACGGTAAAGTATTACTTGCAGAATCCAATGACACATCCGAGCAAATTGATCACAATAGTTTTGACTCAGGGAAGGCAAGTAAGCAAGATAGTAACAGTAAAAATGAAACCCAAACCGCCAGATTTAACAATCTTGAACTGACCTTAGGTAAAAATGTTGAAATTACCCGTCCACCAATCTTAAACTTTGAAGCTACAGGTAAGTTGATTTTACAAGGTTCTTTAAATGAACCCAAACCAGAAGGAACTATTAATTTACATAGTGGTAGAGTAAATTTATTTACTACGCAATTTAACTTAGTAAAGGATCGGGAAAATACAGCAACCTTTAGAAAAAATCAACCGAATGACCCCAATGTAAATATTCAATTATTTGCCAAAGTATTAGATGTAATTCAAAGCAGCGACCTAAGCAAACCAAACACTACTGGTTTAGCTGCCTTAGAAACAGTACGGGTAGAAGCTAATATAGAAGGACCTGCGAGCAAATTAAATGAAAACTTGGAATTAATCAGTTCTCCAGCGCGTAATGAAACTGAAATTGTGGCTTTGCTTGGTGGTGGTTTTGTAAATACCGAAGGAAGGGGTAACAGTACTCTAGGTCTGATAAATATTGCTGGTTCTGCTGTTTTCAATAACTTTCAAACAACATTTAGTGAAATTGGAACAGCATTTGGTTTAAGCGAATTGCGAATATTTCCAACTTTGATTTCAGAAGATCCAGAAGCTGGTAGAAGTAACTCTAGTTTAGAAATTGCAGCTGAGGCGGGTATTGATATAAATAATAAAGTGTCTGTTTCTGGTATTAAAATTTTAACAGCAGCAGACCCCCTACAGTGGGGTATAAATTACCGCGTTAATAATCAATTTCGCTTGCGTGGTTCTACAAATTTATTTGATGATAATAGAGCCGTACTCGAATATCAAAAGCGTTTTTAATCATCGATAATTGCTAATTAGCGATCGCTTAATTGGGAAGATGTAATATTTAAATAGGTAATGTAATAATAAATTCGGTGTCTTCACCCAGTTTAGAGTTACACTGTAAAGTTCCACAATGCTTATCTGTAATAATTTGATGAGTGATAGCTAATCCTAGACCAGTACCGTTACCTACTCCTTTGGTTGTGAAATATTGGTCAAAAATTCTCTCCTTCACTTGAGCAGTCATACCACCTGCATTATCTATTATCTTAATTACTGCCATATTTTGAGTAGGGTTAATATCTATATCGGTAATTATGGTGATGATATTTGGGTCAGCCAAAATTTCTTCAAAGGAGCGATCGCGATTGTGCTCTTCAAATGCATCAATAGCATTAGCAATCAGATTCATTAATGCTTGGTTGATCTGTCCAGGATAGCAGTTAATGGGTGGTAATTCTTTATATTGCTTAATAGTCTGGATTTCGGGTTGTTTCTCATTAGCTTTGAGTCGATGCTTAAGTAACATTAAAGTACTATCTATACCTTCATGAATTTGAAACTCTACTTTAGAGGATATGTCTGCACGTGCAAAAGTTCTTAAAGAAAGACTAATATTCTTCAAACGTTCAATACCATGACCCATGGATTTGATGGTTTTGGGTAAATCTTCTTGGAGATACTCTAAATCTATTTCTTCTTCTAATTCTTCTATCTCGGAGTCTGTATCGGTCATTTTCTCCTGGTAGAGTTCTAACAAATGCAATAAGTCTTTGGTGTATTCATTAACGTGAGAAATATTTGCTCCAATAAAACCTATGGGATTATTAATTTCGTGACCGATACCTGCAACAAGTTGTCCAAGGGTGGACATCTTCTCACTTTGAATTAACTGTAACTGAGTTTGTTTTAATTGTTCTATAGATTTGGTTAATTCTGCGGTGCGTTGTTCGACTTTTTGTTCCAGGGTATTAGTAAGATGGGATAATTTCAGATGTAATTTTAAACGAGCAATTACTTCTTCTTGTTGAAATGGCTTAGTGATATAGTCAACTGCACCAATTTCTAAACCTTTTACCTTATCTGTAGTATCTGATAATGCCGTCATAAAAATGACAGGAATATTCTCCGTTATAGGATTAGATTTTAATCTACGACAGGTTTCAAATCCATCAATACCAGGCATCATCACATCTAGAAGAATTAAATCAGGTTTGGCATATTCTGTCTGTTCAATAGCCGATTCTCCATCTGTAGCCATTAATGCTTTCCATCCATATCCGTGAATAGATTCAGAGAGGACTTTCAGATTAGTTGGGTTATCATCAACTAATAAAATACGCGTTGATTTAGAGAGAATATCAGTCATCTTTAAGTTGGTTCCTTAATTAAAAACTGTTTGATAAATTTACGTATTTTCGCAGTTTGAAAACTAGCTGTAAGTTTACTTATTTCAGTTGCGAAACCAAGTAATTGCTTATCCTGAGTTATTATTTCTTTTAGTATTCCCTCCATTTCTTCAATATCACCCATCATTGCTAAGTGATAAAGCTGCTGCAATAATTTCTCCGATGGCGGAATTATCTCAGTTATATTTGTAGAATTTATATTTGTAGAAGTTATATTTTGGGAATAAGTTTGATGGGAAGATTGATTAGAAAAAGATGAATTTGTTGATGTGGAATATCCATTCAAACCGGAATTAGAACTATCATAAATCCAATCTAAATCCAGAATACTTCCTAATGTTTTGATTAATTCTTCAGCTTGTAAAGGTTTGGGTAAAAAGCTTTTTGCTCCTGCTTGTAAACTTCGCTGTCTATCCACATCAAAAACGCTTGCGCTGGAAACAATAACCGGGATAGAAGAGGTTTGGGGGTTTGCTTGTAATTTAATCATAAGTTCAAAACCATCCATATTAGGCATTGCTAAATCAAGCAAAATCACATCAGGATTATTTTCTAGAGCTAGTTTTAACCCTTCTAAACCATCATTTGCTTCTATAGTATGAAAGCTAATTGTTTGTAGCAAATCACTTAATACGCTACAGTGATTTTTATCATCATCAATAATCAGAATTTGGGGTATATTTTCTTTAATTCCAATAATTTTATTTTGGTTCTCTGTCTGGGATTTGTCTGACTCACTAATAACTGGTATTGTCAATTCCAACGAAAAGATACTGCCTTTACCTAAGCTACTTTCTACTTGGATTTCACTACCCATCAAAGCCACTATTCTTTTACTGATAGTCAATCCTAAACCCGTCCCATCAGGTCGTTTAGCAGCATCACCGACTTGTTCAAAAGGTTGAAAAATTTTCTGTAGCTGTTCTGGTGACATACCTACACCAGTATCTTGGATACGGAAGCAAATTGTACAATTTTTACTGCTGTTTTCATATTGATTGATCCTAGAACCCCAGTCATCACTTTTCCCCTCTTTACATGGTGATATAACGATGACTTCAAAAGTAACCCCACCTTCATCAGTAAATTTAATTGCATTTCCTATTAAATTAATCAATACTTGCCGTAAACGTTTTTCATCTACCTCTATAGCAAGAGGTAAATTTTGGTCTACAATAACTTTAAATGAAATACCTTTTTGCTCTGCTTTAATTCGACAAATTTCTGTGACACTATTTAGAAATATCGAAAAACAAACATTGCTAGACAATAATTCCAACTTACGAGCTTCGATTTTGGAAAGGTCTAAAATGTCATTGATTAGCATTAATAAATGGGAGCCACACTGATGAATAATACCTATACTTTCTAAGTTTTTACCTGTAATCTCTGACTTCCGTTCTAAAACTTGAGCATAGCCCAGAATACCATTCAATGGAGTACGTAACTCATGGCTCATATTTGCTAAAAAATCGCTTTTGGCTTGGTTCGCAGCATCCGCAGCTTTTTTTGCTTCTACTAATTCATGGGTTCTTTCTTCAACTTTAATTTCTAAAGTTTTGGAATAATCAAATAACTGATTATTTGCATCTTCTAGCTGACGATTAGTCTCTTCAATTTTCTGTTGCTTATAAGAATTTGTAGTTGCGATCGCGCTAGCTATAAAAGAACATAAAGCTGGTGTAATTGGAATTAATACACCTTGGAGAAACATCCAGTAGCTACCACCAACTAACCCCCCACTAATTCCTACAGTAGCCCAAAGAATGTTTCCTCCAGGAAGAAATTTTTTCTTGTATTTGTGAGCTAAAATCCAACTACCGGTAGAACCTACAGCCGAACAAAAAGCAATCCATAATAGAAAAGTAGTTCCTGAAAAACCTACTAAATTAGCCCTCCCAGTTTTAGCCCCTAGAACCAACTGCATAGCTACATTGACATGAACTAATACTCCTGGAGTTGGACTCCCAGGGTAAAACCAAGAAGAACTAAAAGGAGTATTAAAGAAATCATTAGTACTTGGAGCTGTAGAACCAATAAAAACCATGCGATCGCGCATTAAATCTTTAGGTATTCTCCCGGAAATGACATCGCGCATTTTTATTCTTTGAAATGCATTCTCAGAACCGTACCAATTTAGTAATATTTGATACCCTCCTAAATCTGTCTTAGTGTAACCAGCTTCTAATTGTTCTAAGGGTACATAAATTTGTTTGCCTAACTTATACTTTTGTTTTTCTGCATCAACAGGCTTTAAAAAAATTCCTTTTTCTTCTTCCGATTCCAGATATTTTAAAGCTACAAGAGTTCCTAAGCCAGGTTTTATTACATCTTTTTCTTTTTCATCTTGTGCCGTTAATAAAGCACGACGCACGTAGCGATCGCTATCTAAAACTAAGTCAGCTAGACCTACTTGTCCTTTTTCTTTTAATACTGATGATGGCTTAATTCTTTCTCCGATAATTTTTTCTACACCAAATAGATTAGGTGTAGTTTTAAATACTTCTATGAGCTGTTTATGTCCTTCACCTTCTGGTAGGTCTCGATATAAATCTAAACCAATTGCTCGTGGGTTTTGAGAGCGAATTTTTTTGATTAGTTCGGCAAGTGTAGTATCAGGAATTGGCCATTTTCCAACAGTTTGAATATCTTTTTCATCAATTGTGACAATGGCAATTTTTCCAGCAATTTCTGAAACGGATTTATCTTGGTGGGATTTGATCTGCGAACGCAAGCGAAAAAACCAATCTCGTGTTTGCCACTCTGCTAAATTAAATAATCCTATCCCCTGTGCAATGCAGACAGCAATCATAATAGTAGGAGTAATAATCAAAACACTGCGATGTTGTCGAAAAAAAAGTTTAAAATTATACCACATAAAGCAAAATGATTGCAGACAACGGATCAGACTTACGCCACTCTAAAATATTTTTAACTTTAATTAAAAAATGCTCTCTATAATTTTGAATATATATTCTAAACATAGAAAATAGTTAATATCATGCTCATCCCGTAGACTATACCTAGGGATAAGCAAGATATTTAGGTATCTGTTTTTCTATGATATTTATAAAAATACTGCAATTAATCTCAGATATTATTAACTACTACTAAAGGGGCTTTTCCAATCTGCTTCAGTCTAACGGAAGCTAATAATTCTGACCAGTGTTTATTTACACTTGGATTTGTCGGCTGAATATCTCTTAATTTAGCTAAGGTTGCAATACAGTCATACCACACTCCACCTTGACCAAAAGCTTTTGCTTGTTTGAGTAAATCTTTTTGCTGCATTGATTTTATTATTTTTTCGTCTGGTTGAATACGCTGAATCCAACCATTAACATAAGGAGTTCTCGGACTTAATGTTTGATCAACTTGTAATGCGAAAAACCATTGATAGTTTTTTTCAAATTGTAAGTTGATAGGAACTTTAATGGAAATAACTTCTGCCTTACCTGATACTGATACATTCATTTGATGTAAAGTATTTCCTTGAGCATCTTTAAGACTAAAAATACCCTTTCTAGCAGGAGAAGCAGGTAAATAGACTAAAATTTTGGGATTTTGAGAAATTGTTGTCCCAAAATAGGCTTTAGGTAGCAGCGCTAAAATTACCCCTGGTTGCTCTATCGAGTTCTCGGAGATACTGAGATATTTATCACCTTCTCTAGATGAACCACCTGCAGTTTGTTTGGGAGCAGATTGATCTGGTTTGGGAGCAAATAAACTACCATTACGAGATGCACCCCCAGCAGTTCTGCTAGGAGCAGATTGGTCTGGTTTGGGAGCAAATAAACTACCATTACTACGAGATGCACCCCCAGCAGTGGTACTAGGAGCAGATTGGTCTGGTGGAGGATTAAATATAACTGCATGAGCAGTTTCAAATGGTATAAATGCACCGCTAGAAATTAAGGCAAAAATCCCTAATGTACTAGCAATTACTTTTGGTTTCATTTTAGATATTTTTTAAAGGGTTAAGGGAATTTTAAATGTATTGAAAAATCTCTTATGAACAACAATTTAGCTTTCTCAAACAAGTTAGGAAAAAACAAGTTGGAATTCCATTTTATAAAGAATCTTTTCATATGAAATTGAGGTAATTACCTGCATTTATATGAAAAGTATATTTAGATATATCTAGAAAGAATTGAATTTTCTAACCTAAAAATCTAGTTTTGAAAATCTATTTTATTGCCAATTACCAACTAAAACAAACGCAGACCAGAAAAATGGTTCATGGAAATCTGTATTGCGAATTATCTCTATTTGAGCCTGTCTAAGAGCTTCTGCTTTGCTAGTCCCAGGTTTTAGAAGATGGTCGTAAAAACTATTCATCAAAGAAACTGCGAGTTGGTCTTTAACAGGCCATAATGAAGCGATAGTAGAACTTGCACCTGATTTTACAGCTAAACCAGCTAATCCTAGAACTGCCCGATTATCTCCTGTTGCTGTGTCACAAGCACTCAACACTAATAGGTCAATATTTTGAGATTTTTGTCCCTGTCGATTTCGCAAAAGCTCTGAAAGTTCTTTGATATTAATTTTTCCATCCCAAGTTAATAGAAAAGTATTATCTAAACGAGAACTGAATTGTCCGTGAGTTGCTAGGTGGACTACATTTGTCGAACTATTGTTTAACTTCCTCGCAAGTCTGTTTTCTGTCAGTTTTTCGTTGAGTAAAGTAGAAGCAGAGTTTACCTTTTCCGAGATTTTTTTAACTTCCAACTCAACTGCTGGAAGTGAACTAAATCCTCCACGAGCCTCACTTATACCTGCCACGACAGCTTCTATCCTGTTTGATTTGAGGGATTGAACTGCCATTAACTGTAATCCAGGTGAAAGAGTTACAGCATACTTCTCAATTAAATATTTCTGACCATCATAAAGAGCAGACATCGGTATATTCCGCAGGATACCGTCTAAAACAAATACTAAAGTTTTAGTTTTTTTTAAATTTGCTTGAGTTTCTAATGGATGAATTAGCCAATTATAAACTTGTTGAGATAAGCGATCGCGTTCTTGGATATCGGATACTGGGTTGAAACTAGCTAGTAATTGCTGTAAAGTTTTTTCGACTTCTTCTTGGGGTTTATAAACAGCACTGTAAAATAAAGGTTGCCCAGGAGTAGAATAAATTGTCGCTAAGCGATCGCTTAAAATAATCGGATAGACTACCGTTGCTGTTGGGTCTATTTGGTCTATTTGGTTGGCTTTGTCTAAACAAGCTTCTCTGAAAAAATTATCTAACTCGGCAACTTGTAAGGATTCAATTAAATTTCTGGCTTGAATCAGATTAGCCTGAGCAGGTTCACCTTCTAGCAATAATTCTACTAGTTCTCTATATACAGGTTCTACACTTTCACGAAATGAGAATTGTACATCTGAATTGACTGCTACTAAATCTGTACGAATCCCTTGAAGAGCATTCACAGCTTCGGTGTAGTTAGAAATAGCAATATTCTTTTGGTTTTGCTGTTTGTGCAAACGTCCCAACTCCCAAGCTGACTGAGCAATAATATCATCTGCTTGCAATTGACGAGCAATATTTAAAGACTTTTGAGTTAACTTTTCTGCTTCACTAAGCTGTCCAGTAGAACGATAAAATTCACCCCACTGTTTAAAAGCATAAGCCAGTGCAGGTTTATCTTCAATTTGCTGAGACTCTTTGACAGTTTTTGCCAGCATTCTTCCTAAATCATTTAAAGGTATAAGCTGACCAGATTTTTCTAACTTACTATCAAGTTTATTCTCTAACTTATTTAAGGTGGCAATAAAATTAATTCTACTGTAAAGAGATGTACGATTGGGTGGTAATTCTTGGAGTTGCTCGTATAATTCAGGAACTAAAGGAGTCGCATAATCAACAACACCATAGTCAGTAAATAATTTAAACTGTTTCAAACGCGCTTGTAATTTTTCCTGAGGATTGACCGTAGCTTTCTCTGCTTCTCGAAAGTATTCTAATGCAGCATCTGGATCTTCTAAATCCACAGCAGTTTGACCCAAAGTTTGTAGAATACTGCTTATTTGGGAATTTGCTTTAATTTTTTTGGCAGTTTTCAAACCTTTGATCAGAACATCATAACTTTGTCCCGATATTCCCATCGACTGTAAAGTCACTCCTAGACTCCGCAAAGCATTTACCTTGATTTCTGAATCAGGCATATTTTCTAACTTTTGATTTATCGTCTCTAGCTGCTTTTTGGAACGACGATAAAATCCTAAACTTTGCAAAGCTTGAGCTTGATTAATTTGACTACCGAGACTTCCTAACTTGTCTCCTGCTTTTTCGTAGTATTTCTGAGCTTGTTGCCAATTTTCTAACGCTGTCTGGGATTTACCCATATGTAACTGCAAACCAGCTTGAGTATTTAACACTTGTGCCCAGATAATTGCATCTGGGACAGGTTGTATAGCCTTTAATAACTTTAAAGCATTCTCAACGGATTTTTGTGAATTACTTAACTGCTGTAGTTCCTGTTGAGCCAAAGAAAGGTAACTTAAACTTAAAACTTGGTTTAACTTATCCCCTTGCATTCTGTATTGTCTAACAGCACTCTGCCAGATACTCGCAGCTTCAGTAAAACGACCTTGACGATAAAGCGATCGCCCTTTTTCTAATAAGTCTGTATTCACAGAACTTACTTGTTTTATACCCATTTTGGCAGAAGATCCAGAAGAAGCAGTTACAGGATTGATATTCCCAAAACAAGGTAGTAGCAGAGCCAAAAATAAACTAAAAAAGCTGAAAATAATATATAAACAGCGACGTTTTGGAAAATGATAAATCATTGTCTAATCGTTAATTAATAATTATTAATAGAACACAGACATAAATTGCCAAAATATTGAGTATTTGTTTTATCTGTTTGTTTTATATTTCTATTTTCTAGATTTATGTTTCCCTAATTTCTGATATTGCTAACCTTTATTTTCTAAATGCCGTATTATTAATTGTTCCTACCGCTAGATGAAGATACTTGTCTTGTTGCAAAATACCCGGGTTGAGAAAGCACAGGCTGAATCTCTTCTTTTGAATTCTTTATCCAAGCGTCTGCTTTAATTAAAATAGGTTTGTTTGATATTTGTATTTTGTATATTGTCAGTAGTATTACTCGTTGGTGGATAATATCTCGATATATTTCAAATATTTGACCAGAAGTAAGTAAGCAGGAGGCAGAAGGTGTAAATGCTTATAAAATAAGCATTTTAGAAGTTTTTAATGGTCTATTTATTATTTATTTACGCCGTGTTGTACTAGTAATCTCAAGAACTTTGGATTCACCCAGTCTCCCCAACAGAGCTTATATATCGCACGCAAACGGTCTTGGATGGAATTACGTAGCTTTTGCGTAAGTCCTGATAATATAAGATAATGTACAGGTACATCTGAAGCGATAGTGAGGTAGCACCCGCCTTAAGCGATGGGCAAAGAAAGCCATGCCGATTGCGATCGCATCGCGGACTCAAGCTGATTAAAATAGGGTTATAAAGAGTTATAAATATTATTTATTTTTACTAGTTTTTTACTTACTTTCAACCTGCGACTTATTGTTTCAAGGAAACTTACAAGTAACTTTACCAAGAACTTGTGTGAGAGGAATAAAACCGAAAGAGCGACTGTCAGTACTTGCATAATGGTTGTCTCCCATAAGAAAACAAGATCCATCTTCAAGCACTGAAGTCACTCTCTTAATAATCTGTTTTGCTTTATCTGGATGAATTGCAACGACAATATCCCCAACTTCAGGAAACCGTTGCTGATAAGCTCTAGGGTTATACAAAACCTCTTCTCCTGGTAACAAAGCTGGAGTCATGGAAAAACCAGTTACGCGAACTCTTCGACGAATTTTTAATAGAACCCATAGTAGTTTAACCGCAACTGATACTTCTTCTTTTACTACTATTGGTAAAATAACTCTACTCACAGCCTTATTAGTTACTAGGAAGTGTTTTTGCATTTAGATTTTTTCATTAGCGATGCTTCGATACAATCCATCTACAAGATGATAGATAAGTTGCAATTGCCTACGACAGGGCTTTCTTTGCTCATCGCCGCTTACGGCGGCTGCTAGCGCATCATCCATCGCTTTTAGAAGTAATTAGGACTTACGCAAAAGCTACCGAACTCCTTCTGAGAATGTTTGCGCAGCATGTCCGTTAGGAAAAACGATAGCGTTCTATAAGCTCTGTCGAGCAGACTGCGTCTTAAGGGTTAGCCATGCCGTTAGGCTTTGCGCAAAAATAAATTCTGCGCTAACTACGTCATGCTACGCAAACGCGTAGGTGTCCGTGCTTGACTCATGCTTCCCTACACTACGTGTCGGTCGCAATGACAAATCGACCTTGCATAAGTCCTGATAATGCTGTAGCTTCTATCTGGCTCTCTATTCTAGCTAGCTTTGTAGAAGTTAACATCACGGTCTTTGCTACCCCAGAACATGTTATGGATTTTTTCTACAGCAGTCATTAACTCTTCAGCGTGCTGTACACTGACTTCAACTTTGCAAGCAGAGCAAAGTTTGGCTGCTTTCCAGAAGGTGTCATGTAGGTCGGGGTATTTTTCCAAGTGTACTGGTTTGAAGTAATCAGTCCAAAGGATTAATAGATCTTCCTTAGTTTTCTGAGCTTGTTCTTCCTTGATAGCAATGTAGCGGGAAAGAGTATTTTGGTAAGTGATATTTGCTGCTTTGTCACCACCTGCAGGAACTTCTAAAGCAACAATCTTTTTAGTCATGGACAAGACAGCTTCTGCGGTAATTCTTGCTGATGCTGGGTCATATACACCACAAGGACCATCGCAGTGAGCGCTTACTTCTTGTGCAGGAAAGCAATTTTTTAGTTGTGCTGCAATTTGTTTGAACATAGTATTTACTGGTTTGGTTATCGTTATTATGGGTTTGCAGAGGACAATAATAACCAGGTAAAAAAGCTCTCAGAGTTTAGTTACACTTATAAGCTGAATATATCCCCCCCTACCCCATATAGCTTAGTGCTATTTTGGTCTAGCGAGCAACCCAAAAAGTTATTAACTGTTTCTATAGATAGATAATAGTATTATTCAATTACCAGTTAGAGTAGGTAGTAAGAATTTATTTATATCCTAAGCAATTTTTATGTTTGACCTTAAGCTGTTCTAATGCCGTCCTAATTTTATTAGGATAAATATAGAAAGAGCCTAAACCAGAAGAAATGATTAGATTATGTTTATGAATAGTAGGGAACTAGCTGAATATATTGAAGCAACTGACGGCATTTCTAAACCTTGGTTGCTAGTCCAGTTACGCTTAAAAAAATTACAGGAACGTCGCTCTACGTTTTCTGATGAGGAATATATGCAACAGTTGGAAGACGTTTACCAAGATTTAATGAATTTGGGAGAATGGTGGCGGGGAATTGAAGATGAGGTATTCTAGTTTTACAAGTGTTTATTTAATTATTAATTTTTGCATACAACTATATAGTTTTACATGATCAAATAATTTTGGCGTTTAGCATGAATATTCTTCATGTGTTTTTTTACAGTATTGGTAGTAATATAAAGTTTTTCTGATATTTCTTTATAAGAATATTTAGCTTTGTAAAGCATCCAAATCTCGCTTTCCCTGCGTGTTAATTTATATTGAATAGCTTCTACATTTGCTGATTTTTCTAATGATTCAGATTTATTTTCAATGATTACTAGTAAACAATTGTTTCCTATATCTGATAATTCTAACTTTCTGGCTCTAATTCTAATTGTTTGATTCTTCTGAACGGTCACTTCATCTGATAAGACAGCATAACTCTGAAATAATTTGTCTTGGTTTTTGATTAGTGAGTGACAAATATTACAAATAGAGGAAGCATTTTTTTTTATTTCTGAAAGTAGTTGACTTGCTTTTTGATTTATATAAATGACTTGTTGCTGATTTTGTTGGTTTAAAATCATTACTCCATCATCTAAGCTCTCTATAACATCCCGTAAAAATTTATCTTTACTTCTAAGTATCGGTTGCATTTCCCTCTGGAAATCGTTTTTTGATAACTTATTTAGATAATTAAATAGATAAGTCATAGTTATTTCCTTTCTAAGATTGACAAAAATCTTGATAATTTTGAAATTATTATTTAATAAATCTTTGAAGATATTTATTAATATCTATACTTAAAATTTAAGAAATAATTTTTACTAATATAAATAGTAAAAATACCCTTGATTTATTGTTGATGTGTTTTCATTTTATACAAGCTATTATTTGTCAATTTCGGAAATGCAAATTACTTACTTCTAACTTGCCTGCATAGTTTTGCATGGGTAAGTGAGTAATTGACTCATTATCTCAGGAATCTGTAAGCTTATTCAGAAACAGAAATAGGTAAATTAACTGTAAAAGTTGCACCCTTACCCATGCCAGAACTTATAACGTTCACTGTACCACCATGTAACTCTACAATATGACGAGCGATCGCTAGTCCCAATCCCAGTCCAGCATAAGCTCTGGTTGTAGATATATCAGCTTGATAGAAGCGTTCAAATATGTGGGGTAGACGTTCGGAACTGATACCAACTCCTGTATCGCTGACTTGAATTTGAGCATAAGTTGTCGGGGATGATTCTTCAGTAGTCAACTCATGCAATTTGATTTCTACACAACCACCTTTAGGAGTAAATTTGATAGCGTTGGACAGTAAATTCCAAACTACTTGTTGTAAACGTTCGCGATCGCCTGCAATATCTTCAAGATTTGGCTGTATCTGAGTGTGGATGCTGATTCCCTTGGCTTGAACTGCAAGTTGATTGGCTTTGATTGCTTTGTTAATAATTTTAGCTAGATTGCAATCACATACGTCTAGCTTTAATTTACCAGTAATCATTCGGGATACATCAAGCAAATCATCCACTAATCTAGCTTGAATTTTGGCGTTTCGTTCAATGGTTTCTAAAGCTTGGGTACGTTTATCTACATCTAATTGCTTATGAGAACGCAACAACTGCGACCAACCAAGAATACTATTAAGAGGCGATCGCAATTCATGAGACAGTACAGCTAAAAATTCATCTTTGAAGCGGTTTGCTGCTTGTAATTGTTCGGTTTGCTGCTGGAGTGAGTGAATTAAGTGCAGACGCTCCGAAGCGATCGCAATTTGGTCACAGACTGCTTGCATCATTCCTAGTTCATCGGGGTTAAAACTATTACTCTTTCGGCTAGCAAAAGAAATAGTACCTAATAACTTACCCTGAACTATGATGGGATAACCGTAGTAAGCTGCAATTCCCATAGAGCTAGCAATGTTGGTTTGGTCATCCTCAGATTGCTGTAAGTTCTCTAAAGCAATGGGACGACGTTCTGCTGCTACAGTTCCGCATATTTTCTCACCTATAGGAATTTCCTCTACTTGTCTAATAATTTCTTCATCTGCTCCTCTATGAGCAATTAGCTGCATCAGTTGAGGATTATCTGTAACTACATAATAAAAGTAAGTATCTAAATTTATTTGTTCAGCTAGTTTGTGAAATAGCTGGTCTATAAATTCTGTTGGTTTTTGAGCTGATAACAAACCACTAGCTGTCTCAAATAGAAGTTTCTGTCGTTTGTAACCTAAAGATAAAGCTTTTTCTACCTGCTTGAGTTTAGTAATATCCTGAAATATTGATACACAAGTAGCCTGATGACCGTGCATTTCTGGTAATGTATCTGCAAAAAATAACAGAGAACGAGTCATCTGGGGGTTATACAAATCCATTTCAAACCCATGCAATTTTTCTCCCCGTGCAACCCTTTGCAAAGGCATCTGTTCCCTAGTTAAAGTGTTACCTTGAGCATCACGACAGTTGGTCTGTTCCGGAGCATATAGTATATTATTTAACTCCCTAGCCGCTCTATTTTCAAAAATTATCCTGGCAGTTTTTGATTCTATCAGTTGCAGAGGTGTAGGCATCATATTTAAGACATCTTCTAGCCATTTTTGCTGATTTTCCAAGGTGTCTTGAGCCTGCTTACGTAAGGTGATATCATCCCCAAACGCAAGTATCTGATACAAGTTACCGTTCTCATCTAAAACGGGAATATATTTAATGAAAAATGTCAGTTCACCAGAATTTGATGAATTAACTGTTGTTTCAATAATTTGTGGCTCTAAAGTTTCTTGTACAGCTATTAAACTTTTTAGGTATGTTTGAGTTATTGATGATGATAAAATTTCTTCATCAGTACGTCCTAGAATATTTTCTTTTGGCTCTTTTATTAATTGTTGTGCAGCCAAATTAACAAATTGAAATCGTCTTTGAGCATCGTAAATAACGAAAGCATCGGGAAAATTATCTACAGCTAAACGAAAGCGCTGTTCACTCTGACGCAAAGCTTCTTCGGTCTTTTTTCGCTGGGTTAAGTCCAAAATAAAAGCAACGGATTCTTCTTGTTTGCTCCCAGATAATGAATAACCTATTAGTACCGGAACTCTACTTCCGTTTTTATGAATAAATTCTTTTTCATAGGGGTTACAAGCACCATGTTCTCTTGCTGCTGCAACACCCTCTTCGTCTAATTCTAGATACTCTGGAGGGGTAATATCGAGCCAACTTAAGTTCCCTGAAATTAAATCAGAACGACTATAGCCAATGATACGTAAAAATTCATCATTCGCTTCGTTAATACTGCCATATATATCGCCGAATAAAATTCCGATTACATTTGCATCTACAAAACCTCTAAGCTTCTGCTCGTGATTCAATAACGTCTTGCGAGCGCGATCGCGTTGACGGGTTAGTTTTTCTAACTGCTTAGCGCATTGCCATATTAAGCCAGTAAAGATAATAATCACAGCAATTGCAAAAATCGCTAAAGCAAATGCTACTCCATAAATTCCTGCTTGGTAACCCTGAACTACTATCCATCCAGAAATTATTGGTAAACAAGTTGCTAAGATTAACCATCTACGTATTAGGGCAGTATCTCGATCGTTTTTGGTAAGCGATCGCATAAATCCTTTATCTGCTCTTGCCCATAAAATACCGGCACATAAGATCGTAAACGTTAAGGCTGTATGCAGTGTCATTGAAGCGTAGACAAACACCCCATACTGTTGCTTAACTTTATATATATATGTAATTAGAGACAGCCAAGAAATTGAGCCCGCAATCAGGGAAAGAATCTGTATACTCCAAAATTTACGACCGCTTACACCAGATCCTAAAGTATCATCAATTTGGCTAAGTAATCCCAAAGATATAGCAGTAAGAATAAAGTTAAATCCACTGCTCAAACCCATTCGGGTTAAACGAGATTCTTCACTCAAATGTAGTGCGTAAATTTTAAGGTCCAAGCTTAATAAATGTTGACAGAAATTTGACAAAGCGATTATAAATACTGCAAAAGCACAGACTCTAGCAAAAAATTTTAAATATGGGGAGTTTTCGGAAGAATTTAGAAAAAAAGGCAAATTCCTTGATTTTTTTTGTGATTTACTATTATTATGTATGAATTTCCTACGGATAATCACACATAATAATAAAGATATTCCAGACAACATAAAACATATTGCCACATCTGGTTTCATTGTTATTACATTTTTTAATATCTCCGAAAGACTTTCTGAAAAAATCCGACTTAAAAGTGCCAGACAGGAAATAACAATTACTAGAATACTTGCAGCTTGTGCAACAAATGGGTTAAATGATACTTTACGTAAGTCTTTTTGACTTAAGCGGTTTACGTCTAACATTGAAGTTGCTTAACCGCACTTATAATTTTTGCGGAATTATCTATTGGATAGCCATTACACGCATGTACATACCTGTATTTTATGTTACGACCCTATAGCTTTTACATCTATCTAAATGCATATTTTGTTATTCATCTTTTATCTAATAAGTAATTAGCCAACACTTTTCGATTAATCATTTTAGAAATTTGAATATATAATTAATTTTAAGAAAATATTTATATTTAATTTGAATATTATTCAATATTTTTAGTATCTTAATTTTAATGTTTTGATTTGAGCAAAAATTTAAAAATCAGTAACTTTGATTCTTTTATTTTTATAGTAGCGTAGTAAATCTTACTTATTTAATCTTAATTGCATAGAGGATGTATAACCGTTTAATCTTTGCAGAATTAGATCCCAGTTATTTATCTAACGCCGCTATATCTACATTAATTCAATATTTATTCTAAGAGAGTAAGTAGAAAAGCAGGAAGGGAACAAAGGGCTTTCAGGACTTATATGACTGATTGGTAAATATTTTTGCAAGCCCTACTTGTATTATTTATTACAGCCAAGTTATTCAACTATCTCAATCAACTAAATTGACTGTATAAATTAATTTTTTTCATAAATTTATATATATTGCATATGAATACATACATATATATACCTATTTAGGTTTATCTAATGATTCTTACTTATCACAAAGGCGTAAATCTATCTTAAATAGAAATAATATAACTAATTTTATATTCTCTTTTCTTATTCAAATGATTCCTAATATACATTTAGGCAAACTGATAACTGCATCAATATACATACTTTCTTATGATTAACATTTATTACTTTATTTCTAAATTAATAAGGGTGAGTTATGAAGCAGGGAAGTTAGTGAATGGTCGCTACTGGTTATGTAAACAGCTTAAACCGAGTTAGTTGAATTTCAATTGCTTTAGGCAATATCTTTCTAATTTCATTCTCGCTCTTAAAGGACAGAATTTGCGTTTTTGGTAGGTCAAAAGGAAACTGTCCCGGTAGTTCAGGACGATTCATTTGAGCAAGAAGAATTTGCTCAGACCTTTTGCTTTGCATTGCATAACCGATTTCGATACAAACTTGGGGACTAGGAACTAATTTTTTACCTTCTTGGGCTTCTATACTTGCAATAGAAGTTACATCAGCAATAAATAGCAGACTTTTACGAATTTTGCGTAGAGTAGTACGGTTTAGTCTGACTGGATTATCCTTGGACCTATATGATTCGACTAAGGTCAAGGGAATGCGCGATCGCAAATTTAATTTTTCTAAACTCGTCAGTAAAGCTTCTCTCAAATTGTCGCTAGATTCAGAATATTCTTTCTGAGAACACAAAAAAATTACTGGTTCCAACTGCGATAGCAAAGATTGTTTAGTAAAGTAAATCTCATGAGAGATTAAATCAATATTAGATACGCAGTAACAACCGCTTCCTTCAATATAAAATTCAATATTTTCTCCTTCCAAATAGCGCCAAAACCATTCTGTGTTCTTAATTTCATCACTATCTTCTAAAAAATCAGCCCTCAGTCCTGTTTTTAGAAGGCTTTTCTTACTGAGGCGAATATCTGGGGAACGTTTCTCTAATTCTGATATGGGTTCGTAGTCTTGTAAATACCATGCTCGTAGAGCAATTATGGACATAGGGCGCTATGGAAAAATGGCTGTGACTCTTTACAAGCTTACACCTTGCTAGACTCTGTATAACAAGCAGCACCTAACAACTATCTGGCTAGGAGTCTCCTTTAATCCTTTAGTCTTAAGCAGGGATGAAATCATAAATAAGTAATATAAGCAAACTTTCATTGCATGAATTACCTATCGATTGCAGTGCCCCCATGGGATCCACTTAAGGAGATATAACCTTTAGTTGTAGGTGCTGTTCTTATTGTTCGAGACAGATATAGATTTAACAGCGTTTTTACCTCTGAACTAAATTTACTTTACGTTTACTAGCTGTCTGATTGTGTCTGTCAAGGAAAGCTGTTTCATTAGCTTATATTCTTAAATTAGCATTATAAATTATCAGATTCTCATTTTCTTTAAAAAAGTTAAAATAGTGATAATAAAGTACATTATTTGACTTTATTTTGTATCTTTCTGATGAATTTATTTATTGCTGGTTCAATTGAGTTTTTTTGTACTTCTTTTTAGCATAACTATTAACTAACTCTTGTGATTATTTTTGACTTATATCCCATAATTCTTCCCTTACATAGATATCTCTGAAAATAAAATATGCGTGACCTATAACCCCTCTAGAAAACTTAAATTTAACCTCTCTAGATTCTTTTCCCGCGAATGTCTGATAAATTGAGGCGATAATATCACGGTAGCATTGTATAATTAGCTGCTTGCAAGTATTTATATATTGGAATCCGACCTTCCTGGGTTGGTCTAGATTTTAAGACATTTTACTTTAAAGTCTCTACATGAGTTTCGATGATCTGACTTTTAATGTATAAGTCGTGATGTAAACGCGTGTAACTTAGAAAGCCAAAAGAATAGAAGGACAAAAAACTTTTCATTTGGGGGAACTGTTCTTAGACAAATCAGCGTCAAGTGTGACAAATAAAGGCAATATATTAGCTTTTTTGATTATCTTCTCCCCCTACCTCTTCCCATTCCGGGGTTGTGAGGTTAAAAAAGTGTTGGATATGTTTCAAATAATTCAATACTATGCCTAGAACTCCAAGTGAAATTTCGGTACATCTTATGCTAGAAGGCGGACATCGGGAAGAGGTAAAATTTCCTACGATACAAGATTTTCAGAAGTGGTACAGTGGCGAACTCATGCCCAAGTCTGCTTCTGATGATTTTATCAGTGTCCCTATCAAAAATATTCAGGGGGAGTATATGGTGATACGTCCATCACGAGTATTAGCTATTCGGGTGGAACCTATATTTAGCTCTAGTGTTGAAAGATTTACATAAAAAATGAAAAAAAAGTTTGCTTTGGTTTCTTTAAGTTTAGGAATAGCTATTTTTAGCCCGGTTATATCGGTTTTTGCACAGTCTTCTCTTCCTACAAGAGCACCGATAGTAATACCGAGTCAACCAAGAAGGTTACCAACAAGGCTACCATTACCGGAAGCCCCAAGCAAACCAGAAGTATTACCCGTACTCAAACCTATGAATTTAGGGTTTGAGTGTAGACCCCGACACGCTTGTTTAGGATGGGATTCCCAACTATTTTCTGACAATTATAAAGGACGTGGTGATAAGTGGACATTGATAAAGTCCATTGATAATAGTTTATGGTATCTGACGACCAATACAGCTCGCAAAAAATACGCTAATTATCCAGTTAAAGGGATTACTTTAGAGCGGGTACGTCGCAGCTTAGTACGTTTTCGGCAATTAGTCCTTAAATCTAAGTCCGCTAGTGCTTTACAAAATGCAGTACGTCGCGAATTTATGTTTTATAAGTCAGTGGGTAATGACAATAAAGGAAGGGTCAAATTTACTGCTTATTATCGACCAATTTACAAAGCTAGTCGCAAGCGAACATCTGTTTACAAGTATCCAATTTATAGCGTACCTAGTGATTTTAAGCAGTGGCCAGAACCCCATCCTAAACGTTTGGAATTAGAAGGTAAAGACGGCTTACTAGGAAATAAAAGCAGACTGAAGGGCTTAGAATTATTTTGGTTTCGCGATCGCTTAGATGCGTATATGATCCATATTCAAGGTTCAGCTCAGCTAAAATTTACTGATGGTACCACTACCAATATTGGTTACGCCGGTGCGACAAGTTATCCTTGGACAAGTATAGGTAAGGAATTAATCAAAGACGGCAGGTTAGCCCGTAATAAGGCTACTATGCCTGGTATTCTAAATCATCTCCGACGCAATCCTCAAGATATGGATGAATACTTACCACGTTGGGAAAGGTTTGTGTTCTTTAGGGACAAAGGTAAAGTTACACCGACAGGAAGTATTGGGGTACCGGTGAGTGCAGAACGTTCTATTGCTACAGATAAATCCTTAATGCCACCAGGAGCATTAGCTGTTGTCAATGCTTCTTTTCCTTATGCTACTAGAAATGGTGGCTTGCAGTATCGTCGGGTGAGTCGTTTTGTCCTTGACCAAGATACAGGTAGCGCGATAAAAGGACCGGGAAGAGTAGATTATTACATGGGTAGTGGTAAATTAGCTGGCGATCGCGCAGGTATTACTGGTGGTAATGGTTCGCTATATTATATGTTACTCAAAAAATAATATTTGAGATTAATAATAGTTTTGGTAAGGGATGTAAATCTTTACGTCCCTATTTTTATATTTCAGCTTTTGTTATTTTAGCTTTTGTATTTATTTACTCAGGAACTGATATTTGAAAACCGATATTGAGGAACCCAAGCAACTTTATATTTATCAAAAGCAACAAGATTCAAAACAAAACCAACAGCAATTAAACCAACAGCAACAAATATTGACAGGGGTGAGAATAATGCTATTTAGCGAAATTATAGATAAATTAGGCAAGTCTGCTAGTGTAAATAGTCTTAGTGTCTATCAAAACCTAAATCCAGAAATTACACAATTAGCAGCCATAGATGAAGCTTATGAGGGTAGCATCAGTTATGTAGAAGGAGCAAAATTTCAGCGTTTCATTAACGAAACTAGTGCTAGTGCATTAATCTTACCTCTTGATGAAGATTTGCACAAACAAGCAACCAAAAGGAATATATCGTGGATATCAACATCAGACCCGCGATTGCTATTTGCTCAGACCATTGCCCTTTTTTATCAACCTTGGCAACCATCACCAGGAATTCATCCTACTGCCGTAATTCATCCTACTGCAAAAATTGGTAGCAATGTACATATTGGTGCTCATGTTGTAATTGAAGAAAGAGCAGAACTGGGTAACGATGTGTGTATCCATCCTAATGTAGTTATTTATCCCGAAGTACAAATAGGCGATCGCACTATTATTCATGCTAATTGTACAATTCACGAACGCAGTCAAATTGGTACAAATTGTGTAATAAATTCTGGTACTGTTATCGGTGCAGAAGGGTTTGGTTTTGTACCTACAGCTACAGGTTGGGAAAAAATGCATCAATCTGGCTATACCGTTTTAGAAGATGGAGTAGAAGTTGGTTGTAATAGTGCGATCGATCGTCCTGCTGTAGGTGAGACTAGAATAGGCAAAAATACCATTATAGATAACTTAGTGCAAATAGGTCATGGCTGTAAAATTGGCTCTGGATGCGCTTTAGCAGGACAATCTGGGATGGCTGGAGGTGTCAAAATAGGTAATAGGGTGATTCTCGCTGGACAAGCTGGTATTGCTAATCAGGTTAAATTAGGTGACGGTGCGATCGCAACGGCACAAGCGGGAGTTCATTCTGATGTAGCTCCAGGTGAAATTGTCTCTGGTAGTCCTGCAATTTCTAATAAGTTATATGTTAAAGCTTTTGCAGTTTTTAATCGTTTACCTCAGATGTATCAAACATTCAGAAAAGTGAAGAGTAAGTTTGATAGCTAAGGTTCTTTGTTGGGTCTTTTTTAAGGCATTTGATCTCGGTGGGAAGTCTCTCGCTTACAGCTAGTGAAGCGATGAGATGAAAGCCGAGTCAGGGTTTATGTTAAGATAAAAACTCTGTGACAAACATCCTCGCACTTGGGCTAAGTACGGCAGGGCACGTCGCGGATCTTAAGCTTGGGGAGACCAAACCTCTATTTTGGCTGGTGAGAACCTGTCAGGGTAAGTTTTTTCCGTGAACCAAGAATTCCCGACAGTTTACGGCAGAGAATATCAACTAAACAACCATTATTCGGGATAAGCTCAAACCCTCATAACACCCTTGCTTAATTTTTAGTACTTATAAATGTAGTTAGGTTGTTTGAGCTATTAAGTCAGTTGCAAAAAGTGAGTTCAAATTCCTTAACACAAACTGACCTTAAACAGGAATTATGCAAAAATTATATGTATACGTCTGAAGCGACCCTAAAGTTCTCTGAAAGGATTGTTCTAAATTTAAACTAATTTATTCTCTATTTTTTCATTTTAAGTTATTTAAATATATTTTTATTTATCACCTAGATAAAAAACAGCTTATCTATTAAGTTATAGAACTTACGCAAAAGCTAGGTAATTAGGTCATTGCGTTTGCCTAGAATGTCCGCGCTTAACTTTCCGTTTATGAGGTATAAATAAGCTCTGTCGAGCACGCTAGCGCGTTTACTTAGATAAGGTAGTAACGCCATATTGTACTAGTCTAGGTGACCGTTGCTTCGGACAAATCTTCATTACGTAATTCCTGAGTTAGTTAAAATAACATTTGAGAATAGTAATAATGTTGGGAATAAGCATTTTAAAATACGTTGCGATCGCAATATATATATATTAAAAATATTATTTTCTGGCACATTCATCCCTCTTAAATATATACAGAAAGATATAATAATGATTGGCAAATATAATATATAACTATTTATATAAAGTATTTATATAAGGTATTTATCTAAATACTTTAAGCAAGTAGTTAAAGAAATTTTTGTAAAAATGAAGAGATAGTATAAGCAGAGTAAATACTTTGAAAATTCTATAAGTATTGCAGTGTATATGAGGGAGCTTATCTATGAAAGTATTACATTGGCAACCATTCAAGAAAATGGTAAATATCAGTCGTCAGATAGATTGTTTATTTAATGAGATGATGGGACAGCGGGAACAAGAATGTTTAGATGATATATCTCAAATAGAGATTCAAGATTCGGAAAAAAGCTTGATTTTACGTGTAAATCTACCTAATATATTAGCCAAAGATTTAGATGTGCAAATTTCTCAAGATGCTGTTTGTATCACTGCCGAAACTTTTCATCAAGATAAAGTCACGTTTCATTATGAAAAGTTTCAAAGACTATTCAGGCTTCCAGCATTAATAGATAATGAAGCCGTCAAGGCTGATTTTAAAGGTAGTATTTTAACCTTAAATCTACCCAAACTAAGGATTGATAAATCTAAGGTTGTTAAAATTAATTTTGGTAAAAAGCAACATGAGCTTCCCAATATTGAGCGTCCTCAAGTTTTAGACGTACCAGTTCAGAAAGCTTAAGAGTTTATTCCACAAGAAAGACTTGGGTTAGACTATCCAAAATCTCCTGTAAATAAGAGATAGGGATACGTCTTAATATATCTCAGTATTCATACTTTTGATAGAACAAATTATCACAATCATTAAACATCTCCGGGAAAGAAGATAAAGACTTTTTTAGAAGTCGTTTCTATAAGGGATGTAAATTACCCATATTGAATTTTCAGATGAGTTTAATTTTTGGGTGAATCTGTTATCCATAGCGTATTTAAGTAGTAATATTTAAGCAATAGTATATAGATGATTACATAGACAACACCAAAAAAAAATATCTTATGTAAGAATTATATCTAAACGATAGAGTAATATTACTGGCGCGAAAAAGATAGCCCAAAGAGAAAGCTATGGCATATGGTAGTAATTCAGCAGATATTGGTAGCAAAGGGAACAATCGGCTGATTGTAGGTAAATATTTTGTTGAAACTGGCTATGAACCTGGTGCAATGGCAAGTTTGGCAAACTTAGAAGAAATACCAGCCTTGTCTCCGTCTTCTACTCCATTAAATGCAGTAAATCCTCTCAGTAAGGAGGTGATAGGACGTAGTACAATTATTCAAGAAATAATTGTACTTATTGAGAAGCAGAAGATCATAGAAATTTGTGGTGAAGATGGTATAGGTAAAACTACTTTAGTACAATATTTAACTGCTTATCCCCCTATAAAAACTTTATTTAATGATGGAATAGTTAGTTTATATCCATTAGATCCTTATGTAGGAGATATACTACAGCAGATATGGCAATCTTTTTACCAAAATCAAGATGGATATCTGCCCAATTATCAAGATATTAGCCATGCATTAAGAGATAAACGAGCGCTAATCGTACTTGATGAAAATGATTTGACTGGAGACGAATTAAAACTCTTAGTTAATACCCTTCCAGAATGTAGCTTTATATTTGCTTCATCTAGAAGTCGGATTTCGGGAGGTGAATATTCTGTATACCTTGATGGTCTTGGTATTGATGATGCCATATTATTGCTGCAAAATGTACTAAAACGTCAACTTGACCCAACAGAAACAATAGCAGCACAATCATTGTGTGAAATCTTAAAGGGTAATCCGATTTATTTACAGCAAGCAGCTGCAATTAATTTTGAAAGTGGACTTACTTTAGCAGAAATTGTTAGTAATTTAAGCACAGCTAATGCTAAAGAAGATTTAAGCAACCAAGTCTTAAATTACTGTAACCCTTTGCAAGTGAAAATATTAGAATTGCTGAGTTTGATGGGAAATGTAGGATTAAAAAGTAAGCAGATAGTATCAATTCTCAAATTTCCCGAATGTTTGAGTGCTTTAGAAAACTTGTGTCAGCGCTACTTAGTAAAATTTGATGGTAATCGCTACATCCTTAGTCGAAATATATTAGGAATCCTACCACCACAGCATAAACTAGAGGCATCATTTAGTACAGCATTAAATTACTTTGGGGATTGGGTCAAGCAAAATCAATATCAACCCCAAAAAATCATTACAGAAATTGATGCGATCGCACAAATCATTGAAGTTGCAGTCAGAAATAGTTGCTGGCAAGATGTAATGTATCTAGTCAAAGCAGTAGATGAGATAATAGCCTCAAGTGGACGATGGAGTCTATGGGGAAAAGTATTACAAAGAGGAATGCAAGCAGCTCAAGCTATACAAGATAAGAATGATGAAGCTTGGACTCATCATCAATTAGGGATTATCTCTTTAGCTTTTGAAGATAAGGAAACTGCTTATCAAGAATTTAGCAAAGCTTTAGAAATACGTACTATTTTGAATGATCAGACTGGAACAAGTGCAACTCGTCATAACCTCGAGTTGATAGGTGTAGATGAATCTGTATTCCCTGAATTATATTCTCAATTAAACCTATTAGATACTCAATTGAATACTCAGATAAGTACAAAATCCCAAAAAAATCGAGCAACTGATAGACAAACTAAAAGATATTTTCAAACACCAAATCACCAGATACTTGATCCGATATTAAGTAGAAAAAGTAAATCTAGTCAGACTTCTGACTCTAGAATTAATAAATTATCTTTAAATATACCATTATCTGAAACAGAGACAAAAAATGAACCATTAACTGCATCATCAGTTAATAATCACAACTCAAGTTCAGAAGAATATTTGCCCTTAAACCCAACTTATAATAAGCACAGAAAATTATTCTCACCTGTGGGATTGATGAGTATAGGTGCAGGAATTTTAGTCTCAAGTGGATTACTTGCTTGGGTTACATGGAATTATACTGCAGAAAAACCATCAGCAAAATCTCCTAATTTACCAAAAGCTCCTAATTTACCAAAAGCAAAAAATAAATCTAGCTTATCAGAGAAAGATAATACAACGCCTAAATCATCTTTAGACACTCAAACTCCAACGACATCAAATCCCTCACTTACCCCGTCACCGAGTGAAGAATCTGATATACCTAAGCAAACAGAATCAAATGTAGAACCTCCATCTGATGTTGTTCCAGTCCTTGTTCCAGACATTGAAATTGAGCAACCACGGATGAATAAGGAATATCCAAATTACCCGTCCTTAGAAGTACCTATTCAGAAAATACCATCAAATAGAGATTTATTTCATCCCAGAGCTAAAACCCAACCGAAAATATTCAATTCCGAAAGAATATCGACTCCTATACCGAAAGCAACTCAAACTCCAAAATCTACTCCTGAACCCACACCAACAACCTCATCTAAAACAGAATCTACACCCAAACCATTTCCCCAACCTACACCCCAATCTACATCTAACCCAACTTCTACCAGTCCTTGGAGATTTTTTGTAGAACCAGTTCCAACTCCAACCCCAGAAGCTGAAGCAACTCCCAGTTTTACACCAGGAGGTAATTAATACAAATGTTGGGTCTATTACCTATGGCAAAAAAAATTGATCAGATTTTGAATTAACTTCTTTCAAGTCTACATCTATTAATATTGCACCTTCCAAATTAGCATCCTTAAGATTTGCACCTCTGAGATTTGCACCTCGGAGATTTGCATTGCTTAGATTTACACCTTCTAAATTAGCATTACGTAGATTTGCATTTTGCAGTTTTGCACCTGCTAAGTTGACATTGTGTAAATTAGCATCTTGAAAATTAGCACCAACTGCATATACATTTCGTAAATCACTATTATTTAGTGTAGTTTTCTTAAAATTAGCATCTAAGATATTAGCGTTTCTCAGATTAATACTTGCTAATTTTGCTTCTTGGAGATTTGCATTTTGTAATTCAACTTTTTCTAAAGATGAGCCATTTAAATTTACATATTTGAGATTAGCTCTTTCTAAATTAGATTCTTCTAAAAGACTATTTTTCAAGTTTGCATTCTGAAGATTTATTCCTTCTAAATCAGCTTTTATAAGACTGGAATTTTCTAAATTAGCATTTTCAAGGTTTGCTAAAACTAAACTTATTTTGTTTAAGTTACAAGACCAACAATTTTTGGTTTTAAGTAATTGAAGAAATTCCGGCTTTTGTCTTTGTTGCTCGTTCTCTTCAGTATTTTTATTTTTTTTTATTTTTTTATCTGACTCTATACCCAAATAATTTTGTGATTCCCATGTAGATAATTTGGAACCAAATTCTGAATTAGACTTAAAATTAAATCCGTTTAATTTTAATACATTGATACCTATAATACCTAATATGATCAAAGTACTAAGACTTACAGACCCTAGGGAAAGTAAAGATTTATGATAATTATTAGTTTTATTTAATCTTTTATTTAATCTTTTATTTAAGATAGATTCTTCTGTATCAACAACCGAAACACACTTTAATTCTTCCAATGCTATAGCAGCATTGGGAAAACGATTTTTTAAATTAGGCTCTACCATCTTACTCAACCAAAGAGCAAAATCAGAAGAAATTTTTGGCTTCAGTCTCTCAATGTCAAATCGATACTCCTCATTTACCAGTTGTCCAATATCTACACTACGAGTTCCTGACAATAAACAAATCAAAGTTGCCCCTAAACTATACAAATCAGATGCCTCAGTAGGTGAATGTCCAAAATATTCTTCAGGAGGCATAAATCCTAGAGTACCAGCGACCATGCTGTTAACAGACAAATCCTTACTACTCAAACGCGCTAAACCAAAATCTATTAAATAAGCATTTAACTGCTCATCTATCAGTATATTTTCTGGCTTGATATCTCTATGAATAATTGCAGGAAATTTGTTTTGTAAATAGACTAAATTCTCTAATATGGAGACCGATATTTGCTTAATTTCTCTAAGTGTAAAGCTATACCTTTGAGCTAGAGATGGAGCTTTCTTATACTCTTGAACTAAGCAAAAACCTTGATTTGTTGTAAAAGATGTTAGATAACCAGGTATACGAGGGTGAGACAGTTGTTGTAGAATATTTATTTCACGGTCAATTGCTGTTTGAACCGAAAAAAAATTACTCCATTCTGAGGAACTGCATTTGGCAATTTTTTTAGGAGTAAAGCAAAACTCTTTAATTACTACTTTTTCCTCCAAATCCTCATCTTCAGCCAAATAGGTAATGCGTCCCGCTTCTCGATTACTTCCTAATTCTTCAATTATTCGATAACCAAGTTTAGCGAAAAACAATTTTCTACTCATTAGAGATTTTTACGCAACAATAAAAGTGATATATAATACTATACGTGCAGTATTAATACATATTTTTACACTAATTTATTGAAGATGTAAAACTTTCTGTAAATTAAGATGGTGATGGGTAAATGGTAAATGCTGATTGGGGAGAGGATTTAGTAGTGTTAAACTCCTATATTCAATTTTTCTAGTAAACCCTTAGTAGAGACAACATGACGTTGCAATCCCAAATCTTTGGGAGGAATACCAAGAGCTAAGCCAATAAGCTGGGGTAAGTGTAATATAGGTAAACTTAATTTTGTACCTATGACTTGTTCTACCTCTGGCTGGCGAGAATCCAAATTTAAATGGCATAGGGGACAAGGAGTAACAATACAATCAGCACCAGCTTCTAAGGCTTCTTTAATGTTTCCTCCTGCCATAGCAAAAGACTCCTTGGTTGCATAACTAGAAAGGGGCCAACCACAGCATTGAGTGCGACCTCTATAATAAATAGGAGTAGCCCCAATAGTCCGAAACACATTTTCCATTGCTTCAGGACTTGAGGGATTATCGTAGGGCATAGATTTTTGCGATCGCAGCAGATAACAACCATAAAAAGCCGCACATTTTAAGCCAGTTAGTTTATGAGTAACACGCTGCTGGATTTGTTCTAAGCCATAATCTTTAACTAGGGCATATAAAAGGTGTTTGACTTGTGTTGTTCCCCGATAGGGTAGACAACCCGACTTTTCTAGTAAATCATTTACCTGAAGTATATATTCAGGTTTCGTTTCTTGAAAATTTTTGAGACGTTCATCAACATGACCAATTACACCTTGGCAAGTACTGCAATGAGTTAAAAGTGATAATTTTAATTCCTCTGCTAAAGTAATATTACGAGCATTAACAGTATCCTCTAAAAGTTGAGAATCTTCCTTGAAAGTTCCAGAACCACAACAAGCAGCTTTTTTGAGTTCAACTAATTCAATACCCAATAATTTACTGATAGCTACGGTCGATTGATGGAGCTCACCACAAGCACCTTGAGCAACACAACCTGGATAGTATGCGTATTTTAGTGTCCGAGATGGCATAAAATTCTATTATCCCTATTGCTGAGTTAAAGATTTAAGTTAGGTCAATAACTGTTTTACCATTCTCAGAAGACATTGACTTTAAAAAATCTCATCCTATTACGATTACTTGTACAAGTTAAAAGTTAAGGTAAGTAAGGATTACAGGCTAAAGTTCTTCTACTTTAGTAATATGGTACTTTCATATAAATTATCGTAATTACAGAAAACTTGTTCTGGTATGGCGATAGTGGAGGTGAATTCGGTCTGTAAATTTGTACGCGCCTTTCTAAATTCAATAAGAATTAGAAATTAGAAACATTTTTACGGTGTATGAAATGGCGCTTTTCGATAAGATATATATGCTCAAAATCATGTAGTTGTTTGAGAGCAAATATTTACAGTTGGTTAAGGAAATTTATCTATGAGTCAAGCAGAAATTTTTGATAAAGTTAAGAGCATTGTTACCGAGCAACTTAGTGTTGAGGCAGATACGGTTAAACCTCAATCTAATTTTGCTGATGATTTAGGAGCGGATTCTCTAGACACAGTAGAATTAGTAATGGCTTTGGAAGAAGAGTTTGATATTGAGATTCCTGATGAAGCTGCTGAAAAAATTACTACAGTGCAAGAAGCAGTAGATTACATAAATAATCAAGTAGCTGCATCTGCTTAGTTTATTCTGAGTGCTGAGTACTAGGGGGTATTTCCGGTCGTGTATTTTTCCATGCGCGTAAGGTTTCTAGTCTAAGCAAGTTTATTGCGCTTAAATTAGCAAGAAGTAGTAACAAGATTAATTATTTTGAATCCAGTTCAGATTAATTAACATCAGATAATTCCACTCAGGTAGAGAATGTCCCCAGTGTCTATAAGTAATTGTTATTAGTGTCGCAAGCTAGACATAATTTGGATATGAAAGGGCAAAACTTATCTGTTGAAATATATCTGTTGCGACTTTGCCGAACTTAGGACTCAGGACTCAGTCGCGGAGAAATTTTTCTCGGTTACGCGACTCTCACTTAAGTCACCTGAAACTATCGTCATGACAGATTATATACGTAAGCGCGTTGTTGTAACTGGTGTTGGCGCGATTACGCCGATTGGGAACACACCAGCCCTGTATTGGGAAGGATTATTAGAAGGACGTAATGGTATTGGCGAAATTGCTGCATTTGATGCATCTCGTCACAATTGTCGTATCGCTGGTGAAGTCAAAGATTTTGATCCACTTGAATATCTAGATAAAAAAGATGCCAAGCGGATGGATAGATTCTCTCAATTTGGGGTTTCGGCAGCAAAACAAGCGATCGCAGATGCATCTCTGATTATTAATGACCTAAATGCAGAGCAAATCGGTGTAGTTATTGGCTCTGGTGTGGGTGGTTTGAAGGTCATGGAAGACCAACAAACTATTTATCTAAATCGCGGTCCCGACCGTTGTAGTCCCTTCATGATACCGATGATGATTGCCAATATGGCAGCTGGACTAACAGCAATTCATACCGGAGCAAAAGGACCTAATGTCTGTACTGTCACAGCCTGTGCTGCTGGCTCTAATGCCGTGGGAGATGCTTTTAGACTAGTTCAGGGCGGTTATGCTCAGGCAATGATTTGTGGCGGTTGTGAAGCTGCTATTACTCCTTTGGGTGTAGCTGGATTTGCAGCAGCTAGGGCTTTATCTTTTCGTAATGATGACCCGGCTCATGCCTGTCGTCCTTTTGACAAGGATAGAGATGGATTTGTTATGGGTGAAGGTAGTGGAGTTCTGATTTTAGAAGAACTCGAACACGCAAAAAGTCGTGGTGCCAAAATTTATGCAGAAATTGTCGGTTATGGAATGACCTGCGATGCTTTTCACATGACTTCCCCAGTACCCGGAGGTACTGGTGCTACCAGAGCCATGCAGCTAGCTCTTAAAGATGGAGGATTAACTCCAGAAATGGTTAGCTATATCAATGCTCACGGTACTAGCACCCCTGCGAATGATTCCACCGAGACAAAAGCCATCAAGGCTGCTTTAGGAGAACACGCCTATAAAATAGCAATCAGTTCCACAAAGTCCATGACAGGTCATCTATTAGGAGGTTCTGGTGGAATTGAAGCAGTCGCAACAGCCCTTGCGATCGCTAACGATCGTATTCCTCCTACGATCAATTTAGAAAATCCAGATCCAGAATGCGATTTAGACTATGTTTCTAATACCAGTCGGGAAGCAGTTGTAGATGTTGCACTATCGAATTCATTTGGATTTGGTGGTCACAACGTAACATTAGCATTTAAGAAATATGTTTAGAGTTTCACCGTTTTGATTTAGCTTATAGTTCCTGGTGAAGAAACTGATAGTTTTTGACTTTGAGTTTCTTCGCTAAGAACGGTGGAACGGTTCAGTTTTTTATCTAAAAAATGATTTGAGAAAAATATTTCCCTATTTACGAAAATCGTAAATGGCTCTCTCTATCAGGCTTTAGCTTATCTAAAATATTGATTTGGTGGATTTTACAACTGATAGATGGGCAAAATAGCACCTAAAATTAAACTGATTAGTATTGAATGCTGATAGATGGAAATCTACTTTGGCCTGGAGGAAGGGTAAGAGTTAAACGAGAAACAGATTGCTTTTTGAGAGAAGTGCTTAAAGAGCATAATGATGGAAAATCGAAAACTCCTTTCTTTGTAAGTTCTAAGGTTCCCAAATTAAATGTAGTGGCGAATCATACCAAACCCTCAAATTCTAATTTTTTTCCTTTTTTCCTGCTTTTTTAATCTCTAATCCCTTTGTTTGTTCCATAGCGCAAGGCATCTTATCTTGTTCCATCTTCCCAACTTCCTACTTTTTACTTTTCCCGCTTGTGAGAGAGCAAGTACCAATGGGATGATAGAAATACTGTCTTGGGAAAGTTTGAAATAACCCGAGCAATCAAGCTCAAAAAGCGTTAACCCGTCGTTAAGAATAATTTATTTTTATGGCTGTTGCTACCCAATCCCTTGAAACACTTTGCATCAACTCAATTCGCTTTCTAGCTATTGATGCTGTAGAAAAAGCCAAATCCGGACACCCAGGACTACCAATGGGTGCAGCGCCAATGGCGTTTGTACTTTGGGATAAGTTCATGCGGTTTAACCCCAAAAATCCCCAATGGTTCAATCGCGATCGCTTTGTTTTGTCTGCCGGTCATGGTTCTATGTTGCAGTATGCTTTGTTATACTTAGCAGGCTTCGACAGCGTTACCATAGAAGACATTAAAAACTTCCGTCAGTGGGAATCTCAAACTCCTGGACACCCCGAAAACTTTGTCACCAAAGGTGTAGAGGTTACTACCGGACCTTTGGGTCAGGGTATTGCAAATGGGGTCGGTTTGGCAATGGCAGAAGCGCATTTGGCTGCCAAATTCAACAAACCCGATGCTAAAATTGTTGACCACTACACCTACGTTATCTTGGGTGACGGTTGCAACATGGAAGGTGTTTCTGGTGAAGCTTGTTCTTTTGCTGGACACCAAGGTTTAGGTAAATTGATTGCTCTTTACGATGACAATCACATCTCTATCGATGGCTCCACCGATGTAGCTTTTACCGAAGACGTTTCCAAGCGCTTTGAAGCTTATGGCTGGCACGTTCTACATGTCAAAGATGGTAACAACGATTTAGATGCGATCGCTAAAGCTATTGAAGAAGCTAAATCTGTCACCGACAAGCCCACCATGATTAAGGTGACAACAACTATTGGTTATGGTGCACCCAATAAGCAAGATACCGCAGGTATTCACGGTTCTGCCCTTGGTACTGATGAAGTTAAACTCACTCGCGAGAACTTAGGTTGGGAGCATGAGCCATTTGTCGTACCAGATGATGCTTTAGCGCATATGCGCAAAGCTGTAGACCGTGGTGCTAGTTATGAAAATGATTGGAATAAGAATTTTTCTAACTACAAGTCAAAGTATACTCAAGAAGCAGCAGAATTTGAGCGTTACTTGAGTGGTAAACTTCCCGATGGTTGGGAAAAAGTATTACCTACATATACTCCCGAAGATAAGGGTTTAGCAACCCGTAAGTATTCCGAAGCCTGCTTAAACAAGATTGCTGGAATCGTTCCCGAATTAATTGGTGGTTCTGCGGACTTAACCCACTCCAACTTAACTGAAATTAAGACAGATGGAGAATTCCAAAAAGGCGCACACCAAAATCGTAACGTACACTTCGGCGTGCGCGAACATGGCATGGGAGCAATCTGTAATGGAATGGCTCTGCACAACTCTGGTTTAATTCCTTATGGTGCTACCTTCCTAATCTTTACAGACTACATGCGTGCTGCAATTCGTCTGTCTGCTTTATCTCAAGTTGGTTCCATTTGGGTAATGACCCACGACTCCATTGGACAGGGAGAAGATGGTCCTACCCACCAACCAATTGAAACTGTGGCTTCATTAAGAGCTATTCCTAACTTGACAGTAATTCGTCCTGCTGATGGAAATGAGGTTTCTGGGGCTTACAAGATTGCCATCGAAAAAGCTAAGAAAAATGAACCCACATTACTTGCATTTACCCGTCAAGGTGTACCTAACTTAGCTGGTAGCAGTATGGAAAATGCAGCTAAGGGTGCTTATACCTTAGTTGATTGCAATGGTACTCCAGATATCATTTTGATGGGTACTGGTTCCGAGGTACAGCTTTGTGTCGGTGCAGCAGAAAAACTATCTGCTGAAGGTAAGAAAGCTCGCGTAGTCTCTATGCCTTCTTGGGAATTATTTGAAGCTCAAGACGATTCTTACAAGGAATCTGTACTACCTGCATCTGTAACTAAGCGTGTATCGGTAGAAGCTGCTGCAAGCTTTGGTTGGCATAAATATGTAGGTACAGAGGGAGCAACTGTAAGCATTGACAGATTTGGTGCTTCTGCTCCTGGTGCTACTGTTATGGAAAAATTTGGCTTCAGTGTTGATAATGTTTTGGCTACTGCTAAGAAAGTTTTAGGTTAGTAGTTAGTTAAGTAATTGAATTAAACTTTTTAGAACAGGCGTATTGCCTGTTCTTTTGTCTGTAAATTCAATCGTAAAGATTTGTTAATAAAAGCTGATTGTATAAAGACTTTAAAAGTCTTTTATTAAAAGTAGTTTCATGACTTACTTAAGAATATACAAAAATTTAGTTATCATAATTTAAATCAATACTATCTAGTACAATAGAACTATATAATTTAAGAATTAAAAATCATCATTTTTTGTAATGAGAGGCGTAATGAAAGCAGAGCTTCTCAAAAGATTATTTAAGGCGATCGCCTACGGCGGGTGCTACCGCACCATCGCTAGTTCAGACTATCTAGCTATTGATAAGCTTACCCATTTGGTAATTGAGGAAGAATGTAAGAAGGGGCATACTCTTCTTGCTGACCAGTTGGAGAATATTACTAAACCTGCAATTTGGGAGATTGTTGATGGAAATTGCCAGCTACCCAAGTCGCTATTTCCACCAAACTTATTAGGCGATATTCTAAGTTACTACACGTTTTTTAGCTAGGATTCTGAAAGAATACGATGCTCCAGATGATGCAGAGAAAGGAGAAGGTACTTTTAAATAGGAGCTAGGTAAACAAAATCGTCATGGAAACGTTAAAGATGTATCTAGAAGTGCTGGAACTCTTCAAAAAGATTGGACTGTTGTAAAATCATTTCAATTGAGAGAAGCTTTTTGCATTGCAGTAGTTGGACACCAAGGTTGGAATAACGATCCAGATGCTCAAGTACCATACAGTTTAGTTGTCAGCTTTGAAGCTTTAGAATCTAATATTGCGATTTACACTAAATTTATTGAAGCTCAGGTGGAAATTATATAAATAGTTAAGAGAAGATTTAGTCTCAATTTAGTGATAACCAAACTTTCTCATAAGTTGTTCAACAAAATAAATTACATAAAGTCATTACAAATAATAATAATTTTTTGTTCTATAAGCAGATAGCTATCAAATTAACTAAATTTACAAAAAAGCATAAAAATTTTGTATCCATAATTCGTAATATTTAGTTTACAAAACTTTAAATTTCCGAATAGTTAAAAAATATTTTCATTTAGCTACGAGATTACAGGCTATTTCGGTGTAATATGGTTTTTTAAAATCTATAGAGTCGTATTTTTTATCTGTATATTAGTTGGTTAATAAGCAGCTAAAAACTACTATTTAACCTATTATTATTATCCTTTACATATTACAAGTTCGGAAAAGCACATATTTTTCCCGCCTCTAAATATTAACTTTAGTAAAATTTAGAGTTATAAAAAATACAAAAAAGAGTAATTTCTTTTCCGTGTTTGACAAAATACTTATTTTGTTGGAATTGACAATTAAAACAAACTTATAGCTATTGTAAGTATTTTTATTTGAATACAATACGAAGCTGACATCAGCTTTATTCCGCTTTCCAAAAATTGGACAATGTTGGACATTGCCTATTTCTTAGTTCCTTCTTCATCAAAGAAAGTCGGCTCTTACTTCTCCACAGGTTTCCAAATCGGTTTCAGCTAACCCTAATAAATTTAAACTAGCTGAGTAATCTCTATCAGCTTCCCAACCGCAGTTAGAATTATCGCATCGATATAACGGTTTCAAGACTTACACTTACGCTTATTGTGCAGTAAATCTTGCCTTTTACGATAGCCATAAGCCTTAATTTCGTTATTACAGCACTTTGCAGTTACAATGAGGTACATTCTCCCTGCTCTCTGCCCCCTGCTCCCTGCCTTACAACGATATGAACTGTACCTCAATCAGAAGAAATTGGCTGTATTTTGACCTATCTTCTTGAGTTGAGGTAATATTTTGCATCTAATTATAAAATATAAATTCAATATGAATTCAATATGAATTTAAGTTAATTGTTTTCCATAATTCCTCCTGGAATTTATTCCATGGATGTGGCAATACCCTCGCTAAAGCGAGTATTGTGGTAAATGGCGTAAGGT
>JBHJJE010000017.1:0-67731 GCA_050042865.1 Mastigocoleus sp.
TTAGACTTTTAAGGTGTAATCCATCAACTATAAAACTAGTCCCAAGGGTTGATACACAAGTCAGCCAGTTATTTAGTCCTGGATCTATCCCCAATCCAAGAGAACTATCTAATTTTACTTTTTGAGGATTAACTTTATAGACAAACTCAGCATAAAAACAGCGATTGCGGGGTAATATTCTAACTTCAACAATGTTACTTATATCTAAATTAGAAGGAAAAGGGATGCGTATTTCAGAGATACCAAACCAGGTTTTTACTTTACTGCCTAAAGGTAATCTAATTCCAAACTCATGCTCTTTACCTTTATTTTTTCCACCAAGTTTAACAGCACGACCGGGAAAAGTAGCAAGAACTAAACCACTTCTACCTTTTAAATAGTTAGGTAGAAGTGGTTTATTTGGTAACTCTCCTTTCCTCCATAAACTAATCAGTCCCCTGTATGATTTAAAAGACTCTGCAACAGTGGTCAAGGCTTGTTGCGCAACATCAGAATATAGTGCTTGGTAATGAGAGTTTTTTTGCTTAGTCCCTAATTCTTTGTGCAGTTTCGCTCTATTTGGAAATTTCCCAGTCTTAAAAAACAATTGACGGCTATAGTAAATCCCGCAATTAGTTAACTTTTTAGCTTCTGAGCAGATATATTCTAATACTGCGATTACTTCTTTTGGTTTTTTAATCAATACTTGCTGTGTTCCGTACATTGAACGACCCTTCAATGTTTGATACATTGCTAGTTTACTAGCTTCTGTAAATTAAAATCAATGCCTTTCTTGAAGAATAACCAACACCGAGCAAAACCACTAGGAGATAAGCCCTTAGATACAAAACCCGTAAGTTTCAAGCCAAGACTTGGGCAACGCCGAAAAGTTGAGAACCATACCGGCGTTGGCAAGAAAAACTTAGAGATTATATTGATACGATGATTGAGACTCACTGCGAATGAAATAGCCCTGGTCCATGTTCCTCCCCTGCTTAGAAAGTCAGGGGAGGAACATGTCCCGAATAACCACTGTGAGCGCTACAGCTAGACAAAGACAGTTGACTATTAACTAACTACCCACAACTCATAACCTCACAACCTATTATTCACTCTTAAATTCGTTACTCGCTCCCCAACGCCAAAAGAGTAATAATGCAAGTACTACGGTTGGTAAAAATATAATACCTAAGGCATTTAAAGCGGTTGCAGGTACTGGAAAGCTGGGTAAAACATACTTAATTAATAGTGAAATTGCTGTTGAGAGTATAAAAACTTTGATAATGAAATTCATAATTTTTTAGGTAAAGTACGGCTATTATCCTATGCATAGTGGGGTAGATACTACAAAGCTTAGTATCAATAAGTTTCTACAATGTTTCTATACAGTTCTAAAAAAGTTTGCTTTTTCAAATCTAAATAAACGTATATTTCTCAATTCTGAGTTTAAGTTCTGATTTTAAGTTCTGATTTTAAGTTCTAAATTTATTAACTCAATAAAACTGTTAATAAATAAAAATATTGGAGAATAAGTCAAAAGATGCCAGTTGATAAAAAAAGTAAAAAGCAAAATCAAAGCAAACCGCCGAAAATGAGACAATTTGGCGGTAGTGTACTAATTTTTCTAGGTCTAATACTTGCTCTTAACTTTATTGTTCCTAGCTTCTTTGCACCTAAACTACCCCAAACTCCTTATAGCAATTTCATCTCTCAGGTGCAGTCTGGTAAAGTCGCTCGTGCAGTTGTGGGAAATGAACGTATCCAGTACGTAATCAAAAATGAAAATTCTGACCCCAACACTCCACCAGAAGTATTTATAACTACACCCGTAGCTCTTGATCTAGATTTACCGAAAATTCTCCGAGATAATAACGTAGAATTTGCTGCCCCACCACCAAATAATAACGGTTGGATTGGCACTATTATCAGCTGGGTTGTACCACCGTTAATTTTCGTAGGAATTTGGGCATTTTTCATTAACCGTCAAGGTGGTGGTCCTGCTGCTTTAACTGTTGGTAAAAGTAAGGCTCGCATCTATTCTGAAGGTAGTACCGGTGTTAAATTTAACGATGTAGCTGGTGTTGATGAAGCGAAAGCTGAGCTAGAAGAAATTGTTGATTTTCTGAAAAATTCTGGTAAATACACCAAATTAGGAGCCAAAATTCCTAAAGGTGTATTACTAGTGGGTTCTCCAGGAACAGGTAAAACACTCTTAGCAAAAGCGATCGCTGGTGAAGCTGCTGTACCTTTTTTTAGTATCTCAGGTTCAGAGTTTATTGAGTTATTCGTGGGTGTAGGTGCTTCCAGGGTTCGAGATTTATTTGAACAAGCCAAAAAGCAAGCACCATGTATCGTATTTATCGATGAATTAGATGCTCTGGGTAAATCCCGTGGTGGTGCAGGAATGATGGGGGGTAATGACGAACGGGAACAGACCCTCAATCAATTACTGACAGAGATGGATGGCTTTGATGCTAATACAGGAGTAATCATCATCGCTGCTACTAACCGTCCGGAAGTATTAGATACAGCATTACGTCGTCCCGGACGCTTCGACCGTCAGGTAGTTGTAGACCGTCCAGATAAAATTGGTCGGGAAGCCATTTTGAAAGTTCATGCCCGTGATGTCAAACTGGGTGATGATGTAGAACTAGCAAAAGTCGCAGTTCGTACCCCAGGATTTGCTGGTGCGGATCTGGCAAACTTAGTTAACGAAGCAGCACTACTTGCAGCACGTCAAAACCAAGAAACTGTAGCTATGGCAGACTTTAACGAAGCTATAGAAAGAGTTGTCGCAGGTTTAGAAAAGCGATCGCGGGTCTTAAATGAAACTGAAAAGAAAACCGTTGCTTATCATGAAGTCGGTCATGCGATAGTTGGTGCCCTGATGCCAGGAGCAGGTAAGGTAGAGAAAATATCCGTAGTTCCTCGTGGTGTTGGAGCATTAGGTTATACAATTCAGATGCCAGAAGAAGACCGCTTTTTGATGATTGAAGATGAAATTCGCGGTCGTATTTCTACTCTTCTCGGCGGACGTTCGGCAGAAGAAACGGTATTTGGTAAAATTTCTACTGGTGCTGCTGACGATATTCAGAAAGCTACCGAACTTGCAGAACGTTACGTTACTCTCTACGGTATGAGCGATGAACTAGGTCCAATTGCATTCGAGAAGCAACAACAGCAATTTCTAGAAGGTTACGGTAATCCCCGACGGACCATTAGTCCCAAAGTTGCAGAAGAAATCGATAGTGAAGTCAAGCGGATAGTAGACAATGCTCACCACATCGCATTAAGTATTTTGCAACAGAATAAAGAATTGTTGGAAGCGATCGCTGAAGAATTGCTGGAAAAAGAAATCATCGAAGGTACAGTTCTGCGGGAAAAACTTAGTCAAGCAGAATCACCAGTTGAGTTAACTGAATGGTTGCGTACAGGTAATGTATCTCCAGATATTCCTTTAATGCAAACCATGCTTGTCTAAGAATGCTTACCTAAAAAAGATTAGATTAAATTAAATAAAATTTTTAACCCGGTTTTAATTTTAAAGCCGGGTTTATTGATATTTTACACTCATACAAAAACTATCAAAACATTACGAAACTTCAGAAGAAATAAATACGAACTTTTTCGGGAAGTCTTCCACTTTTTGAGTAACTCTAAAAGTAAGATTTTCTCTACTAATCGGTTAGGTCAAGGTTGCAATTATTTACTTATTAAAATTAGTTAGGTTTACGGTTGCTTAGGTTCTTTTAAGTGAAGAAACTGTAAATACTGCTTTTTTTCATGGAAAAAATAGTTCTCTCAGATGAAATATATTCACTAAAATTATCACTGTTAAAGTAAGTCAAATAAAAAAGATTTTTAAACTTTCAATCCAAACTTATAAAAAAGATTGGAACTTAAATCTAATCAAAACTTATTCGTTGCGATCGCAGTGATTACGATTGTAGTTGTAGTCCTGTTTGTTACTATCAAAATAAAATTTATTTTTATTACCTTCAAATTTTAAATTACTACAAATGAAACGAACTCAGTCTTACATCAAAATTTATATGATTACTTTGATTACAGGATTATTCCTAGTTGCGAGTTTTAATTTTGTAGTAGACCCTCAGAAAATATTTGGTGTAGTAGATATTAAAGGATTTAATCGTGAAAAACCATTCATTCTTAATGGAGGTATGCGTAAGCTTAAGTCTATTGAGATTGAAAAAGGTAATTACGACACAATTTTATTAGGAACATCCCGCGTATTGCGTGGATTAAATCCTCAGCACCCGATTTTTCAATCTAGTCAAGTTTATAATGCTGGATTAGCTGGTTCCGGTATATATGAGATATCAAAGGTTTTTGAATTTGCTAACAATAATTTAAATATAAAGACTGCTTTGATAGGATTAGATGCATTTAGTTTTAATAGTAAAAAAAAGCCAGAGGGAGATTTTTATGATTCCAAATTCTACAAAGAATATCATAAATTAAATTTTATTTTTGGTGAACTTTTCTCAAGTCAAAAATTTATGAATTCACTATCAACTATAAAATTTAATTGGCAAAATCAGGATGACGAATATATAAATAATGGATTTATTAAAATAAATAGCTCTGATAAATATACTCGACGACAATTCTTTATTGATTATATAAAATTTTATCTAACCTCAGAAAATTTTTATCCCGTCTTGTACGATAAACCACAGAATTTTGAGTGGTTAAAACAAATTCTCAAACAAAGAAAAGATAATACTAAGTTATATTTGTTTATTTCACCAATTCATGCTTATCAACTAGAAGCAATGAAACATTTAAATACCTTTTCAAACTTTGAAGAATGGAAACGAGATTTAGTAAAAGTTATAGCCAAAGATGCAATAGAAAATTCCAATAAACAGCCAATTATTTTATGGGATTTTAGTGGATACAACAGTATAGCAAATGAAAAAATTCCACCTCTTGGTAGTAAGCAGGAAATGAAATGGTACTGGGAATCATCCCACTATAAGAAAGAGTTGGGAGATGTAATACTTGATGTTATATTCAATTATCCCAAAAAAAGTGAGAATGCTCCCAGTGATTTTGGTGAAATTATTAGTTCTAAAAATATTGAATCCCATTTACAAAAAATTCGCACAGAGCAAGCACAATACAAACAAAATTTTCCCGGATCTGTAGAGGAAGTGGAAAGACTTGTAAGAGAAACTGCTCATCTTAGAAAAGCTATTAAAACAGATTAATTTTATATTTTATATCCGGACTTCAATAGGGGGTTTGGGGGATTTTCCCCCAAGTCTTTCTTCTTGTGAAAAAACGTCCTAACCCAAAAGCGTAGTGCTATATATTTATACAAGTACTGAGACAAATAATGGGAGCATACCCACTTATAAATCCGATGTGAACGAATTCGATATTACTTATTCACCACAAAAATCACCGAGCAAAGATAATTATTTCGTTACCCACTACAGGGTTACGTGCTACCAATTTTCCCTGAGTATCAATAATTTCTGTATGTCTAAAATCCAGTTCCTGGGAACGTTGCAAAATTTTAGTTCCAAGCTTATTTTGTTCGCGTTCTTTTAATGAATACCACTCATTATTAATTATCAGAGTCAAGGTACTATTACCAAAGTTAGCTTGAACTGATTTGATAACATCAGAAACAGAGTTATCTTTGCTGATATCTGCAAGTTGATTTTGAATGGAAGCTATTAGTATCTGTTCTGGGGTTAGTTGTTGTGTAGTTTGAGTTGCTATTGTTTCAGTTGTGGTAACTGGTTCTTCGAGTGCTTCTTCTGAGAGTATTTCTTCTGAGATGATTTCAGATTCAATCTTCTCTTTTTCTTCTTTTTCTTTTACTTCAGTTTTTGGTGAAGGAAGTTCTAATAATGGAAGAGTTTTTCTTTGCTCTTCAACTTTAACTTCAGCTTTAACTTCAGCTTCAGGTTTTATTTCTGTTTCTGTTATTATTTCTGTAGACTGGGGATTTTCTTCTGGTTTTTCTATCGATGAGTCTTGATTTGCTTCCTGCTTTTCTTTTATAGGGGTTATTTCCTGTATTTCAGCTTCCTGTATTTCGTCTTTTGAAAGGACTTCTGTATCTTCTGGAGGTGTTTTTTCCAGAATTGTTTCTGGTGGGGTTTCTTGTGAAATTTCTGGTGGAGTTTCTTGTGAGATTATTTCAGGTGTTTGTACCTTCTCTGAAATATCATTCAAGTCAGTTTGTGCTTCAACTGATATTGTCTGTTTTGCTTGACTTGTGAAGATATTCGGAACTACTAATATAAGAGCAATAATAATTCCAAAGATAATACCTGTTAAACCATTGTTTGAGAGTTTTGCTGTTAACTTTTTTGGTAAAAGCTTTCTAATAGTGTTAAGAAAATTTCTCCAAACAAGTTGAAATTTATCTAAAAGCTGATTTAGAAGATTAGATTTATCCGTAGCTGATTCAACTGATGTATCTTCTAGCTTCACTATGGTTGTTTCTAAAACGCTAATCGTTCCCTGTAAGGTTTTAATGATTTGACGTTTCCACAACGGTTGTTTTTTTAACTCTTTTTCTAAAAGTTCTTTTTCTGGAGTAGATTCGGAAAAATCTTGTTCTGGGGTAGATGGTGTTTGTGGATTGGGATTTTCTTGTGTCATGGAAGTTTTCTAGGAAACAACGTATCAGAAAAAAATGCGATACATTCGACAAAGAGCACCAACTACTCAGTGATAGTCTATCGCTTGATTTACTCTAGTCAAGTAATTTAGTTATCATTTTTGATAATTTTTTCAATAACTATTTCAAATATATTATCCCTTCTATCCTTGACCTGTATGGTTAGGATAAGAAATTTCTGATACTCTAAATTTTCCAATAAATTTCCTAAAATTCTCAGATGTCAAGTTATAGCACTATGCTTTTCGGTTAGGAATTTTTTGTCACGTTTCGACTACTCTCCATCTTAAAGCTTCTCTATGAGAAACTACGTCAACGACTTCCCTCAGTTTGAAGAAGAAAAAGTAAAATTGAGGAATTTCCCCCAAACCACAGTATTGCTATAGTTTTAGGTCTCTCAAAGGATGGAATAGAATAAATGCTATATCTTCATACTCTGCTTTCTATTTCCAGTCAAATATATTCAAGTTATTTGTTTCATAATCAAAGTTTCTGATTCTCAAATATTCTAATATTCACAGTTTCTGTGAAATGCGATCGCTAAACATTATTACAAGTTTAAATTTATTTTCTATATGAGAATTAAACGCATTCAATTGCAATCTTTCCGGGGAATCAAAGATATGCAAATTGATTTTCAGGAAAGAGAACCTAATATTTTTATTGGTATTAATGGTGTTGGAAAGTCAAGTATTTTAGATTGTTTAGCTATTTTACTTTCTCGATATACCAGTCCTGTACAATTTCCTAGTACTTCTGGTCGTTTGTTCCGAGAAGAAGACATTAGTCATGGGAAACCCGACACCCATAATGAAATTACTGTTGACACTGGTGATGGAGAGGTCACTTGGTCTTTAGCTAAAGTACAAAAAAGACGTAGTAAAAATAGTAGTACCGATTTAAGTCAATTACGTGAATTAGTTGAGAAAACTCACTCTCAATTAGAGGCAAATCCCAACTTTAATTTATCTGTTATTGTTCATTACTGTGTGAATAGAGCTGTTATTGATATTCCTTTAAAAGTAAGAAAGAAGCATTCTCTTGATAGAGTAACAGCTTATGAACAGTCTCTACACGGAGTACAAATTAATTTTAATAACTTTTTTCAATGGTTTAGAAAGTTAGAAGATTTAGAAAACGAAAACCGTAGAGATAGTCCTGATTATAAAAATCCTCAGTTAGAAGCAGTAAGACAAGCAATTTACTCATTAATATCTGGTTTGTCAGATTTGCGGGTACGTCGTTCCCCTTTAAGAATGACAGTGAAAAAATTCTCACGTGAACTGAATGTAAATCAGCTCTCAGATGGAGAAAAATGCTTACTAGCAATGGTTGGAGACTTAGCAAGGAGACTAGCGATCGCTAACCCCGGTCGTGATGAACCGTTGCAGGGTGATGGTATCGTTTTGATTGATGAAGTTGAGCTACATTTACATCCTAAGTGGCAGCGAGATATTATTCCAGCGCTGATAAAAACTTTTCCTAATTGTCAATTTATTGTTACTACCCATTCCCCCCAGGTGATTAGTCATGTCAAACCAGAGGGAGTTTACATTTTAGAGAATACTGATGAGGGTATTGTCGCGATCCAACCAGACATTTCTTTTGGTAGAGATAGCAATCAAATTTTAGAAGATTTGATGGAAGTTCCAGAAAGACCCCAAGAAATTAAAAATTATTTGCAACAGCTATTTAAATACATTGACAAAGGAAATATTGAAAAAGCACGAGAATTACGTCAAGAACTTTCTGAGTTGATTGGAGAAGATGAACCAGAGTTTGTACGTGCAGATGTACTGATTCGTCGGAAGGAAATCTTGAAAAAGTAATCAAAAAGTAATTCAAAAATAATCCAACAATGAAATATATCCGCAAAAAAAAAGAACCACTGAGCTTGACAGAGTGGAATAAAAAGCTTGGTGAGAAAGTTCCTAACTGGAAATCTTTCGCTAGAGGTGTAAAAAATGAACTTTACCAAGCTTTACTTGCAGAACAAGGCTATATTTGCGGTTACTGTGGTATTCCTATCAGTCGTAAGAAGTGTCACATAGAACATTTTAGACCCAAAAGTAAGTATAAACACCTCACTTTTGAGTACACTAATCTTATTGCTTCTTGTCAAGGTGAAGACGAAAAAAAACCCACTAGACCAGTACACTGCGGTCATAAAAAAGGTGCATGGTTTGATGAAGAGTTAATGATTTCACCTTTAGATAAAAATTGCTGTAAATATTTTCATTACTCCGGTTATGGAGAAATTATACCTACAGAAAAGCCAGAACTAGAAGCCGCAGCAAAAACCACAATTCAAAAACTCGCACTTAATATTGATAAACTTAGAAAGATGCGTCGTGCTGCCATTGATGCAGTATTAGAAGTTACAGAGGGTCTAACTCCTGAAGAAATAAAAGTATTAGCAAAGTCATATCAAAAGTTAGATTCCCAAGGCAGGTATACTCCTTTTTGGGCAACTGTTACATATACATTAGAGCAGTTTTTTGAATGAGAATAAATCTATTTTTTAGATCTATTTCTCAGAAAGTTTCCCAAATATGTGATCAAATATATGACCAAATATGTAGACTTTGTTTTTTTAATCCCGAAGAATGATAGTCCATAAGAAATATTTCTGTATAATTCCATAATTCTTCAATCGTTGCTAAAGCTATACTTGCTAAATATGATGATTGATTAATTCCAACGATAAGAAAATATACTATCGCTGGATTTATTGCCAGGACATACAAATATGACAGTTGAAAGCGACAATAATGAAGAATTAACTTGTCGAGCTTGCAATCAAATAATTAAAGTTGAAGATAAAATTTGTCCTTATTGTGGACATCCTCAAGAAGAACTAAACTCTCAACTTGTTCGGAAAACCGATCTAATAACAGAGAATAGCGAAGATAGAGATAAAAACTATTCTGCTGTTAGTTTTGATAAGTCTGGTTCAAATGAGTCTAGTTCAAATGAGTCTGGTTCTGATGAGATAATCACTCTAGATGACATAATTACCTCTGAAAACCCAATCGATTCTAAACGCGGTAAAAGAAAGTTCAGCTTCAAGTCAATGATTGTCTGGGGCTGTATTGCGATGTATATTATTACCTTGCTTGCTGATACTAATGGTATTAGAAATCAAGGTGGGATGAATATACTTGTACCTAGCAGTAATAGTTTAATTCTTTTTGGTGCTACTGGTGCTTACCCAATTTTTGAATTAGGACGTTGGTGGACTGTTCTAAGTTCTGCTTGGTTACACGGTAATCTTTTCCATATAGGATTTAATTTAGCTTGGATCAATCAATTAGCTCCAATGGTAAGTAAAGCTTTTGGTTCTAGGAAATTAGTTATTATCTACACATTTTCTACGATAACTTGTGCCTTACTTACCAGCTTTGTTGGTAAATATAACCAAATTCTACCGGGAATATTACAAGGTGCAGGTCTTGCTGTAGGTGCATCAGGAGGTATTTTTGGTTTGTTAGCAGCATTGGTTGTGTACGGGCAAATTACTGGCGATTCTGCCATACGTAAGCAATTCTGGACATTTGCTTTAGTCACCTTTTTTGTTGGTTTTATAATGCCTCAAGTAGATAATTGGGGACATTTAGGCGGTTTTTTAGGTGGTTACGTAGCTAGTTTGCTACCTTGGCTTCATCCTCGAAAAAAAGAAACTAAGATGCATTTGATTTTCGCGATCGCTTGTATCGCTGCTGTGGTGATGAGCTTAGTTTTATCTGTGGAAAGAGTATCGTTACTACTGAGATAATTTTTGAGATAATTTAGACTTTGATTTGTTGCAGGAATATGATCATTCATATATCTGAATTATTCTTCTTCTGAAAATTTTTGTGAAGAAGATAATTCTGTGGGTGGACGATCGCTACTCCAAGCCCACCATACATAATTACATTCACATTGATAAAATTCCTGCCATTTCACTTTTCGACGACCATTGGGATTACTGAGTGCCATTATTACAGGCGATCGCCTATTTATCCAAACTTTCTGTGCTTTAAGACTACTAGCATGACATTGGGGGCAATGAAATTTGAGTGCATGAGTAGCTTCGTTTGTCCATTCTGGTGGCGTAATTGCAAAAGCGTCCATGTAGCGAAAACCCTAGTATCCAAAACTATTATGACTGATAATAATGGTTATGGAACCAAACTTAGAAATTCGCCGCTTGTCAAATTTATTGCCTGCGTCTGGATTGTCTTCTTTTGGGAAGAAGGCGATTAAAATTATTAGTAAACCAGAACAGGCAAAGGTAATAGATACCACTTTCCCATTACCTTGGAATCAAGAACGACTGATATATATTAATTTTGATTTATGGCAAAATTTAACAAAACAGCAAAGAGATTTAATATTTTTATCTGTAGTTAGCTGGCTAATAGAAGTTAAATGGCTTCAACTGGATGTAAATCAAGGTTTAGCGATCGCAGGGGTTATTGCTGGACTGGTGGAGTCTTTGCAAGTCGATGTTGTGGGTGTAGGTATTTCTTTGAGCTTGACAACGGTAGCATTATTTAATATTTGGAAAAAAAATAAATCTCAAGATTCTCAAATAAATGCTGATACAGCAGCTATCCGTATTGCCACTCGACGGGGTTATTCTCAAGTAGAAGCTGCCGAATATTTATTATCTGCAATAGAGACAATTGCCAAACTCGAAAAACAATCTAATTTAGATTTTATTAACTTGATTCGTACTCAAAATTTACGTGCGATCGCTGGTTTGTCACCTATTAAGATTCATAAAGTTTTGTAATATATAGTAAAAGTTAGGTTAATTAGAACATTTTTCAATTTTTATTTATCTTCAAGTCAACTTATTTAATAACTTTTCAGCCCTACTTATAGCTCTACGGTGACGTTTATAGTGAAAATGGGATGAACCTTTGAGCTTGGAAATCATATTTTGCAAACATTCCCTTGCATGAGCATTGTCACCTTCTTTGGCGAGAATTTTAGACAAAATAATTGCAGCTTCTGGGTGAGTCCAATTTTGAAGATGCTTTTGAAGATGTTTTTTAGCACTATCTAAAATTTTTTTGAATACTTGTGACTAAATATATCAACAAGCTATAAAAACAACTTGTGAAAAAATACTGGTTTATCAACTTTAAAATTATTCTTTGATTCCTATTCACCAAAAATATACGTACATCAAAAATATGAGTACTTCAAAAAAGATAAAGATGTTGAGCTAGAATATCTTTATCTTTATTAATTACATCAATATTATTGACATCAGCTACAGATAAAAGCTCATAGCTAAATATAGCTAAAAGTGAAATATCAAAATCTAACTCAAAGCATCAGAGAGATAATTTGCAGCAGCACTTACAACTGCGATCGCCCCTTCATAATCCATGCGAGTGGGACCTAAAACTCCTACACTTCCTACTGGAACAGAACCTCGATTATAAATGGAGGAAATTAGAGTACAAGTTTGAATTGGCTCTAAAGGATTTTCCGAACCGATACGTATCGTAACTCTAGGCTGATCCACTTCATCTATTTGATTTGTATCTGGCTGTACAAATATTAGTTCTCTCAACTGTTCTTGCTCCTCTTCCAACAGTTGAATAATTGTTTGTACCTGCTTAATTTGAGTAAATTCTGGCTGACGTAGCACTTCTGACATCCCACGAATCATAATTTGTGCAGTTGCTTTATGATTCGTTTGAGCGGTTAGTTCTGCGATAGATTTTTTCAAAAGTTCCTTATAAATCTGGAATTCCTTATCTAAATCATTCCAACTAAGTTTTGCCAAATCAACCAGATTTTTCCCTCTTAGATGAGTATTCAAGAAGTTAGAAACTATTTGCAGTTCCCTATCAATAACTTCTGAATCGGGAGGGGATATTTCTGATGATGGAAGCAAATTCATCACTTTTGAGTGAGTTTCATAATCGTCTGTGACAACTATCAGCATTACTCTGCCGACTTCTATTTGCACTAATTGCAAATGTCGTAGAGTTGCTACACTATTTTGTGGCATTGTAATTAAACCAATACAGCCACTTACAGTCGCTAAAATCTGTGCTGCTCCTTGCAATAGAATTTCTAAACCTAAGTCTTCCGAATTTAGGCAATTCTGCAATGCTTGCTCAACCTTCCTGGTTGTAGTTTCAGAAGGAGTTATGAGCTGATCGACATAAATTCTATAGCCAGAGTCAGATGGTACCCTTCCAGCAGAAGTATGGGGTTGATAGAGTAAACCAGATTTTTCTAATACGCCCATTGCATTACGAATGGTAGCAGAACTCACTCCCAAGTCATATTCTCCAACCAATGCTTTTGAACCTACAGGTTCTGCTGTGGCAATATAATGCCTCACTGTTGCCCAAAGTATTTGCTGTTGCCTATTAGTGAGCCTAACTTCCATAGTTATTACTTAAAATTAAGCGTATTGTTATTATTAAATAAAAATTTAATTTAAACTTTTGTTTAAATTAAACAAGCATTGGAAAATTTTAGTATTATTTATTAATATTAGTTAGATAGAACACCAAAGATTTTCTTTTCCATTTGAAAATTAGTATATTTAAAATTTTCTCTTCAAACTATCTATTTAGCTGTAGTAAATTGAACTTTTCTAAAAAGCATTAAAAGAGGTCTTGTAAAAATCACTATACTAACTTATATTCATCATACCACTGCGTACTTTTATCCAAAATAGTCAGTTATACGGTATTTATTAAGACTTAGTATTTTCATCAAAAGAACTTAGTATATTTAGTTGCTAAATGTGTTCACTAATTGTATCTACTTTTATAATTCTGAGAAAAAACAGACAGAATGATATCAGAAAAATTTGTAGCTGATAGGATTATTTAACTTTTACTGTTGATAGATAGCTTTAAGGGAATTGAGTATTACTTTACATTAGCAATGTAGTTAAATAAAATAAATTTTTAAACTTTATTTAAAAATCATGTGGTTATGAGTCTAGAGATTAATCTGAAAATTAATCTGAAAAGTAATCTGGAAATTAATCTGGAAATTACTTCAATCTTAGACATTTAAGCAGCTAATATTGGGGTATTGAAGAATCAACTATTCGCGAATAAGCATCAATACCACCAGAAATATTTTTGACGTTTGTAAAACCTTGAGATAATAACCACTGACACATTTGAGCAGAACGAACGCCATGATGACAAAGAACTAAAGTCTCTTGGTGGGGGTCAAAGCGTGAAGAAATTAACTCAATCCATTCATTAAATTGACTAAGAGGAAGATTAATAAAATCATCGAGATTTGCGATCGCAATTTCTTGAGGTTCCCGTACATCAATTAACTGAAGATTTGCTTTATCTCCTTTGAGAAGATCTTTAAGTTCTTCCACACTTATTTGACTAACTGATTGAAAAGAGTTACCCGACATGAAGATTTCGTAAACTATCTTATATATCTATATATTGACAGAAAAAGGTTTATTTGGGATGCGTAGAGTTAAAAAAGCTTGTGTAAGTTTGCGATTCCTCTATCCTTTGTTCTAATGCCTCTAATTATCAATTAGACTAAACAGGAAAGGAATTTGTGCTGGTGCGGGTGTAAAAAACTTATGAGGCAAAAATCTATTTTTAAAGCCTTAATAGCAGTTGTGATCGCGCTACTGCTGACTGGTCTTACAGGATGCGATCGCTTTTCGACTACAAGTTTTCGTCAAGTAGGGGAAAACCAGAGCAGTGAAAATTTGGGGACTGCGATGCTAATTTCCAAACAAGCCCCATTTACAGTATCAATTTTAACAAGTGATATGAATTGGCAAAAAGTTGCTGAGAATGCTGACATATCAAAGTTAAAAAAAAGTTTATTTGCTAATACCAATATTGATTATAAAAAAGATATCCAACCTTGGCTGGGTAAGGAAATGACTTTATCTGTCGCGACTCCAGATATAGACAGCGACTTTACAAATGGCAGACAACCAGGATATTTAATGGTGTTGACCAGTAAAGACTCACAAAAAAGCCGGGAATTTATAGAATTTTATTTTTCTCAAAGAGTACTCTCAGGAAGTCAACTCAATATAGAAAGGTATAAGGGCATTAAAATCATTTCAGATTCTTTATCCCCAGAAAAAGAAAAAGAAAGTATCTTAGCAGTCGCAACTTTAAGCGATCGCTTTATATTATTTGCTAATTATCCCGAAGTTTTAAAAGAAGCCATAAATAATATCCAAGCACCTTCAGTTAGCTTAAGCAGTTATTTACCATATCAGCAAGCTATCGAGAAATTACCAAAGAAACCCATAGCTATAGCTTTTCTCAACCTTAATCAAATTGCTAAATGGAAGGGATGGAAGCTAAAAAAATTAGATTATGAAAACCAGATTATATCTTTATCTGAAAGTCCTCAAGGACTCCTTGCTCAAACTAGTTTGATTGCTACAGAAAAAACCTTACCTAGTGCAGCATCCGTATCTCAACCAGTTAAAGCACTTGAGTATATTCCCTCTACAGCAGGTTTAGTAATTTCCGGGGTAGATTTAAGTAACCTCAATCAGAGTAATCTGGCTGAGTTTTGGCAGCAAACACAACTGAAAATCTCATCCAAAAGTAAAGGCATTTTATCTGAAATCTTCACCGGGAAAAACCGTTTAGCAAAGCTTTCATCCTTAAATAACGAAGTAAAACTTAATTCACAAGAAAAGTTAGAGCAAAAATACGGCTTAAATTTATCAGAAGATATTTTTAGCTGGGTAAAAGGTGAATATGCTTTTGCTATATTACTTAGTCCTGGTTCAAATTCTGTCAACTGGATTTTTGTAACAGAGAAAGTCTCCAACACAGCACAAGGAGTAACTCACCTAGATGACATAGCAAGAAAAAATGGTTTGATCGCTAGTCCTTTAAATCTGGGTGAGCAAGAATTATCAACATGGACAAAACTAGAAACCGACAACCCAAAAGTACAACTAGCTGAAGTAACCAAAGACTTTGCAGTTCAAGCGAAAATCTACGGTGTACACACCAATATTGAAAATTATGAAATTTTTGCTTCCTCTGTTGAAACCATCGCTAAAGTCTTAACATCAGAAGATAATTCTATTATTAGAAATCGTAAATTTAAAGATAGCATTGCCAAGATACCCCAACCAAACCAAGGTTATATTTACCTTGACTGGGAAGAAAGCAAACAACAAATTGAAAATCAACTACCCATTCTCAAGCTAGCCGAAATTATAGGTAAACCATTCTTTGATAAATTGCGATCGCTAACCATCAGTAGCTATGAAAATCAAGATTATGTTCTAAATGGAGGTATATTATTTAACTTAAAAGCCAATTAATTGCAGTTAATATCTGGTATTAAAAAGTTAAATTTCCATATACTCAAGTATAGTCAGATCATAGCTAGGTATATTCTACTGCGAATTGACACTCCCTAGATTAAAGCCTCAGGGATTCTTGGTTCAGTGACTCGCCATTAGACAGCAGGCTTACGCCAACAGCCCAAGAAGGAAATCTCCCCAAGCGTAAGTTCCTGTATGCCCCACAGTACTTAGCCCCCCTTAAAGATGTGGGAGAATCCAAACCCTATTGGTACTGCTCTGATAAAATTAGAATAGCCAGCAAGCAGGTGTACAACTTTTTTGATTATTCATAGTAACTTCACATCCATTACTTAGTTCTTCACTGATAAATTAAGTGGCACTTCCCGTAATAATAATTATGGCATTGTATAAATAGTTAGATGCTTAACAAATATCAGTTGATGCATCAATTGAGACATCTGTTTTGAATTTTTACCCATACCACATTTAATCCCAATCATACCTGTGAGATTTGGGTAAAAGTGATTTTTAAATATTATGCTCAAATATTATGTTCAGATATCAAGGTGTCACATATTCTAAATCTGGTAGCCTGGATTTAGATACTATTCGTATATAAAAAAACTTCTACATTTAGATAATAGGAGAGCTACTATGAAAGCTCCTCACCCCAAGCTTCCAATCAAATTATTTTGGCTGTTGGGTTTAATCGCAGTCATTATATCAACTCCCGTGCTAGCCAACAAATCTGCCAACTTTGGCAAACTAAGCCTTTCACCTGGCTTTAAATCTACTGAAGGCAAGATTACAGGTTATACTGGTGGTTCCTATCCCCTCTCGGCAATCAGTAAACGCGATCGCGCTAAAAACTTTTGTACAGGTTTTGCAGACACAAAACCCGACCACATTTTGGTGTTAGAAAAAGATTTCTCCAAGTTAAGAATCAGAGTTGATACTGGTGGTTATGATACTACCTTATTACTAAAAGCACCAGATAATAAAACTGTTATTTGCGGTGACGATACAGGTAGAAGTAAAGACGCGAGTATCACAGCATCACAATTAAAAGCAGGAAAATATAGTCTTTGGGTAGGAACATTTAAATCTGGAGCTAGACGTAACTACACTTTATCAGTAGAACAGTAACAATAAAGATAGAGATAGAGAAACGAAATTGAAGAGTGGCAGAAAAATAGAAAAATATTGAAGTTATTACTTATTCAATTACTTCTTCTCCACTGAAATATATTGCTTCTGAACTTCAGATTAGAAATACAGGACTTGCAGTTACATGAGGTACATTCTCCCTGTTCCCTGCCCCCTGCTCCCTGCCTTAAAACGATATGAGCTGTACCTCAATCAGATGAAATTGGCTGTAAATCATGCCTGAAGATATCTCATAAATGCTCTGAGAGCGCTAACATAATTTCATTTTTTTCGGTGGGAAGTCTCCTGCTTGCACCTAGTGAAGCGATGAAGCTTCCGGTAGAGCGTCAGCCGAAATGATGGGAACCAAACCATAGTTCATGCTAGTATGGGAGTTGTGGGTTTAATCTAATTAAATGCAAAAATGCAGCCTACGACAAAAAGTAAATTTTTTTGTAATTGCAAGTCCGTGGGACACACGGCTAAAAAGCTCGGTTAATGTCTTCATAGAAGAGTCGCCGGGAAGCTCATTACTTAACCCCCGGGAAAGTGTGGGTATGTCACCTTGTTTGGCAAAAAGTAAGGTTATATAAGCGTGTTATCTACATTGCTTGCTGACTTTCGCATCATTTTTGAACGCGACCCAGCAGCGCGTAATTGGTGGGAAATTTTATTCTTTTATCCCGGTTTACAAGCCCTGATTTCACATCGCGTGGCTCACTGGCTTCAAGGCATTGGGATTCCTTTTATTCCTCGTCTGATATCTCATATTGCTCGTTTACTAACAGGGATTGAAATTCATCCTGGTGCAGTAATTGGTAAAGCTGTATTTATAGACCATGGAATGGGGGTTGTAGTTGGTGAAACAGCCATCATTGGAGATTACGCCCTTATTTATCAAGGTGTTACTCTGGGTGGAACCGGTAAAGAAAGTGGAAAACGTCATCCAACGGTGGGTGAAAATGTTGTAGTTGGTGCAGGAGCGAAAGTTCTTGGTAATATTCTGATTGGTAATAATGTCCGCATTGGTGCAGGTTCAGTCGTTTTGCGAGATGTTCCTTCCGACTGTACTGTAGTCGGTATACCAGGAAGAATTATTTATCGTTCTGGGGTACGGGTAGACCCATTAGAACATGGACGTTTACCAGATGCTGAAGCTCAGGTCATACGTGCTTTGGTGGACAGAATTGAGCATTTAGAGCAACAAGTTCAAGAATTATCCCTCGTCAAGCATAGAGATGATGTTTCTGATGTTTCCTGTATGAAAACTCATGTCCAGGAAGAATCTTCTGATGATGGAAACATAATTAGTGAGTTTCACATCCAAGAAAATAATTCCTGCTGTCGTATTGAAGATAAGGCAATAGAAGAATTTCTGGATGGTTCAGGAATTTAAATTAGTTTAGGAATTTTTCTTACTTTTAATTAGTGGGTAATTTTAATCAAATTTGTCCACTAAAATTATTACAAATACCTAAGGAAAATGAATTGTGTATTGCCATTGCGAGGAACTTCACCGTTAGGTGTTCCCAAAGGTTAATAAGCGGCGGTCTCAGGAGCAAAATAGGTCTTGCGTCAGCTATGCCGTTAGTCTTTAGGCAGGAAATTGAAGTTTTCAGAATGTAAAATTATTTTGCATGAATACTTATAGGATTTTAAGTAGAATTTGAAAAAGTATCTAGGGGTAGTAAATGTTATATAACTTCTAGTTACAAATCGACATATAGAACCCAAAATCTAAAGATATTCGTTTTTAAATAGATCAAAATTTAATCAGAGTTTCCTAATAAATCTTAGATGTGAAACACCTTAGTAGTAGAGTAAGTAATATAGCTATAAAGATGTATAAAGGTAGATGATTTTATAGAATTTACGATATTGCTCGCATGTAAGGCAGAATTAAAATTAAACAACTTTCAAAAAACTTTTTTACTTAAACATTACTTTTATAAAAGATTACAAAAAAAATTAAGTCATACTGCCTGAATTCTCATTTTATTCTTGTTTTACAAACCTATTCTGATTTTTCATCATTCATTAGTGTTTCTATCTCTGGTTCATCAAACCACCAAGGGTTAGCTACTTTTTTAGTTTTAATAAATATACTTCTCTGTCTTAAAAATCTTTGTAATCCAGATGCACCAGTCCGAGAGCTACCCATACTAGAAAATTTGAAAGGATTAGTCTCTCCTTCGTGCAAAATATTATTTAAAGCAGCATCATTGATACTGATACTTCCTGCTTCTATATCATTCGCGAACAACAAAGCTTCTTCTTCGTCAGCAGCAAATATTGCTGCACTCATTCCATAATCACAATCATTAGCCAGATTTACGGCTTCATCTAATGTCGAAAAAGGCATTACCGGCATTATCGGACCAAATGTTTCTTCTTTCATAATTTTCATATCGCGCTCGATATCGGTAATCACAGTCGGACGACACCAATAACCACCATTAATTTCTTCAACCTTACCTCCACAGTGAATAGTAGCTCCTTTCTCTATAGCTTCTTGTAAATGATCCTCGATAATCTTAGCTTGAGTAGGAGTAACAATTGGACCAATTCCCCCATTTTTGATATCAGAATCATTTAGCTGGACTTGATGTGCTTTAGTTACCAGTTTGTGAAAAAAATCTTCGTAAATTGATTTTGCAACATAAATTCTTTCAATCGCACGACACGATTGTCCCGTATTCAGAATTGAACCCCATAAAATTGCCGAGGTTGCTAATTCTAAATTAGCTGATTCTAAAACAATTGCTGGGTCTTTTCCTCCTAATTCTAAACAAGAAGGTATAAAACACTTTACAGCAGCTTCTGCAACTTTAATACCTGTACTAACATGACCTGTAAAACAGATAAAATCAACTTGTTCTATAAGAATTTTACCAGTTACTCCATCTCCCTCAATAAAAGCAAGAACATCCCGTAGCTTTTCAGCATTGTTGAGAGCCTTAATTAAGGGAATCATAAATCTTGGTGCAATTTCACTAGGTTTGACTACCACTGCACAACCAGCAAGTAATGCAGGAATAATATCAATAGTTGAAAGCTGTAAAGGAAAACTCCAAGGACTAATAACACCAACGAGTTCGTAAGGAACAGAACTTTGCTGTAATTGGATAAATCGAATTGATGTTTCTTGTCTAAATTCTCGTAAGTTTCTTGGTGCAAACCCACACCAGTAATCAATACTAGCAAGCAAAGAATCAACCTCTATTTCCGAAAACCTTAGTCTGCCTGTATCATTGGTTAAAGCATTTACTAGATTATCTCGTTCGGATAAAATCCCTTCTCTCCATTCTTGTAGTGCCTTAACTCGACCTTCTAAACCTATTTCTCGCCAGTTTTTTTGTGCCCTCCGCAAACGCTTACACTGCTGCGCTAGCAGCTTTGGTGGTGGTGGGACAATCACGTAATCATATTTACCGTTTCGAGGATTGCGTACTTCTATCGGTTTGGACATCAATTGGAATTAATCAGTTAAAAGCTAGTAACTTTCATCTTCTTACTTCTCCTGCTTTTTTACTAATTCATATCAGATGTAATAATTTAGAAGTTAAATATTATATTAATAATTATTAAGCAAATGTTTTTAAACTCTAATCATAATCTCATCAGATAATATCCGTATAAATTCACCTTATTAAGGTAAAGTTTATCTATCAGAAGTATAAGAATAGGAAAATATCTCAATTACAAAATAAAAGGACTACCTTATAAAGTAGTCCTCCTGTATAAAATAAAAAAAAGAGAAAAAAATTTTCCAATCAATTCATACTAAACCAGTTATTTTTAAAGTCTGTGTGTTATTTCCGCTTTTCGTATTAAATGGCGGTATAACTTCCTTATTATCATTTGAGTCTAAATCTGGTTGCGAATCAAACTCATAGTCATTATTTTCGCTAATCATTAGGCGAACACACGGAATAGTATCCGACAATATTGCGCTTGCCATCATGCCAGTGTGAATCTCCAAGTGAGCCTGTTCTGGAGACTCAAAAACTAGTCTTTGCCCTGGGAAAACAACCCTTTCAAAGTACCAGTTAGGAATATTCGAGATGCGAGCTACCTGTATTTTGCTCGTGGCATTGATATAACAGCAGAGAATTTTTCCCGATTGCTCAGGTGGTAGAGGGTCTAAGATTTGAGCCATAACTGCCGAGGAGCTTGACGCCACATTTTTATGTTACATCAGATACGGTAACATTCAGCGATCCCGACGTACTGTAACTGCGACTACCATATGAGCCAATCTTTTTCTATATCTATCCAAAGACAGGCTCAAATTATGAAATTTATATAAAAAAATATGCTTTTGTTGCAATTATACACTAAGAGACAAAAAATTAAATCCTTACTAACTTCTATCTAAAACTTTGGCTGTCCAGGATAATAAATGAATAGGTTAATTAATAAATTAATCTATAGATAGTTTCAATATAAAAATCACAGTATATATGATGTGGAGATTTTGGGAAGGCTGATTTAACCCTACTAAGATGTACACAGAAAGAACACCGCTTTTAGTTAATAAATTTAGCCAATCCCATTTTTGCGCAAAAACATCTATCGAATTTAGAGTAAATCCTGGTAAATAGTTACTAAATTGCCCTGCGAGGGATGCTATCGTAAAGCTATAGATTAAAAAACTTCATAAAAGTTTATCTTTATCTCATGTATCCAAGTAAAAATTAAAAGTTAACTCCGCATTTTGTGATTATTCACTCACAAACAGAACTTAGAGCCATTTGCTCCATGTTCAATTGAAAAGTTGGTGTGAATTCATGAATTGAGCAATATGAATTAATCAATTGTGTTTCGTTTAATCTAAATAAGCTTAATACACTCCATTTAAAAGGCAATTAGTAAAGATAGAAAAAGTAAATCTGAAAAAGCAAGTAAGACAATGGAAAATCGAATTCTTTATGTCCGCCTCCCTTGCAATCCTATTTTTCCTATAGGAGTTGTATATCTCTCAGACCACGTCCATAAACTATTTCCTGACATCAAACAGCGCATTCTCGACTTGGGAACTGTGCCACCTTTGGACTATAAATCTGCCTTAGATAAATGTATAGATGAATTTAAACCTAATATACTGGTTTATTCTTGGCGAGATATTCATATTTTTGCACCAGTGGGAGGAAGGGCTGGAAACCCATTACAGTATTCCTTCGAGATTTTTTACGCCAAAAATCCCTTTGTAAAGCTACATGGTGCTTTAGGTGGTTTTCAGATGCTGAGGAGCTTTTATACTGAACTATGGCGTAATTCAGAATTGGTCAAACGCGGATTAAATCGCTCCCGTCTGTATCATAAAGACGTCCGCGTAGTTATAGGTGGTGGGGCAGTCAGCGTTTATTATGAACAGTTGAAATCAAGTATGCCCCAAGGAGCGATTGTTTCTGTGGGTGAAGGAGAAACTCTCTTAGAAAAATTACTTAGTGGTCAAGATTTTAGTAATGAAAGATGTTATGTCGTGGGAGAAACTCAACCCCGCGATCGCTTAATTCACGAGGAACCCACACCTATAGAAAAAACAGCCTGCGATTATGACTATATAGAAAGCATTTGGTCTGAATTTAGCTACTATTTTCAAGAGAGCGATTTTTATATCGGCGTACAAACCAAACGTGGGTGTCCTCACAACTGCTGTTACTGTGTTTATACAGTTGTTGAAGGAAAACAAGTACGAATCAACCCAGCGGATGAAGTAGTTAAAGAAATGCGACAACTTTATGATAGAGGTATTCGTAACTTTTGGTTTACCGATGCCCAGTTTATCCCAGCACGGAAATTTATTGACGATGCTGTAGAACTGTTGCAAAAAATTATTGATTCTGGGATGAATGATATTCACTGGGCTGCTTATATTCGTGCTGATAATTTAACCCCCCAGTTATGCGAACTAATGGTAAAAACCGGAATGAATTATTTTGAAATCGGTATTACTAGCGGTTCTCAAGAGCTTGTGCGGAAAATGCGCATGGGTTATAACCTTAAAACAGTTTTACAGAATTGTCGCGACCTGAAAGCAGCTGGTTTTAACGATCTGGTTTCAGTTAACTACTCTTTTAACGTAATTGACGAACGTCCTGAAACAATTCGTCAGACCATAGCTTACCATCGGGAATTAGAAAAGATTTTTGGTGTTGATAAAGTTGAACCAGCCATCTTCTTTATTGGATTGCAACCCCATACTCATTTGGAAGATTATGCCTTTAAGGAAGGGATTATTAAACCAAATTACAACCCTATGCTTTTAGCTCCTTGGAACGCGAGAAAATTACTATGGAATCCCGAACCCTTGGGTTCCTTCTTCGGAGAAGTTTGCTTGCAAGCAATGAAACAAAATCCTAATGACTTCGGAAGAGAAGTAATGAAGATTTTAGAAGCAAAACTGGGTTGTGCTCCATTGGAAGAAGCTTTATCTGCACCAATTGCAGACCAGACCAAGCAGTTAACTAATGTTTGAGAAATCTGATAAATTCGATTGGAGATGAGTGTCAAGCTCATCTTCATACACAGAATAAAAAAAATAAAAGTTACAAAATACGTCTAACTAAGCTGTTATCACCATAAAATATTAACTTATAGTCCGTGTAGCTTATTTAACTAATCCTAATTAATCCTAATTAATCCCCATGTTAGAAGGTTCTATTCTAAAACAGTTAGAAAATATAAATCGTCATAATAGTAAGCAAGAAATTAAATTCGGTGTTTATTACAAAAACACTCTAGTTTCTCTTTGTCATGCCTTAGAAGATCATATCTTAGAAGATGATTCTCAACCTTTAGTCATTACAGCTTTTCAGCAAGGTAAATGGTACTTAGAAGAAGCGGATAGATATGCAGATATCGCCCAAAAATCTTCTCAAATTGCTATTATGGCAGCCCCAGATAGCGGTTGGGCAGAACATCCTACAAGTAGCCGTGGAAATGTTAACTTAGTAGCCTTAGACCCGAAAGATCCTATTGCTCAAGAATGGCATTTAATCATTTTATCGCCAAATTATAGAGCGATGGTACTTTGTCAAGAACTCTCAACTACTGACTATGGTAGCAATGGTCTACCAAAATCAGACGTAGAAAGGAAATTCTATGGTTTGTGGACATTTGAACCAGAACTAGTTCAAAAAACAGCAGAACTTGCGATCGCTCATATTAGTAAATACGATCCACAGCTAGCGGCTAAGTTAGTTGCGACTCAAGAAAATGTCAAACTAAATCCAGCGACTGTGGAAGACTTAACCCCAGTCGTTTCACGGGTTGTTGACTATTTGCAAACAGGACAGAAGAATCTTTCTTTACCTGCAGATTCTCACCACACAGCTTTAGATAATAATTTAGTCTCCAATGAAGTCCAAGCATTCTTGCGAATGGCTCAGTTGATGGATATAGCTGATGTGAATAACCCTGCAGCAGCAACAGAAGTAGTAGCCATTTGTGAAATTATGGGACAACTTTTAGAACTTCCTGCATGGCAAGTAAAACGCTTGCGTTTGTCAGGTTGGCTGCATCGCATAGATACTTTACAAAGAACTGAAAGTCTACTTAGTAGTGGAACTGCTACCCGCTATCAAGAGGATGTTATTAATTGTCCTCTAACTTGTCCTTTGGCTCCTGGAGCGCAGGTATTAAGAACGATGCCCAGATTACGAGCAGTGGCTCAGATTATCACCCATCAAACCGAATGGTGGAATGGTACTGGTCAACCGGCTCGTTTAGTAGGTGATGAAATTCCCTTAGAATCACGAATATTAGCATTGGTTACTGAGTTTCAGTGGCGAGTGAATCAGCAAAAGAATGCTGATGTCAGTAAAGAGCAAGCCTATACTCAAGCTTTAGAGGAATGTAAACTACAGCAATCAACACGCTTTGACCCTAAATTAGTAGAAGCCCTGACCTTGTTGGTAATGGGATTACAGCAGGGATTAGAGCTATCCTTATCTGCTCCCAAAATTAGTAATGGTGTATGGCTTATAGATTCACCTTGGGACAACGATAGCGAAAGTAATATTGAAGCTAACCTTAGCTCCGATCAGAGTTTACAGACCAAATAAGTTAATTATTTGGCATACTTATTTGACCTACATAAAACCTATTTCTAATACCATGAATTGTATTTTATTATCCAAAGTATTTAAGCATCAGAAAATACGTCCTGAGAAATAAATCTTGAGAAATAGGGCTATTATCCTGTAAACTTTGCGTGCAGTTTATCAACCATGATTGACTAGATGTGACAAATTACGCGAAAAGATACCAGAATATTAATATAAAAAAGCCAAATCCTTGGAAAAAATGGACATAGAAGAAATTAAATTAGGTAAAATCAAACATCTACCAGGAGTAGACCTAGAGGATGAAGAACTTTCACAATTAGATTTAAATCGGATTAACCTTGCAGGTGCGAGTTTAGTAGGAGCTAATTTAATTGGGTCAAAATTGGAAAGTGCCCGCCTAGAAGGTTCTAACTTTATGGGGGCAAATCTGCAAAAAACAGATTTGCGAGCCAGTTTAATGGGCGCGAATTTGATGCAAGCTGATTTAACAGGAGCCGATTTACGGGGAAGTAACCTGCGTGGAGCTAATTTGATGGGAGCAAGGCTGAAGAATGTATGTCTTGCTGGAGCTTTTTTGAGTGGAGCTAATTTGATGAATGTAAATCTACAAGGAGTAGATTTACGAGGTGCCGATTTACGCGGAGCTAATCTCAGTGGTGCTCAGCTTAAAGGAGCAGACTTAACCCAAGCAGACTTACAAGGAGTGTTCTTGAGCGAAGCAAACTTAGAAGAAGCAGACCTGCGAGGAGCAAATTTGGCTGGTGCTAATTTGACCGGAGCAAATTTATTGTGTGCAGAATTAGAAGGTGCTAACCTTAATGGAGCTAACTTCGATCGTACTTGTCTAGTTGGTACAGTAATGTCTGAAGGTGTTTTGTAAGCTTTCCTCAGTTTTTTGAATTTGTAATTAATTTGTCTAAGTATTAATTTGTTTGAGTATTGTTTATTCAATCTCAATATTTTATTGCAATTAGAGAAAAAAGATACTGATACTTGATGATACTAGTATTTTGGGTTAATTTCCCAATATTATTCTAAGAGTACTTCTCTTCTGAATTGCAATCAGGAGCTACTGCATCCCAATACTTTCTTATGAATAACTTTATTGTGAATAAGAAGTCATTAGGAAAAACTTACTTCCGTCCTCTTCCTAGTGATGAAATTTCTTCATCGGGACTGCTTTTTACCTTCTGCATCCTGCTTTTTAATGTAGAATTTATTACCAACTCTTAGCTTCATCCATAATGCCAATATGCTCAAACATAATAATCCTATAACTCCAGCTAAAGGATTATCATTTACTCCTGTTAGCCATATGGGAACCTTGCGAGTGTATTCTGTCAAATTACCAATATCGACAATATAGTATCCCCATACCAAACCTCCATGAATACCTATAGATAAACCAAGTCGTCCACGACAACTATATTTAGCCCATACACAAATCAAACCCAATAGGAGTAAACCTAAAAACTGCGGTGATGTTTTGATGACTTCTGGTAATGGTCTTATAAAGTGAGAAATAGCAAAGATAATTGCTACAGTCCAAACCACTATCAAATGCCTATAATCTCGTTCTAATTCATCTAATATCCATCCTCTAAATACTACTTCTTCAGCAACAGCTACTCCCAGACCGGTTATAGCTCCCTCTAAAACTATCTTTAACAAAAAAGTATCGGTTTGTTGCCATATAACCCAGCCTAAAATTGCTTGCAAGCTAAACAAAAACAGAATACTAATTAATCCAATAGATATTCCTTGTAATAATTCAATTCCATTACGTGATGTAAATTCTAAGCCATAATGCCTATATACTTGAGACTGATTATGGACATATTTGCTCCAGAAAGGAATAACTATAAAAAAACCTATAGCTAATGGCACCATTGCCAAAATTGTTTGCTGATTTTCATCTGCAATAAAAAAGTATATAAGAGCCCCATAGGGCAACCATAAAAGGGCTAAAATTAAAAGAAAGCTAGCTATTCTAATAGGAGCAGGATAGCTAGAGAAAAAGGATAATTTAACTTTCATAGGATAACTTTCATGCTAATTGATATTAGCGTTGCACATACTTAGATAACACGAATTCGCAAGCTAAGGTATAAATTCGCATCATATCCACTATTTAAAGTTAGCCAATACTCATAGTTTCACTGCTGCATATCGACCGTTTCTATTCTTCTGGTTCTATAGTACTGGTCAAACCATGACCTTTGAGAGTCTCACAATAAAATTCAGCGTGTTCCAATTCACAAGTAATGACCAAAGCTAAACCATTAGTATGAGCTTCCATCATTATGCTTACTGCTTGAGGTTGGGTCAGACTTGGTACAGTCGTTAGGAGAGTTTGTACGACATGTTCCATGCTATTAAATTCATCATTGTGTAGCAGAACGCGGTATCTAGGAGCAAGTTTTCTGGTTGTTGAGGGTTTTTGTATAGTTTCGACTGACACGGTTCTTTACTCTTATCCTGTGGGTTTAATGCAACAGATTATCTACTGATGCTGTTTGCTTAAGTGTCGTTCACTTATCTTATAGCATCTTAACTATTTTCTGATTGCAAAAAATAAGTATTATGATTGGGATTATCAAACCAATTCTTTTCAATTTATTTATTTCATATTCGTTACAATTATCTTTATTGGAAAAAAATCATACTTGAATATGCCACTATGTGACCGACGATTGTTAATCTGAGGAGACTATCGTCTATGCTTAAAATCAGTTGAGTATACTAAGTGAGACGACAATTGCAAGCAGGACAAATTGTTTATCTAGAGAAAGAAAATACTCGGTTGTATGCGGAAGTTGTTCAAACAGTAGTTTCCCGACAGATATGTTGGGTACGTCCTTTATTACTGGTAGCTAAAACAGATGAAGATACTTCAACAACGGATCTAAGAAATACATCCGATCTTCTCTGGTCTTTAGACTCATTCAGAGCAGCGGTTGATACAGAGGTTATTGCTGTTCTATCTCCTCTTATGGTGGGGGAACCAAAATCACATACAATTCCTAACGCTAGAAAAAAACTACATCAATTTATTAACAGTATGTGGGAAGTGAAAGATGATAGCTGAGGCTGTATTTACGGACATTTAACAGGTAAGATACTTAGAGTTTTCATGCCAGTTAGTTGCTAACAGTGAAAAATCACCATGTTTTCTCTAGAAGAAATTAAGTTAATGGCAGATATCTTCGGGATTAAGTAGGTATGCAAAATTATTTGTGTCATTGCGAGGGATAGCGAAGCAATCTCAAGACCTTGCGTTGACGTAGTCTGCTCGATAGAGCTTATGCTTCGTTTCACTCCGTTCAACTCGCAATGACAAATGTACAATTAGTTCTGCACGAGTACTTATCACAATTCTAAATTTTCAAAATACCTTAAAATCCTTTAAGAAGATAGTAAAAATTACATTAAAAATTACATAATTTATGTTTTTTCAGTGCAATTATTCACTTCAGTAAATTTACCATGAGAAATGCCAGAAGATAGCTACTTATTTTCTCTTTTCTTATGATATGGAGAATTATAGGAAAGCATAGACTTTCGACTGATATATTTTTATACCGATCATCCTATAGCTATATTTTCCCTCACAAAAAATTATGTTTATTCCAAAACAGGATGCTTCCAATTATGCTAAAGGTTATAAATAGGTTAAATTAATTTAAGGGTTGTTTAATTTTGCAATAATTAATAATTATTTTAAATATCTATACTTAGAAATTAATAGAGAATAATTATAATTTCTAGCTTTAAATTCAATATTTTTGTGAATATTTAATAATAAGCATTTAAAAATAAATATTTATGAATTAAAAAAATAACTAAATATTTAACTAAACTTAACTTGAAGATAAATACTTGAATACTAATTCAACAATTCATAGGTCATATACTTCTTGGTCATAGAAAATAAATAGAATTATAAACTTGGGACTAGCTTTATACGTCCTGCATCCATTTCAGACATTAAAAGTTCTAAAGCTTCATAGTCTACATCAGAGATATAGCCCATTTGAGTTAATTCCCAATTGATTTCATTCTCAATTTCGGGAGTTAATTGTTTAATGTTGAGAGCTTGTTCTACTAATTGACGAATAGCGTATTTAGTTTCCATAAAAAACAAACACAATGTATATAATTTCAAATTATCTCAAGTTAAAATACGTATAATTTCTGGTTAAGACAGTCTTTGATAGTGATTCAAATCACATTGAAAACCAAAATTTCTGGAATACATCTCAAATTAACCTTAATACTCAAAAGTATCAACAGTTGAATAACATAAATAATTTATTTCCACACTAACCTGGGTTTATTAGTACAGGCAAGGATATTCCACTAATTACCCATACTGCTTAGATTTGCCATTATTATTTGCGAGAAAAGTATATTTAGATACAGTTTAATTGAGGTTATATAAATCTTTAAATAGAGATACTAAAGCAGTAAAGATTCAGCAAAGATTCAGCAAAGAGACTTAATAAGAATGGTCGATGAAAGAGAAAAGAGTTTATGGTCGAATACATCTAACCTTTTTATATGCTGGAGCAAAATATTATGCAAACTACACTGAGTCATGAAAAAAATACAGTTTTTATTTCACAACGACATATTCATGTAACTAATGCTATAGAATTTGAGCGAGATTTAACAACAGCATTAATAACAAAAGAAATTCACACTTTATCAATAAATCTAGGGAAGGTTGAATCCCTCGATAGTGCTGGATTAATGGCACTAGTATCAGTTCTAAAATTAGCTCAGGGATTAAACAAAAATCTCAATATTTGTTGTATTAATCCGTCAGTTAAAATTATTTTTGAATTAGCACAGCTTGATAAAATATTTCAAGTTAATGAGAATTAAACCAGATTTTGAAATGTATCTCAAAATATATATATGTATAAAAGGGTAGTTAACTACCATACCCTTTAATAAATATTGATGTAAAGATTCTTTACAAGAACTACTGAGGTTATTGTCGTTCTAATATCTTCAAACACCATTACAATGCTAATGTTGGAGGTGTTTAGATTTAGCTTATCTAAGATCAGCATAACGCAGTGTCTGTTGCAATAGAAAAATTAATTACATCTGATATTCTGAAGCCTGCTCGTTATTTAGGTAATGAGTTAGGAGCATTTCATAAGACCTGGAATGATACTGAAGTTCGTTGGGTATTAACATATCCAGAAGTTTATGAAGTCGGCGCGTCTAACTTAGGGCATATCATTCTCTATAACATTTTAAATACTCAACCGCGTCAATTATGCGATCGCGCTTATTTGCCAGGAAAAGACTTGGCAGGCAAGTTACGTGCGACTCAGACAGATTTATTTGCAGTCGAGTCAAAGCGTTCTTTGAAAGATTTTGATGTCTTAGGCTTTAGTTTAAGCTACGAGTTAGGGGCTACTAATATTCTAGAGATGCTAGATTTAGCTGGTATTCCTCTGACATGGAAGGAAAGAAAGACTAATGATTATCCTTTGATTTTTGCCGGTGGACAAACAGCAACCTCCAATCCTGAACCCTATGCTGACTTCTTTGATTTTGTAGCTCTGGGTGATGGAGAAGAATTATTACCAGAAATTGGACTAATTATAGAGGAAGGCAAAAGAAATCAGTTAAGTCGTGAAGATTTGTTATTGGACTTAGCTCAAGTACCCGGAGTTTACGTCCCTCAATTTTATGAAATCGCCGCCGATGGTACTCTTTGCCCCCTTCGTGGGGATGTACCACTCAGAATTATTAGAAGAGTGGCAAGCCCCATTCCAGCTTACTCTATTGGTTTAGTACCCTATATTCAAACAGTACACGACCGTTTAATTATTGAAATTCGACGGGGATGTACTCGCGGTTGCCGCTTTTGTCAACCAGGAATGCTAACTCGTCCAGCTAGGGATGTAGAACCAGAAAAAGTAGTGGAAGCAATGGAAGAAGGGATGCGTCGCACTGGACACAACGAGTTTTCCCTTTTATCACTAAGCTGTTCTGATTACTTATCTTTACCCGCAGTGGGTATGGAAATTAAGAATCGTCTCAAGGATGAAAATATAACTTTATCTTTGCCCAGTCAAAGAGTTGATAGATTTGATGAAAATATTGCTAATATTTTGGGTGGTAATAGGCAAAGTGGATTAACCTTTGCACCAGAAGCCGGAACTCAGCGAATGCGAGATATCGTCAACAAAGGTTTAACTAATGAAGAATTACTCAGAGGTGTAAAAACTGCTTGGGAAAAAGGATGGGATAAAATCAAACTGTATTTCATGATTGGTTTGCCGGGTGAAACAGACATAGATGTATTAGGTATTGCAGAAACTGTTAGCTGGTTGCGTCAACAATGTCGAGAAAAAGGTAGAAAACCATTAGCTTTTAACTTGACAATTTCTAATTTTACCCCCAAACCTCATACGCCCTTTCAATGGCATTCCGTTTCCACAACTGAATTTAAACGCAAACAGGAATTACTTAGACAAGAATTCCGCCGTATGAAGGGAGTGAAAGTAAATTTTACCGATGTGCGTATTTCAGCAATGGAAGATTTTATTGGTAGAGGCGATCGCACTTTAGCTCCAGTGGTACAACGTGCCTGGGAATTAGGAGCTGGGATGGATTCTTGGTTTGAAAACTTAGACAAAGCATTTAGTGCTTGGGAAGAAGCTATTGCAGCAGCAGGTTTGGATTGGAAATATCGTCGGGTTGAAAATGGTGAATGGAATATTATGTCCTCAGCCAGTACAGAGCAATCTTTAGATGCTCCTTTACCTTGGGACTATATCGATACTGGTATTGATAAAAAGTGGTTAAAGGCAGACTTACAGAATGCTTTAGAAGCAGCAACGGTACCTGATTGTTCCTTTGATAGCTGTTCTCACTGTGGTGTTTGTAGTACAGATTTTGGTCACAACGTTGTAATTTCGCCTCTACCTGTGCCTGAATTTGCTGGAAATTTTGTACCCAATACAACCAAAGCTCAAAAAGTCAGATTATGGTTTGGTAAATTGGGAAATATGGCACTTTTAAGTCACTTAGATTTAATGCGTTTGTTTGATCGTGCCCTTCGACGCTCTGGAATACCAGTATCTTTTAGCGGCGGATATAATCCCCAACCACGAATTTCCCTAGCTAACGCTCTGTCTTTGGGTGTGACAAGTAGTGGAGAAATTCTGGATTTGGAACTGACTAAGGAATTGGATATTCAAACACTTTCCCAAAAATTAGCTGCTCACCTGCCAGAGGGTATTCCTGTATACAAAATAGAAAACATTGATATTAAATCCCCCGCAGCCACTCAATCTTTAGAGGCTGCTGCATATACAATTGCAGTCGCACTAACAACTCAAACCAAATCATCTAACTGGCAAGAATGGATAGATAAAATTAAATCTTCTCCAGAAATTTTATGGGAACATACTACAAAATCCGGTAAACGCAAACTGATAAACTTGCGCGATCGCCTATATGAACTAGAATTAGTTGAGCCACTCACCTTAAATTCGTTGTTCACCGAACCCGGTATGCAGTCTGTTGAGCCAGGTATTGTCAAAAGTGATGCTACACAAACGTCCTCAGCTATTTCCTGTGGGGTGTTTAGTGAATGCTATTCTCAGATTGAACCCTTAGATGAATCAGAAGCAATTTTACATATGCTTGGTAGTTGTCGTAATGATGGCACCATGTTGCGTCCCGAACAAATTTTGTTTATGCTAGAGAAAGTATCCTCTGAAGAATTTCAGATGCTACATATACACCGCAATCGCTTGGTTTTAGCGGTTTGAGATAGAGGGCAATTTGATAAAGTTGCCCTCAAAATGCATACAAATTAGGAATTGATTTTTGACAAGTTTGCGTTAGAATTAAGTGAAGAGAAATTTTCTGGCGCTGCATCCAGTTAACTGATTCACCTTCCCTGATACCCAGGATTTGAGAGCGAAGGTATAAGAGTGTGAATTTTAAAGACGCTTGCCCGGGCAAGCTGAGATGGATTAAGTATAATCAATCTCATAAGAAGCGATCTTAGCTTTTTCCTCCAATGCCTATGAATCAGTTAAAAGCATTAAGCTCCGCCGTTAGAACGGCTATAGTTTTTCTCTAATTATGTGTTTTTAACAACAACTGAGTACTCAACCCAGATATGGGTGAGAATATTTCATTAGAAATCAATCGCGAATCAATGGTTCGATTGCTTAAAACTTTATGTATTTAGCCTTTGTGAAAATATCGGGCGTGTTAGCGCAAGTGTTTCAGCGCAAGCGAGTGTGAGAAACTCTCTAGAAAATGTCTCCTAAATGCAATTTTTATTACTAGCAGCGTCATGAAAAGACTTGTAAGGACGAGTTGCTTTCCTGCAAGCCTTCAAGTTCTTTGATGCTGTCGATTTTTGAGGAAATTGAATGCCGAAACAAATTATCATTGCAGAACAGCATCAAATAGCCGCAGTATTTTCTGAAGACCAGATACAAGAACTTGTTGTTGCAACAGGTCATCACCAGATAGGTGATATTTACTTAGGTGTAGTAGAAAATGTTTTACCTGGGATAGATGCGGCCTTCGTAAATATTGGGGACCCAGAACGTAACGGTTTTATTCATGTTACTGATTTAGGTCCTTTGAGGTTAAAACGTAGTTCTGCTGCAATTACAGAATTACTTGCACCACAACAAACAGTTTTAGTGCAGGTAATGAAGGAGCCAACCGGTACTAAAGGACCAAGGCTAACTGGAAATGTAACTTTACCAGGACGCTATGTAGTTCTCATGCCCTATGGTAAAGGAGTCAACTTATCTAGACGAATTAGAAATGAGAATGAGCGCAATCGCCTGCGGGCACTGGCGATTTTGATTAAACCCGCAGGTATGGGTTTATTGGTAAGAACTGAAGCTGAAGGTAAACCAGAAGAAGCCATAATTGAAGACTTGGAGCTATTGCAAAAGCAATGGGAAAATATCCAGCAAGAAGCTCAGTCTACTCGTGCTCCAGCATTACTTAATCGGGATGATGACTTTATTCAGCGAGTACTGCGGGATATGTACGGTGCAGATGTGAACCGTATTGTAGTTGACTCTAGTACAGGTCTGAAGCGAGTTAAACAATACCTGCAAAACTGGAGTGGGGGACAAACACCACAGGGACTGCTGATCGACCATCACCGCGATCGCGCTGCGATATTAGAGTATTTCCGCATCAATGCTGCGATTAAGGAAGCTCTTAAACCAAGGGTAGATTTACCATCTGGAGGCTACATCATAATTGAGCCGACGGAAGCGCTCACAGTTATAGACGTTAACTCCGGGTCTTTTACCCGTTCTGCTACAGCAAGAGAAACCGTTTTATGGACAAACTGCGAAGCTGCCCTAGAAATTGCTCGTCAGCTAAGGCTACGTAATATAGCAGGTGTGATAGTAGTAGATTTCATCGACATGGAATCTCGTCGCGACCAACTACATGTATTAGAGCACTTTAATAAAGCTTTAAAAGCAGATAAAGCACGTCCTCAAATCGCTCAATTAACTGAATTAGGTTTAGTAGAACTTACACGCAAGCGTCAAGGTCAAAACATTTATGAGTTATTTGGTCATCCTTGTAATGCTTGTGGTGGTTTAGGGCACGTTGTACATCTTCCTGGAGATAATGATAGTAGAATTATTTCTCCTACAGAAATGCCCGTAGAACGTTTTGTATCTCTTCCCCAAAGAGAACCACGTTTACCGGTCGCAAGAATAAACGAATCGCGGGACAATTATGAAACATATAACGATTCTTCAGATAGCGAAACCGAACTGGCTACTCTAAATTTAGTTAATCACCCAAGTTACCAAGAATTAGGAGATAGCAGCAAGCGTCGAGTTCGTCGTCGTCGTAATGGATTAAATGGTAATAGTACTAAAGAAGAACCCCGAATCCATAACAACTCCTTAAGTTTACTTAATGAAACAGATTTAGATATCGATAACGAATCAGATTTAGGTGGAATTTCTGAATCCGGTTTTGGTAAAACTGGATGGGGAGATAGGTTAGAAAGAGGTAGGGGAACTAAAATTGATACCGTTAAAACGGTAGTTGAACCACCTGAAATTGTCTCTGTGGAAATGTCATCTGAGGAACAAGATGTTTATGCTCTAATGGGTGTATCTCCCTTAGTCCTTCTTAATCGAGAAGTGAAAAATCCTAAATCTGTAATTATTAATGTTACTCAACCTGGACAAACCAATTCTGCAACAGATACAGAAGTTGTAGAAGTTACAAAAAGTTCTGCTCCACCCCCAGTGAAAGCCAAACCATCACCCACATTGGTGGGAACATTAGACGATCTAGAAGAAGAGCAATCAATTGTATCAAAGGAGGAAGAAACTAAAGATACAAGCGATGATGTTCCACCTCCTACAGTTAAACGTCGTCGTCGTCGTCGTTCTTCTGCTGCCTCTGATGTAGACTGAGGCAATGAATGCTATGTCAAAAACTGCTGCTGTTAACTCAAGAACGAATTCGACTTCTTCCGAAACAAACTGGTGGGAATTATCTAAGCTATCCAACTTTTCTGGGATGGTCGCTGGTGTTGATGAGGTCGGGAGAGGAGCGCTATTTGGTCCGGTAGTTGCAGCAGCAGTTATACTACCCGTAGAATCTTACTCAGAGTTAATTGCAGCAAAAATTAAAGATAGTAAGAAATTGAGTGCAAATCGCAGAGTAAAACTATCTAAGCAGATTTGTGATTTAGCGACTGACTGGAAAATAGGTTATGCTTCTTCTGCTGAGATAGATAGCATAAACATTTTACAAGCTTCCTTACTAGCTATGTTCAGGGCAATAGACCAGCTAAATCCTCAGCCAGATTTGTGTCTAATAGATGGTAATCAGAGTCTGAAAAATTTACATCTATTGCAAGAAACTATAGTTAAAGGAGATGAGCGATCGCTTTCAATTGCTGCTGCAAGTATTGTGGCAAAAGTTTGGCGCGACACATTAATATCTAAACTGGCATCTGAATATCCACTTTACGACTTGGAAAGCAATAAGGGATATGGTAGCAAGAAGCATTTGCTTGCCTTAAAAGAGTACGGTTCTTCACCTTTACACCGACTTTCTTTCCGCCCTTGTCAAAGTAATAATAAATAATATTCTGGATTTCAGAATATTATTTAGTAATTGTTTGGTATCAATATTTACACTGAAAAGCGTATTATGAGCAATCATATTTTGGTGACAACTTAAGTCAGGATTTATTCAGGATTCAGCATTCGATAATCAGCGTCATTGCTATCAAAATTAGTTTGTGAAGTTTGAGTGATTACCCATTTTTGGTAATCTGCTAAAAGTTGGTTCAGCAATCTTTGCTTAACTGTAAGCAAGACACTTTTGAGTAAACCATTGCCAGCTTTTTCAATAATAGGTTTAGGAGTTAGAGAAAATGGCAATGGTAACTCTACTTGTACTGTTAAGTCAGCTCTACCTTTAAGATTGGTACCTGTTTTATCTAATATTGGAGTTAAGTAACCTATTAAACTAAGGCTAAAACGTTGATTTATATAGTCTAAGCCACGAATTTCACAATTAATAGATTGCAGCTTCAAAGTTCCATCTGATTCAGACCAAACTCTCATATCAACTGTAGGCTGGATGCTTGTTGACATAAAATGAAGAGGACGCATTTTCAAACGAAATATATCTCTTCTTAACTGCTCGATTCTGCTAGAATCAGCTAGAGCATTTACGAGTCTTTGAGGTTGGCGCAAATAATACTGAATAGGAATTGCTTGCTGTTGGACAGCTATATGTACTGATTGAGAAGCAAAAAAGTTTGTAGCCATCAATTAAAATCAGGTATTTAAAGAATAAGAAGAATAAATGACTTTACTAATTTAATCTAACGATAAAAAATTGAATTTAAGATTTTAAAATCATTAATTTATCCAAAAATAATCCCTTGTGTTAATCACAACTTTTTCATACCTATTTACTTTGATTTAATGTATTTAGGTAAGATATATAAATTTAGTTATTTTAAATATATTTAAACGCAAGTATCTTGAAAAGCACATCTTTCTATGGAAAGAGAGATAGAATTTATAAAATTAGAAAAGCCCTCATTACTTTTCTTCGCTTTCTTAACTCACTGCTAAATAGCGCAATAAGTGTTTCAAGTTACTTCAAATTAGACCAAATTATTACAGGATTAGGTAAATTGGAAGGCAGTTTAAAATAGACAAAATGCCGACGAATGTTAGATTTATTGTTGAATACTTTCCGGTAAGGTACGCCGGAATTACTCACAAAACTACTAGCTTATTCAACTAGACTTGCGTTGATAAATAATACTCAGTACAATTTGAGAGATTGCATTTTCTTATATATAAGATTTACCATAAATATGATATTTTAAGCAAATTTAAAAAAATCATTTGCATGAGTTTTACATACATCTATATTGGTTGATTTATTATTCTTGCCCCAGATTCCTATTGCATAGAGATTTTATATTTATTGCTTCTGCATTAGTATATAATCCAGACATTTCCTGCCTTTGTAACCATTATTCCCGGCAACTTTATGATGTCATTACACGGCAGAGTAATGATGATGAACTTTTTTTGCCAGCTTATTTTGTTTACAGATAATGCTTCTTTATGTATCTTACTTAATTTGAGATTAAATGCAGTACCTTTTATTTCTACCTAGGAAATTACATCATCCAATGATTGTGATGAAATGGATTCTCTGAAAGATGAAAGTCTGTAATAGTTATATGATTGATTTGGTTACAGCCAAATAATCACAATCAATCTATTTTTGTCTAGTTATTTGATAGCTGGTGTGCATTAAAATTGAGTAATGAGTGTGCTTGTAATACTTCAAGAGTCTAATTCATTACATAAAACTAAATGCTGAACAATTTAGCAGTAAGCTTTCTGTTTAGGAGTTTTTTAACATCTTGAACATGCTTAATGTTAAGTCTGAACAAAGCATTCAATTGAGCACTCACACCAAAGTTGGAAACAGAGCAAAATCAAAGGTTTAAGAAGAAATGAGACTAGGGTAGAATTTCACAAGCTCGTCCCAATAACAAATATAAAAAAGTTTTAATATATACAAATATTTCTAAATTTTTCAAATGTTTGGGATATCTAGTCAGATAAACAATACAACACCATTATTGTTCTATTAGAGAATTCAAGTATTTGCGTAGTTGGATTTTATACAATTTGTTCGACCAAATGTATGTTTATATTTAAAAAACTCCTTGCGCAATTGTTTCAATGATTAAGTCTTCATAATTGATGAAAAAAATTGATTAAAGAAAAATCAAGCAGATATTCAGGCTTGAAAGCCTGTAATTATAGTTCAGAGTATCTACCTTACATCAACAAAACTCTATAAATGAAAAATCGCGTCCACCTACTACTATTGCTAATATGGCTGAGCATCGGTATAGTTCTGCGCTTTATTCAACTGGAGGTTTTGCCCCCTTGGACTGATGAATGCGCCACAATAGTATTTAGCTTGGGTAATAGTTTCCGTACAGTACCTTTAAACCAGATAATCAGTTCCGACACTTTATTAGAACCATTGCGATTTCATAATGAAGTTGGACTGGATGCAGTATTTAAGCATCTATTTGCTGAGAGTACTCATCCTCCTGTTTATTTTGTGCTTACTCATCTATGGATGAAGTTTTTTTCTTCTCCCGGTGAAATTATTTCTATTTGGACAGCACGTTCGCTAAGTGCTTTTTTGGGAGTTGTATCTATTCCTGCAATGTTTGGTTTTGCTTACTTAGTCTTCCGATCCTTAATTGTTGCTCATGTAACAGCAGCAATTATGGCTGTTTCACCTTATGCTGTATTTTTAGCTAGGGAAGCTAGGCATTACACTTTAAGCATTTTGCTGGTAATTGCTTCTATATGCTGCTTAGTAAAAGCACTAGAAGTTATTTACCGTCAGCAAGTTTTACCTTTGTGGATAGGTTGTACCTGGATAGCTGTAAACATTATAGGTATGGCAAACCACTATTTCTTTTCACTAACTTTGTGTATAGAAGGTTTTGTATTGTTATGGGAGATATGGAAGCAAAATAATAAAAGTGCAGTAAATTCTTCTTATGTTAGAGTTTCCGTTGACAGACCTTCCCCAGTCACAATTCAATTTTTATTAAAAAAATTAGGTAAGAGTTTTTCTGCAATAGTTCCTCAACGTAATCAACGACGTATCTGGATTGTTTTTTTTGCAACTTCCGCTGGATGCTTAGTGTGGTTACCCTTTTTGAGGGATATACAAGGTAGTAGTTTGACTAACTGGGTTTCTGACGGTACCTCAAATCTTATTGAACCATTATGGAGATTATTGATGTGGGGAGTAAGTATGTTTTACTTAGTTCCTTCAGCAACTATCTTATTACCCCTTTGGGTTGAGATTTTCAGTGGTGCAATAATGCTGCTATTTTTATTATGGATATTACCTTACATTAAAGATGGATGGAAATACCAGCAAAATTATTCCTCTACGGAAAATTTAACTAAAGCATTATCGATTTATCTGAATTTCTCAATTATTCTATTCTTAGTTTTTACCTATATATTGGATATAGATTTAACTTTAGCTCCTCGTTTTCAATTTGTTTACTTCCCGATACTGATACTTTTAGTAACATCTTCTCTAGTGTCAAATTGGAAATATATTCAAGATAAATTACATAAATCCAAGCACCTTATTCCTAGAGTAAATGGAAAATTTATCATAGGAATACTCTGGTTAATGGGATTAATTGGAGGAGTAACTGTAGTTCATAATATTGGTTACTTGCAACATCATCGTGCTGATTTAATGGCTCCTATTATTCAAGAAGCTTCCCAAGCTCCTACACTGATTGTCACTAGCCATAAACATCATGGACAGACTGGTAGAATGATGGGTTTAGCGTGGGAAATGAATAAGTTAGTTTCAGCAAATTCTGGAAACAAGTGGCAATTCTTTCTAGCCCACAAAGATAAAGCAACTGACAGTTATGATGTTGCTATAGAAATTTTACAAAACCAAATAAGCAAGATGTCTAGACCTTTCGATTTATGGTTAATTAATTTCCGTACAGGGATAGACTTAGATTCAGCACAGTGCTTAAAAGATCAAAACTATTCTTCTTCGGCTGGAGAATATAGATACAAACTGTATCGCTGTAAAAATGAAAATTTATCTTCTTCCTTATAGATTAAATAATAATCAAAATTAAAAAGAAGTGGTCTCATAATCAGAGTAAAAGTATCAAAAAGCCAACTATTGACAATCACAAATTCCAATATATAAGACTTCTGTATTGGGTGTATCCCAGTTTTTATTTTTTAATCAGATATAATCGTCATTGCGTTCACAGGGTGTTTCCGTAAGAACTCAGCAATCGCAAAATTTATGAATAAAAATGAGTCCATGCGTTCGCGCTAGCGTATACGATAGGACTTATGCTAGTCTCCGACAACGCTTTCTGCGAACCCTTTGCTTGCAATGACATTAAAACAAGTGGGATGCTCCCTTCTGCATTGATATTTGTCTAACTATTATCTTAAAGTTGGTTAATTATAGAGCCATTAAAATTAGAATTGATAGAATGTTGATCTTCAGTAATTATGGGGTATATTTCAATGAAGCTAGGAAGGATTTAAGTCCACAGCTGATTAACGAGTAAAATTATGTGTTAACAGTTACTCCATTGAGGAAATAAATTTAGATAACTATAAAAAAATGAATCTGTCTATTGCTTATTTAGGTCCTCGCGGAACTTACGCGGAGAAAGCTACAATTAGCTATACTGAGTGGCTTTCTGAAAACTATAGTATTAAATCTCATCTATGTGCTTATCATAGTATGACTCAAGCATTAACGGCAGTTAGTGAAGATGAAGTTGATTTAGCTGTTGTACCAGTCGAAAACTCTATTCAAGGAAGTGTAACTGAAACCTTGGATACACTTTGGCAGTTAGAGAAATTAAAAATTGAATCGGCTTTGGTAATGCCAATAACCCACATGCTAATTTCATGTGCATCAAGTTTAGCAGAAATAAAAACAGTTTATTCCCATCCCCAAGCCCTTGCTCAATGTCAAAGATGGTTAGGTAAATATCTTCCAAATGCAAAATCAGTATCTACTAGCTCTACAACAGAAGCATTAACCCAATTGTCTCAGGATTTGAGTGCTGCGACTATATCTTCTCAAGGAGCAGCACAACTATATAACCTTCCTATTCTTGAAAGTGCAATTAACGACTATCCTGAAAACTGTACTCGTTTCTGGATAATTAGCAATTCCCATACAAAAAATCGACAGTTTCAATTTAATGAAGTAACAGATAATTGTAGCTACACTTCTATAGCTTTTAGTACTCCTAAAAACGTACCTGGAGCATTAGCTAAACCTTTACAAATATTTGCTCAATTAGGAATTAATCTGAGTCGAATCGAGTCTCGTCCAACTAAGCGATCACTCGGAGAGTATCTATTTTTCATAGATATTGAGGCTGATGCAGCTAATACGAAGACAAAATCTGCAATCGAACAATTAAGTCTCTATACAGAAATTCTCAGAATTTTTGGTAGCTACAGCATCTTGCCTATATTTAACGAGGTTTAAGCAAGAATTGACTATTTATTTTCCTGTACTGAATGCTTACTCAGTAAGTTTATTCGCTCATACAATTCATTAAGTTTTAATTTACTTGATTTTCTTTGAAGCTATCGATTAAAACAAAATAAAAAATTAATTAATACGTCAATTTTGCTAAAATAAGCAATTAATCCTTAAATAAGGAATAATTCATAGCTTCAGATTCATAGCTTCAGATTTATAGCTTCAGATTTACAGTTTTGGATTTAATGTATCTTTGAGAACAGTACGAGCGGCTAAATGGTTACGAGTAGAGGTAAGAATTTCTGATTCTCTTTCTAAACGAGTTGAAGTGTTGAGCATTTCAAGTAGTGCTTGCTGTTCTGAAGGTACGCTTTGAAGATGATGAGCAACCCAATAAGATAGTTCTAAAGGTAAATCTGGTAAATCTTCAGGAAGCTCAATATTTTGTTCCGTTAATTTTGCAGATAAGAGAACAACGTCTCGCAATAATTGCTCTACTTGCGAAGCTAAAGGTCTTAAATCTGTTGTAGGGGACTGGTCTTCAATCCATTCTACTAAAGCAACACGGTAAGGCTTTTCACGGACATATTCTAAGACACGAAATCTTTGTTGGGCTAGCGCTAATACTTTCATCCTATCATCGGGTAATCTTTGATAGTGTAAAATCTCTGCACAGCAACCTACATTAGCTATAGAACCTCTACTGCGATCTACCATTAATACGCCAAATCTTTTGTCACTCTCAAGAATTGTGTTCATCATAATTCTGTAGCGAAACTCAAAGATGTGTAAAGGTAGTGGCTTATTAGGAAATAGAACTAAATCCGGCAATGGGAACAAAGGAAGTTCTCGAACCGCGATATTGGATGAATAAGACATATTTACCTTGAGTATAAATGTAATGCTTATAAATTAATAATCTGAACTTTCTCCAATTATTATATTCTTATTCTATCATTTTGTTCTGATACTAATAAAAAGCCTTACGACAGATTTGTCCAATACAAGATAAATATTATAATTTTTGAGTCTTACTTTTTGAAATATTGATGATTTTTGACTCTTAATTACGATCACTTAAATCATAGCTGTTTTCTTGCACATCTATAACGTTTAGATGATTAAATAAAAGATATTAGTGAGTGAATTTTAAAAAATCATGAAATATTGATGCTAATCTAATTTTAATTAATGCTTAATGAAAGTTAGTTGTGATAAGTAATTATAATGAATCAAAGAATAACTGAGTTTATTTTGAGACCTAAGCTATATTTTCTATGTCATAATTTAGTCTTTATAGACATATTTCATAAGAAAGTTAATTTGAAATCCTTCAATACACTTCAATACATAGTATCTAATAATTATATCTATTAAAAATATTCTAAAACTCAAAATATATCTGCTAAAACTAATATAGAAAATAATTTTTATGAAGTCAAACAATCAATCTAATAAAATAATTTTAGCATAGAGATATTAGGTAATTTCTATTATATTGGTTTCTTATTCAAGTATTTTACCTCAAAATTGAACTACAAATATAATCAGTATTGCATCTTCTAGTATTAAAAGTAATGCAATATCTTATGTTTTAATTTTTTTGTTGTGAACATATACATGTAAGTATGAAATATTATATCTGCTCAGGAGTTAATAGAGGAAGGAGGATAGAAATAGAAAACTTCCTAAGAAAACCGACGGTGGCTATATAGGAAACACGGAGTGTTCCCTCTTAGGGAAGGAGTAACGACGAAGCAATCCCATGAATTCGTTGTTATTTAGAAATTTTGCGATTACTTCACCTGACGGAGACGCGAACGCTCCTCTCGCAATGACGTTCAAAAAACTGGGATGCTCCCGTTCATCATGACGTAAACACGTAGTCCTTGGGTAAGCCCTGATTTTATCTTAATCCTTTAAATAAGGATTTTATAAATACTCATATTATTCATGATAAATTTCATAAATGACAAAAATACAGTAATTACAGATGTACTAGCTATCTATGTCATTACTACGATAGAAAACATAAGCTATATCGAGCAAGCTACACGGATTCAAATTATTATTTTTGTTACAAGTGGCTAATTTCTAAGATAATAAAAGTAATAAAAATATTAATTATATTGATATATAAGAATCCTACTTGAATATTGTTAGGTATATTTCAAATAAAATCTTTTTATAGCAAGCTTTTAGCTCAATTATTTTTTCAAAAATCTGCGGAGGAGTCATACATGTAGATACAAATTTAGATATAGCTAATTGATTACAAAAAATTAACTGCTTTTTAGCAGATAAAACATTGTAGCCACTATGATTATATAATTATTGAATAGATGAAAGTCAATTTCTGTGCTGCAATTATGCCTTATCAAACATTAATCATATTACTAGAATTAATCATAATAGGTGATTACTAATCAGTAAAATTAAATAATTCAGCCTGAATCTCTCTCTAATTTTTTATATGATTATCTTATTCATCCAAGATATTAAATAAGAATGAAAAAAATAATAATTAAAAATTATAGAGCGGACATCAAGCCCGCCCAATATTTGTCAATTTAATAGTATTTGATTTTAAAACCAAAGTACTAAAGTTTAACTTCGATATCTACACCAGCAGGTAAATCTAACTTCATCAAAGCGTCAATAGTTTTAGAAGAAGGCTGATAAATGTCAATAATTCTACGATGTGTACGGGTTTCAAAATGCTCGCGGGAATCTTTGTCAACGTGGGGCGATCGCAATACACAATAGATACGACGTTTAGTTGGTAAAGGAATAGGACCAATAGCTGTAGCGTTTGTACGGTTAGCTGTATCTACAATCTTCTCGCAAGATGTATCTAATAAGCGGCGGTCAAAAGCTTGTAAGCGAATTCTAATTTTTTGCTGTTGGAGGGTTGCCATTTTTTTCAGTTTTCCTGGTTCAGATGGATTTTTAATTACTTTTTTCTTCAATCTCTACAAAGAAGAAAGATGAAGGAGTAGAGATAAGCCATAGATCCCTACTCCTAAAAAGATTAAGGTGTTCTTGATGCTACTTCACAATTTTTGAAACTACACCAGCACCGATTGTGCGACCACCTTCACGAATCGCAAAACGCATTCCCTGCTCAATTGCGATCGCATTAATGAGTTCCACAGTCATTTTGATGCGGTCTCCAGGCATTACCATTTCTGCTTCGGAACCGTCATCAGCAGTAAATGATTTAATTGTGCCGGTTACATCGGTAGTTCTTACATAAAATTGGGGACGATAACCAGAAAAGAATGGAGTTTTACGACCGCCTTCTTTATCAGTTAAAACGTAAACTTCACCTTCAAATTCGGTATGAGGAGTAATACTACCTGGTTTTGCAATTACCATACCACGCTCGATATCGTCCTTTTGCATACCACGTAAAAGTACCCCAGCGTTATCTCCAGCCATACCTTCATCAAGACTCTTTTTAAACATCTCAATTCCGGTAACTGTAGTATTACGAGTATCCTTAATACCTACGAGTTCTACCTGTTCACCAACCTTAACTTTTCCACGCTCAATTCTACCAGTAGCAACTGTACCACGACCAGTAATAGAGAATACGTCTTCTACTGCCATTAAGAATGGCTTATCGACAGCTCGCTCAGGAGTAGGGATGTAAGAATCTACGTTATCCATCAACTCATAGATTTTATCTACCCAGTCATTGTCTCCACGCTGGGTGGTAGGATTGGCAATCATATGTTCTAAAGCTTGCAAGCCAGAACCTGCAACTACAGGAATCTCATCGCCGGGAAAATCGTAGTCAGAAAGTAATTCCTGAACTTCTAGTTCTACTAATTCCAACAACTCATCGTCATCCACCATGTCTTTCTTATTCAAGAAAACAACAATGTTAGGAACGCCGACCTGCTTAGCTAAAAGAATATGTTCCCGCGTCTGAGGCATCGGACCATCAGCAGCAGATACTACTAAAATTGCACCATCCATTTGTGCTGCACCAGTAATCATGTTCTTTACATAGTCAGCGTGTCCTGGACAGTCCACGTGAGCGTAGTGACGATTTTCGGTCTCGTATTCTACGTGAGCGGTATTAATTGTAATACCCCGTGCTTTTTCTTCGGGTGCATTATCAATTTCATCATACTTTTTAGCAGCAGCCTGACCTAGAGCAGACAAAGTCATGGTAATAGCTGCTGTCAAAGTGGTTTTACCATGGTCAACATGACCAATAGTACCGATATTAACGTGGGGTTTATTCCGTTCAAACTTTTCGCGTGCCATGAATTCTATGTTTCCTTTTCTAGTTATGCGTTCCCTTTGTTTTTGGCAATAATTGCCTCAGCTACATTACGAGGTACTTCATTGTAATGACTAAACTCCATTGAGAATATACCTCGCCCTTGGGTCTTTGACCGGATGTCTGTCGCATAGCCAAACATCTCTGCTAATGGTACTTTAGCAGTAACTTTAGCAATACCGTCATCAGAACCCATACCGTCTATCTGACCGCGACGAGAATTGAGGTCGCCCATTACATCCCCAAGAAAATTCTCAGGTACTTCTACCTCAACTTTCATCATTGGTTCTAATAATACAGGTGAAGCCTTCAGGGTGGCTGATTTCATTGCCATAGAACCGGCAATTTTAAATGCCATTTCTGAAGAATCTACATCATGATAAGAACCATCAGTCAAGGTGGCTTTGACGTCAATCAGTGGATATCCTGCTAGGATACCTGATTCGCAGGTTTCTTTCATTCCCTGCTCTACCGGACCAATGTACTCTTTTGGTATCGAGCCACCAACTACTTTGGAGACAAATTCAAAACCACTTCCGGGTTCTCCAGGTTCGAGGTCAACTACTACGTGACCATACTGACCTTTACCACCACTTTGACGAATAAATTTGCCTTCTACTTTGTTGGCTGCTTTACGTATTGTTTCTCGGTAAGCGACCTGCGGAGCACCAACGTTTGCTTCCACCTTAAATTCTCGCAGCATTCGGTCTACAAGAATTTCTAAATGCAATTCTCCCATCCCCGCAATCACTGTTTGATTGGTTTCAGAATTAACACTAACTCTGAAGGTTGGATCTTCCTCAGAAAGTGATTGTAGTGCTTTAGAGAGCTTTTCCATGTCATTCTTAGTTTTAGGCTCCACGGCTACTGAGATGACAGGTTCGGGAATATATAAAGATTCTAAAATTACCGGCGCATTTTCTTCACAAAGTGTATCGCCTGTCAAAGTGTCTTTTAATCCGACTGCTGCACCTAGATCCCCAGACCTGAGTTCTTCAACATCTTGGCGAGCATCTGCTTTCATTACTAATAGGCGAGAAATTCTCTCCTTTTTATCTTTAGTTGCATTATATACATAGCTTCCTTTTTTCAGCACGCCGGAATAGACACGAATGAAAGTCAAACGACCATAGGGATCTGCCATTACTTTAAATGCAAGAGCCGCTAAAGGCTCATTATCATCAGCAGGTCTTTCTACAGTTTCACCATTTGGCAAATTTCCTTGAATTGGTGGTACATCTATTGGTGCTGGTAGGTAGTCTACAACGGCATCCAAAAGTAGTTGTACACCCTTATTCTTAAAAGCAGAACCGCAAAGCATAGGTACAATTGTGCCTTTAACAGTACCTTCACGTAAAGCAATCTGTATTTCTTCTGAGGTTAGTTCTTCACCCTCAAAATACTTACTCATTAGTTCATCAGAGGTTTCCGCGACAGATTCCACTAATTTCGTGCGATACTCGTTAGCGACTTCAAGCATATCTGCGGGAATATCGCTTTGCTCAATATCAGTTCCTTGGTCGTTGTTATAGATGTACGCACGCATGTGAATAAGGTCGATTAAGCCTTTAAAATCACCTTCACTGCCAATGGGAATCTGAATTGCAACGGCATTTGTCCGCAAGCGATCGCGTGCCTGTTCATAGACTCTGAAAAAACTGGCACCTGTACGATCCATCTTGTTAACAAAGATAATACGCGGTACCTGATAGCGGTCTGCCTGTCGCCAAACGGTCTCTGTTTGGGGCTGTACGCCACCTACTGAGCATAAAACAGTAATAACTCCGTCTAATACCCTCATGGAACGCTCAACTTCAATCGTGAAGTCTACGTGTCCTGGAGTATCAATAATATTTATCTGATGCTCTCTCCAACTAGTACTAATCGCAGCAGCAGTAATGGTAATTCCCCGCTCCCGCTCTTGATCCATCCAGTCAGTTACTGCGGTTCCTTCATGTACTTCACCAATTTTGTGAATAATACCTGAATAAAACAGTATTCTTTCTGTTGTAGTGGTTTTGCCCGCATCTATATGCGCCGCAATTCCAATATTGCGTACTTTTTCTAGCGGGTTAGTGCGTGCCACAACTGCCTCCTATACCTTTCGCCTCATGATATCTTGTATATTACACTTTGCTAATATTTTGTACTTCTACGGAAAACCGCATTTTGTAGATAAATATTATTTAAATAGAGTAATTACTGATGTATCGCTTTATTAATAGCGATACATCGATAAAGCATCTAACTTAGTAACGATAATGTGCAAAGGCTTTGTTCGCTTCTGCCATCCGGTGAGTTTCTTCTCGTTTACGAATAGCACTTCCTGTTTCATTGGCAGCATCCATCAATTCATTGGCCAATTTACCTGCCATAGTACGACCTGGACGCTGTCTGGAGTAACCTACTAGCCAACGCAGTGCTAGGGTTGTACCTCGTTCAGAACGTACTTCCATAGGAACTTGATAGGTCGCACCACCAACACGTCGAGCTTTAACCTCTACTAGGGGAGTGACATTCTGTACAGCTCTTTCAAAAGTTTCTAAGGGGTCGTTCCCAGTACGTTCTTCAATTGTCTTCATTGCACTGTAGACAATTCTTGCTGCAACAGATTTTTTACCGTGACGCATTATCCTCCGAATCATCATGCTTACAAGACGACTGTTATACATGGAATCGGATGGGACAGGGCGCTTTTGAATAACACCACGACGAGACATAAGTTAACTCTCAATTTTATTTAGCATCATTATGATATCGAAGAGCAGGAGATTTGGGGGCTACAGTTAGATAAATGAAGTGAATCCAATTTGCCTATTTTGCAGCTTTGAAAAACCATCGCAATTCAACATCTTTACAAATAATAGTGCCCATATGTATGTCAACAGAATAAAAGTTTCATATCCGGCTTTACACAAAAATCTTACATAAGGGAATAAACAGCTTTCATCACACTTAAATAATTGATTTAATTTTGTACAATATGACCGGAGAATATGCTCTTACTAATAACACCCTTGCGATCGCTGGAGCTAACTACAAAAAGGTGAACCATATTTCTTGAGACCCATACACTTAGAGCGACAACACTATATACTCAACTCTGCATCTATAATGCTGTTACAGATAGATATATATCCTTTATATTCTCTAGGCATTGAATGCCAGGGACTCTTACTTCAAAAGGAGATCCCAAATAGTTTAAGGACTAGCCAAAGATATTTTAGATGACTTTACTCTATTTAGCCGAAATACCTATTTGCTTTCTACCGGATCAGTCTAGGGCAAGTTAATTCGGCTAAAGTTTCAGAGGAAAGTTACTGGATATTTTGAGTACAGTAAACTAGCTGATATTAGCAAAATTCACTGTTTCTGAATAAATATACGCATTATTGCTAAAGCGACTATATCAGAAACTCAAATGGATGAAAATCCCCAATGCTCTATATTTCCAGAGATAAAATATCAGGGCTTTGATTCCATTCCGGTAAATACTCCTTAAACTAATTTCACTCAAATAAGAACTGCACTTTTTACGAAGCTTTACTAAATTTGTTTTCTTTTCACAAGTTCAACTCAAATAATATTGCTTCCTGCAATTAGAATACTTATCAAATTCGAGCGACCAAAGTCTTAGCTAAGACTTTAAGTCGCTCACAATAATTGAATTCATGTGCAATGAGCTTAATATTAAAGCTGATTAATACTTGAGTATGTCAATTGTTTCATTTGCGATCGCATACTATTCCTTAGGTCGCTTCGTGCCGTATTTAGACCGACTTTGCTTTCGGTCTTTTACTCCGGCAGTGTCTAAAGTTCCACGAATGATGTGATATCTCACACCAGGTAAGTCTTTGACACGACCACCGCGAATCATTACAACTGAGTGTTCTTGTAGATTGTGTCCTATACCAGGGATATAAGCGGTAACTTCAAATCCAGAAGTTAACCTTACCCTTGCTACTTTCCGTAAAGCAGAGTTAGGCTTTTTGGGAGTAGTTGTATATACTCTAGTGCATACTCCCCGTCTTTGCGGGCACTGCTTTAGAGCTGGTGATTTGGTTTTCTGACGCGCTAATTCGCGTTCGTTTCGTATTAACTGCTGTATTGTTGGCATGAGTGACAGCGCGTTGAAGCTGCTCGTAGTCTAAGTTTTAACAAATCGCCATTATACAGCCTGCCACGTTCATGTGTCAAACTGTGATAATTCAAGCTCTATTAAGATAACAAATTTTTAGTTTTTTTAGTTATAAAAGTAGTTACTCAATTAAATCATTCTTCTAGCTTAAGACCCAGAAGCCAAAAAACATGGAAAGTTATAATATTCTAAGATATTACCTCGACTTTGGAATTATCGGTATCGTAAGTTAATTTATTCTTCAGATAAAGCGAAAGAATTACCACAACTACATACTGAAGCAGCCAAGGGATTATAGAAACGGAAACTCCCTCCCATCAAATCCTCGGAGTAGTCCAGCTTTAATCCTTTAATCAATTTCCAACTATTGGAATCTATAATTATTTTTATGCCCTCAGATTCAAATAAGCACTCAGATGATGGAATAGCTTGTTCCTGATCTAGCTGGTTTGCTTTCTCAAAAGACATATAATAATAAAAACCAGAACATCCTCCAGCTTTGACTGCTAATCTAAACATTACATTTGAGTACGATAATCCCTTTGAAGCTGAAATTCGCGATGGCGAATCCACAACAGTCTTCGGAAATTGCTTATTACTTAATCGTTTGATTTCCTTAGCTGCAGATGGACTTAAAATAAAATTGTTATGTTCCATTATCCTTTGATAGTACTAATTACCAAATCTATGACAAAATTAAAGACCCCAAATTAAAGACCCCATCTAAAATTCTATAGATAGGGTCAACATTAAACATTGACATTATTCGCCTCTTCAGACGCGGCAATTCTCACTTTACCGTCACAACTTGCTCAACCAAAGTTGACTTGAGTAGGTTAGAAGTCTCGATTCCTTCAGAGCTAATTTGGGAATATCCTTCCCTACTCCTATCACGAAATTTCTATTTTACTTATTTTGCAGGCTTCTCAATCGTTAGATTGGATAATACAGTATATTCTTAAAACATACTTTTTAAGCTGCCTGCTTATGAGATTAATAATAACATCTTTATGGCAGTTTATAACCTGCTCAACCGCTTTTATCCCCGGAATAAAATCGCGGGTTCTCAGCATTTTTCTTATAAAGAATGGCTCTTAGTTTCCTACTCTCGAAAGACCTACTCACCTTAGACATCTAGTTGGCTCGAGCATAGTCATCCTGGAAACGAATAATATCGTCTTCTCCTAAGTACTCACCGTTTTGGACTTCAATCAAGACCAAAGGAATTACTCCAGGATTTTCTAGTCGGTGAGCAGTGCATTGGGGTACATAGGTAGACTGATTATTGCTTAGAAGAATTTCCTCCTCTCCGCAAACTACTTTAGCTGTTCCAGAAACAACAATCCAGTGCTCACTGCGATGATGATGCATTTGCAAACTCAGACGATGTCCTGGCTTAACTTCAATACGCTTAATCTTATATCCCCGTGCTTCTTCCAAGATTGTGAAGGAACCCCAAGGACGCAATTCTGTCGCAGCAATGCCTTTGGAAGTGACTGCTGGAGGAAGTGTAATAGAGCTTGTTTCTGTTACTTCTTGAAACTGAGACATAATGACCTCTTCTTACTAAGGAATAACTATTGGGCAGTTAATATCTTTAAACTATTGATGGAAAATATCTCGTAATTCTGCAACCGTATAAATTGGCAGTTAGCAGCACTTTGCCAAACATAACAAAATCTCTCAAATAGTTGTATTGTAGAACTTCCTACTTTAAGAAATCTACATTGATTCTTCATTAACCCAAGTAAAAACTTATTCTCAACTTCAAGAGATATAACTCTTTTCAATCAGAGAGTTTTTTCATCTTATTTATTGCATCAATCTTTATTGATATAAGTTAGTTACTCAGTATAAAGGCTTAAAATTTAATTTAGCGATAAAAGGCTAATAGAATAAGGTAACTTAGCTGCGTAAAATTATTTAATCGTCGTAGTTTATACGGTTAGGTGTATGATACTAATTATGCAGTTATTTTCTTTTTGGCTGTGCCTGTAAGAATATACCTATAGCATTGTGTACTCTAGCTGCAGTATTTGAAGAACGATTGATTAACTCTCCTCCTAAGTAAATACTTGTAGAACTACCACCATCTAAATTTAAAGCATTTACACATCCCATTTTTTGCATCAATTGTGCATGTTCTAAAAGTGTTGGACCCTTCCCACCAGAACGGTTATGAACTGCTGCAACTATAAGTTTTCCCGAGTTTGTAGTACAAATCCCACTGCGAATTGCCTGTTGCTTGCTAAAAGCACTACTAAAGTTTTCGCTCTTAGCATCTAAAACTACTTGACGATTTTGTAATAAAAGAGGTCCTGCTCCCATAATATTTGGATACTTATTGAATTCACTAGGTATGGTAGAGCTAAGTATTTTCACTTTAGTACCTGGAGAAAATTCTGAGACTTTATCGGGTGAGAAAGCTCGTAAAGTTAGCAAATAACCATCTTGAGGAATTGGAATTGGATTTTCACCTGCTGTATTTCCTAATAACTGATTAACTATACGGTTGTTACGTACAATTAAAACTATCTCATTATCTGTTAACGGAGTGTACGCAGAACCCCAGGAAGGAGTATAGCGAGCAATACCTTTTTGAACATAACCACTATTAAGAGTCAAAATCGGTATTTGTCTACCATCAGAAGTAATGAGATTTTCCTCAAGTTTCAAACGTCCCATATAAAAGTTGCCAGAATTATCCCATGCGATCGCGCCTCGATTTAAGATAGGGCTTGATAACCATTTCCCGTCCCGACGAATTGCACCTAGAGGTAAACGATTTTTGCGGTTAAAAAATCCCCCGTTAATAGCTGCGGAGGCTAAATATTTTTGCGCTGTTTTTACTAGAGGTGCAGTTCCAATTAAGCTACGAGTTTCTGATTCAATTGGTTTAATGTTTATCTGTGGAGATGATGGATCTATTTCCAGCCACTTAGTTGCAAAGCGCTCTTGCTGCAAATTTACAAACTGCTGTCTCCAACGTATTCCAGGTGCCCAAGCTATATCTCGTGTTAACATTGCATCTGGACGAATGTCTATTACTAAGCGGTTCGGTTTGGGAAAACTACTAATTTGAGGAGACATACCGAATGGAACGCTTAATCTAATAATGGTACGGTTCTTTACTACCTCTACTTTCTGAATTAGGGGTTCTGGTGTTTCTATAACAACAGGCTGATTTGAAAGTTGACTTGGAAGTTGATTGGTCTTTTGGGGTAGAGAGATAGGAGGTTTGGGTGAATAAAACTCAACTAATCTAGGATCTACTTGAGCATCAAGAGAAATAGTCCAGTCCCGATTTGGTGGGGGGGGTTTGGGAACTGGTTTTTGGGGTTTACTATTAATTATAAATGCTTCTAATGCTGAACTTGGTTTAGGTTTCGGTAGTGGTTTGCGTTTCCTTGGTGCTTCTTGACGGATTTCCCAAGGAACAGGATTATTTAAATTAATTACTACACGCTTTTGGGAGGGTGCTTGGGTCTGAATAATATTTGTAACACGGGCTTGTGGTGTGTTGATAAATAATGTTTTCCCATTAGACTGAATTCGCCAACCAGTCTGTTTGATAAATTTGGTAACATCTAAATATCGATACCCACTCTCAATCAGACTAGGTAAAATTTGTTGTTGTCGAAATGAAGAAAACCATTGAACCGGTTGGGAATTCCAATTACTGGTGTTAAGTAAGTCTACACCAAATAGTTTTTTCAAAGTACTGTCACTGATGTAAGTGCTGAAATTACCATTCTTCTGTTTTTTCTGTAACCAAGCTCCTCGAACTTGACGATCATTCAGATGAATCGAATTACCACTTAAAGGATTTAATTGACTCGAAGGGGTTCTAATTAATGGAGATATTTTCTGTTTTGAGCTTTGCTTTTTTGAATTTTCCTGGCTTAGATATTTCCCAATTAGATTGTCAGAGGTATCCTGCTGAGCGGGCACGGCAATACTTTTAGCATTGAAGTTAAATACCAATAAAAATATTAGTAACACTGGATACTTTAGGGATTTGTAAATATAATCGTTATTCCTGATTTGACGACATTTATCGGAACTGATATGTGGCATTTTTACCATAGTTTGCAAATAACTTTGTATTTATATGTACTTACATTCAAAGCGAGAAAAAATTAAGTCAAAAAATCATGACATAAGTTTTCAACCATAACGTGATAGAGTTATTTTAGGGATTCTGTCCTAAATAAATTTAATTCAACTAAAGTAAGAATTTTACTCACTATAAATACTGCATTTGAGTGTAACAGAATAGCACTAATGCTTAAGGTTGTTTTAGTTGTATGATTAGAAGCTAGAATAGCTTCAATTTTCAGACATCTTTAGCTAGAAATCGCTGTCTAAAATTTCTAGCCACAGCTACTCTGCTTTATCACAGCGGAGTAGCTGTAATCACTAAAGTTCCCCGACCGAATGCTTTAGAGCTAGCTTAATCAGTGCAAATAATTGTAATTTAAGTACTATGTGAAAGCGTGATAGAGGAAATAATTGTCAAATGGGTATATAGTGTAATACGCTGATTTTATTGCGAAGTCAAGAGATTTTTTAGACTTCCAAGCAGTTATTGTCTTTATTTTTTAGGTTTCACCTTTTATCTAAGTTTAACTATTGCAGGAAAGACTTGTAGTAATTTTTCAATTATGGATAACCAATTGAGGTAATTATAGCTTCGATATATAAATGTAAAACTGGTAATAAAAAGTGTCTCGTCCAAATTAGTATAAATAAAAAATAGCAAGTGGATAATATCATGGGTAAGGGAATAATTTGAGTACCCAAGGTAAGATTTTCCCAGAAAATTAATCCAATTAGTAATTGATGTTTTTCTTAATGAAGGCAAGTTTTTTGGAAGTATCTAGTCTTGGAATAAACATAATCATTTAGTGACACAAATCCAATATGTCGTTGGTTTCAAAATATATGAAAATATATCGAATTGAGGTGTATGTTCCCAGTTTAATTAGCCAAAAGTCACAAGAATTACAATTTTAAAGATGTCAGGGATGATCTATGAATAATAAACAGATGAATGAGTTGCCAAAGGCAAAACTTTTAAATAAACTTTCACAGATAAATAATAACGAACAAGAGTTACTCTCAGAAGAAAGAGATGCTTGTGGTGTTGGTTTTATTGCCCATCGTCAAAATAATGCCAGTCATAAGTTAATTGAAAAAGCTTTAGCTGCCTTAACTTGTTTGGAGCATCGCGGGGGATGCAGTGCTGATAGAGACTCTGGCGATGGGGCTGGTTTACTGACCGCTATTCCTTGGGAATTGTTTCATTCCGAATGTAATGATATTGGTATAAAATTACCTGAGAGCAAAGAAAAAATAGCTGTAGGAATGATATTCTTGCCTGCAAATGCTGAGGCAGCGCAAACAGCTAGAGCGACTGTCGAACAAGTTGTGGCAGAGGAGAAGTTAACTGTATTGGGATGGCGAGTAGTTCCAGTAAATCCTGATGTATTAGGGATTCAAGCCAGGGAAAATCAGCCCCAAATAGAGCAGTTATTTTTATCAGCAGATGAAGCGAGCGGCGAAGATTTAGAAAGAAAACTATACATTACCCGTCGTCGTATTTTCAAAAAAATTCATAGTCTAGATAACTTTGGTTCAAAAGATTTTTACATCTGCTCTCTATCGAGTCGCACAATTGTTTACAAAGGTATGGTGCGCTCGGCAGTGCTAGGAGAATTTTACACAGACTTGCAAAATGATCTGTACAGTAGCACTTTTGCAGTTTATCACCGTCGGTTTAGTACAAATACTATGCCCAAATGGCCCCTTGCTCAACCTATGAGATTATTGGGTCACAATGGGGAAATTAATACTTTACGAGGAAATATTAATTGGATGATGGCTCGACAATCGAGCTTGAGTCATTCAATTTGGGAAGGACGTTTAGAAGAACTGAAACCATTTGTAAGAGCTGAGAACAGTGATTCTGCGACCTTAGATAATGTTTTTGAAGTACTAGTTCACTCCGGTCGCAGTCCTTTGGAAGCTTTGATGATTATGGTTCCAGAGGCATATAAAAATCAGCCACAGCTGCAAAAATATCCAGAAATCGTGGATTTTTACGAATACTATAGCGGTTTACAGGAAGCCTGGGATGGACCAGCTTTACTAGTTTTCAGTGATGGAATTACAGTTGGTGCAACCTTAGATCGAAACGGTTTAAGACCAGCTCGTTACTGCATAACCAAGGATGACTATATTGTTGTAGCATCAGAAGCTGGAGTCGTTGACTTTCCTGGCTCTGAGATAATGGAGAAAGGTCGTTTGGGACCCGGACAAATGATTGCAGTAGATTTGCGGTCTCAAGAAGTATTAAAAAATTGGGAAATTAAGCAACGTATCGCTCAATTACGACCTTATGGAGAATGGTTGCGCAACTACCGTCAGGAAGTAAGTTCTTTAGTTGACGATAAACATAGTAGTAATGCTAAGAATGGTGCTGGCAGTAATGGAAATAGTAACGGTAATAGTAGACCATTAGTTAGCAATATTGTTGAGAATGTAGATAAAAAATCTTTCCTGCGCAATCAGATAGCATTTGGTTACACTACAGAAGATGTAGAAATGATAATTGTGCCCATGGCACAGCAGGGGAAAGAGGCAACTTTCTGCATGGGAGATGACATTCCCTTGGCTATTCTCTCAACAAAGCCGCATCTTCTATACGACTACTTCAAACAACGTTTTGCTCAAGTTACTAATCCTGCAATCGATCCTTTGCGGGAAAAATTAGTAATGTCATTGAAAGTAGAGTTGGGTGAAAAAGGTAACTTATTAGATCCGCAACCAGAAAATGCTAAGCGCATTAAGCTCGATTCTCCATTATTGTTCAAGTCTGAATTAGAAGCAATTAAAAATTCAGACTTTTCTACAGCAGAACTTTCAACTTTGTTTGCGATCGCAAATGGTCCTTCAGGACTTAAGTCTGCTGTGGAATCCCTACAGTTAGCAGCATCTGAAGCTGTAGAGTCTGGAAGTAAAATAATTATCCTTTCTGACAGAATATCTTCTGAGAATAGCACTAGGGAAAATGGTAGTGCGGTAAATAGCGAGTATACCTATATTCCTCCTTTGATGGCAGTGGGTGCAGTGCATCACTACTTAATTAGTCAGGGATTGCGAATGCAGGTGTCTTTGGTTGTTGATACAGCGCAATGTTGGAGTACCCATCATTATGCCTGTTTGCTTGGTTATGGAGTAGATGCAATCTGTCCTTACATGGCTTTAGATACAGTCTGTAACTGGTGGGCAGAACCTAAAACCCAACAGTTTATGGAAAGAGGTAAAATAGAAAGTCTTTCTTTAAACGAAGCCGTTGCTAACTATCGCCAAGCTATAGAATCTGGGTTGCTAAAAATTCTTTCCAAAATGGGCATTTCCCTGCTATCGAGTTATCAAGGAGCACAAATTTTTGAAGCGATTGGTATAGGTAAGGATTTACTAGATATTAGTTTCAGGGGAACTACTTCTCGGATCAATGGTTTGAGTATTACTGACTTAGCCCAAGAAGTATTATCTATTCACAGCAAAGCTTTCCCAGAACTAAATCTTAAAAAATTGGAAAACCTGGGTTTCGTGCAATATCGACGTGGTGGCGAGTACCATATGAATAGCCCAGAAATGGCTAAAGCACTACATAAAGCCATTGGAGCAGTCAAGGCAGATAGTACTCCTGTAGAACACTACGATTTATATAAACAGTACTTAAAAGGTAGACCTGTTACAGCTTTACGAGACTTACTAGATTTAGAAAGTGACAGACAACCCATTCCCATTACAGAAGTTGAATCGGTTACATCTATCCTGCAGCGCTTTTGTACTGGGGGAATGTCTCTAGGAGCACTGTCGCGAGAGGCACATGAAACTTTAGCGATCGCCATGAATCGTATTGGTGGTAAATCCAATTCTGGAGAAGGTGGGGAAGACCCAGTACGTTTCCAAATTCTAGGTGATGTAGACCCAGAAGGTCATTCTACAAAATTACCTCATTTGAATGGTTTAAAAAATGGCGATACAGCCTGTAGCGCTATTAAACAAGTCGCTTCTGGACGTTTTGGAGTAACTCCAGAATATTTAATGAGCGCTAAGCAAATTGAAATTAAAGTTGCTCAGGGTGCAAAACCTGGAGAGGGGGGTCAATTACCTGGTATAAAAGTAAGTCCTTATATCGCGACTTTACGTAACTCTAAACCAGGGGTAACACTGATTTCTCCACCTCCTCACCATGATATTTACTCTATTGAAGACTTAGCTCAATTAATTTTTGACCTACATCAAATTAACCCCCAAGCAAAAGTTTCGGTAAAATTAGTTGCTGAAATTGGTATAGGTACTATTGCTGCTGGTGTAGCCAAGGGTAATGCCGATATCATCCAAATTTCTGGACATGATGGGGGCACGGGTGCATCACCTCTAAGCTCTATTAAACATGCAGGTTCTCCCTGGGAACTAGGTTTAACAGAAGTCCATCGCGTTCTGATGGAAAATAAGTTACGCGATCGCGTGATTTTGAGAGTAGATGGAGGTATTAAGAGCGGTTGGGATGTAGTCATGGGTGCTTTAATGGGAGCCGAAGAATTTGGCTTTGGTTCCATTGCCATGATTGCCGAAGGCTGTATTATGGCACGAATTTGTCATACTAATAACTGTCCTGTCGGTGTTGCTTCCCAGAAGGAGGAACTACGCAAACGGTTCCCAGGAACCCCAGAACATGTAGTTAATTTCTTCCACTTTATCGGTGAGGAGGTAAGAAGTCTTTTAGCTAGACTGGGTTATCGTCAACTATCGGATATTACAGGACGTGCGGACTTACTGAAAGCTCGTGAAGATGCAGTTGTTACTAAAACTAATTCACTCAATCTTGACTGTTTGCTGAAGCTACCAGATACCAAAACAGACCGCAGTTGGTTAGAGCATGAAAGCGTACATAGCAACGGTGACGTATTAGATGATGAGTTGCTTGCAGACGCAGATATTACCGCAGCTATCCAAAACCAATCTGAAGTTACCAAAACTATTAAGTTGGTAAATACAGATAGAACAGTTGCTACTCGTCTAAGTGGAGCGATCGCATCTAAATATGGCAACAACGGTTTTGAAGGACAAATCAATCTTAAATTTCAAGGTAGTGCAGGGCAGAGCTTTGGAGCTTTTAATCTTCCTAGCGTAAACCTTACTTTAGAAGGGGAAGCAAATGACTATGTAGGAAAGGGAATGAATGGTGGTGAGATTACCATTGTACCGCCAGCAGATGTGACTTATGACCCTTCCCAAAATGTCATTATTGGTAATACTTGTCTTTACGGTGCAACTGGTGGTGTATTGTATGCTCATGGAATTGCAGGGGAAAGATTTGCTGTGCGTAATTCCAAAGCTAAGGCTGTTATAGAAGGAGCAGGAGACCACTGTTGCGAATATATGACTGGTGGAGTAATTGTAGTTTTAGGTAAAGTTGGACGTAATATTGGTGCTGGAATGACTGGTGGGTTAGCCTACTTTTTAGATGAAGAAGGTATATTTCCTGAGCTAGTGAATCCAGAAATAGTCAAAGTACAGCGAGTCATAACATCATCTGGAGAAAAACAACTTCAAGACTTGATTGCTAATTATCTCAAACGTACAGGTTCACCGAAAGCACGGATGATTTTAGCTAACTGGCAAAAATACTTACCTCAATTCTGGCAGTTAGTACCCCCTTCCGAGGCAGATAATCCAGAAGCTAGATCAGGTCAAGATAAAAAGCAGCTTAGTACTGTGTAATGCTCTTTGTGCATTCATTCAGTAAGTCTTTCACAGCATTAATTACTGAATAATGATTATCTAGCTAGTACATGAAGGCAGAAGTAAGAGGGCAGATGGCAGAAGCTTGAAAGCTTATTTATCAGTCTTCTCACAGATTTATAATGGTTGCTCTATTTACGCCGTACTGTACTAGTTAAAGAATTAAGAATACAAAAATTATAATAGGGACAGAAAAATATTTTTTCGTCCCTATTTACTTATGCTTAAAGTTTTTTTCAGCTAATAAGATAAGCATACATTTATTATTTAGAAGGTATCCGAAATAGTCTAAAAAGTAAACAAAACAAACTAATCAAAAAAATCACTTTTTACTTTTTGATACAGCAACCTTCTGCTGTTTATCCTGCATTTCTAACAATTCTGGAATAGTTACAAAGCTATACCCCTGTTCTTTATACTTTTTAATCATGTCTGGTAGAGCAGCTACAGTACTAGAACGGTTACCACCACCATCATGCATCAAAACAATTCCACCTGAATTTGATTGCTTCATCACTCTATTAATTAAAGTTGCTGGAGATGGACGACTGTAGTCAACTGAATCAGCAGACCACATTACTACTGTTTTATCTTTACTTTTGGCATAAGCAGCCAAACCATTATGCAATACTCCACCAGGAGGTCTAAACAAAGTGGTTTTAGTTCCAGTTACTTGATAAATCAGATCGTTAGTACGATCAATCTCAAGAGCAGCAGCTTTTCTACTGAATTGATGATACCAATGATGCCAAGTGTGATTACCTATAGCATGACCTTCCCTGACAATTCTTTTACCTAAGTCAGGATAGACCTTCAGCATTTGCCCTACTACAAAAAACGTGCCTTTAACATCATTTTCTTTCAGAATATCTAGTATCTGAGCAGTATACCCTTTCCAAGGACCATCATCAAAAGTTAGAGCGATCGCTTTACCCGAAGCAAGATTTGCTGATTTAATGGTCTTGCCACGAAACTGTTTTGGGACTGTATGATAAACTCCTTTTGCTGCCGCTTGCTGCTGCCAAGTGGACAACATAGCTGCTTTAAATCCTTCTATTTGTTTTTGAGTACCAGTCTGGGGTTTCACCCTCTCACTATCGGTAACTTGAGAACTGGTAAGCTGTAGTAGATTTGATGGTCTCAATGGCATCACTATACCGAGACCCATTGCACCAGCAACCAAGGTTAATCCAATTAAAATTCTATTTTGCCAAACAAACGACTTATTCTTTTCCACTGCATCGCTCCTTCAAGGGTCAAATCATCAGTTCCTAGCTAATGATGGGTCAAAATTCTATCGATCTGGGATAATAAATACTTACGAGACTACTCTTAAGTAATCCTGACATTCAAAACAAATGTTTTACACAAATTAATATAGCTAAGTCTTTTTGAAAATGTAATTTTGGTTTTGACTTCTACTTCTACCCCTCCCCCTGTAAAGGTTGAATAGTACAAATGATTATTACTTGCTAGAGAAAATTAAATATCTGAGTTTAAATATCTGAGTTTAAATATCTGAATATATATAATTTTTTTTCACAGCATCAACTAAAACTCACTAGGACATAAAAGCTTTTTCAAAGTAGCAAGTCTACTTCTTACATCTTTAGATAGTTATAAATCTATATACTTGGACAAGAGCTATAACAATATAAAATCGATTTTAGTTTTGTAACTAATTTGATTAACACGGTATATCTTACTGCTTGCTGTGACTATTGACTTTAAAGAAAAAGTTAAATTTATACAAGGAAATTTATTTCATTCTTTTTGTGGATCATCAAAATCCGTAGATAGTATTACTTAGTAAGACTGCTTTGATAATCGTAGTCTCTATTATTTTAAAATTCAGCAAGAATAGCTAACCTAAAAAGACATTACTTTGAAGTTAGATTTTCCATACTGCTATTTAGAATGACATAGTTTTAAACTGTTAAATTCAAAATTTGAGAGATTATGAATATCATTTTTATACTCATGCAGCGAATTTAGTAGGAAAATACTGAGTCAAATATTTAGATAAGTTTCAGATAAAAGCTAATTTAAATAATAATCAACCTAGCTATAAACATTTACCTATCTAAGGCATAAATTCTAGGATATAGGTAACAAAAACAACATTATGACTTCCTCCACCTAATTATCTAATCAGATAAGTATAAATAGAAACATTTATCCAAGCAATATTGGAAATATATTCATAAAAAATATCTCTGTCCTCAACCTTAAAAAACTAAGCATAGAATCTTAGATTTATCAGATCGCTATAACATTGATATTATATTTGCTACATTTGTGATGACAGTACAAACACTTAAGTTCTACATCACTTCTATCAGTCATCAATTGTCTACTAGTATTATAAGCAGGAATGGAGCTAGATTAACACTTGTATTTATACTTGATTGTATTATTAGACACATAATCCTGTAAATAATTTTTATGGATAAATGTGATTAGTTTTGCCTAACTTCTTACTTCGTAATACTTTTATACAATTACAGCTTGTGGTTTTTTTTAGCCAGTAGTAAGATAGATACCCCAAAAGGAAGGCTAAATTTATTCATAAAGTAACCTTCGCTCTTCAATAGAATGCTTAAAAACTTGTTTATAGATGGTTTCGGAAGAGCTAAGTCACTACTAAATTCTGATTTCTTTTGAGGTAATAACTTCTGTAAAAATCGGATACTAGCAATTAAAGGAAATAATATAGAGTTGAAGTAGCTACTATAAACTACTGTATAACCAGTATTTTTCACTAATTCTCTCAAATTATTTGAGGCATATCGGCGTTTGTGATGATTGATTTCATCATGCTTGCTCCACAGAAATTGATAAGCAGGAACAGTTATCAATAACCATCCTTGAGAACTCAATTTATTATTTAAAGCTTTTAAAGTTGCGACATCGTCTTCTATATGTTCTAGAACATCGAGCATTACTATTAAATCGTAAGTACCCTCAAAAGGAATATTCTTAGGTAATCTACCCGTGAGTACAGGACTTACTTGACGTTTATTAGCTATTTCACAAGCGACTTCATCTGTCTCCATTGCGGATAAACGTCCATGATGGGATAACATTTTCAGATTTCCACCAGTTCCACAACCAACTTCTAAGATTGATGAATTTTTTGATAACCCTAATTTATGAATAACTCGGTTAATAATACTTCGACGACCAATAAACCACCAATGCTTGTCTTCTACTGCTGCATACTGTAAATAAAAATCTTTATCCATTTATGATTTATTAATAGTTAGTGTATAAAATAAGTAAGATTTGTTTATTAATTTAATTTTATTTATTTATTTATTTATTTACTTATCTATTTATTTAAATTAATTATGCAACCCATAAACGTTGTGCAAATCTTATAGAAAGATGAGCCATCACAATTGCTAAAAATGGAATCAGCGCAGTTCTCCAGCGAGGATAACCTACTAAAAGTAAACCCATCCCATAGGACAGAGGAGTTATTCCATAGGCATAACGTTCAACGGATAAAACCAAACCTGTATTTAGAATCAGGACATAAGAAAAAAGAGCATAAATAGTACCATACAAAGGAATTTTAGACCGATAGCGCCATAATAGATACAATCCACCAAATACAATAGTGATATTAATAAAAGCGCTACCTGCAATCAACCATTCCAACAGCAGCAAAGTAAATAAACTCAGTTCAATTGTTTGAGTACTTAAACTTTTGGAAAAACGCCACAACAGGTAAAGACTTAGAACAATCAAAGCAAATAATACTAAGTGATACGGAGTCTGAATAATACTCGGGTACCAAGTATTTCCGCCATGAGAGCCGGATATAACTTGCATTAGCATATCCCTCCATCCCTTCCAAGCAAAACCAGTAGAATAACGCCATCCTCTTTGTACATGAATAAAAGCGATCGCATCGTCAAATTTTAGGTAACAATAAAGGCTAAAAAGCAGTATTCCCACAGAAACACTTCCTGCACACAAGTAAGCTTTAATACCCCTACGTTCTTTGAAAGCAACGAAAAGAAAAGCTGGAATCAATGCTAAACCAGGCGATCGCGTAGCTGTGGAAAGTGCTCCCCATATTCCAGCCTGGAGGTGTTGTCGCTTTCCGAAAGACCTCAAGGCTAGGGTACTTAAAAGTAGAAATAAGCCTTCCGTATAAATGACGGTTCCATATAGAGATAAAGGACACCAAGCAAGAAAAGTAGTCCCCCATTTTGCAGTTTGGTAACCCTGCTGTTCTTCCACCCAAAAGTAAAAGACTATTAAAGCACCCAAGAAAGCAAAATTATTAACTAATGTAGCTGCAACTCGAAATGATAACCCCAAGGACATCACAGCTTTCACAACCAGGGGAAATAACGGGAAAAAAGCCACAGAGTACTGCCTACCATCATTGACGTACTCATAACCTACAGTGATAATTCTGTGATACCAAACGCTGTCCCAACCATAGAAAGCATCCCAGCCAAACTCTGGTACATGACCAGTACTGGCAATCGGTAAAGCAGGAGCAATCAGCAGCATTGCCACACAAATGATTGTACGACTGCACAGCCATAAAATACTGATAAAACATAATTTACGCAAAAATATTTGCTTATCTTTGATCATTTCTAAGTTATAAATATCGATAGCTAAAATCGAGTCAAAGTAACTGGGTTGTGTAAAAAAACAGGTTTGAAATGTAAGCTAATCTTGCGATCGCTAAAACTTAATGAAAGAAGGTTATAGCTTGCTTTGGAGTTGAAAAAGCATCATCGCTATCAGGGTTAAAATTAAGCATTGAGAGTAGAGTACTCAGAATAGAACTCAATATTCTATTATCAGAGAAAGTAGTCACACAGATAAGGATTTTCTTTTTCGTTGCATAATGAATAGCCCCAAATACTCAGTAGTCATTCCGATTTATAACGAAGAAGATAACATCAATGAAATGTATCATCGCTTATTACAAGTGATGGAATTCTTTGATGGAGATGGAGAATTGATTTTAATTGACGATGGTAGTCGCGATCGCTCTTTATCAATGATGCGAGAACTTCATTACCAGGATAGAAGGGTGCGTTATCTGAGTTTAGCTCGTAATTTTGGGCATCAAATTGCTGTTACAGCAGGTCTAAGATTTGCTCTTGGTAATGCAGTTATAGTTATGGATGCGGATTTACAAGACCCTCCTGAACTAATTTTAACTATGATTGAAAGATGGAGGGAGGGTTTTGAGGTAGTATATGCTCAGAGGATAGCTCGCAAACAGGAAATTTGGTTCAAACGCTTCCTGGCTTATATTTTCTATCGTATCCTCCGTAAACTATCTGATGTAGATATACCAGCAGATACTGGTGACTTTTGCTTAATGGATAGAAAAGTTGTAGATGTTCTCAATACAATGCCAGAACGCAATCGTTACATTCGTGGTTTACGTGCTTGGGTCGGATTTCGTCAAACAGCTGTTCACTTTGAACGCGATCCCCGTTTTGCTGGTGAGGTAAAGTATACTTTTGGTAAATCTTGGGCGTTAGCAATCAACGGTATCATTTCCTTATCCAAGGTTCCTTTGAGACTTGCAACTTATTTAGGCTTACTTTCAGCCAGTATTTCATTATTAATGATATTCCTAGTGCTTTACTGGCGTTTATTTGACCCAGCTTCTCCATTAATGGGTTTTACTATAATTACTATTACTAATTTTTTCCTAGGTTCAGTACAGTTATTTACAATTGGTATTTTAGGTGAATATATAGGACGAATATACGAAGAAGTAAAAGGTCGTCCCATCTACACCATCAAAGAAGTGAGTGACCCATTATGTGGGAATTCAAAAGTCACAATACAAAATTCAAAATTAATTCCCCCTCGCAACAAATAACACTTAAAAATTTTTTGTTGTTTTCTACAATCTTTGCTAAGTGAGGGTTATAAAATTTACAAATTACCCAACCCACAACCCTTGAGCAAATCTCACAGATGTGCAAATTAATATGATGCTAAATAAAAACATCATGGAATATCCTAAACGTGGACGGTGAGATAAAAATATACCCAGAGCAATACTGGTAGGAACAATACCGTAGGCAATACGACCTAAAGACATTGTCCCTCCAGAAGCTAAAATTAATCCGATACCGCAAAAGCCATAGGCTACAGTCACCGGTGTCATTCTACTTTTACCAGTTTTAGACACATCTGAATCGTACTTTTTTCTTGATGATAGTCGCCATAGTAAATACAGACTACCAAATATTGACACAGTATTAATTAATGGATCTCCTATTATTAGCCATAAAAGAACAATTAAAACTGTCGCACCACAATTGGTTTTGAATGAACCCAAATTACACCTAAAGCGCCACAATAGGTAGCCAAGAATCATAATTAGAGTCAATAAAAATGGATGCAAAAAGTCTCCGATCCCGCTTGCTTCCCAGTTTGTGTTACCTGTAAAAATTTGCATCAGCATTTTTCCCCAAGCTTTTCCATCAAATCCTATAGAACTCCGCCATCCTTTCTGCGCATGAATAAAAGCTAGAGGCTCATGAAATTGAATTTGACAGTATAAACTGTAGAGTAATAATCCCGTAGAACTAGCAAATCCACTTATATAAGCAACCGGTGGTTTACCCTGTCTCCAAGCTGCAATAATAAAGGCTGGGATTATTGCCACTCCAGTTGGACGAGTTGCAGTAGCCATTGCTCCCCATAATGTACTCCACCCATATTTCCGATTATCAAAAGCCCTGAGAGCAGCAGTACTTAAGGCTAAATACAATCCCTCGGTGTAAATTACCCCTGCAAACATCGAACCGGGGGAAAAAGCTAAGACCGCAGTCGTCCATTCTGCCTGATTTCGACTGCAATACTGCTTAACAAAAGAATATACGCAGTAAAGTGCAATTAAAAATGCACCATTGTTAATCAACGTGCCTGCAATATCAAACGATAACCCCAAACTCATCATCGCTCTTACCATCAACGGAAATAAAGGAAAGAAAGCAACATTGTGCTCTCTTCCATCATCGGCATATTCATAACCATTCACAGCAATATGCTGATAATGTCCGCTATCCCAACCATTAAATACCTCCCAACCAATGTTAGGAACCTCACCTCCATCAGGTACTGGTAAGTGAGGGGCTATCTGTAGCATAGGAATCCATATGAGTAATCTACTACATACCCATATAACTCCAGGAAAATATAAAGGACTTTTCCAAAAAGACTTTTTAATTGGTAATTGACCTATAGCCATGAGTCTTGGCATTTATGAGCAATATATGAGCAATCATTTAATTACAATAGCTTATGTAGTTAATACTGTTATTCATTAAAGTTTTTAAGTCAAATTAAATACAAAATAAATGAATAGATAATGAACCATTGGGAAGATAAGTACTTGTGCAAAATGATTTATGTATTTACTGCTCAGTTATATAACCCTTCCCGATTCGCCCCCTTACAATTCACAACCCATAGAAAATATTTAATTAATACAGGCACAAATACTTATTACTAATCCCAGTCTTCTCTCACACTTCTTCTTAAGTAGGTATGCAAAATTATTTGTGTCATTGCGAGGGATAGCGTTAGCTAACGCTATACTACGTAAACGCGGAGCGTGTCCAAAGGACTCAGCAATCTCAAGACCTCGCGTTCGCGTAGCGTGCTCGATAGAGCTTATGC
>JBHJJE010000018.1:0-110280 GCA_050042865.1 Mastigocoleus sp.
CATTTATTTTTTCTAGCTTAATTTTTAATTTGTTTTTGCTCCAGGATAATCTTGTTCAGTAGAGTTACTTTCATTAATTTACGCTCAACAGGGAAATGTAGAAGAAGCGATCGCACTCCACAAACAATCTTTCGACTTATATGAAAAAATAGGTGATGCACAAGGAAAAGCTGCTTCCCTACATCAACTTGCTATAATTTACGCTCAACAGGGAAATGTAGAAGAAGCGATCGCACTCTACAAACAATCTTTCGACTTATATGAAAAAATAGGTGATGCACAAGGAAAAGCTGCTTCCCTACACTGTCTTGCTATAATTTACGCTCAACAGGGAAATGTAGAAGAAGCGATCGCACTCTACAATCAATCTTTGGACTTATATGAAAAAATAGGTGATGCACAAGGAAAAGCTGCTTCCCTACATCAACTTGCAGGAATTTACGCTCAACAGGGAAATGTAGAAGAAGCGATCGCACTTTTCCAAGAAGCTTTGGAAATAAATAAAAAAATTGGTGAGGTTCAAAATAGAGCTAATACTTTGTGGTGGTTGGGACATATTGCACAACAGCAAGGAGATAACACCACAGCACTTGAATATTTACAAGAATCTTTCCAGATATTACAGCATATCAAATCACCCGATGCGGAAAGGGTCAAAGAAATTATTGAGCAAATCAGCTTTTAATAAGATACCCTGGGCTATCCACAAGTACTCAAATACATTTTATTCACTGTAGGGTGGGTGAGGATCATAACAAATTTTACTCCTAACCAATGAATAAATCATGTCCTCACCCACCAAATTATTTGATAGCGATAGCTTAACACCGGTTAACTTAGGTTTCACATCTCGACTCCTCTAAGAGAGACTACGTTAACCCTCAATGTTCATCTAGTTTCTGATTTTCTATCGCTTTTTCAAATCGCTTTTTCAAATCCCTATGACTAATGATGACCGTTGTTACCACCAATTTTCGCAACAACTTTCTCTGCCAATTTATCGGGAACCTCCTGTAAATGGTCGTATTCCCAATGAAAAGTACCAACTCCCAAAGTTTGTGACCTTAACTCTATGATAAAGTTCTGCATTTCTGCTTGGGGTAGGTGAGCGGTAATACTATCCCAACCTTTAGGATTATCCATGCATTCATAACCGAGAATTTGACCTCTTCTACCAGTCAGTAACTGCATGACTTTGGAAGTAAATTCATTCGGAGTATTTACAGTAATGCTAATAATTGGTTCTAGTAAGGTAGGTTTACATTGTGGCATTCCGGTTTGCATTGCAGCACGAGCAGCTTGTTTAAATGCTTGTTCGGAACTGTCTACACTATGGTAAGAACCATTCGTCAAAGTTACAGCCACATCCACCACGGGAAAACCCAGAGGTCCGTGAACTAAAGATTCTTTCACACCAGTTTCCACACCAGGAATATATTGTCTGGGAACTACCCCACCAACGATAGTTTCTTGGAAGTTGAAACCTTCCCCTCTCGGTAAGGGTTTAATATCGAGGTAAACATCTCCAAACTGCCCATGTCCACCGCTCTGATGCTTATAACGTCCGTGAATTGAGGCTTTCTGTTCGCGGATAGTTTCCTTATAAGCAACTTGTGGTAAATGTGTCGCCATTGGTAAATTATACTTACGACACAGACGGTCTAATGCAACTTGTAAATGGATTTCTCCCTGACCCCAGAGAATCACCTCATGAGTATCACCATGTTGTTCCCACGCTAAGGAAGGGTCTTCTTCTAACAGTTTAGTAATAGCAGCGCTCAGTTTAACTTCATCATTCCGGTTTTGGGGAGTAACAGCTAAAGCATAAACCGGTTCTAGTTTCTCTGCATGGGGTAATTGTGTGGTCAATTCAGAATTAGTGGAAGTAGAAATTGTATCTCCAGTTTGAATATCTTCTAAACGGCTAATCGCAACAATTTCACCAGCTTCGGCTTCCTTGAGGGGTTGATGATGCGCTCCCATCAAACGATATAGTCCACCGATACGAACCTCATTAAGAACCATACCCTCAGTAATAGTTCCTCTCCAGACCCTTGCTAAAGATAATTTTCCACCCTGGGGTGTATAGTAAGTTTTCAGAATTTGAGCTAGAGGAGCATTAATTTCTTTTCCTTGATCTTTCCCCTTATCTTTCCCTTTATCTTTTCCTTTATCTTTTCCTTTACTTATAACTATTTGACGATGCTCAACTGTAGCTTCTGGTTCTGGAGCTTCCTTGAGTAATGCTTCTAGTAGGGGACGTACACCATAATCCTGTTCTGCAATCCCAAAAAATACCGGAACGACTAAATCTGCTCCCAACTCTAATTTTAAATCTTTGAGAATCTCTTCTTGAGGCGGTTCAATATCTTCTAACAGTTCTTCTAGTAAATGGTCATCAAAATCTGCTAGCGCTTCTAACATCTGCTCTCTAGCAGCACGTTCTTCTTCTTTAAGTTCTTCGGGGAAGGGAATATGGTCAGCAGGTGCCCCAGAATGGTAATGATAAGCTTCCTCAGTAACTAAATCAATAAATCCCGTCAGTTCTTCATTTTGAATAATTGGGTACTGGTGAGGAACCAGAGGACGACTAGAAACTCCCCTCAGAGCATTCAAAGTATCGAGTAAATGATTATTAGCTCGATCCATCTTGTTGACAAACACTAAATGGGGAATTTCCCAATCATCAAGAAACTTAAATAAAGGAGCTAAAGTTAAAACTCTTTCACTACCCGGTTCACAGACAACAATTACTGCATCCACTCCCATCAGAGCATTGTAAGTCTCCTGCAAAAACTCTACACTGCCTGGAGTATCTACAAAAGTAAAGTGAGTGCCTCCGTACTCCGTACTAGCTGCACTCACTTCTACACTCATCTGACGTTCTCGTGCTTCCGTTGCACTATCACCGACAGTATTACATTCTTTAATAGTACCTTTACGGGAAATTGTCCCCGTGACATACATTAAACTCTCTAAAAGGGTCGTTTTGCCACTTAAATAAGGACCCACAATTGCCACATTCCGCCTACCCGATTTTACTTTTTCTTTCATAAAACCTCCTTCGCGGTTAGCTATATATAGCCGCTTTATATTGAATATTATTTAGAGATTAATCTCTCTTTAAATAAACTCTTTAAAGAAAGAGTATTTTTAAAATAAAATTATTCTTTCCTTAATTGCGAGATAATCTCTACTACCATAATCTCAGCAAAAAATTGATTTCTATTGTAAGATTTACTTCAATTATGGTTAAGTATTACTAACTTTGATTTCTAAAAATAAACTTGAAGATTTATTAAGTTGCAAAATCTAATTTTTCCTGTATCTTTTTCTTGTATCTTTTTTTCATAAATATTTTTCATAAATATTTTTCATAAATACATTAAAATAACTTTTCCTAGATCACTTCTGACATCGTTACTTTTTAGATGTTTTTTTAGATTACTGATATGTCTAAATTAAATTACATAAATTACAAAGGTTCTTTTCATACTTTATTGAGTCTGTTCATACTTGGCGGAGTTACTTTTCCCTGTTTACCAAGTTTTTCTCAGATGAATGACTCTCACTTCCAAAGTTCTAGCTTAAAACCTTCGAGCTTAAAACCTTTGACCTTAAAACCCTCTAACTTCCAAACCTCTACCTTGACAGTAGCCCAGTATGCAGGTAGAAGTGCAACCGACTTTCTCAATGAAGGTTTACGTTTAATTCAAACAGGAAGAATTCCAGAAGCAGTTAACGCCTTTCAACAAGCAACCCAACTAGATCCTAACTTAGCCCCAGCACATTACAACCTCGGTTTAGCCCTGCGACAGACAGGACAACTGCAAAATTCCGCAAATGCTTTTTATCGTGCAACTCAAGTAGACCCCCAATTTGCCCTTGCTTACGCAAACTTAGGAGGAGCATTACTAGAAGGAAATAACCTACAGCAAGCTGACGAATATTTGAGTGCAGCATTACAAATAGACCCCAAACTAGGCTCAGCTCACTACAATCTAGGATTATTACGTCAAAAACAAAGAGATTGTAAAAGAGCAATACCAGCCTTTAAAAAAGCCATAAAATATAGTAAAAATGCTCCCGAACCAGCCTTACACATGGGAATATGCTACCTCCAAAACGGTAAAACTAGGAATGCAAAAAGAGCATTCAACCAAGCCTTAAAAATAAATCCCAAATATCCAGAAGCACACTATAAAGTAGGTTCCCTTTACTTAAATGAAGATAAATTACAAAAATCATTAGACCATTTTAGAAAAGCAGCCGAAGCCAACTCCAACTACGCAAATGCTTACTATGGTGCAGGACTCGTCTTTATCAGATTAAAACAATATCCAGAAGCTGTACAAGTCTTACAATACGCTAAAAACTTATATGATGCTCAAGGTCATCCACAATGGGCACTTAACGCTCAACAACTATTACAACAGGCACAAAATTTAAATTATCCTCAGTAATAAGTACCTGCTTAATAAGTACTTATCTAAAATTAATTTCATAAATTAAATCAATATTTCATTATTGCAGAGAAAACCCGCAACAGCAGACAAGAAAAAACCATATAACTAATAACTGTTACCAAAGCTGCTGCACAAAAAAATAACAGCGTCACAATAGAAGACGGGCTGGTTTTTGCGATTTGTAGTTGTTACTTGTGAACGGTTGGTGGATAGAAATGAAAAAGCGTTCTAAAAGTAGATTTTTATTTGGCGATCGCTGGATTGATAGACATTCAGTTGTAGTTAACATGGAAGCGTTTCAGGATTTAATTGTGATTTTCCTATGCGCTGGATTGTTTGCAGTTATGTTAATGCAGTTGTGGGAAATATTTAGTGTTTTGTCCACTTCTCTTAATTATCAGCAGGTAACTGCCAAAATTCTCTTCATTTTGATACTGGTCGAGCTATTTCGATTATTGATGGTGTACCTCCAAGAACACAGTATTGCTGTAGGTGTTGCAGTTGAAATAGCAATTGTCTCTTTGCTCCGAGAAGTCGTAGTACATGGTGCTTTGGAAATATCTTGGGTACAAGCTTTGTCTATTTCTGGTTTATTAATGGTTTTGGGTGGATTATTAATAGTTTGCGCTAAAACTCCCCACATGGACTGCATGAGCGCTAACACTAAGTTGTGTCCCGTTTTCTATGAAGAAGATAATCAAAGACTAAGTAACTCAAAAAATTCTCAAGATTTGAAGCGCTCTTCTAGAAAATCATAAGTTATCTCAGTTTTAAGTACTTGTGCCTGCACCAATTAAACATTTCCTATGGGTTTTTAATAATTAATAGTGAATAGATAAACAGTTATATAAATGAGCATTAGATATATCAAAAATGCAGGCTTTGACTACTTTTTACTCTGATAATAAAGCCTGCTTTAAGTCAGGTTCGGTAATTCAACTATTAAATTAGATCCATCATTTATTATGTGGTTGTTTTTATGAGTAAAGGGTTATTATTTTAATGCACTTTAATAAATGCACTTTAATTATATAAATAAAAAATATCAAGACTAATACCAATTCTTTACGAAGATGCGCCAAATTATTTGTTTCAAGATAAGTTAAATTAAGCTTTTCAAGCTTTGAAGTCAATGCAGCCTCAGATAGAAATGGTATAAGAAATTGAAAATAAACAAAAATTACCAAAAATCACAAACCCCTCTCCCTCGACGGAAAAGGGGTTATTGATTGGTTTCGCAGATGATAATTTAACTATCATCACAGGCTTGAATTAAGCAATACCAACAGCCAAAAATTTTAACAAACGGTAACTTTCTGTCAAATATAGCTTTAATGAGCATCCTGTAACTCATAGAAGTCGGGTGAAATATAATCCTTACGTAAAGGATATCCGACCCAATCTTCCGGCATCAAAATTCGTTTCAGATTTGGATGTCCTTCATAGAAAATACCGTACATATCATAGGATTCACGCTCTTGCCAATCGACAGTTTTCCAAATCCAATATACGGAAGGAACTGTGGGATTATCCCTTGGTAAAAATACTTTAATGCGTACTTCTTCAGGACGATCCGCATTATCGGTCATTTTAGTCAAATTGTACATGCTGACCAAATCTTCACCTGGTCCTAGATCTATGCCGCTTTGACATTGAAGATAATTAAACCCATATGCATACAATGCTGTAGCAATGGGTAATAAAACATCTGCTTCTACCTTAATAATCTCTATCCCCTGAATATCAGGTTCTAGAGATTCATTGTTAAAACCATTATCGGTTAACCATTTAGAAACCTTACCGGCTTCCACTATCGAGTTTTCTTCATTTGATACTGGTTTTGATTCTTCAGCCACGTTCTTGAACCTCCTTTTGGGACTTAGAAGTCATTAAAGCGGGAGGGACAGGCATTCCCATATCTTCTGTTAACTGTAATGGTGGAGTATAACGGCTTTCAGAGCGCAAATAGTTACCATCACTAATCAGTTCTACAGGCTTCATATTATGTGTAGTACTGTAATAGCGATGAGTTTGCTTCAGTGTACCCCGCTCCTGGATAGAATCGTCAGAAATTTTCTTCCGCAATTTAATAATGGCATCAATAATTGCTTCCGGACGTGGAGGACAACCAGGTAAATAAACGTCCACTGGAATTAATTTATCAACTCCTCTCACAGCACTGGGAGAATCAACGCTAAACATCCCTCCAGTGATTGTACAAGCACCCATCGCAATTACGTACTTGGGTTCTGGCATCTGCTCGTAAATACGTACTAGCTGTGGTGCCATTTTCATGGTGATAGTTCCGGCTGTGATAATCAAGTCAGCTTGACGGGGACTTGAACGGGGAATTAGTCCGAAACGGTCGAAATCGAATCGAGAACCAATTAAAGCCGCAAATTCAATAAAGCAGCAAGCAGTACCAAATAACAAGGGCCATAAACTAGAAAGTCTCGCCCAATTATACAGGTCATCAACAGTTGTTAATATCACATTTTCCGAAAGCTGTTGAGTAACTTTCGGAGTTTCCATAGGATTAAGGATACTTTCCAAGCCACCTTGCCCTTTATTTTCTGCCATTGAATTATTTTCTAAGACCATTCCAAAGCTCCTTTACGCCATGCATACACAAGCGCGATTACAAGAATTGCGATAAAAATAAGTGCTTCAACAAAAGCCAATAAACCTAGACGGTGAAATGCAACTGCCCAAGGATACAAAAATACTGTTTCTACATCAAATACGACGAAGACAAGCGCGAACATATAGTAGCGGATATTAAACTGTATCCAGGCTCCACCAATGGGTTCCATTCCGGATTCATAGGTGGTACGTCGTTCGGGATAGCGACCACTTGGTCGCAGGAGCTTAGATGCTGAGAGAGCTAAAGCTGGTACTAGGCTAACCAGGATTAGGAAGCCTAACAGGTACTCATAACCGCTGAGGACAAACACAATAAATTATCTACTGAATTTTGCTGGAAATAACTTTGTTACCTTATTTCACATTTTTACATTATATATGTTTGACTTTTCTGAATCTTGGGAAACAGATGTAGTAAGTTATCAGATTACTTTTGGATAGGAATAGATAAACCTAGCATTTATGTCATAATTTTTAACGTATATTTAATATTCTACCCAAAATTATTGAATGCATACCCATGAGCGAACAAGCTGCCCAAAACTCTGAAACTTCACCTGAAGCATCAACTGAAGCATCAACTGAAGCATTAGTCTTAGACCGTTATGAGTGTCGCTCCTGCGGCTATATATACGAACCTGAGAATGGCGATGACAAGAATAATATTTCGCCTCAAACGGCTTTTGAAGATTTATCTTTAATTTGGCGCTGTCCAGTTTGTGGTGCAAATAAGAAAGCTTTTGTCAATGTCGGTCCAGCAGGTCAAGCTTCTGGTTTTAAGGAAAATTTAGGTTACGGATTTGGTGTCAATAAGCTTACTCCCGGACAGAAGAATATTCTGATTTTTAGTGCTTTGGCATTAGGTTTCTTATTTTTTATGAGCTTATATGGCTTGCAATAGGGAATTATTGTTTATGGGTAATTGGTAATGGGAGAAAAAAGTTGCGGTGAGAAGAGAAGCAGAAAACTCTTTATTCCCCACTTTCTGATTTGATGCACTAAGCATTTGTGCTATGTATTTCTTAAAATCTCAAATTCTTAAATTCTCAATTTCTTAAATTCCCAATTTCCATATTCCAAAGATTTCCAACTCTATCTCAAACTATTTTGCACGCCAAAAATCAATGTAAATTCATCGATTTAATTGCAAATTAAATTCAAAACTAACAAAAAATTAAACTGGTAAAAATGAGTTCCATTGTAAAAAGTTGGCAAAAAATACTTACTTTATCTCTAGTCATTCTTTTATGCTTTGGTTGTAGCAAAGTTGAATCAACTGCTTACAATCCTTGGGAAGTTATAAACTTACCTACAGAAAATAAAGTTCTTGACTTAGCATTTGTAGATAATTCTAAACATGGCTATTTAGTCGGTGGTAGCTCTACTATCTTAGAAACTCAGGATGGTGGAAATACTTGGAATTCCCTAGAAGTCAACCTTGATAGTGATAGATATCGTCTTTCATCCATTAGTTTTTCTGGCAAAGAAGGATGGATTGTAGGAGAACCCGCACTTATGCTGCACACCGAAGATGAAGGTGCTTCTTGGTCACAAATTCCTTTAGATGAAAAATTACCTGGTAATCCTATAAAAATTGTAGCTTTAGGTAAAAGCTCTGCTGAAATGGCTACTGATGTAGGAGCAATTTATACAACTGATAATGGCGGTCAAAACTGGCAAGCAGAAGTAGAAGAAGCTGTTGGTGTAGTACGAAACTTGAAGCGATCGCCTGATGGTAAGTATGTTGCAGTATCGGCAAAAGGTAATTTCTACTCTACTTGGGAACCAGGACAAAGAGCTTGGTCTCCTTTTAATCGCAATAGTTCTCGCCGTGTAGAAAACATGGGTTTTACTGGTGATGGCAGAATGTGGATGTTAGCCCGTGGTGGTCAAATTCAATTTAGCGATCCTGAAAATCCCCAAGAGTGGTTAGACCCAGAGTATCCAGAACTGTCTACTAGTTGGGGTTTGTTAGATGCAGCATATCGTACTCCCGAAGAAATGTGGATAGGTGGAGGTAGCGGTAATTTATTGCTGAGTACTGACGGAGGAGAAACTTGGGATAAAGACCGCGATGTAGAAAATGTTGCAACTAATTTCTACAAAATTACTTTCTTTGGAAAAGACAAAGGATTTGTGATCGGCGATCGCGGTGGTATATTACTCAAGTACAACCCAGATATAGCAAAGGCTGCTGTAGATTCTGTAGATGATATAGATACAGATAGCAAGGTAGACTCATCAGCTGCTTGATCCGGATATTACCTGATTCGAGTATAAAATTTTAAATTTTGCTATTGATTGACCAAAATTTCCCTCTGAGGAGCAGTCTCTCTCTTTCCACGGAGGAGTAAGGATGATTCTGAGTATTAACTTCACTAAATACAAACTTTAGTATCCTTAGTATCTGTAAATATAATCTTTACTCAGAAAGCTTTTACAGACGAAGCTGTTTTGTATCTCAAAGAAAAACTAAGAAAAATCTGTAGCCTACTTGCCTTAAATCTAATTTCTGAGAATTGAGTCGTAAATCTTAACTATGGTACTAAAATTTGTAGGATAATAAACAAGAGGGAATATTTTGAAACGAGGTATAAATATCAATGTCAGGTGTTACCGGCGAACGTCCATTTTCTGATATCATCACCAGTGTTCGTTACTGGGTGATTCACAGCATCACCATTCCAGCATTATTTATTGCCGGTTGGTTGTTTGTGCAAACTGGATTAGCATACGATGCATTTGGAACTCCTCGTCCTGACGAATATTACACTCAACAACGTCAGGAAGTGCCGATTGTAGATAATCGCTTTGAAGCAAAACAGCAAGTAGATCAGTTTATTAAATAAAAAGATAAACCAGAAAAATGACAAGCTCAAACAATATTAATCAACCACAATACCCAATTTTTACAGTTAGGTGGTTGGCAGTTCATACTTTGGCTGTACCTACTGTATTCTTTTTGGGTGCGATCGCAGCAATGCAGTTTATTCAGCGTTAGGAGATGTCATGGATAGAAATACTAATCCTAATAACCAACCGGTAGAACTTAATAGAACTTCTTTGTTCTTGGGGCTTTTACTCGTATTTGTTTTGGGAATTTTGTTTTCCAGTTATTTCTTTAACTAACTGGAATATCTACTATTAATAAGTGTTTATCTAAACACTTTTGTTCATTTTATAAGGGAGGGCGAACTATGTCTGGAGGCGGAAGAATTCCTCTATGGATTGTAGCAACTGTTGCAGGATTAGGGGTAATTACTGTTGTAGGTATATTCTTTTATGGAGCTTATGCTGGAGTAGGTTCTGCAATTTAGAAATTATCTAAATAGAGTTATCTAAATAGAATTATCTAAATAGAAATTATCCAAATTTATCAGACTTTGATATCACAAATGCCGTCTATTTTTTATATGATAGGCGGTATTTATTTTATTATTTATATCATTAGCTACAAGAAAGATTAATATTTCATGATGTAAATCTGTACGCTCATTCTAATTCAATCTGGTTGAAAAAAAATTAAAAATCTTCAGCAATATCCAGCAGAAATCTAAATGCCTATATTAATAACTATAGTTATATTAATAATTTAGTTGCTTTTCCATGCTCTGCTTCACCCTAGAAATCATTTTAGGGTAGAAAAAGGGCAGAATTTTCTAATTTTCGACTTCATAACAAAGCGGACATAGATTGCCCGCCTTAATTTATATGATTAGAAGGTATCTTGGAGAAAATGCATCAACCCTATTCAGATGTTGTCATTCTCCATATAAATCATCATATAAGCCATTCCTATAGCAGGAAAAACTAGTCCAACAAGAGGAACTAGAACTGAAGGTAGAAAAGATGGTTCCATGATTATGCTTTCCTATTAAGTAACACTACGATTCAACACGAGCTTACTGTACATTTCGTCATGTTTATGCAAATTCTTAAAATTTTTAACATGACATATCTTATCTTCCGAGTGTAAGACCCATCCTTACCAGATAGGGAAGTAATAGAAGTCTCAAAGGGTGATAATTGATAAACTTCAACTGTTAACTTTTTATTCAGTGTTGATAACTAAGTGTTGATATTCAGTATTGAGTATTAATTAAATCCCCAAAACCCGATCTATTTGTAAAGAAGGTAAATTAGGTGGAACAACGCTGCGTATAATAGAGACCTTATGACTTTCTTGCTCGGTAACTAGATCAACAGCGATCGCTTCTAAACGAATTTTCATACATCCGAAGGGTATGCTTAGCTGAGTCATAGTCTCTAAGTTTCCTTGCTGATTTGGTAGTAGGTTGGTTAGTAACTGAGGACCAAAGAGTAACCATCGAGTTTGAGTGTCTTCTACCCAGAATTTTACTGCGACCTGAATGCTTACTGGTTCTAAGCTTACCTTGACCCTAATTGTTTTTCCTGAAACTAGTTCACCATTAGGAATATAAAGCTGGGGTATTGGTAATGGTTCTATTGTGACCGGTTGAATAACAGGGATTAAATCTTTAGAACCTTGAATAACTAGAGCAGATGATTTGGATGATTTTTTATCTTCTAGGAAAGATTCATCATTATCATTGTGGTTAAAATTGGATGTGTCGCTACTACTACTTTGGGAATCTTCCACTGAGTCTTGGGCTACATCATCTACAACTATCTCATGAGATAGCCAGGATGATTCTGAGTAAGGCTGAATTGAAGAGCTAATTGCTGATAAATTGGAAGTTTCAGATTTTTCGGATGTGGGTATGGGTATAGAAGAATTAGACTCAGAGGAAATAAGCTCCTCCGAATTACCAGTATCCTGAAATTCCGTATTGATATCAATATTCTCCACACTACTATTTTCATATATTTGAGTGTTAATCAGATTAGATGTAGAGATAAGATTTTCTGATTGTGGAAAATATTTACCTGTAGTATCGTAACTTTCATATTGGAGGTTTTCTACAGGTGGTAACGAGTGACCCTGACTTTCCAACCATTGCCTAATTAAAGGTGATGGATAAGGATTAGACGTTGGTAATGTCGAATTATTAGCAATTGCAATCTCTTCTGATAAATCTTCTTGATTTAACTCCACTGACTCTTGCATCAGAGAGAAATCAGGAGATTTTATTGGATCAATCAAACCATCTACAATTGATTCCTCTAATTGCTCTTCATTAATAATGAATTCCTTATTAGATTCTTCATGTCCAAATTTAGCTGCTGCTTGTATTTGGGGATAATCCAAATTTTCTAAATCTAAATTATCTAATTCATCAGATATTTCTTTAGTTTTTTGAGCGTTCGCTCCGTGCAACCCCCTTGGGGTTATCGCTTTTTTAGAAGAGACTAAATCAATGCTCGACTCTTCTGGGGTCATTGTTGTTTCTGATAAAGTCGAAGCTGATAGTTTCTTCAAATAAGGTAGTGTAGAACCTGTTACTTTTCTGCGAATAAGTAAATTTTCCAGAGGATTTTGAGATTTTGGGAAATTCCTGACAGAATTTTGCTGTAAATTTGTTAATTCAGGAGATTTATTAGTTACCGGTTGTGAAAATTGCTCTGAAGATTTAGCTGTTTTCACCAAATTAAATAACTGTAAATCAATATTTGTAGATGATTCTGGAGATGAAACCTCACCACCAGTAGAAGCTTCCTTAATTAGAGAAGAAGAAACATCCCCTTGAGTAAGATTTGATGGACTGCTAGATAAGTAACTGCTTTGAGCGATGACCCCCTTAGGGTTGCGTGAAGCGATCGCAAGTAACTCTCCTAATTCAGCAGTAATAGTGAAAGACTGTTCTGCAAGGAGTTCGGGTTCTCCAATACCAGACAAGACTCCATGCAAACTAATTTTTGCCAAAATTAACTTTGATTCTGATTCGGCTGGAATTACAGCAGAAAATTCAAATTCAAAAGGAAGTAGTTTTTCTGGTAAAGATTTTTGAAATTTCTTTAAGACATGTAAAGTATCAGGAGAAGAAAATTCTATAAATAGCTCTCCAGCAAAAATACTGTCAAAATTGTATGCTTCCCCTAAGTCATAACAGTTTGCTTCATTAAATTTGACTAATCCATTAATACTAAGTGATTCTCCCCAACGAGCTATATAGTTTTGTGCTTCTAATATTATCAACAATGGTAAAGATGGAGAAACATCCACATATTGATTATTTTTTGTCTCCCCTTTGAGCAAAGAATCCGAACTTGGTAAGGCTAAGTCCACTAAGTTCTGTAGGATCTTCTCTGCTGATTCATCCTGAAGCCAAACTGGGTTAACTGGAGCGTCAATAATAGAGTGTTCTTCTAGTTCTAGTTCTAAGAGTGTAATAGCTCTTGTACTTTGAGGAACTACCGTTAGCTCATCAGAAGTATCATTTCGGAAGACTCTTGTATCGGGAATTGATGATTGTTCTTCATTATCAGCTGTGTTACTAGTTAAATCCGGGGTTCCCCTATTTTCCCTAGCTCCAGATGCACTGATATCTTCTAAATTTTCTTCTAAATTTTCAATCTTGTGTTCAACTTCCTCCGAATCCGAATCCGTATCAGTATTGGTTAATTCGTAATTATCATCTGCAAATTCTAATATATTTTTTTCCTCTAAGTTCTCAGTGCTTTCTGAAAATTTTGCGGGAACTTTAGTTACTACTGGTATTTGCTTTTCTTCGACTAGTTCTTTCTCTAACTGTTCTTCAGAGTTGTTAACTTGTTCTACTGAAACAGAATCTTGTTCGCTCAAACTAAAATCACCTTGCATTGTAACAAGTGATGTTTTCTGAAGATTGTTATGTGGAGATTCCAGGTGCTCCTTAACGGTATCATTTAATTTTACCGACTCTACCACAGAAGAATCATATGTATTTACTAATTCTACATTGTCTTCCCTGATACTTTCTTCTACTTTTTTTTCAATCCGGCTGTGACTGCTATTACTGACTTGTGATGATGAATCAATTGCAAAATCGGCACTAACAAGCTCCTTACCCTCAAACTTCTGAGATGCAGCTTCTTTGAGTTCAACCTCTTTTGGTTCAACTTTTAGTTCTTGATTCCTATCATCTAAAGTTAGTTTTTCTTGTGAAGTAGTAACCGTAGTTAATTCTTGATAAGTAGATTTTTTGCCAGTAGATTCTTCATAAGTATCAGTATCAACATCAATTGATCCACTACTAATGATTTTATTTACATCATCTACATTTTTGTTTAAATGCTTCTTCAGAACTTGTAATTCAACTTCATAGTGCCAAGACTTACCTAGTAAATCCGACATAATATCCCCAGAACATTGAATTTTCCAAATACCAGGTTTGAGATAGGTAAAAGGGATCACAGCCACTAAACCTTCTGCATTGGTAGAGCGCGATCGCTTTTGAAATTTTGGCTTCGCTGGTATTTCTAGAGATGAGATATAGCTAACCCGCACCTCTGTGGGAGTATTCATCAAGTGGGAACGAGCCACTATTCTATACTTACCTTCAACAAAAGACCTTCCGGTTGATTCTAAAGGTTGCCAAGAGCGATCACCTTGTTTCTGTATCAGAAATTGCCAATGTTTCATCATCATTTATGCCCAAATTCATAAGGCACTAAGTAATATGCCGGATTACCTTGCTTGACAGTTTACCTCAGTAATCTGTAAATGGATCTCTATATTTTATTCCTGATAGTAACAATTGTTATTGAGAATACTTAATATAGCAGTAAGCGTATATATTAAGACATTTATTAGTTAATTTCTGAGGGTAAGAACTTGAAAATTAAAAATCTGTTCTTTTAACGAGGTGATGAAAAGCAAAGGATAGATTTACTCTTAGTCAGATTTATTTTTATTGAGATTCATTTGTAATCAAATTTCTTCACACTCATTTATGTAAAACCGTCTCGGGGATTTGTCATTGAATCAAAAAATCAATAGATGAATGCATAAATAAAAAGTAGGAGTATAGCTATACCCCTACAAATAAATGTGAATTAAATTAGAAAAATTGAAATTTAATTACCAAAAAGTAAAAAAATATTACTGATTATGACGATTTCGGTAAAAATCTAAAATTTGCTTAACCATCAACCTACCACTTTCTTCACATTCTAAAGTGTACTCAATCCACATACCGCAAATTTGACTCTGACTGTAATCAAAATTCGACTCAGACTGAGGAATTAAATTTACCTCTACTCCTTCTACTTGACGTAAATGAGCAGCGACCTCTCGGTACACTGCTAGAGGTAAATTGTTAATTTCAACTTTTTCACGGCTCATCTTAGTTTTAGCTAGCTCCGGTAAAAACATATTTAACACTTGGAGGTAGTACTGAAACAGAATTACTCGCATTTGACACACTCGAATCTGCCTGATTACTTCCTTCCCCTACCATTTTTGCAACTTCAATACCATATTGTTCCAGAATTACTACTGGATCGGAGCCATCACCCATTTCAATTCGCTTAACTATTACCCCACTTGCTAATCTTGCTCCTGATGTAACGTATCTACTGGTACGTTCATTCGGTACTTTGATAATCGCTTGAGGTTCACTACCAACTAAGACTACTCCTGTAACAACAACTCCGTTTGCTAACTCTGGTTTTGGCGGAGGTGGTAAAGTAGCTGTCAAATCTACTTCGGATGTTACCTGTGGTAATTTTGTCGGTTCTACTGGAATTGACTTGGGTTTTGGTTGAAGCTTAGGTAAAGATTTTTTTGCTTGTAAAGCTTTTCTCGCTTGTAAAGCTTTTCTTGCTTGTAAATCTTTTCTCGCTTGTAAAGCTTTTCTCCTTCTTTCCTCCAGTAATTTATTTCTTGCTTGTATTCTTCTAGAATCCAACCTCGCGGTTATAACTCTGGAGCGTCTACTTCTAAGACTATTTCTAGAATTCAATCTAGACCCGGGTATAACAGGTACAGATGCAACAGGATTTGTAGGTTGCACTGCAGCTGTTGTCGATTTCTTAATAACCGTTGGTGAAACAACTGTTGCAAATGGATCTGGTCTTCCCTTTGCAACAAATTTCACTCTTTCTGTAGGATTAGTTGGACTTATTAAGTTAGGAGTGGAGGTTACAACCTTCTCATCCGGAGTCTTTTTACCTTGTACTAGTGGATTAGCAAAAGCTGGTTTCTTTTCTAGTTTTGTTTCTGTGTTTTTATTATCTTTTTCAGCAGAAGCATCACCCAAATTTGTAAGGTTAGTAGGTTCTTCTTGAGAACCACACCCAGCAATCATTAATACCAAAATTGAAATTATAATTGTTAAATTTCTACCCATTAGCTGTTCTCAAAAGCCGTAGGAAAATACATTTACTTGTTGAAATCAACCATTTGATATTGAATTCAAAGGCGAAATCTGTTTCCGTTATAACCTACTTTTTTAATAAAGTAGTTCTTAAGGGAGCTAATGCAATTAGTAAAATTACTGTATCTTCATAATTCTAAAATTGGCTATTCAGAAACACCCATTAATTGCTTCATTGAATGCAATCCTTTCTTGACTCGACGAGATACTGTAACGACGCTAATTCCTAAACGTTCAGCAACTTGTTTTTGGGTTAAATCATGCAAAAATACAAACTCTAGCACTTCTCTAGTACGGTGCTCTAACTGTACTAGAGCTTGATGAAGGCGAATTCTATCTTCTTGTGCGAGCTGAAAACTACGATACTGTTGGTCTGGGACTAACTCACCTAGACAGGTAGAACCTTCAGTATCCTCTTTGATTGGTACATCTAGGCTAAGTGGAGCGCGATTAACCCAAGCTAACTTAATCTCTTGCCACTCTTGCAAAGAAATATCTAAAGCTGCTGCTATTTCTAAATCTGTGGGTTGCCGATTATATTTTTCCCGCAGACAATGAGATACTCCTATAGACTGTTGCTGTATTGCTAACCAACGTCTAGGAATACGAACAGTAACTCCTTTATCTCGTAGATAATGCTGAATTTCACCGCGAATATATGGAATAGCAAATGAGCTAAAAGCGTGTCCTTTGGAAATTTGGAATTTTTCAATTGCTCTAATTAATCCCAAACAGCCTACCTGTAGCAAATCATCGTAGCTTTCTTGGCATTGGTTTATCCAGTAATGAGCCTCTTTTCTAACTAATCCAAAGTTAATTTGTACAAGTTTGTTACGAACATCAGCCGAAGGAGATTGCTGATATTCGCGCAATAACTGCCAAATTTCGTGCTTTAATTCTTGATTTGCTGTGGTAGGCATGGCACCATATGTATCTGGTCAAAGAAGGTTAAATATTTGTTGTGAAATGATTTAAAAAATTGGTTAGACAATCCTTACTTGAAAAAACAAATGTCCTAGCTGAAAAATCGTCTATTAATAAAACCAAAGAAAAAATCTACATGCTTAAAGTAATACTATTTTTATTTCTTGAAAGGTTTACTTATACATTAAGAACTTAAACAGGCATATTTCTTAATTATTCACAGGTTAATTTTCAAAACTGTATATTGCCAAAATATAAAATTTTTAGTAGAAAACTAAACCGAGATAGTACGTAATTTAATATTTTTAAAATTAACTAACTTTTTATATATAAACTACTAATATAAAGTGAATTTTTAAGTAATTTTCCAGTAGTCATTTATTAAAATTAATCCTAATAAAATTAGGATCTACCTAACGAAAATTTATCATTGCGATAGTTAGTCCCTCTGCTCCAATAGCCTCCGGTAAGGGTTAAACTCTACAAAATTATCAATACTCTACGAGAACTCCTAGTACTCGACCAAGCCAAAATTGCCGGGTAAAAGCAGGTAGGGGAAGCAGAGGGAGCAGGGGGAGAAACAACTTTTTCTTTTCACGAACAACCACGCAAAGTTCCCTGGGTGAGCTCCTAGGGAGAAACGATATTCCAGGATTATTACTAACTAAAATGGGGACTTGCGTAGCACATCCGGAAGATTGATCCCCAACCTAGATTATTTTAGTTTTGAAGCGTAACGGCAATATTATTGAACAACTCTCTTCTTGATTGATACAAATATAAAGTAAATAAAAAAGGGCATACAGCCCTTAATCCTAAATAAACATTTAATTTAGCTAATCTTCTCCTAGCAGAGACAGAGGTTATTGTCCAGGGTTCTATATGTTGTTATACAGCATCACTTTAACCAATCTTGATGAAAAAATACTAAAGGTGTAAAACTAAAAGTGCAAAAGAAGGCTGTTTTATCAATTAACTTTCCCTGTTCAAATGTCTACACATTTTCGGGTTCTATCCGTCCATAGAACAAACCTCTAATTTTGACTTCCTTGGGATCACCAGCACCCAAATCAGTATCAGAAGGTTGGTCGCTTTCAAAAGTACCAGCAATTTCACCAGTTGCTCTATTTACCTTAGAAACTGAAAGAGAGATATTTCCTTCCAGAACCTGAGCACTTTTGGTATTTGCACGTCGTAAGTCTTCATCATCTGCTTGAGCTGGAAGAGCCACAGCATTATCATAACCACTAGCCATACCACGACCTTTTGGATCTAAGAAAGTTGCACCACGATATGAAGGAACGCGGAAACTTCCTTTAAAATCTGTAGAGGTATTGATACTAGTTAAGTTTGGCTGACTCTGAGCTACTAAGTTTTTAATTGTAAATAAGAAAGGTATGCTTTCACCACCAGGTAATTTTACGGTTGTAGGTTGAAAGTCCATGCCTTCTCTTTCTTCAAAAGTAAGACTGCTGTCATCATTAACGATTAAATCACCTTGGATTTGATCCAAACTTGAAGTGTAACGAGTTAACAACTTACCAGATATAAACTCAGCCTCCTGACGCTTATTTGCTGGCTCTTCCTTAACAAAATAGTTTGTTGGTTCTAAGCAAACATCTATAAGCTTATAGGACTCTCCAGATGCGATCGGAATAGAACCGCGACTGGTTTCTGAAAGCTGAGGACATTTATTTGCTAATCCCGTACCCCTAATTTGGTCATAAGTAAGAGTCTGGGTACTCGATAGTGTTGTAGGCGTTTCACTACACGCAGTCAAAAAGCCTAAGCATGCAGCTAAAAGTGCAACAATTAAAGCACGAAATTTCATAATCTACCTCGATCTCAAAAATTTATATCTTAAGTTGTAAGACAGTTCTGCTAGACATATTTAAACGTATCACGTTTGTTAGACCAAGGTGTTAAACTCAGACGGCACCGAAAAATATCATTACTAAACTAAATGTATTCTTATTTAAGTCTTATCAAACAGATTCACTACTATTACTAATTAGTATCAGATTATGCCAATATTTTTGTCTAAGCCAAGATATTTATAAGTAAAAATATCTTTTGTAGCAATTGATTTTACGGAGAGTATCTCTTGGAAAGAGCAATTCTAAGAAGATTAGTATCAATTACTACTTAACTATTTAAATAACTTATGTATTCATTGAGGAAATTCCATTTAATCTCAGTGCTGATAAAGGAGGCTAATGAGTAACGGTAAAAGTTTTGATTCCAAAAATTTAAGTCTCAAATTACAGGATGTAAATAATGCAATTTGTGAAGCTGTGAAAGTCTGTGAAAAAGATTCATTTGCGCTATTGAGTTTGCTGCGGGAACTGGAATATTTGCACCGTGAAATTAGAGAAGGAGTATTTCAAGAAAGTTTACCTGATAATCGTCAAGCACTTTATTCACTACTGCGTGAAATTGAAGCTGAGGGAGGATGGCCATACATTGAGAGAATGAGGCTGAAGGCTTTTCTATCAAAAATGTTGAATAATTCTGATTCTTAAGGAAAACAATTCTAATAGAGAAGTTATTGTATAACTTCTCTATGAAAGGACTCGTATATATTTTTCTCGAAATTTTTTCTCCAATTGATTTCTGAGAGGGTGTTTGTAAAATACTTATAAAGTAGGATATGTTATTGCGATCCAAGGATTTGAGGCTCAAAGTTGATTTGGATTTGCCCTAATATGAGAAGAAAAATTGTGCGACCCTACCATAATAAGTATTATCGTGAAAGTCCGACATTCTTGTGAGTCTTGCGCACCCTACAAGAATTTTATTTTTTATTTATAAACACGTTCTTAGACTCACATTCCTCAGACTAAATCTATAGATAAACAGATAAACACGCAAGTAGAATATCTCAGGAAGGAACTGGGACTCCATCACACAGAGTGCGATCGCTACCGTCTACATTGCGGTTATATTTGAGATAGTCACCCACCCAATAACATCCACGTTTGAGGAGGTTATTCAAATCCAAATTCCACAAAATGATGCTGCTATCATCGCTAGCTGAAGCTAAAGTCTTACCATCTGGGCTAAAATTAACGCTCAATACAGGACTGTGATGTCCGTTGAGAGTTTTGATTAATTTTCCATCCCGGCTCCATAATTTCACTGTGCTGTCCCAACTCGCGGCTGCAATGATTTCACCATTAGGACTAAAATCAACGGCATTGACGCTATCACTGTACCCTCTCAATAAAGTTTTGACTAATTTTCCATCCCGTTGCCATAGACGAATAGTATTGTCCCAACTTGCAGAGGCTAATAGCTTACCGTCCGGGCTAAAGCTAAAACCTAGAACCCAACTCTCATGAGGTAAGACGGTTTTGAGTGTCTTAGTTTCCCGATCCCACAGTTTAATTGTTTTGTCATCACTGGCTGAGGCAAATATCTTAGCATCTGGGCTAAAGCCAACATTATTTACCCAAGCTGTATGTTCTGCTAGTGTTGCTAGCAATTTACCTTCTAAACTCCAAAGTTTGATTGTGTTGTCTTTTCCGGCAGAAATTATCAATTTGCCATCTGGACTAAAACTTACACTTTTGACACTATCTTCATGTCCTGCAATTGTTTTAATGATACTACCATCTTGTCGCCATAGCTTGATTGTATTGTCGTAGCTGGCAGATGCTAATATTTTACCTCCGGGATGAAAACTAATATCTTTGACTCTATCAGTGTGTCCTTCTAAAGTTTTGTAAAGTTTAGTTTTAAAACCTTGACTAGTTTTTTCTCGCAACCATAGCTTAATTGTGTTATCTATGCTTCCAGAAGCTAGCATTTTACCGTCTGGACTCCATGTAACACTAAGAATCCCATCATCATGACCTTCCAAAACTGATAATTTTGGTGGATTTAAACTCCATAGTTTTAAGGTTTTATCGTAGCTAGCAGAGGCTAATAGTTTACCATCTGGACTAAAAGAGACACTGGCTACAGCATCACTATGACCTTTGAGGGTTTTAAGTAATTTCCCATTTTTTACATCCCATAGATTGATTAAATTATCATCCCCGGCAGATACTAACTGGCTGCTATCGGGGGAGAAATTAACACTCCAAATTGTACTAGTATGTTTTTCTAGGGTTTTATAAGCCCGAAAGGTAAATCCATCTTCAGTTTTGCTGCTTTCGCGTCGCCAAATATTCACCTTATTGTCATGACCGGCGGAAGCTAAATATTTACCATTAGGACTAAATGTCACAAAAGTTACATCTTCTTGACTTTGGGACAAAGTCGATAGTAAGGAACCATCTTTGCGCCAAATTTTCACGGTTTTATCTTCACTAGCTGAAGCAATTAACTGTCCATCTGGGCTGAAACTTACCCAGTTAACCCATCCCTGATGTCCGCGTAAAACCTTAATTAGGTCACCATGAGTATTCCAAAGTTTCACAGTACCATCTTTACTAGCAGAAGCCAAGGTTTTCCCGTCTGGACTGAAAGCAACTCCGTATACCCAATCCTGATGACCCTTAAGAGTTTTATCAGGTACAGAATTAAATTTACCCGTGTCTGAGTTGTATTTCCATAGCTTAATTGTATTATCCAAACTTGCAGAAGCAATGATGCGTCCATCAGGGCTAAAAGATAGACCAGTGATACTTTTAGTATGTCCTTTCAGAGTTTGGGATAAAGAACCATTCTTATGCCAGATTTTGATTGTTTGGTCGCGACTGCCGGATACTAATAGCTTACCATCAGGACTAAAAGATAATCCCCAAACAACATCTGTATGACCTTCTAAACGGTTCAGTTCAGTAACTCCATAAACTGCTTGCTGAAGGGCTACAGCGACTCTGATTTGAGTATCTTGTTCGACTCCTTTGGATTGCTTTAACTGTCGCCAAGCCCTTAAACTTTCTAACAAAGCATCAAATTGCTTATGAGAGGCAAAAAGTGCCTCACTAGCGACGGTTAAGCCAGTGATTTTTAAATTAGTTTCGCTTCTTTCTGCTCTCAAACTCTGATGGAGTGCTGCCTTCTTTTGAAAATCTGCTTGCCACCACAATCCACCGATGCACCCTACCATTACAGCCAAAACACTGCCAGCAATTCTTGCTTCTTTCAAGCGATGCTGCAATACTGAATTTAGCTGATTTTGGCTGAGTTGTTGAGCTACTTGTGCCTGGGATTTTTCATGCCTGACTTTTTCAAGTTCGGCAATTATTCCATAGCTGTTTTTGTGACGGATAGGAACAACTAAATAATCGTGAACTAACTGATAGCGGTGGCTAAGTCGTCCCTTCTGAGGAGTATCGCTTTCTACCTCTGTGACCCGCAATACTAATCCACTGCCGACTAAAATTTCTAAGATAAGCTCTAAAATAGCCGTGGAAGCGATTGTTTGTTCGATAGATTGTTCAATAGAGACATTGCTATCTTGTTCTGTTGTCGAATCTAAAGTGACTTTGGATATAGATTCTAAATTCTCCCACTCTCCTATTGCTTCCGAATCATCTTCCAATTCGTATAGCAAAGCATTAAGTAGTTGGGTACGAGATTTTAAAGGTCGTGTTCCTTGTTCATCAGTTAATTCAAATAGTAACTGCCAAGCAAACTGTTCGTTTTCTCTACCACAATCTTTGATAACTTCCTCTAGCCAGCGTTCTACTAACTTCTGAGAACCCCCGCATTGCTGATATTTTTCAACTGTGGTGATTTTCTCTGCCTGTAGTTGAGCACCGACAATTTGTAATTCGATGGGATGAACTTCACCACCATCTCTAGCTAAATCGTCAACTAGCTGCTTGATTAAATCATCCCCTAGTTCATAACGAGAACGCTTCGTTAAACTATAAATAATCGAATTAGCGTCACTTCTAGAAAACTTTCCTAAGTAATAGCGGATATCCTTATCTAAAATATTCTGATTGATCACCCCTGTATCGTAGACTGTGTCACCCTTTTGACTACTATAACGTTCAAATTCTAGTAAATAATGTAGATAATCTTCTCGCAAAGACAGTAAAATTTTTACAAAAGGAATATTCAGACACTGGCTGAAAAACTTATAAAATGCCGTTCTCTCTCTATTAGTTTGACTAACAAAGAAAAACTCTTCAAATTGGTCAAAAACTAAAACTACAGTATAGTTTCTTTCCGAGAGCAGTCGGAGTTTTTCTAAAACTAAATAATGAGTAATTTCTAAAGTTACAGATACATCGGTTTGAGCGATCGCCTGATTTAAACCGTGAGTTAAAACTGTCAACCATTCTGTATAAACGGATATGACAATTGGCAAAGCCTTACGTTCACCAACGGATTTCTGTTTAAGTGCAGGTACTAAACCAGCTCGTAAAATCGAACTTTTACCAACTCCACTAGGACCGTGAATCACTGTTAGTTTACAATCAGCCCTAGTTATTCTCTCAATTAAACGGTTAACATCTTGCTGCCTGCCTGAAGCAGCAATTTCAGAAGCAATTTCCTCCGGTGGGATAACAACTTGCTGGGACTGTAAAAACGGATTAATTCTGTAGCACTGGGGTTGTAACTGACTTGCTCCGATAAAAGCCCTGATTCCATACTGATGCTCAATTTTAATTTGCTCTTGCTTCAGACGAAAAGCTTCCAAATAATCGTGACGCTCAAAAAAGTAGAGCGATCGCAACTGATAAATAATTTCTAAATATAGAGATGGTTCATATTGCAACTCGCAGACAACTTTAGCCCATTCGAGGTTATTAACTGCTTCTTGCCATTCTCCTAAATGTCTTTGAGTACGACCCAATAATAAAAGATACCGGCTTTCATGCTGTCGGGATAGATTGGTTGCGTTTTCTCCATGAAAAAGTGCAATATTTATTAGCTCGTAAGCTTGTAACCAATTACTATTTGCTATTGCTACGCTGGCTAAAAATCCGTAATCCTGAGCTAGTTGGACTTTAGAACCGTATTCTTGATGTAAGTTTAAAGATTTATCAGCTAAGTGCTTTAATTCATTCCAAGCTGCCAAACGTTGACAAATTTCACAGGCAGGTATGCTAAATTTAGCAACTAAATCTTTTCTATCTACTTTTTCAAAAACATCTAAGCATTTTCTAAACCATAGCAGTGCATCTTGCCAATAACTGCGACTCATTCCCGGACGTAAATCTGCCATGCGTCGATAGCACAATCCCAAATGGAATAATATTACTGCTAAGCGTAAATAAGCACTTGTATTTTCCAAACTTATGTGAGATTCAGATAAGTTCATCGAAGTAAGGTCGCGATCGCAATCACTATTCTTAATAAATGTTAGCGATGAATTACTATTTTCTCGGTCGGCTAGCAACTGCCAAAGTTCCAAACTTTGCCGATAATGAATTAGAGCTTCTTCTATTTGGTCATTTGCATAATTATCTCTGCCTAAAACAAATTCTAGACTTGCATCAAGTTCAATATCTAATTTGACACCATATAACCGTAATAAGTCTCCCCTTGCAGATTCAATTTCCCGACGATGCTGAGATTTAGGGTCTAAATCCAGAGCTGCATTTGATAAAAATTCTTCTGCTCCAGCTTCTAAAATCTTGTTGAATAAAGATTCTGTTTCTTGCTTGACCAAGTCAATTAAATATGGTTCGGGTAAATCAAACTTGATAGTAGTTGCAGCCCAACTTTTAAAATCTGGTGCAAGTCTAGAAAGTAAGGTTGCGACCTCATCTTGTAACCATAAAACTACGGGGAAGGGAAAAGTATCAGCATAGATATCTCTTGCTTGGTTAATACTTGTGAGTAAATCCTCAAGAGCCAAATTAGATTCCAGACCAAAAACCATGACTGCTGTGGGCAAAGAATCGGAAGCAACTGCTGGATGATCTAAAAATAATTCCGAAATAATTGCTGTATGTAAGGCTTTACTTTGGGGGGGTAGTGCAAGTTCGCGCACGTAAATATCTTTGGTAATATTACGCAGATTTTGCAGAACTTGTTCTCCTAGCTGCTGATAATTACACCGCACCAGGATCAATGCAAATTGACCTTTAGAAAGTTCTATTGCCCGAATCAGTCTTTGGGTTGCTCGCTGATTCTGTGTAGCATCTATGGCTGTGAATTGCTGCTCTGTCATAAGCAAAAACAGGGATAATCTCTATAGGTTGTGAGTAGATAAAAAGAAGAAATCGCCTGGGATTCACACATCATTTTTATTTACAATTGCAGGAATATAAATAGCATTTTAGAAATAAAATTAGACTTTAAGATGATAGTCTCAACAACCAAAATTTATTTGCTTCAAAATGGCAATAAATCGGTAATTAGTTCTCAAGTTCTAATGGTTTAGTTCTATCTTTTCTCTAAATCAATAATCAAATTGAACTAAATTAATTTTCATTAACTAGCCCTACCTAATAAATAGCTGGGTCTTGCAAAATAGACACCTGCTCTTGCTTGCAATTAACGCTAGCCCAGTTCAATACTTTTTCTGATTCTGCTAAAGCTGGACTGATCCCGAACCAGCGACCTTTGGGGTCTCTATATTCAAACACGAACATACTGCGAAGCAACCGTTGATATTCTGCTTCTCCTCTAACCGTCTGTTGTTCCACAACTTGGTAGAGTAATTCCCATTCTTCTTCGTCAATTGCTAAAAGTAAGTCGTCGCGATAATCCTTAATTACTGCCTCCAAACATTCTTGCCCAAAAGGGGGATCCTGCCTTTGCAAACAACTGTAAAGTAATCCTAATAAATTACGGATATGACCGCCACTTATGCGACATAATCGGTCTAGAGTTTCTGGTTGATCAAATAGTTCTTCGATTAGAGAAGACCTGACATTCCAGGGAATTTCCGGAAAAGCCCTAGCTAATACTAACTGGCGTAACAGACTCATCCCCGGTTCATAATCCCGACCATTTCTCTGACGAACTCTCACCATAGGTAACACTTTGGGAGGAAGTCCACCACCCAAACGATTTTTCAGAGTGTGGTACTCATTAGAAAAAATTAATCCCAAAGGAATTGTATAAACTACATGGCATTTTAAGCGACGTAGCTGTTCTCCCCTATCGATGAATAAATATTCTGGCTGCGATCGCCCAGATGGCATAGGACGCATGTCTACTCTGTCTAAGTTGTCAACAATTACAACTAAACCCTTTTTCCCCATGACCTTAAGCTGTTCTACGGCTCTATCTAAAACTTCTTCGTTAATTGCCTGTAAAATACTGTTCGTCCTGGGTTCAAGATATTGACGTAGATGATTCCTTAATTGAGGACTATCTTTAGTTTTGGCTGTAATTTTAGCAATTCCTAGAGAAAGCTCCGCTTCTCCAATTTCGATGGAATTATGCAAAATGTCACCAATCTCTCTAAATAAGTTCCCAAAGTAACCAGGTTTAATCTTAATACCAATTTGTTCTAAGGAAACACTGACTTGACGAGCCACACTTAGCAAGATGTCGCTAATATCTATATCAGCCATATCTAAGTCTTGACTAGATTCAAAGTAAACCACATGAAAGCCAGAAATTTCTAATTCTGCTTTTAAACGCTGTAATTCTGTAGATTTACCACAACCAATATGACCGGTAAATAACTGACATGTAGGCTCATCTGGAGATATGCGGGTAATAGTTCGCTGTAATTCTTCAACTATTTTGCAACCGCGTACATCGGCGAAATCTATATAGTACTGCCTATCGACAGGATTACCTATAACTAGTGTTTTACTAGGATTACAGGCTTTAAAAAAACGCGATAAATTAAGTGTATTTCTCATGTAGATGCAATAAAATTTGTATTTTGACATACAAATGGTTTTAACTAATAACCAATCTCAGTAGTAAAGTCATCAAAGTTACTTTTTTTCTACGTACCATGTTTGCACTAAAAACAAAAAAATATGTATTAGTGCCTGCACTCTGAGGTAAGTAAAATCAAAAATGAAACTTATTTGATAACCCTGAGAGATAATTCCCCTGAAGTATTAAACAATAATCTTTTTTACAGCTGCCTTTGAGCTTTTGGCAACATTTTTACTTCCAATAGGAAATGAAGTACGGGTAATTTGGGATAGCAAATATATGTATTCAAGTAAGTTATAACCTATGTTGGAGAAATGGTCTGCATAATTTCTCGGACATGTTATCTCTAGTATTGATTATTTGAAGGTTATGTAAGTCAAACACCCTCTTAGATTATTTACCAGCAGCTGATATAACAATCTACAGACAGAGTTATCCGATTCCAACCAAGGAAGAGCCGAAGCGAGTTAAACTGTTTTATCCGGAGGGTGGAAATATTACATACTTTTTTCGGAGGCTTACTGTAAAGTGTTACTAATATAAAATTTTTGCTTTACCAACTATATGGGCTATGAGTCCCAAGACTAAATATATGCCAAGGGGGGAAAACGGTTTTCTAGACTTCCCAGGTCATTTGGAGACAGTCTCATATCAATAATTAAAATTTGAGCACGGGGTGTTCCACGATAACAACTACCACAATTACAACTATCATAGAAGACAGGAAAGAGATTTGAATGACTGAATTTGTATCAGTTTCTCAGACAGATTTAAAAGAGCGTCGAAAACAATTACGTCGTTTGCGGCAAATGAAAATAATTCAGTCAATTTGGCAAACTTTGGCTGTTAGTAGTCTTGCTGGTGGTTTGCTCTGGGTTGCAGTACAACCGACCTGGGTTCTTGTTGCTCCCAAACAGATTGCAATTGACGGAAATGAGTTTTTCTCAGATGAAGGAATACGCTCTCAACTGAAGCTATCTTATCCTAAGTCTTTGTGGCGTATTGAGCCAGCACAAATTGAAAAGTCCCTGCTGAAGCAACCTTTTATTGCCCAAGCAATTGTGACTCGTCGTTTATTTCCTCCTAGACTAATAGTTCAAATCCAAGAAAGAGAACCTGTAGCAATAGTTTCTGGAAAAGACACTCCACAAAACTATGCCCAGAGTTTACCTAATTCCAATCCCAGTCAGTCGAAAGCACAACAGCCTGGTTCATCTATTTCTTTATTGGATGCAGATGGAATATTAATACCTCTGGACAAGTACACCTCTGTTAATCCAGAAACGAAACTACCATTACTGAAGATTCGTGGTTACAAGCCAAAATTTCGTTCCCAATGGGTTAAAATTTACAAAGTCCTTCGTCGAAGCTCTTTGAAAGTAAAAGAAATCGATTTTCAAGATGCTAATAATTTAATTTTGAATACAGAAATAGGGACTGTTCACTTTGGCATACCTAGTTCTTTATTTGCTATGCAAGTAGACGTGCTTCTGCAAATGGAGCAATTACCAAAAAAACTCAATCCCACAGAGATAGATTATATTGATATCAAAAATCCAGATAAGCCTTTGGTACAAATGAATTATCAGAAAAATAAAAGTAAGCAGTAATTTTTTTTAATATCAAAACCAATGGATAATCCACAAATTTCTTGGTTCTGAAAGAGAAATAAATAGAATAGTTAGCTTTATACAAAAATTTTATGCAAATATCTTATAGTTCTCGTTGATTTTGCGATTTTAATTGAGCCTTCATAGTATATTTGAAGAAATTTATAGAAATTTTCACAGAGTAATGTTCCCTTAATGACTGTAGATGGCTTTCCCAGAATAGCTATGATTTATAATTTTTCTTTGTTGTTTTTTATGTCATACCAAATTTAGCTTTGGTACACATTCCCAGTATCCTTTAAGTGAAAGCCAAAAGTCTTTGAGTTGTTACCCTAACATCTAGAGTTCAGATGCAATATGTAAGACAATCTGATAATCTAACCAGAATATCAAATCGTTGATATCTTACTTATTTCATCGGAGAGTAGCATGAATGCAAAGTAATAGTATTAGTAACAAGTCTTTAAATAGATTCAAATCAGACCTCTGCCGGCAAAGATAATAATTTTACCTTCTTTGTAGTCTCACAATCCTAGTAATCATGGTATGAGTTCCCTTATAGACAGGTAATTAAATGCATTAACTTAAAAGATAATATGAAAATATGAAAATAAAGTTTATTTACCAAAATCAGTGTGCCATTTATTTAGTGTAAAATTTTACTTATACACTTCATGGAACACATAGAAAACTTTATTTCATTCATTATTTCATTCAAATTATGTGTAAGAGAAGCTGAAGAACTTTTGATAATTTTAAAAGTTTAAACTATTCTACTTCACAAAATTATTTGAATAAAAGCAATGTACCTTAAGCTACCTGAGTTTCTAAGAATAATCAGTAGATTGGTTGTATAAAAGCATATTTTCACTGATTATACAGCTAAAGCTTAATTATTTTATACCAGAATTGTTTAGGAATAGACAAAGCACATCTATAGGCGATCGCATCTATGAGTGAATGTTTATTTGACATATACACCTATAAAAATGGTCATAAATGTAGTATAAGAACATTCATTAGGGAATGTGATGTAGTGAATCAGTACAAACTAAGGAGGAAAAAGAATATTCACAGTGAAAAGACTAATATCTTAAACTAAGTTATGTAAATTAGTTTCTATTAAATTTAGGTATACTTTTTAAAGGCTAGCTGGGCAATTTTACTAGGTTTAGTATTGCATTCACTAGGCATCAATTATCAGTTAGCTGTAACCTAAATTTCAGTCGGTCAAATAATTTTAATCATCAGGTTTACAGTTTGTACATAACTCAATTGTCATCTTATGGCTTGCTTTTGTTGTAAACAGTTATCCTATGACAGCAACAGAGATAGCGGCAATATAGGACACGATAATGTATGCCTGAATGAATTTTGTAGAAACTCCCATTTTAACTTCTCCAATCCTGTTAGGGTGAAAAGAAGGAAGAACAAGGAAACACAATGTCTAGATATTTGTAAATCTATTTACCGCGTCCAACTATAGTTGACTGTGCGGGTGAGAACACCTCAAAAAGTCGTTTATCTACCTTTTGGAGTCCGATGACACTTGATAACAACCAAGAGCTTACCTATGGAAATTCCCAGCCTCCGGGTCAACCTGGACTATCGCTGGCAGTAAACTCTAACAATCCATTTAATCACTCTGGATTGACCCTGGGAAATAATCATGAAGGCAACAAAATTCCTATGGATGACACCAGAATTGGCGATATCGTTCCTGGTAGAGTTGCGAATATTAAAGTAATTGGTGTAGGTGGTGGTGGCGGTAATGCTGTCAACCGAATGATTGCTTCTGATGTCTCAGGAGTAGAATTTTGGACAATCAACACTGATGCTCAGGCTTTAACTTTAGCATCGGCCCCTAGCCGGTTACAAATTGGGCAAAAGCTAACCCGAGGATTAGGTGCTGGTGGTAATCCTGCGATTGGACAGAAAGCAGCAGAAGAATCAAGAGATGAAATTGCCACAGCTCTTGAAGGTGCTGATTTAGTATTTATTACGGCTGGGATGGGGGGTGGTACCGGTACTGGTGCTGCACCGATAGTGGCTGAAGTTGCTAAAGAGATGGGTGCTTTAACAGTAGGAGTCGTAACTCGTCCATTTATTTTTGAGGGACGAAGACGCAGCAATCAAGCCGAGCAGGGAGTTGAAGCTCTCAAGAGTCGGGTAGATACTTTAATTATTTTTCCCAATAACAAGCTCCTAGAAGTTATCCCAGAGCTAACATCGATGCAAGAAGCATTTCGCTATGCCGATGATGTTTTGCGTCAGGGGGTTCAAGGTATATCTGATATTATTACCATTCCTGGTCTGGTAAACGTGGATTTTGCCGATGTCCGGGCTGTAATGGCTGATGCAGGTTCTGCGTTAATGGGTATTGGTATTGGTTCTGGCAAATCCCGCTCCAGAGAAGCTGCGATCGCGGCAATTTCTTCTCCATTACTTGAATGTTCTATTGAGGGTGCTAGAGGAGTGGTGCTGAATATTACTGGTGGTAGTGATCTAACTCTCCATGAGGTAAATAGTGCTGCTGAAGCAATCTATGAAGTGGTCGATCCCAATGCCAATATTATTTTTGGTGCAGTCATTGATGACAGACTTCAAGGTGAGGTGAGAATTACAGTTATCGCTACTGGGTTTACTGGAGAAATACCTGCTCAACAGCAAGCTGGTGCTCCAAATGCCAGAATTAATCAACAGCAACAACAGCAACAGCCACGGAAAACTCCTGCTCAACAACAAACTAGTAACAACAACAATAAAAATAATTCCCCCAATTCTCCTACACCAACTCCAGAACCAAAAGAAAAGGGAAATGTATTGGACATTCCTCCTTTTTTACAAAGACGACGTAATCCTCGCAATTGACGATTAATTTTTAGCTTATTAATTATTAGAATTGTCAATGGTTAATAAAGCTATATATCTATGAACAATAGAAGTTCTGTAGAGGGAAAAGTTGAGTACAAAATTTTTGATTTTTTCGTTGTTTCGTAGAGGAAAATTAGACCCTATTGTTCAATAAAATTAATTACATAGCGATAAATATCTTGTTTTGATAACAAAATCTTAAATATGTAATGGCAGCAATTATTATCAGATATTGCTTTAAGTCCTTACATGATTTATTGGTTAATAAAATCGTTTGTAAGTTTACATAAAAAATATTCATAATTAATTTGACCGGGCTGAATTTCAGTCCCGGTTGGTGCTGTTATTTTGAGTTGATTTTATTCTAATTTCTGGTTTCTGGCTTGTTCTATCCATTCAATCGTCCGTTTCCCTAGGTTGTCATGATTGAACTTATCTATCTCCCGGATACCAGTCGGACTAGTAACATTAACTTCTGTTAAGTATCCACCAATTACATCAATACCAACAAAAATTAAACCATCTCGCCGTAAAGTTGGAGCCAGTTGCTCACAGATTTCATGTTCTCTATCAGTAATTTCACAAGCTGCGACAGTACCACCAGCAGCCATATTATTACGAAATTCTCCTGCTGCGGATAAACGATTTAGTGCTCCAATTGGTTCTCCATTAAGTAATATAATTCTCTTATCACCTTTCTTTGCCTCTTTGAGATAAGCTTGCACCATCACCGGAACTTTACCTCGCTGGGTGCTTAATTCCAGCATCGAATTAAAATTGCGATCGCCTGGTTGTAAAAATAAGATACCTTCTCCGGCTTTATTTCCCAGAGGTTTGAGAATACCTGCTCCTTTTTTCTCTACAAATTGTTGGATAATTTCGGCTTGTGCACTAACAATTGTTTCAGGGATAGCATCAGTAAATTGTAGAGCATACATTTTTTCATTTGCTGCTCGAATACCATTAGTACTGTTAACCACTAAGGTTTTATGGGGATCGATGTAATCAAGAATATAAGTTGCGAATAGATAAGCATCATCTACTGGTGGATCTGTCCGCATGAAGACAGCATCCATTGTTTCTAGACAAACTGTGCTGCTGTTTCCCAATTTGTACCAGGGGTCGTCGATAAGATATCGTCCTTCTACCAGTTCAGCTGGTTTCAACTCAATCTGTTGAAGAGTAGCCCAAGCTTTACTATTAATTACAGTTAACTGCGAAGCGCAAGTTATCCAGACCTCATGTCCTAAAATCTGTGCTGCTTCTATCAAAGCCACACTAGTGTCGTGAGAAGGGTCTAATAAATTTATGGGGTCGATGATAAAAGCCAGTTTCACGCTATCCGCCTCAATTAGCAAGAGATAATGTTCAGTTCAATTTTCATTATCCCTTGCAACGTTCTAGTCAACCACCTCCAGGGACATTCAATCAAGAATCGGGGCAGTCTACCCCGAGTCTTTTTTCCTATAAGGAAAATCTAATAATCCGTAAGGCTTACGGTATAGGCTTTTGGTCATTTTTTCCACAGACTTAAATTCAAACTGATTATTTCAATAACTATACGAGTAATTCATCTAATTTATTTCTTGATTCTAAGGCATAGATATCATCACAGCCTCCAATATGGGAATCATTAATAAAAATTTGTGGTAAGGAGCTTCTACCGCTAGCCCTTTCTGACATTTCTGCCCTTGCCTCTTCATCACCATCGATACAATACTCTTTGTACTCTACTCCTTTTTTATCAAGTAAACCTTTCGCACGAATACAGAATGGACAAGTACTCCAAGTATAAATCTCTACTTTAGCAGTCATAAATTCCTCGCTTGATGTAACAATTCTTAATTTTAAAACCTCTTTCATAAACTGTGTGGTTTTATTTGAGGTTCTAGGAACTTCCAAATAAAGTAATCATCTATTTTTCGGCGTTGTAGTCCAGGCAAAAGTACTATCCAATCAGTATTTGAGGTTTTATTTTCTAATATTAATAAAGATTTAATTCCAATAACCTGAAATTTAGCCCCTGAGAGCCTTACAACGATTCTTTTCACCCGATACACCCGATATGACATGCATAGGGATATATAGTGCTTAACTTACCTTTGGGATTGCGTAAGTCCAATTTAAGTCAAAAGTTACATGGAAAAAATGCAAGAACACTACATTTGGTAATATTACTCAATCATCGCTACAATGCCGGTAATGAGGAGAAAAGCAATGACCGGCGTTCCGGTCAAAATAGTTAAAATGATTGTTGTAATTGCCTTCTCTCGAAATTTTCCTACTTGATACTGAGTGTTTTTGGAACTAGAGAATCAATAAAATGTTCTATGCTTCCATTGGATAAATCTGGTAGAGAGATTACTCTTTCTAATTTAGGAAAATCTCGCTCCATAGAGTGAGAATAAGTAGGGTCGTAATGAGATAGGAGAAAATCTTGAAATAGTTGCTGCCATTCTTGCCTATCAATCATTTTGTGCCAATAAAGTATTTTCTTCCATCCGTAACGCGATTTCAAACGCTCTAGTTTGATTTTTAAAATCTCTGGATTTTCAATAAGATGGGTATATTCCTGAATTAAAAATTGAACTCTGTTTTTTAGAGAAAGCTGAATTTCTACACAGCTAGCACTTTTCATCTCCTGCCATAAAGATTTCGGTAAATAAACTTTACCAATCTTATTGCTTTCTGATTCCACCCACACAGGTTTTTGAGGATTTAAACCTTTGAGGGCTTGAATGAGTAATGAATCAAAATATTTTTGCGATGGCTGGGGTAAAAACTTTCCTTCCCATTGCTCACCTAGTAGAGAACCGCGATGATTTGCCAGTGCTTCTAAGTCTAATACTTGTGTTTCATACTCAAGCATTCGGCGCAAAATTCGAGTTTTACCAGTCCCTGTTTTCCCTCGCAATATACGATATTGAAAATTTGTAGGTAATGTTTCCAATTGTTGACGTACATGAGCACGATAAGTTTTATAACCACCTTCTAAAACTGTTGCTCGCCATCCTACCTGTGTCAGTAACAAAGCCATACTTCCAGAACGTTGTCCACCTCGCCAGCAGTAAACTAAGGGAGTATAGTCTTTTTCTTTGTGTACAAAGTGTTCTTCTAAGTGACGAGATAGGTTTTTGTAGACCAGAGCAGCCCCTATTTTACGGGCTTTGAAAGGAGAAACTTGTTTGTATATGGTGCCTACTTCTGCACGTTCTTCATTGTTTAAAACGGGTAAATTGATAGCACCAGGTATTCTGTCTTCTGTGAATTCCCTAGGAGAACGCACATCAATGATTTCGCTATAAGTTTCTCTCCAGGGTTCTTGGGTATATGTGGGAGATAGAGCCATTACGGTCAAATAATCTTTTCTTTGTTATTCCTCTATTGTGACAGTGTAACTATAAGGTAGGACTTTTAATCGAGAGACAAGAATAATATTAGTTTTTCGAGATTACTTTATCAAGACAATCTACTCAGTAATAATACTAGTTTTTATTTACATACAACCACTATGGGTTTTGAAAATTTTAGCGATCGCTTCAAAGGAATACTTCGTGTTAGTGCAATATTTTTATGGGAATCCTAAGAATAGAATTGATTTAATTTAATTTCTAGATATTAAACCCCGTCCATGTTTAAACCTGGAGTTCCTAATTCTCCCGATACGTCATTGCGACGCAAGGAAGCAATCTCTTAGTCTTGATAAAAACTACGGTTCTCAAAGTAGACGTGGTTTAATTAGCTATTAATTTTTAGCACGGGAATTGGAAGGGTATTGAAAATTAAATTTATTTTTTAAGCCCGCAAGATAAAAGTTCTTTTATGAAAAGAACAAATAAAACTATTAATAAAACATTAATCAAGCGCTCATAAAATAATTTTTATATTCTATTAATTATGGATCGGTTTTATTCTTGTAGTTTATATAACAAGTTAATTTGATTGAATTGGAAGCCGGAATTTGAAATTTAGAATTTAGAGCTTTTTTAATAATGATTCTCCAGAACTAATCGCCTATTAGTTTTCGTTATACTTTTATGCAAAAATATTTAAATTAATAAAGATAAACTACTGTTACATTGTCATGCACCTATGACATAAATTTAAAACATTTATGAATTTATAGTACTTTCGGGATGCTATTATTTTAATAGTCACTGAAGGCGTGTAATTTTTAAGATTTAGTAGTTTGAAATGCTGATTATTACGTTAGTTTTTCAGTCACTAAATTTAGCGATTAACATAAACATTAAAGAGATTCTTAATTACGGTTGACAAATTTGATATCATTAATAGAAATTTCTATTGTTCTGTGTAAATATGATTTTCTTGGATTAATTTATCCTAAAAGCTATTAAAAATCGGTCAGCAAAAATCGGAAATGAGAACAACTTGTCGGAAATTGGATATCGAAAATAGAGCAAAATAATATACAGCCTTTTTCATTTTTGTGGGGTAAAAATTATATCCTTAAAAGGCAGTAGACAGACGGCAGTAGGAAGTGCAATTTGCTGTAATTTTGGTGATGTGATGACCATTTTTTGAATTTTGAATTCAAAATGCTTCCATATAAAAGTCTTTTTTGCATGATTAATCCAAGTTGGGCGGATCTGAAGGCTTGTTGCGAAAGGAATTATTAATAAGAATTGTTCTTGACACAAGGTTTTGAGATATTCATACAACAAAGCCCAGGCAACATTAGGATTTAGTATTAATGTTGAATTGTTTGAACCTAGTACTCGACCAAGCCAAAATTGCCGGGTAAAGGCAGGCAGGGGAAGCAGAGGGAGCCATTCGCTGAAAGCGTTGTCGCAGACTGGAAGCAGGGGGAGAAACAACTTTTTCTTTTCACGAACAACCACGCAAAGTTCGCTGGGTGGGGTACTAGTCTCTGCTAGAGAATACATCACCAAAACTGAAAGCTAGGGTTAATTAATAGATTTTCAGTAGAAACATTTGTTTACACCAGATACTTTGACTACCGCTAACATAGGTAAAAGAAGACAGTTTTGCGCTTGATTCTTGATTTATTTTTATGAGTAAACAGACGCGACGTAACTTCCTGATTAGTAGTGTAGCTGCGGCTGGTGGTATTGTTGGAGTTAATGCCCTACAGCAGAAATCTACCGATATAACTACTGCCGCCGATAAGAGAAAATCTACCCTCAGCATGCCAGAAAGGGTTTTGGGAAATACCGGCATCAGCCTACCTATTTTTGGTTTGGGTGGTGCTGGTCAAACACCACTTTCTTGGAATGATAAAGAAAAAGATGCTATAGAGCTAGTAGAAAAGGCATTACAACTAGGTATTCGTTACTTTGATACTGCAGCGAGTTATGGACCTAGCGAAGATTATTTGGGAAAAGTTCTGCCATCAAAACGGTCTGAAGTTTTTCTAGTAAGTAAAACAGCACAACGCGATCGCGATGGTGCTTGGAGAGAGTTAGAAAGAAGTTTGCGGCGTTTAAATACAGATTATCTAGATGTATGGCAGTTACATCACGTTTCTTTAAGTGAGGAATTAGATACTATATTTTCTAATTCTGGTGCTATTAAAGCAATGGAAGAAGCAAAGGAACAAAAGATAATCAAGTTTACAGGTATTACTGGACATCATGAACCAGATATCATTGTTGGAGGTTTAGAGCGATACGATTTTGATACTACTTTGATTCCTGTAAATGCTGCTGATAAGTTTCATCCCCGTCCATTTCTACCAGTAGTTTTACCTGTGGCGAAGGAAAAGAATGTGGGGGTAATTGCAATGAAAGTCCCTGCTTACGGACGTTTATTTAAACCCGGTGGTTTGAATGGTATGCAGCAAGCGATGGGTTACAGTTTGTCTGTAGATGGGGTTGATTGCTGCATTATCGCCGCAGAAAATATGGATCAGTTGGAAGAAAATATAAATGTGGCGCGGAACTTTAAAAAACTTAATAATCAAGAGTTAATAGCCATTGAAAAGCAAGCAGAGAATGTTTGGGAAGACGGTACTTTTTTCAGGGTTTGGACTTGATAATTGGTAGTAGTGCTATGTAGACGCTAAGTCAGGAAGGTGAGCGCTATTACCTACCCAGAAGGGATAATAGTTGATAGTTAGTAGGGTTTTTAGGGGTATAAAAAAGTGTTAATAACTGTTTCTAATTACTTTTCGTATTTCAAGGAGGTGTGAATACTTCTACTTTATGCTCATTGACTTTTTCATCAAAAATAAGCTGTGAACATTGGGAACGTAAAGCTTTCCAAAGTATGGTTTCTTCATAGTTTTCAAGCTCTGTAGGAATATAATATAGGATGACATAAGAATATTAGTCTTACATATTTCATTTAAGTATGATGGTACTTATTGTGCCTTAGATAATCTCTGATACTTACAGAAAATTCCTTCGTGAATTTTTTTCAATTGGTTTATTAGCATTGTCTACAATAGTGTTGCTTTTTCCAATAATTTTCGGCTTGAGATGGGGAAAAACGCAGTAATTTTACATCCCCAAGAGATAAAAAATTTTCGTATTTATATGGTTTAACTTGCATTGAAGTAATAATTTGTTCGCCGATAGCTCGTGCGAGTAATGGTGGAACTGAGTTACCAACTTGTCGAAAACCATGCCATTTTGTTTGATGAAAACGGAACCAGTCGGGGAAGGAATGGAGTCTAGCTGCTTCCCGGACGGATATGACTCTAGGTAAAGTGGGATGAATCGGACGTGGTGATGTGTGTCTACCGCGATTTTTATCAGTTCCAGCTCTAAGGGTGTGGGAAAAGCCATCTAGTTGGAGACGACGAAAGCGACTGATTTTTTCCAGTTCTCCCGGTATGGTTTTTAAAAAGCGAGTTTTGGAAGTTTCCCGGTGTTGGGTTTGCATGGAACAGGTCAATAGAAAAGGGTTCCATAAACGGGGATAGGAAAGATTAGGAGGAGTGGGAAATGTTTTATTAAAGGGACTAGAACGGAGAATTTTGGCATATAAACTGCATTTACTTTCTTGTTTTTTTATATGATGTCGGGAGAGTTGAATTTCGTCAGTCTGTTGAAGTTGGGGGAAATTATCTATGTTTGGTAAATCAGCGATCGCATCTTTGACGGTGACTTTGAGTTTTTCTGATTCAGTAGGGTGAAAAATATTTTTTGAGGTGGTTTTACTACCAATGAGAAATAATCGTTTTCGCTTTTGGGGTACTCCAAAGTCAACTGCATTTAGGATATGTTTCTCAACTGAGTATCCGGCGGCTTCAAATTTACTGATTAATGTAGAAAGTAAAGGAAAATTATTTTTATTAGCTATTCCCGGTACATTTTCCATCACAAAGTAGCGGGGATTTAATTCTGTGATTAGACGATAAAATTCAAATATTAAGTTGTTACGAGTATCTGTAATTTCTCTTTTCCCCATCACAGAGAAACCTTGACAAGGAGGACCGCCGAATACTATATCAATATTTCCATTCCAAGTAGGGATTATTTTGTTGTGTTCATGTTTATTTTGATATTTATGTTCATGTCTCTGATGTTTTTTAAAACCTTCAGAAGCAGCTTTCTTGATAGTTTCGGCAGTTACATGAGATATATCATCACATATAACTTTCGTCAGAGGAAAATTGAAAGAGTAAGTACAGGCATGAACCCAGTCATATTCAACTGCAACCAAAACATCAAAACCCGCTTGTTCCATTCCTAAAGAAAACCCACCTGCTCCAGCAAATAAATCTACTGCAACAGGACGACGAGAATTCAAACTTTCAGAAAAAGAATATGTCATGTGAAGAGAAAATTTTGAATTTTGGGTGGTTCATCCCTAAAAAACGTGAGTTCGACGGATTGGAGGGGCTAAAAGCTTTGTAAATTAAGGATTGTTGAAACAAAGGCTGATAATAACTACCAATCAATAATTGACAAATTTAGAGCTTATTGATTTTGTTCTCAATAAAGTCCAGAACTTTTGGGAACTGCTAATTTCCAGACCATCTGTTGGTTAAGGATTTCAGACTTTAAAGTTCATCAAATTCACGTTCAAAAAATTAAAGACGCTGCATTGCAACGCCTTTACAGTTCCAAATCATACTAAAAATTAATCCTAAAAATAAAGGAACACGCAGAACCTCAACTAATTAGAAATCATTTGTACAATTTCCTTTGCTGCGCGATCGCATACTCCTTCTTGTCCCATTTCTTGCTGCATTTTTTGGTAATCCATGTTTAATTGTTTTCGACGCTGGGGATTGAGTAAAAATTCCATTGCAGCTTCGGTAATATTTTCTGATGTAGCTTTATCTTGAATTAGTTCTGGAACGATTTCTCCCATGACCAAAAGATTAACTGGAGAAGCAAAGGGATATTTGATTTGCAAAATCTGTGTCCCTATCCAGTAGGTAAGAGCATTCAGACGATAAACAACGACTTGAGGGATATTTAATAATCCCAATTCTAAGTTGACAGTACCGCATTTAGTAATAGCTAAATCAACTGCTGATAAGACTTCTTTTTGCTGACCAGATATTATAGTCGCTTGTAAACCATATTTTTGTATTGCCTGTTGGATATCTTGTCTGTATATTTCCAGAGATAAAGGAATCCAGAATTTGATTTGGGGTAATTTATCTTGTAACTGTTTTGCCGCTTCAAAGATGATTGGTAAAAGATTTTTTATTTCCTGTTTACGAGATGCAGGAAGTAAAGCCACATGAATGTTGTCATCATCCATAGTTAATTTTGTACGTGCTGTCTCCCGGTTTGGGAAACTCTTCATCCTATCTACTAAAGGATGACCCACGAAAGAAACATTTGCTCCCTTAGAGCGGAAATAATCAGCCTCCCCTGGGAAAATAGCTAATAAGCGATCGCTAATGTCGATTACGTTTTTTGTATACCCAGATTTCATGGAAGCAACCCATAATTGAGGAGCAATGTAATATACGATTGGTACATTTGGTAAATGACGACGCATAAAGTTACCAATTGCCAAATTTGGTCCCATGTAATCAATTAAAACTACTACATCGGGGGGATTTTCCTTCAGATATTTTTTAGCTCGTCCCTGAATTTTTAAAGTAGGTAAGACAAAAGACAGGGACTCCACAAAACCAAAAGAGCCTATACTGACTGTATTTCCTAATAAATGTGCTCCCGCAGCAGCCATCTTTTCGCCACCCAAAGCTACAATCTCTAAATCAGATGAATTTGAATTTGAGCTTGAATGTGAATTTGAAGAATCTACACAACGCTTTAAAGCTTCAATTAGTAAAGCACCTTGCAAATCCCCAGAAACTTCCCCTGTACTAATAAATATTCGCATTAATAAAAATTTGCATTGAAAAATTAATCTACAATATTGTGCAGAAATATTAGGTGATGTTTGATAAGAACGTGATTGAGGGTTGATGATAAGTGCGATGAGTCCTAGGAAGGGATGGCATATGAGTGCCCGCCATGGGCGATGGGATTAACAGTTGATTGTTAACTAGTAACTAACAACTAAGTAGGAAGGAGTAATTATTTATTAAGATATATATCTACTTGATAAAGGTATTAAACTCTGTAATTACATGGATTAGCGTAGGTTAACCAATCCTAAATGCCCATCCTAAATATAATTCAACCCACCTACGGTAAAAACTATCTTCCTATCAACTCACTCCCTCCCCCTACCTCTGCCTGGAGTTAAACCACGTCTTCCTGGCATTTGTGAAAGTAGGAGAAAACGACGTAAGTACTTTAAGTTCTCGGTGTCGCCTAATAACTCTAACTGCTCTATAGCTTCTGTGAAGGTGTACTCAGAGCGATAAAGGATGCGGAATGCATTTTTCAGTATTTGTAGGTCTTCAGGCTCAAATCCAGCACGCTTAAGTCCGATTAAATTTAATGCTCTAATGCGAGAGGAACGTCCATCTACAGTCATGAAAGGAGGAACATCATGAGTAATTTTGGTCATTCCACCAATCATCGCATACTGACCAATGCGAACAAATTGATGAACTCCTAAAACTCCACTTAATCTGGCATGGGATTCTATATGTACGTGACCTGCTAAAGCTACGGAATTAGCTATAACAACATAATTGTCAATTATACAGTTGTGAGCAACATGAGTGTAAGCCATCAGTAAGTTATTGTTACCAATAACAGTAGCTTCATTATCTCCAGTTGCACGGTTGATAGTCACATACTCGCGGATCAAATTATTGTCGCCTATTTTGACCCAGCTATGTTCCCCCATATACTTTAAGTCTTGCGGTTCCATACCAATAGCAGCGCCAGCATAAATCTGATTTCGCGCTCCAATTTCTAAGGGACCTTCCAGTATTGCATGAGCACCAATGACAGTTTCGGGACCGACTTGCACCTGTTCCCCAATTACTGCATAAGCACCTACTTTGACTGTGGGATGAAGTTTCGCGTCAGGATCAATAACTGCGGTCGGATGAATAAGGGTCTTCAAGGGTGTTCTCCCTAAACAGTAGTAATGTAGTAATTAAGAAGGTGTGTGAGTTGGAGCTAGAGGGGTAATAGTTAATTAATAATGGGTAATTAATTGGTAATTAATGGGTAATGAGAATAGAATTAATTCAGTTAAAAATCTTATAACAAAATCTTCTAAATCTTTGGTATTTTGCAGTATTTCTCCCTGATTATTTTAGTCACTCATCTTAATTACAAACTTGCACTACCCGAATAATTTAGAAGGTAAAATTGCTTATTGTATCTTGTCTAACTTTAAATTTGAATTTAATACCAGTTTGATTAAAAAATGCCACAGATGGACCCGTAATAGAGAGTTTTCATGAAACGTCCTACCATTGAATGTGTTGCAATCATTTTTTGACTTGGTATAAAGAAAGAAAACATTAGATGTTAAAAATAAAAATAACCATCAACAAAATTGTTAATAGCTATTTCATTAAAATCTACTTAAAGTAAGTTTTTCTCGCCCTTAGAAGGAGCGAGTAGAAGCATTTACATTACTTCGTATTAATTAGCTTAGCCTTTGAGCTTTCAACTTCTAGCTTTAATGGTTTTCAACACCACTTATACAAAATCAGTATTAAAAATTGCTTGGATGATAATTTCCCATTCAATCTTGAGTGAATCACTAGTAGCTAAAAGATAGCAGCTAACCAACCTCTAAAAATAGTTATCCCTACTAAAATTAAATTCAGTTAGCAATTAGTTAACTTACTAAAGAGAACATTAATTCTCCTTGTGCAGCAAGCTGACCATCCACTTCTGCACGACCTAGCATCTTACCAAAACGACGCTGTTTTACCCATAACAGTTCCACAGTCATGATTAGTTGATCTCCAGGAACTACTTGACGACGGAAACGAACTTTATCAATACCAGCAAAGAGAAATAGTCCGCCTTCACACTCTGGCATTTGAGTCATGACTATGCCACCCACTTGTGCCATTGCTTCGACTATTAGTACCCCCGGCATTATTGGTTGTTGGGGAAAATGTCCTTGAAAGTGGGGTTCGTTGGCTGTGACATTTTTGATACCTACGGCACTTTTTCCGGGGTGATAATCGATAATTCTGTCTACAAGTGCAAAGGGATAGCGATGAGGTAAAAGCTGACGAATTTCCTCTACATTGAAGGTTTTTTTGATGTCAGATTGTCCATCTGATGACTTTTCGGATTCCTTCACAGTAGATGTAGAGGTATTAACATTGACGGTATTAACTTCAGTGACGGTTGACATTAGACTGTGTTGTATTTTTATTTTTGTTCTAGATGGGTAGGTGACTGGTTAAATCTCCCCTTTTATTTTCTGATATTTGGTGCATCAAGCCTTCAGTTTAAAACTTAATTCTTTAGTTAGTTTATGCCAACAACTTTCTTAATTTGCTTTGCCAGTTGAATATGTAAATTATGACTGGCTTTATAAGCTAAGAAGTGAGCACGGGGAAAAGTCCCTATTAAACTTAAATCTCCTACCAAGTCCAAGATTTTATGACGTACAGGCTCATTTGGGAATCGTAGTGGTGGGTTCATCCAGCCTTGAGGACTACAAACTAAAGCGTTTTCTAGACTTCCCCCCTTGATTAATCCTGCCTGACGCAAATGTTCTATTTGATGTAATAAACCAAATGTCCGGGCAGGAGCAATCTCTGCCAAAAAATTATTTTGACAAGTTTGTAAGTCTTTACCGGGAGACCAGCTATACCATTGATTACCGATTGCTGTTTCCTGAAAGTCAATACCATAGCTGAAGCGCAGTTCTGCTGAAGGCATAGCACAAACAAAAGCGTCTTCGTAAAGTATCCAAATTGGTTCTTCAATAATAAAAGCTTCAATTAAGTTTTTTGAACTTATTTCTGAGCTTATTCCTGAACTTATTCCTGAACTTGTACTATTTAAATCTTGACTATTAGAAATATTACTCCTGGAGCCATCGCTTTGCGTAACCCCAAGTGATTCATCACCAAAAGTTTGAGGAGATAAACCGACAGTAAGTATACTGTCTGTCCAAATTTTTGCCGAACCATCAAGTAGGGGAACTTCTACTCCATCGATTTCAATTCGGGCATTATCTACTCCCATTGCTGCCAATGATGCGAGTAAATGCTCTACGGTACGCACTCCAGACTTTTCATCCCCAAGCTGAGTAGAAAGAGTCGTCTGAGTGACCATTTCTAATTTTGCCGGAATCGGAGAAGAATCTGGTAAATCAGTGCGAACAAAATAGCGATCGCTACCAATTTCGGCAGGTAAAATTTTGATTGTTGTCTCAATACCGCTATGTAGTCCAACTCCTGATTTGACTATTGGTGCTGCTAAAGTATGTTGTCGCATAGGCATTTTAAGGGTAATGCACCGAGATTTTCTACTCAATTAGCTCGCTCAATTAAGTATGAGCCTATAGTGCAGGACTTGGCAAGATTAATTTTTCAGTTCCAATCTAAAATCTTTCTCCAATACCAAAGTTTATTCTGCTCTCACCGTCGTCATTGAGTCCGTAGTCTACCCGAATTGGACCTAGTGGGGATTGTACTCTGACTCCAACTCCGTAACCAAAACCGGTACCATTTTTTTCTAATACTCTGGCTGGGTCGGTTTCGGTTCCTAAGTCACTACCAAAATCAGCAAATACGGCAGCATTGATGATGGAAATTAGTGGGAAGCGATATTCAACTGATGCTTGTACGTAACTGCGTCCGCTACCTAGTCTACCTTCGTCATAACCACGTACTGAGTTACTTCCACCCAAGGAGAATGCTTCATAGGGGGGTAAGTCACCTAATATTGTTCCACCCTGAATATTAAAGGCTAATGTTTCTGGACCTTTCTTAAAGTTGGTGAAGTTCACGGGGAAATATCTGCTGTAGCTGCCTCTAAGTTTGGTAAGGAAGATATTACCTTTACCAATGGGGACTGACTGGTCTACACCTAAACGTAGGAAAGATCCTCTTGTTGGTTGTAAGACGCTATTACGTTTGTCGCGGGTTGCACCAAATTTAACTAGGAATAAATCGTCTTCACCACTATCTGATTCGCTGAGACGCACTCTGGTGTTGGGAATTTCAATTTCATTGTCACTGTCGTTGACATCTTCACCAAATATTGCACCTTCGGGTCTAAGGTCTCCATCAGAATCTCGAATGGATACTCTTTGGTATTGTAAACCAGCCGATGCAACCCATTCTGAACGTTTGTAAGGATTTTTACTTAGAGGGCGAGTAAAGTTTACTCCACCACCCAAGCGAATTACTCGTGGGCGATCGCCTTCTGAACCATCATCGTTAATGGTTTGAATTTCGTTATCAATCTCAACATTTGTACCGTTAACTATCTGATTTTCATCTTCATCGTCACCACTGAAAAGTAAGGAAATGGAACGACGACGAAAAGCATTGACTGTATAAGAAGTCCGATAAGGGTCTCCAGCTATCCAAGGGTCTGTGAAGCGCAGGTCAAACAAAAGGTCTCCTCTTGCTCCTGCTTGGACTTCTGTTCCTAATTTTTGATTTCTACCGTTTAGGTTCTGCTCTTGATAGCTAACTGTACCGAATAAGCCGCTAGCGGAGCTAATACCGGCACCAGCAGCAATAGAACCGCTATTACGTTCTGCAACGTTGACGGAAACTTTAACTTTGGTTGGGTCTGTTCCTGGGTCGAGAGAAAGATTAATATCTTCAAATATTCCCAAACCAAATACCCGTTGTAAGTCCTGTTGAACTGTGTTGCGATTAAATACGGTACCCGCTTTCAGTTGCATCTCACGGGTGACTATATATTTTTGGGTTCTACCTTTGATTGGTTTTCCTTTATCGTCGGTAAATTCTCCGTCCTTGTTACGGAATTTGACGTTTACTTCTTCTACTACACCTTCTGCAACCTGTAAGGTAACAACTCCAGTTGAGGAGACTTGAGGGGAACCGATTACATTAGCTAATACAAAACCTTTGTCTTGATAAACTTTTTTTAATTGTTTGATGCCTTCTTGCAGTTCTCTTAGGTTGAGAATTCTACCGTATTGAGTACTGAAAATTTTATCTACTTCTTCTGCTGGTAAGACGGAAGCAACCTCTGTACCGGGATTAGCATTTATGGTGACTTTGCTCAGAACCGGGTTGGGGGTAACAATAAAGCTAACTTTTACACCCAGAGGGGTATCTTCGGGTACTGCACGTACATTAGAGAAGAAACCGGTAGAGAAGATAGCATTAATATCTTGCTGCAATTGAGAACGGGTTGTTGTGCGTCCGGGTTGAGTATTGACTACTCTGTAGACCTGATTTTCTAATTCCCGGGATAATTCTCCACTCTCAGGAACTACAACTACTTCAGCAACTAATACGCGAGTTTCTGCTTCTGGTGATGTATTTTCAGTCTGACCAGAGTCAGGAAATCCTGTTTGGGGAGGAGTTTGCTGGGGAGTTGTTTGTTGGGGAGTTGTTTGTTGGGGAGTTGTTGGCTGAGGAGGTAATTGGGGTATTTGCTGCTGATTTTCATCAGGAGTTTGATTTTCTTCGGGTTCTGGAGGAACTGCTGGTTGGGGTGTTGACTGTGGTGGTTGCTCTTGAGGGGTTGTAGAGGGGAAATTTTGAGCAGTTTTATTATTACGAGATTTATAGCGGTTACTTTTGAAAGGGTTCTGTTCTGTGGAATTTTCCAGTGTGGGGATAGTTTTTTCTGGGGAAATTAGAAGTTGTTTAGCTTTCCCTTTATTATTTGCTCGATTATTGGTAACAACACTATTAGAAACTAATGGTAGTACAGATATTTTTTCTTGTGTTTTTTCTGTTTTTTGAGGACTAACACTTGGTAAAACTACACTTTTACTATTTTGCTGTTTATTTTTTAAAGCAGAAATTAATTTTTGCGAGGAACTGTTTGCTACATATTTGCTCCCATTCCCACTTACTTGATTTTTAGATTCTTGTCCAGATTTTTTTAGATTATTAGTTGGTATGATTGGTCTTTTACTAGAAACAGGTAATATTATCTTTGATTCCTTCCCTAATTTTTTATTTAATCCGGGAACAATTCCAATAGTTGTATCTTGGGTTTTACTTTTATCGGTAGGATTAACCCCTTTTAAAGCTGCTTGAGCATTCGCTGTTAATGTAATCCCAGCCTGAGTTGTAATTGCTACAGTTGTCAGTAAAAACGGATATAAACGCATACTATTTTTTTTCCTCTTCACATCCACACACCATCACAAATTAATGATTAGTTATTGGTTCTTTGTCAAGGACAAATCAGTCATCAGGAGAAAAGGTAAGGTCAGAGATAAAAGGTAATCGAATAACAACAAAGCTATAATTTTCTCTCCCAATCTCCCATTCATATTCCTTTCCCTAACTTTCTAATGCCTTGACGACTCTTTGTAAAACCTCTTGATAAGCAGCTTCTACATTTCCTAAATCTTTACGAAAGCGGTCTTTATCCAGTACTCTCAAATTAGGATTTTGTTGATTTGAAGTATCCCATAAACGGCAAGTATCGGGACTAATTTCATCTGCTAATAATATTTGTCCAAGTGAATCTACGCCGAATTCTAATTTAAAATCTACTAAAGTTATGCCACATCCGAAGAAAAACTCCTGAAGTAACTTGTCAATCTGCAATGCAAGATGAGTAATTTCCTCAACTTGTTCCTGAGTAGCTAATTTTAATAGAAATAAGCGATCGCGTGTAAGTAAGGGATCTCCTAATTGGTCATTTTTAAAATAAAATTCTACTAAAGGTTTTTGCAGTACTTCTCCAAGTTCTAATCCAGTTTGTTTACATAAGCTTCCAGCTGCAATGTTTCTGACAACGACTTCTATGGGTAAAATTTTGACAGCTCTAACCCGCATTTGATTTTCCGCTGGAGTGTCAAGAAAGTGAGTTTTGATGCCATGTTTTTCCAGATATTGGAATAGTTTACTGGAAATGCCACAGTTTATAACCCCTTTACCTTGGATACTGCCACGTTTTTGAGCATTAAAAGCTGTTGCGTCATCTTTGAAGTTTGTTAATAATACTTCAGGCTCATCTGTAGAGTAAAGAATTTTAGCTTTACCTTCATATAATTTGGAATTAAATGACATAGTAGAAAGTAATTTTACTTTTGGTAAGAGTTTGATACCCTGGGGTTTATTTATTTTATATCTACTCATTCACCATTAGTATCAAGCCCCAGTATTGGGCTTTTTTTGATGTTAATCAAAACTATGAGATTATACGATGCCGCTAGCAATTTAGAATGTGAAGTGATAAGTCTACCAATCGAACCGGAACAGGTTTATCTACTTATTGACTGCCCACCTGATATTGCACCACCTAAATCATGCACAGAATTAAAGATGCTTCTGCTCAATACGTGAAAAAAGAATTCCCTTCTTCGATGAGACTTCCTAGTACAATGCTGGGCTTTACTTGAAAATCTGTAAAATAACCTCAGTTCGGGTTAAGAACCTTTATTCAACCGTCAGTTGGTGAAACAACACAAATACGTTGACCATTTTGAAGAATTAAAAAATTTTGAATTAATTAATTTCGGGTACAAGCCCCCCACTGATTTTAATGTCGGAATTTTGAATTTTGTTCGTTGAAAACGTTCCCGAAGGGTATTTTGAATTGGAGCGAAGCGACTTGACGTATATCTTTGACAAGCAACCACACCATAAAGCTTTGAGCTTATCCCGAACTCAGGTTAAAATAAGAAAATGACAGATAAAGAAAACTTTCTTAATCCTCGCAGCCGCTACTATGGTAGTGTAAAACCTGAGAACTTGGTATTTAATGCTAATCTCCAAGAGTTTGCTAATAAAGTCAGCTATATATGTAATCTAGAGACTGCTGGTAAAATCGATCCTCAAGAAGCTTATGAGGAAATCAAGGGTTTATGGAAACAGTTAAAAAAAGCAAAAAAGGAATTACAAATAGGTGAAAATCCTTTTACAGATGAGGAAAGTAATGAGCAATGAGTTATGAATGATAAGTGATGAGTGATGAGTAAAAAAGAAGTTCAGCTATTATTTTTAAACTCATTATGATTTCATTCTCCTGATGCCTACTTACTTTCCATTGTCCATATACCATCCCAATCTTGTTGAGGTGGGTTTTCGATATAATTTTTACAACGCTGGATATGAATACTAGTAGCTCTATCTTCCGGCATAAATTGTTTTGCAGCCTCAAAGCAAATTACAGCTTGCTGAAAGTGTCGAGATATATACGCCGCTCTTCCTGCTTGATAATAGTACAGGAAATCCTGTACTGACTTATCCAAAGGAATACTGCGATCGCCTATCAATTCATATATATCTACGGCTTGATTTTTTCCTTTGACCCGAATAGTATCAAGCTGTCTGACCCAAATGCGATCGCGACATAGGTTATACGTAAATTCACTTAATACTATATCACAATTATATTCTTTTGTTACTGTTTCCAAACGGGAACTGAGGTTAACACCATCGCCAATCACGGTATAGTCCATACGTTTACGGGAACCAATATTACCTGAAACGACTTCCCCAGAACTGATACCAATACCAATTTTAATTTGTGGTTGTTCTTGAATAATTCTACTTTCATTAAATTCTTTTAATCGCTGACGCATATCTAATGCAGCTTGTACAGCTTTATAAGCATGGTTTTCTGTTAGAGTTAAAGGTGCTCCAAAAACTGCCATTAAAGCATCACCAATAAATTTATCTAAAGTACCTTCATAATTAAATACTGCCTCTACCATTGTTTCAAAATATTGATTAAGTAGTGAAACCACCTCCGCAGCACCTAAATTTTCTGTGAGGTTAGTATATCCCCGGATATCAGAGAAAAGAATTGTTACTTCTTTTCTTTCACCAATCATCAATGTATCATCACCCAAAGCCATCACCTGTTCGGCGACTCTGGGGGTAAGATAGCGGTACATAGTAGTTTTCATCCGCTTTTGCTGACTAATATCTTCGAGTACTACTAAACCACCCCGAACTCCTCCTTCTGGGTTCGTTAAAGGATTAACTGTTAAGTTAATACTGCGTTCTATTTGCTGAACAAATCTAGCGTCAATAAATTCCGAACTAGGAGCTAAATACTGATTCCAAGGTATGAATACATGGGAATTTGTGCGATCGCGTACTACCAAAATGCTTTTTTTATTAATCTCAGCAAGCTCCATATCTGGAGATTCTTTTTGATTAAGAAAGTATAGTCCTAGAGTCAAAGACTGTTCTGGTACAAAATGTTTTGCTCCATTATTCAAGCTATCTAAGAGACGGTGCTGTAAGTTATCTATGGGGACAATTTCCCATACTAAGCGACCAATAATATTAGTTTCCCAGTCCGATTTATTGTTTTTGCTACAGCCATCTTCTAGGGTACAGCCTAATAATTCCAGAGCTGCATCATTAATAGTAACAATTCTGCCTTGCATATCAGTGGAAATCACTGCATCCGAAAGACTTTGTAGAATATCTTTTTGGTACTGTTTTTCTAATAGTACGTTTTCAAATAAACGAGCATTTTCTAAAGCAATCCCTGCTTGAATATTAAAAGCTCGCATAAATTCCTCATCGGAGTTAGTAAAGCTTCCCTGATTCTTATTAATTAATTGGGTAACACCTATTAATTCATTAGCAGAGTTGAATACCGGCAAACATAAAATATTCCGAGTTTCATATCCAGTTCGTTTATCTGTAGTTGGGTCGAATCTTGGGTCTTTGTAAGCATCAGAAATATTTAGAGCTTGACCAGTTGAAGCTACATAGCCGACTATCCCACGATTACTAGGAATACGAATCTCCATTGTAGTCTGCTCATTTACAGAGTTGACCTTGGTCCACAACTCCCCCATTTCTTTACGATATAAAAATAAGGTACTGCGGTCTGCTTGCATTAAATTTCGAGCTTGTTCCATGACTATTTGTAGAGTCGCTTCCAAGTCCAAGCTTTGTCCCAAAGTTTGAGTTGCACGTAAAAGAGCAGTTGCTCCCCTTTGATTGCGAGCTGCGACATAAAAAGATTGACAAGTTTCTAAGATAATACCTATGGAAGCAGCAAAGTCTCGGAACCTAGATTCATCATCAGCATCAAAAGGAATATCGCCAGTTTTATTCGCTAGCTGTACTACTGCTACAACTTCCTTTTTACTACTTAAAACTGGCATACATAGAATATTATTAATTTTGTAGCCCATCTGTTTCTCTAATTCTGGGCTAAATAAAGGATGAGTATAAGTATCAGAAATATTTAAACATTCTCCAGTATTTGCTACATGACCGGGAATGCCAACATTTATAGGAATGCGAATTTCTATAGGTTTATAAACATTTTCTCTAATAACTTTAGACCATAGCTGACCTTTATCTGTATCTACTAAAAAAATGGTGGTATGTTCAGCTTTTAAAATTTGTCCAATTTTTAAAGTAATAGCTTCTAAAACTTTTTCTAACATAGTTTCTAGAGCTTCATTATTGATTAATTCAATAGCTCTGAGAAATTGTTGAAATTCGGCGGTAATAAAATCTAGCAGACAAACAAACTCATTCACCGAAAGGTCATCTACTCGTCGGAGTAGAGAATGAGTGCGATTCACCTGTGTTAATTCAGTTAACGTAGCTAAAACGCTACCAGAATTAAGAAGTGCCATAATTAATCTAAATTCAAAGTTATATATTTTTTATCGATAAACCATTCTAAATAATTCTTGTCCAATGTCTTAAAATTTAAATTTAAATATTTAATTTCTATACTTCATTCCTAGTTTTTATAAATTATTCTTCTATTACTTGTCTATTACTTTTATATTTAGAGGTACTTGTCATTCATGTAGGTATATATAGAATATATAGACAAGTAAGTGAAGTGAATTAAATTTAAATTAATTCATTTAATTTAATTTAATTAAAGATAAAATCTCATAAAACCTCATCTTTTCTGCGATTTACCTCTCCTTACCTAAATAACATCAGTTCGGGTTAAGAAGGTTTATTTAACTGTAAATGTCTGAAATGACACAAGCACGTTGATATATCTCTGAATCAAGCAACGATTTAATGAGGGTCTCCGCTTATCCCGAACTCAGGTTAAATCCCTATAAACTTCTCTTTAGAATAGGAGAGGTATTAAAGATGAGGTGGCATCTTTAATTGATTATCTCTATCAAAAGGATAATCCAACTCAGATTATTGTTAGTTTAGCAGTCCATCCATATATAAAATTAGTAGCGAATTCTTGGGCAGGTATACGTTAATTACATACAACATAAACCACAAAGTCTTGTGAATTGCTTTTTAGACTGCTGTAAAACAAAGATAATAAATTTCCAAAAACATCCCAACCTAATACGGTTCGGATAAACAAGAAATTTCCAAAAAATGATTGAGTGTAAGTTTCATTTTTACACCTTGTCACTTTTCTCTTTTCACTTTCGAGTCGGTGAATCAGAATTAAGTATAAGTATGATTACGTATTATAGAAAGAATTTTGATTTTTTGCTATAAGAAATTCCCAGAGGATACGTAGAAATTTTGTCTACCGGAATTTTGAATTAATTCCTTCCTGTTCTTCTCAAGCAGCATTCATCCAAGTTTGAGTACTTAGTACTTGTCGGTAATAAGCTTGTAACTGACAGGTCGCAGCATTCCATCCCCAACGTTCTGCCTCCATGCGAGCATTTTGCCTGATAGCTTCTCTTTCTTGAGTTTGTTCTAGAAGTCGGAGTGTTGCATCTATTGCACCCTGGTCATCATCTGATGGTGCGAACAGATATCCATTAATGCCGTCTGTTACAATATCAGGAATACCACCAGAATTGGCAGCCACCACAGGGCAACCCGCAGCCATTGCTTCTAGTAAAACTAACCCCAATGTTTCTGTACGGGAAGGAAAAATAAAAGCATCGGCACTAGCAAAAGCTGAACCCAGGTCTGTTCCAGTTAAATAGCCAACAAAGTAGGTATTAGTTCCAGCAAAATATTTCTCTAAGGCTTCTCGGTGAGGACCATCTCCTACCAGTGCCAGCCTTGCATCGGGAATAGCCTCTAGAATAGGCTTGATGCGCTCAATTTCTTTTTCAGCCGAAAGACGACCAACATAAAGCAATAAAGGGCTTTCTGGGTGATTTTGAGACAAATGCTGGCGGGTTTCCTGGCTAGCTAAACTAGGGTGAAATGTTTCTATGTCTACTCCACGCTGCCATAAATCTAGATTTTCTATACCGTGAGTTCTCAATTCTTCTACCATTGCTGTAGAAGTACACAAATTTAGAGAAGCTTGATTATGAGCGGCTTTTAGTAATTCCCAAAGTAATCCTTCCAACATTCCTAGACCATAGTGTTGGAGATACTGCGGTAAATGGGTATGATATGAAGCCACTAGGGGAATATGATTAAACTTGCCGTGAAATATACCCGCTAACCCTAATACCGCTGGGTTAACTACATGAATAATATCTGGATTAAACTCTTCTAAAGCTTCGCTAATGGCAGGACGGGGTATTGCCAACTTTAATTCTGGGTATAAAGGTAAAGGGAAACCAGTAACTCCATAAATTTTAGCACCCTTATATTCTGTTAAGCCTCCTTCAGGAGCAATTACCAGTACCTGGTCACCGTTACGTTGTAGATGCTCAACGGTATGCTTGAGACGAGTTACAATGCCATCCACCTTGGGTAGAAAGGTTTCGGTAAATAAGGCAATTCGCATATAGTTTTAATTCAGCTAATCGGTTTATCAGTGATTAATTATTCAGTGAAATTAATTATTCAGTGAAGTCTTTAATTTCAGAATTCTCAGATAGTCGCAGTTTTTGAGCTAACCCAATAGAATTAACTGGGTAAATTCTTTCTCTGGGAACAATTAGAGATGATAAATCATGCGTCTTTTGCAAATTTTGATATTGCAGACGCACAAATTTGGAAATATCCTCAATTCCTACTATCCATTCTTTGGCATAAGATTCGAGGATTTTTCCCCGTATTCCTATTTGAATCGCTCGTCTTTCTAGTTTTGCACCCGATGGATGATGGTCTGGGTCCCACTGCAAACGAACTGAGGAACTGTTAATCTTTTCCTTCCATTCAATTTTACTAGAATATACCTCTGGTACAAAGCTAGAGTGAACAGCAGTAGATAACATTTCATCGAAAGCAAAACGCTTTAACCAAATCGCTAATATTACTTCCTGTCCTATCTTGGTTCCCCATCGGGAACGATACATCATCCAAGTAAAGTTAGGCTTAATCCAACTCATGCGGTTCAGTCGGAACTCACCACCGAAATAACCATTTTGGGCTGCAAAGTCACCAATTTCGGGACGATATGCTTGATAAACAACGACGAATTGGTCGTCATACTGAGCAACAATATGACGACCAGATATAGGCAGCTTGCTTTGTTGAGTGAGATAAGACTCTGTAACTAGCTGCATTCGGAGGTACCTTTATTTCCTGTGCCAAGAAACTTTGGGTAAAATTTGCTCTTTATCAACTCTGTTTTGATATTTAACAGCAAAGTTTAATAAAGAGTCCAGCAAGGAATCAGAAAGGTAATGAGGCTGCAAACCTAAATCTAACAACTTAGTATTTTTAGCTTTAAAGTAATGCTCTTCTAATTCTACTCTGGGGTTGTCGAGATGGTTGATCTCCACATTTAATCCTAAAGCATTACCTGCTTTTTTCACCATATCCGCCAAATCAGCAATGCTGAATAGCTCGGTAAATTGGTTAAATACGCGGAACTTTCCAGCCTCTGCCGGGTTGGCGATCGCTAGTTCAACACAGCGTACGGTATCGCGAATATCCAAAAATGCTCTGGTCTGTCCGCCTTTTCCATAAACGGTAAGGGGATGTCCTATAGCTGCTTGAATACAGAAACGATTTAATGCTGTGCCAAATACACCATCATAGTCAAGACGGTTAACCAGCATTTCATCCATGCCAGTTTCTTCGGTCAATACACCATAAACTACTCCCTGATTCAAGTCTGTAGCCCGCAGACCCCACACTTTACAGGCAAAATGAATATTATGACTGTCGTGAACTTTACTTAAATGGTAGTAGCTACCAGGTTGTTTTGGATACGGTAAAGTATCTTTACGTCCATTGTGTTCAATGGTAATGTAGCCTTCTTCAATGTCGATATTAGGCGTACCGTACTCACCCATAGTCCCCAATTTCACCAAATGGCAATCGGGGAAATCTTCTCGCATGATGTAGAGCAAGTTTAAAGTTCCAACCACGTTATTTACTTGGGTTAAAACTGCGTGTTCTCTATCAATCATCGAGAAAGGTGCAGAACGTTGCTCACCAAAATGCACTAAAGCTTCAGGCTCGAAGGAATGTAATGTTTTCTTGACAAATTCATAATTCGTAATATCACCAATAAACAAGTCGATAGACTTACCAGTCAAATCTTTCCAACGTGCGATACGTTGTTGAATTGGTGCAATAGGTGTTAGAGTTTGTGCGCCCAGCTCGTTGTCCCAATGCCGTCGCACTAAACTATCTAAAATACCAACTTCGTAACCTCTATTAGAAAGGTAAAGAGCGGTTGCCCAACCGCAATAGCCATCTCCACCAATAACCAGGACTTTCATTTTTACCAGTTTTTACTCGCTGATAGCTAAATCTACCAGGTTTGTGACCCCAATTGACCATTATTGATCGTTTCATCTTCGTTAGAAAAGTCTCGAACCCAGGATTAATGAGGGATGCAAGAGTAAGATTAAAGATTTTACAAAAGCGGAAGCTGTGTTTCCAGGTATACAAAAACATCGACCGGAAATGCGGTGGTTTGAAAAAGTCGTAAGAATAAAAAGTCGTAAGAATAAGCTGTCTGAAAATTAACTTGTCTGAGATGGGAAGGACTGACAAGGTGGGAATTCAAAATTCCTATGTACCTTAGGGGAAGTTCAATGAAGTTTAATCAATAGGTTTTGGATAAGCAAAAATTTACGAAGGCTCGAATAATTGATGAATTGGGGATTCTCTCCTAAACCGGCGATTGGGAGAAGGACTGCGCCCCCAAACCCTCTTCAGAATATAATATTAGGTAAGTAGAAAAGATTTTGTAGAGGTAATGAGTAATGGGTACAAAAGGATGGTTAATTAACAACCATCAACAAAGCCACTCTCTCACTTCTTTACTCCCTGAATAATGTTTAACCGAACTGTAGTGGAATTTTAATACCCCTTGGGCTGAAAATGTTTGATATGAAAGTGCCTTGTTTAAAAATTCCTTTAAGAAATAGCTTTTGATTTTTCTCTAATGAAAGTGATACAAAAGAGTTAAATATAGAAATTTCAATACAGAGATTTGATTTAGGAGTGAAGCATCCCCACAGATATTTACTAAGAAGATGTTTTAAATAATTAAAAATTGTTAATCTAAATACTTATATATCGAAGGTATCAAAAATATTTATAAGATGTGATTTATGCTTAGTAAAAAAATAAAGGTAATTTTTCATGATTCTCTGACAAAATCTTGAAAAAAATTAATTGAGATTATTTATATAAATTAATCAATTAACTTATAAGCTAACTTACTTTCAACTGATTAATAATTAAACTTTATGACCCAAGTTACGTCGCAAGAAATTGCTCAATTCCGCTCTCAGCTAGCAGATAACGTTACCGCAATGCGAGCATTAGACTTAATAGAAGATTGTGACGGTGACCTGGAAGATGCTGCAATGACCCTAGCTATTCGTATTGGACAACAGCCACAAATTAATAATGCGGAATGGTTAGATGCCTTAGCAAGAAGATGGCGAACTATTATCTGTAATCAGAATTTTCGTAGCGATTTGCAAAATGATAGTATTAAAGTCATGGTGGAATATCTCGAAAATATAGACGAGTTTCCTAAAGTTCTTGCCACACCAACAATTATGTACGTTATCAAAACGGGAATTGATAATTTTTGTAAAACTTTTGATTCTCTAAATTGATAGGCTCGTTTTCTAGATCGATGTATCTCAATTTATAGTTGATAAAAAAATAGTGCATAACCCTATACTTTAGTCAAGCATAGTCAATTCGCTTCGCTCCAATTCAAAATACCCTTCGGGAACGTTTTCAACGAACAAAATTCAAAATTCCGGCATTCAAATCAGTGGGGGCTTGAACCCACCACGCAATTATTGACCACTGAATAAGATTCAGTGGGGGCTTGTACCCTCCATTAATTAATTCAAAATTTTTGACTTCTTCAAAATGGTCAAAGGGCTGTAAGCATTCCAATTTTGCATTTTAGTCAACACATATTCTGAGAAATGTTCTGGAAAATGTTCTGGAAATGAAAGTATTCACAACATCATTTCAGTTAATACTGGTAGGCTGTTAATAGAAAATTAAATCTATTGGGCAACATTTTTTAACATGAACTATCTTGTTGCTGTACTACCAGACAGGATACAGGCAGAGGCTGCGTATTTGGCTTTAGCAAAAGACAATATAAAAAGCACTATTTTGGGGAAAGGTTATAAAAGTGCTGACGAATACGGTTTAATTGACCCTAAAGAGCAAGCAAGGAAGCAGTCTAGACAAATGGCTTTTTGGCTAGTACCTTTCGGTTTTTTTGCAGGAGCAACTTTTAGCCTGATTACTGGTTTAGATACTTTTGCTTGGGCTGGAGAAATTGGTAATCATGTGGTTGGTGGAATATTAGGTGCCTTCAGTGGTGCTTTGGGAAGTGTATTTGTCGGTGGAGGAGTAGGTTTGGTTGTTGGTAGTGGAGATGCTTTACCCTACCGCAATCGTCTAGAAGCTGGTAAATATTTGATAGTTGTTGAAGGTCGAGAAAGTCTGACCCGTCAAGCTAATCGCATATTACGTCAGTTTGAAACCGAAAATATTCAGGGTTATGCAGAGAATAATTGAGGATGAGTCAAAGGTGTAAGAAACCCATGAGTTGGAAATTCCTTCATTCCTGGATAACAAAATACTCGCTTTCGCGTGGGTATTGCTACAAAATTACCCCTCTCTTTCAACAAATGAAATTAACAAATTCTTTGATAAATTCTAAAAACTTTAATATATAAGGTTGATAAAATGTGCAAGTTAGAAGTAGGGAGTAATAAAAGGAAAAAAGAGAATAATGATTTATATATAAGGGGTTAAGTTATGCTAAATCTCTTATAACTAATAAGTGATAGCTGATAATTGAATAAATGCTACTAATTGAATAAATGTTACCTAGAGAGAATATTCTAAAAAATGTTGAAAATCGAGATGTTATAGCTCGTATTATTGATTTAGCCGAACAAGCTATCAAAACATGGGAAATTGTCCTAACTGACTTTTTGTCTCCTCCAGAATTAGCAGAAGTCAATCAAGCTTTTAGCAGGCTCACGGAAGTAGAGATATTAGCTTGGGGAGGATATCCACAAGCAGAGAGAAAACGAATAGCGATCGCGCGTTCGGATTTGCCTTTAGATGAGTCTATGGTGGATGTGGTAGCTTTGGATATTGCAGGTAATTTTTTATTTGACACTGCTACTCACCGCGACTTTCTGGGTTCGATGCTAGGTACGGGAATCGTTCGGGAAAAGACAGGGGATGTGATTGTCCTGGGAGAACGAGGAGCGCAAGTAATAGTAGTTCCAGAAATGGTAGAATTTCTGCAAACAAGTCTAAATCAAGTCCGCTCAGTTCCTGTAAAAGTTCGACCAATAGAACTCAGCGAATTGAAAATAAGAGAACCTAAGAAAAAAGAACTGACAACAGTTGAAGCATCCTTAAGATTAGACGCGATCGCATCAGCAGGTTTTGGGATGTCACGTGGAAAAATGGTTGATTTAATCAACTCTGGAGATGTCCGGGTCAACTGGAAGGAAATTACTCAAGCTAGTTCTCAAGTTAAAAGCGGGGATTTGGTCGCAATTCGCGGTAAAGGACGTTTGGAGATAGGGGATATTGCTATTACCAAAAAAGAACGTTACCGCGTTAATCTAACTCGATATGTTTGATTTTAGTTTTAGTTTTATGTAGTTTTAGTTTAGTTTTAAATTCTAGTTTGTAATTCTAGTTTGTAATTCTAGTTTGGAATTTTAATTTAGAATTTTAATTTAGAATTTTAATTTGGAATTTCTAAGCTACTTATTTAAACTTAAGAATCCAGTTATATGTAGTAAAGAATTAATTTGAACTAATAACTAATAACTAATAAATTCAACTCTTAAACTGTTTTTCCAGAATACCTACAATAGTTTCCCGGGGTAAAAATCTAGGTAAGTTAGTAATTAAATTATTGACAAAACCGCCATTCACTATTGTTTGCTTATTTGTTTCTAAAGCTGCAAGAGTATCTTTTACAACTTCGTCTGGAGCAGATATACTACTGGTCTTACTGGTGAAACTTTCAGGAAAATTAGCCTGATTAAAAAAGTTAGTTTCTGTGGGACCCGGACAAACAACAAGTACTTTTACTCCATAGTCACGGTTTTCTGCCCATAATGCTTCGCTGAAATTTAGTACAAAAGCCTTACTAGCAGCATATACCGAAAGATAAGGCATCGGTTGAAATGCAGCAATTGAAGAGATATTAATAATAGTTCCAGCCCGATTTATTCGCATTAATGGTAGAAACTTATGGGTTAAATCTACCAAGCTTAAAATATTAAGCTGTATCATTTTTATTTGTTTTTCTCCATCCCGACTGCTGAATTCTCCATAATCACCGAACCCAGCATTATTAATCAGTACATCAATTGTTAATCCTTGAGAGTCAGTAATATCAAAAACGAATTGAGCAGCATTAGCTTCAGTTAAATCTTTGACTATCACATCTACTTGGATTTGATGTTTATTTTTCAGATCAGATGCTATTTCCTGGAGCTTATCTTCAGAACGCGCTACTAAAACCAAATTTGTTCCACGTGCAGCTAGTTGTTCAGCAAAAGCTTTACCAATTCCAGCAGAAGCACCTGTAATTAAAGCTGTTGACATTTTTTAAGATTTATATCGGTTTATATATATTTACAATATATTTTGAATATATTCACAATATTCCTATACTTTGGCTACTTACTCAGTTTATTTTACTTCCGTTTAGCGGAAACTGTTAATATATTTGCTTCTGAAAAATATTTATGCTACCATTCGCTAGTTACGGACGTATAGCTCAGTTGGTTAGAGCGCTACGTTGACATCGTAGAGGTCACTGGTTCGAATCCAGTTACGTCCATTTTTTGATTATTCGGGCAATCCAGAAGGCAGTCCCGATGAAAGTTTATAGGGTTAGGTGCAAGATATGAAGAGGTGTTTCTGACCAATTCAGAAGTAAAGTTGGTTTATGTTGTTTTCATCCGCATTTCTTCTTAAACTGTCAAGTTTGGTAAAATCTTCGACAAAAACCTTCTTTTCAAGTATTCAGAAGAGAACACTCAATTTGTCAATGAGTTTACGTACGGTTAAATTGAAGATAAAACAACAAAATCCTTATAGGATAAGGGTTTACATTTGAATATTTGAAATAATATTAATTTGACAAGTGGTAATTGAATTTGTCAAACAACTATTGATTATAGAATTTACCTAATACGTTTACTTGCGTCGGAGCTATTATGGTTTTGAAAATAAATATTGATTTACTTCTGAGAATATTTTCTAGATGATTTAGAATTTTTAATATATACAGCAAAACCCTTGGCTCTTTTCTTTGGTCTAGAAGGAACGGGTAAGATTGGTCTGCGTCTAGCCATGATGATTTATCCTTTAAATTTGCTTATATATTCTTCTACATTTACGGCTGTTATAATTTCTGAAAGTTATTCATAAGTTCTACTATTATTTTATGTGTTTTATATAAATAACAGGACTTACGCAAAAGCTACGTAAATCCGTCCGAGACGTTTGTGTAGCATGTCCGTTAGGACTTTCCGTTTGCGACGTAAATACATAGTCTGTGCGTAAGTCTTGAAAATATTAAATTAGCCTCTTCAGAATGATTTGACGATAAAAATAAAATTTTTCATTTTGAATAGATATTAATAACAATGTAATTAAAGAAAAAAATAGAGACGTTAATAATTATTACGCCTCTACCAGAAGGAAACCCATTATTTTATAGTTAATTTTTAATAGAATATAGACTTATAAGACAATAATAAATTTAGTAACTTTAGTGAATTTAGGTCATTCTGACAATAGAAAAAGTAATTTGAAATCCTTATTCATCGATACAAATGCATAATTAGGAAGAATATAAAATTTATATTATCTATTAAAATATGCTTTGAAAATATTTTATTTAACAAAATCTGAATCTAGTTTTGAAATTGATTTTTAAAAACATTTTGTTTGAATAAAGATAAACTAAAATACTTTTTAATAAAACTTGTTAATAAAACGGAAGCAAAGAGGAAACTCTGTACTTCCGACCTTTCCACAACTTGAACTACACGCTGGTATTTTATGAATCCGGAAAAATACGAAAATAGTTGAAAACTAATTTATACTGGGAGCTTTGATTTAATCAAACAAACCTTTAGAAAGATAGCATAGATACATCTCTATCAGGACTTACGCAACGAAGACTTGTCATTGCGACCGAAACGGAGTGTAGGGAAGCAATTTCAGGAACTTTGTGATTACGTCGCTATCGCTCGTAATGACGGAATTACATTGCTTTTGCGTAAGTCCTATCTATATCTTTCTGGGCACAAAATATCTGTGATAAATCAGATTATTTTAGTTTTTGCAGATTAATTTCAGTCTAGATTTTTGCGATATCCCTTACCACAATTCTCAATGGAAATAAATCAAGCAAATGTTGAAGAATCAAGATTTGGAGGGATATCTTGAATACGTCCAGGACCTACAGCACGTATAGCTTCTGATAAATCGATATCCCCAGTATATATAGCACGACCAACAATAGCTCCCGATACACCCTGATACTCTAATGCTAATAAACTTAATAAGTCAGTAATTGAACTCACTCCACCAGAAGCAATAACTGGGATAGAAATACCGTTTGCTAATTCCCGCAATGCATCTAAATTTGGTCCAGATAGAGTTCCATCACGATGAATATCAGTATATATGACTGCTGCTGCTCCGAATTCCTGCATCTTTACAGCTAATTGAGTTGCTATTACTTCCGATGTTTCTAACCAACCGCGAGTTGCTACTTTACCATTACGAGCATCGATACCGACAATAATTTTTCCTGGAAATTCTTCACACAATGTTTGTACTAATTGGGGTTGTTCAACAGCAATAGTTCCGACTATTCCTTGCTCTACTCCTAAATTAAATATCTGAGAAACGGTACTGCGATCGCGTAATCCACCACCCAACTGCACGGGTACAGATACAGCTTCCACAATCGATGCGATCGCTTTTTGATTTACTAGTTCTCCTTCTTTAGCTCCATTCAAGTCAACTACATGTATCCTGGTTGCACCTTTGTCTGCCCATTCTTTAGCAACATCCGCCGGATTTTCATTAAAGACCTGAGATTTATCATAGTCTCCTTGATAAAGTCTTACACAGCACCCATCTAGTAAATCTATAGCTGGAATAACTTCCATTACACAAAACTTAAGTTAACAATAATTACCGCAATCAGCAAAGATTTTCGGCTTCTGAATGTATTTTAAATTAAATATTTTAAATTAAATATTTTAAATTAATCTGGTTTCACCAGAATAATATCTAAGGCTTATCTAATTTTTCACCAGCTTTTTTCTGATTAATAATTGCTTGTCGAAAACCAACAACAACTAAAATATTTGCTAGTGTCAAAAACACTTCAGCTCCTCCATGTAACCAGTCAACATTAGCCAAAGTTTCCTTATATGCAGACTGAGCATAAATTCCTGCTGGAATAGTCACAGCGACAAACACTAAAGTTCCATAAAATCCATATACAGCTAAACGCGGCATTTGAGGAACCCGGCTAATAAACCATAAAAAACCTATATAAGGGAATAAAGATAGTGCAAACAGAGTTTCCTTAGAAATCATCGTAGTTGGTTGTTATTCGTTTTTGTTTTCATTCACCCATTCACTCATTCCCGTCCACCCATCTCCCATTCACCTTACTCCTTCTCTTCCTCTAACTGAACAGAACGCCAAATCCACCATGCAGCAACCCAAAGAGTAAAGTTACCTAATACAGTCATACTAGCTTGTAATGTTACCACCCATTCCAAGGATGTGGGATTATCAAAATAATGCCAGGTACAGGCACACATGGCACTAACAAGGGCTGGTAACATCCCTAGGGATAATGTTCTCCAACTGCGGTTTTGGACAACTTCTCCATAAGTCCAAATAAGCCAGATGGCTGCTATCCACTCGATGACACTGGAAACATGAATAATCCAGGTTGGAATTGAAAGGGCATGCATTTTTTTGATTTGGTAATTGCTAATGGGAAAAGGTTGACGGTTAAAGGATGAGTTTTGAGTGGTGAAGGTTGAAAAATTAGTTGAAATATCAAAAGTTAAGGAATAACAAATTGCCCTCTTATGTGGCGAATATGTCTTGTTTGATTATGAGATTATTGCACAATATTCAGTGATACACAGAATGATATACAGAGTTAAATATAAAAGTTAAATATATTCCTGATTTAAACATGACTAATATACGAGTATTGCTGTCTGGATATTATGGTTTGGGTAATGGGGGTGATGAAGCCTTATTGGCAACTCTCTTACAAATGCTACCATCAACGGTAACACCGGTTGTGCTAACTGCTAATCCTGAAATGACCCAGCAGCTATATGGTGTAGAAACTTATGAAAGAAAAACTATACCGCAACTGTGGAAAGCAATCCGCTCTTGCGATGCTTTAATCTTGGGGGGTGGTAGTCTGATCCAGGATGCAACCAGTGCCATGAATCCAGTTTATTACGGTGGATTGATCAGCTTAGGGCAAAGAATGGGATTGAAGACTATTGCTTGGGGACAAGGGATTGGTCCGATAGAACGACCTTTTACTCGTTGGTTAGCGCGTAATACTTTGAAAGGTTGTACTCAAATTAGTGTCCGCGATCGCTCTTCAGCTCAACTACTTACTGATTGGGGAATTCCTCACTTTTTAGCACCAGATCCAGTCTGGGCTTTAGAATCAAAGCCAGTTCCTGAACTATTTGATTTACCTGCTCCTAGGGTAGCTGTAACTTTACGTTCTCATAAGTACCTTACACCAGAAAGATTAAGTCATTTAACTCAGGCATTAGTAGATTTTCAGAAAGCAACTCAAACTTTTATTATCTTATTGCCTTTCCAAAAGATGAAGGATTTGAGTATTGCTGAATCTATATACAAGCGACTCCCTTCAGATGCAAGTAAAGTTATTCATATAGAAGAACCAAGGTTATTAAAGGGAGTGTATCGCGGTGTGGAGATGAGTATTGGAATGCGTTTGCATAGTTTGATTATGGGTGCGTCCGAAAAGTGTCGTTGTTTTGCTCTAAGTTATGACCCTAAAGTCAACCGTCTAATGGAAGATTTAGAGATACCTGGATGGGATTTAGTAAATTTACCAAAAGACCCTAATATTATTAGTAAGGTCTGGATTGAACATTATGCTAATGGTGAAGCGGTACCATCAGATAAGTTGCAGTATATAGTTGACCGAACTTTAATTAATCAGGAAGTTTTGCATCAAGTTTTGGGATAGGTAAAATAATTCAAAAGAGCGGATTTTTACACTAATTTACCGACTATTATTCCCAGTTGGGTTTTATTAGTCGATGAAGTAGTTTATAAAATTTTTACGCCTTTAAGTTAGGAGACTTGATATTCAGTTTCATACAAAACAAGTATAAGATAATATTATATTATTGTATTTTTAATGTTACAGTTTCTATATTATTTTTGTGTTATTTCACTTTTGCAGTTATTTCTACAAAGAAGTTTAATAAAAAAATCAAAAAAATTTCGTATTTACTAAATAGTCTGTCAAGATAACTAATCTAAATAAATAAATAAATCAATAGTTATATCCCATCTACTTTAGTTTTATATTTATTTTATTTTAAAGAAGTAAAATTTATGTTCTCAACATATTTTACTATTTAAGTAATTTAATAAGCCTGATATTATCAGTATAAAGAGCATTCTCTGATTGCTATGAATCGGTTGGATTTTCCGGAAAAGCAGTGAGATAGTTAAAAAATACTATTTAATATCAACATGTTAATATATACATTTTATTAAAAATATCCTTGAATTTAACTCATGAATAATTACATGAAGAACTATAGATGACTTGCATATATATAGGAATCCTACTCGAATCTTGCTAAGTATACTGAGAATCAAATCTTTGTACAGCAAGCTCTGAAGCAAATTATTTTTTCAAAAATCTGCGGAGGAGTCCTATATCTGGACTTACTATGAACTTTCTATGGTCTTCTTTTGTACTAATTTATTCTTGTCACAAAATTGAGAAAAATTAATTCATAGGAATAATTATTTGTAAGTTCAACAAGTTTACAAAATACTTTCGCTAGACCATGATTATGCTGATAGCACTTCAAAAATAAAAACTATTACATTGCTAGTGGACACTGAGTTTGCATAGTGTATAGTATTTTCACAGTACAAAGCTATTAAGCCATCTTGGCTTAAAGATAAGGTTGCACAGTAGGTTTCTCAATCATGAGTTACTGGCTGTAGCTATCTTATCTTCAATTAAAGTTTAAATAAATTAAGTGTTACCACATTTCCTGCAATTATTTTGTAGGTACTGGGAATTCATCTAACCAAAAATTAAAAATATGGAGAGTCTTGATACAGAAGTTTTAGCTACCACCTTTGTAAAGGAATCACAAGATTGCGAAAAACTTCCCGAACCTAAAGTTGATATTACCCCAGAGTATGACAATAAAAGTAGCAGCGACGAGCCAATCCTCGTCAAACCCACAGATGTAAACTTACGAATCTATTTAAATTGGACTCAATTTAGCGTTAGTACTGCTAAATCTTTTTTATTTGCTGGGCTAACTTTGTTTTTGTTAAATATAAATTTAGGTGAAGCTCTAGCACAAATTCGTAGAGGAAATAAAGGAAACCAAGTACAAGAAATCCAAAGATGCTTAAAGAGACTGGGTTACTTTAATGGTCCTGTAAATGGTAATTTCGGTCCTTTAACAGAAAGTGCTGTTACAAAGTTTCAACGTCGAGTTGGACTTCCTCAATATGGTTTTGTCGGACCAAAAACTGACGCAGCTCTGAAGAGGAGATGCAGAACATCTCGTTCTACTACTTCCACTCGTATTAATTGTAATAGTCTAAGATACGGTTGCAATGGTGCTGCTGTGCGGAGACTACAGCGAAATTTAAAAACTTTAGGTTATTACAATACAGCTGTAACGGGTAAATTTCGCGAGTTAACTCAATCTGCTGTGATTAGATTTCAACGCGCTAATGGTATTGATGCTATTGGTGTAGTCGGTCCTCAAACAAAAAATGCTATTGAGAGGGGTCTGAGAAATCCTAGAGCAACACCAACACCAAGAAGACCTCAATCCACTGGTGTATATTGCGATCCAAATGTTCGATCTCTTTCTGTAGGTTGTAATGGTTTTTGGGTGAGAAAATTACAGGAAGATTTACGACAGATTGGTTACTTTAACAGTCCCATAGACGGAAATTATGGACGCTTGACTCAAAATGCTGTAATGACATTTCAGCAAGTGAATAATTTGCAAATGACGGGAGTTGCTGATTTTCAGACATTAGATCAGATTCGTTTTGCTGTTAATGGTGCAAATCCACCGGTGCAAACAGATCCTCTTCCTCCTACAATTACTCCTAGGACAATCCCTCCTAGAATTCCCCCTACAGGAATTCCTCCTACAATTACTCCTAGGACAATTCCTCCTGCAATTCCTTCTGTGAACCCTTCTACAATTCCCCCTGTATCGGTTCCTGGAATGTCTTTAAATCTTGGTTCGAGAGGTCCTCAAGTAACAGCTTTACAGCAGGATTTACAGCAATTAGGTTATTTCCGCGCTCAACCTACAGGAATATTCGATAGATTGACCCAAGAAGCAATAATTCGTTTCCAGCAGGATAATCGCATACCTGCAACCGGAATAGGTGATAGATTTACCTTAGAACAAATTCGGCGAATTACTTCCAATAGACGCGGTACTGGAGGGGGTGATGATTTTGAAATCCTTTATGAGGGTATAAGTAGTAATAGAGTAAGACAAGTTCAGTTGAGGTTGAAAGAGTTAGGATTTTTCCGAAACGCTGAAGCAACCGGCTATTTTGGTTCGATTACTCGCAATGCAGTTAGTGCATATCAGCAGTTTTATGATTTACCTATCACAGGTAATGTTGATGAAGCAACATGGCGGAAATTAGGTCTACGAGTCGAAAATGGATCTAGACGTTATGCAGTAATTGTACCTGTTACTAAGGCTGAAACTATTGTTGAGGTACGTCAGTATTACCCGACAGCATTTGTGAATAGATCCAGACGTGGGGATTATGTAAATGTAGGAGAATTTCAGAATATCAATGATGCTCGAAAAGTTTCTAACTATTTACGCGATCGCAATTTAGATGCGCGGGTAGAATATTTGTAGAGGAAGTCAGTCATCTCTATTTAAAAGATTAATAGATATCGCTACTCTTATTATTCAACCTTATTTTCGTTCATGTCTGAAGCATGGACGTTTTTTTCATGCTTGCAAAGGATAAAATATTTGCAGTTTCATGTACTAAGGTAGTATATATCACCAATTCAAGATTTGATAGAAGTCATTAAATAAAAGAAAATAACATATAAAGTCATACATTTGAATAGAAATATACAATCGCCCAAACAGAGAAATAATCAGCCTTAGACAGATACTACATTTATATTTAACCCTCTACTTTTAATCATCGAAATTTAATAATTAGAAACCTATAGCCCAAATGTATAGTTAGATAAAATTGTCAAACTGAATGTTAGTAATTTCAGGTTGTAGTAGTTTATAATTATAATGATACTGTTAAATATGTTACACAAAAATAAGACAGCAGGCATCAACAAAAAAGATTGCTACAAGCTTTGTAACGGTATATATCTATATAGTGACTAGATAGTGATTAAATGGTCACTATTTAGTATTAATAGTAAAAAACCATATAGGCAAAAAGTGAAGTTTCTTTGTGACATCAATGTATACCAGTGAGTCAGCAAGTTATCCTGTAACTAGGGATATTGGACAAACCAACCGAATTCTGTTGGTAGAGGATGAAGAACTTATCCGGGAGATGGTAGTTTTAGCATTAGAAGCTGAAGGCTATGAAGTTGTAGTTGCTGATGATGGGCGTTTAGCATTGGATTCTCTGAAATGTTTTGAGTCTAATTCTGGAGAGGCTTCATTCGATTTAGTAGTTTTAGACTTAATGTTGCCCCACGTCAATGGCTTAGATATATGTCGTTTACTTCGCCATCAAGGAAACCCAGTACCAATTCTAATATTAAGTGCTAAAGGTAGCGAAACCGACCGAGTTTTAGGTTTAGAAGTTGGAGCGGATGATTATCTGACTAAACCATTTAGCGTTCGAGAATTCATTGCTCGTATCCGTGCTCTACTTCGTCGTCAGCGGTTATGCAGCTTGCCCCAGTCGCCCATATTACAATACAAAGATATTTCTCTATACCCCCAAGAATGTCGAGTTTTGGTACGTGGTGAAGAGGCAAACTTATCTCCTAAAGAGTTTCGTCTTCTGGAAGTATTTATGAGTTACGCTAGACGAGTTTGGTCAAGAGAGCAGTTGCTAGACCAAGTTTGGGGTCCTGACTTTGTAGGTGATAGTAAAACAGTAGATGTTCATATTCGCTGGTTGCGAGAGAAATTGGAGCAAGACCCAAGTCATCCAGAGTATATTATCACCGTTAGAGGTTTTGGCTATCGTTTTGGGTAATCAATAGCTATTATTCTCAGTGATTCAGTCCCCCCTTCGAGTAATTGGAAATACAAAATTATTAATTTCAGCGTGAAGAATCATCAGGATAAATCCAGTTAAAAGTGCAGTTTTTTGCTAGAGGGAAACCCTGACGACGACGGATCATCTTCAAGAGGAATAAGTTCGGGGACTGAAAACCAAAACGATTGATTATTTTTTTAATTGGAAGTCCCTTAGGCTTCTATCCATAAGTAAAGGCTAAACACCCTTACTTTATTCAAGACTACCTTCAAAACTCATGCAATTAAAAATTTAGAAATTAAAATTAAACCACGTCTACTTTGAGAACCGTAGTTTTTTTTATCAAGACTAAGAGATTGCTTCCTTACATCGCAATGACGTATCGGGAGAATTAGGAACTCCAGGTTTAAATATGGACGGGGTTTATTTAATTATTTTTGAATTTTTAAGTTTGAACTTAGGAATTACGTATTCACAGAAAAGTAAAAATAGAGGGTATGTTTTTCAAGGCTTTTAGCTACATTTTTAGTCTATTTTATTGCGATGATCGAAAACCATTGCAATAAGTTAAATTTTTCTTTGTCAAAGCCTGAAACAAAATAAAAATCTTAATACATTAAGATAATTAATTTGTACAGTGTCTAATTCTTAGGATTTTGAATTTGAGTACAGCAGCGGACTTTTACCGGTGAATGTTACACTACCATGAAATAACGCTTTAGCTCGACCGGTATTTTCCGGTAGATAACATAACTTGCGATGCTGGCAATAGGATTAGTGATTGGTTTGAGCTTGGGTTTAGCTTTTTGGCTATATCAGCAGATACAGCTGAATCGTTACTTAGGATTTATACCCCGAATTTTTCTCCGAAGAATTGATCGCGAAGAACTGCCTTTAATTCCACGTTTACAATATGAAGTTCGTTCTGTAAAGCAAGAGCAAGAATTTCTACAAAAAGAATTATATATTTATCAAGAAATATTAGAAGCCGCTCCCATTGGATACTTGAAGGTAGACGAAGAAAATCAGTTACTTGAGTGTAACCAAAAAGCACAGGAAATGTTGTATTTGCAACATTGGCAAACCGGGAATCTACGCTTGCTATTGGAGATGGTACGTTCTTATGAGCTTGATAATCTGATTGAGAAAACCCGTTCTCTTCAGGATAGACAGATGAAGGAGTGGATATTCCATCCTGCCTGTGAAGATGCAAATGCAATCTCACAAATCAAGTCTCAGAATTTGAGAGCTACTAGTACCCCATTACCTGGTGGAAAAGTAGCAGTTTTTCTAGAAGATATACAACCTCTCCTGGAAATGACTCAAGCACGCGATCGCACTTTTTCCGACCTATCTCATGAGTTAAAAACTCCATTAACTTCTATTCGTCTGGTAATAGAAACTTTAAGCGAACGTATAGATAGTCCCTGGAGACGCTTAGTAAATCGTTTATTGCAAGAAGTAGACAGACTTATAGATCTGGTACAAGCTTCTCTAGAACTACATCAACTCGAAGTCCAAGAACCTGTGCAGCTAAATTACCAGTCGGTAGAATTACACTCTTTGGCTATTCATGTATGGGAGAATTTAGAACTAATTGCTCGAAAACAAGATTTGAAGTTAGTGTACTCCGGTCTAGATACTTTATGGATTGAAGCGGATATTGCCCGCATGCATCAAGTTTTTCTAAATCTTTTAGATAATGGTATCAAGCATAGTCCTCCTCATAGTAGCATTTCTCTAGAAATGAAAGTTATCGCTACGGATAAAGCAAATTGTCAAACAGCACAGATAAATATTCTTGATTCGGGTACAGGTTTTAATCAAAATGACCTACCTTACATTTTTGAACGCTTCTATAAAGGAGATGAGTCGCGATCGCGTCTTTCTACAAAAGAAAACAATATTTCTCCAAAGTCTAGCGGTAGTGGTTTGGGGTTAGCAATTGTCAAACAAATTATTCAAGCTCATCATGGCACTATCAAAGCAATGAATCATCCCCAAACAGGGGGTGGATTAATACAAATTCAATTACCAAAAGTCATAAAAAGTTAAGCAAAATTTCTGTTTCAATTTATAATTTGGCTAGCTAGTACCGCTACGCGGAATTTAAAATACTCCTACAACTAATAAACAAAGAGGCGAAATATCCTGCGGTTTGCGTTTTTAATGAACAAAATAACACTATCTTAAAATGACACAGTCTTTATATATAATAGGTTTTATCGATTTTGATTAGCCTCCTTATTTATGTCCTAGGGTATGAATGAAACTTTATTTGCTATCTTTATAATATATTTAACTTATAACTATCATTTAAATTAGTAATATTTATCAGGCAAATTAAAGTGATATATCCTCCTAAAGGATTAGGATAAAAATATCTAGCATATGTAGAATGATTTATCTGTATATTTATGAGCTGTTAATAGCTTGATGAATGCTTATATGACAAGTAAAATCACAGATTATCTATCTCATTTCCTACTTAGTGTTATCGCATATAAGCAAATGACTAAAACCTTTTATATCAATGTAAGAGTTTATGGGAAAGTAGAACAGTAGACCTGAAAGATATTAAAGCCTATAGGTTTTAAAGCCGCTAAGAGGTAATGCATAATTTTAAAATCAGCCTAGAGAATAGTAGCTATGTGGGTTGACAAAAAATCAAAGTAACAATTTTGATAAATATCTAAATAGATGTTTATATTAAGAGAATTAGTATCATCTTAGCGGGTTATTCAATTTATGATGCTCAATCAGGGAAGACCCCAGTTAACACGGGAGATTAGGCGCATTGAACGAGATATATTAAGAATGGGGGCTTTGGTCGAACAATCATTTCGTCTTAGTCACAGAGCACTGATAGAACGGGATCTAAATGCTGCCAATCAAATCCCTCGAATCGATAAAAAAGTCGATAGAATCTATCGTCAAATTGAAACTGACTGCATTGCAATTATGACTTTGCAAGCACCTGTCGCTCAGGATTTGCGTTGCTTAAGCGTTTTTATGCAGTTAGTTAGGGATTTAGAGCGTATTGGCGATTACGCTGAAGATATAGCTGAGATTGCAATCAAAATTTTTCCTTATGAGCCCCATCATACATTACCAGAAATCGCTATAATGTCTCATCATGCCCAAGCAATGTTAGCAACTAGCCTTAAATGCTTGGCAGATATGGATGCGGTATGCGCAAAGGAAATTAAACAGCTTGATGATGCTGTTGATGATGCTTATGAGCATTTGTATAAAACTTTGGCTTATCAGAAAAACATTGAAGGAGTAATTGAACCAATTCTATTGCTTGGCTTAGCTATTCGCTTTTTAGAAAGAATGGCAGACCATGCAACTAATATTGGTCAACGAGTAGCATATATGATTACCGGCATTAGAAGTTGAATTGAATCTTAATTAATGGAAATGAAGCATATTTAACTTCATGTAATTTGCTGTAGTATTAGTTAACCTAACAAGCAATCCAGTAAGTAATGATTATTCCGCGATCAGCTCAAATCCGGCGTTGTGTGTTCCCTTGGTTTTGGTATACGTCAACATTTTGTCTTGTTTGAGCAATTCAATCTTGAATAAACGTTCTTAATCCGAACTGATGTTAAGTAAAGGATTTATTCAGTAAATATGACTTATATGAGAAATATTTTTTACTTATTTCTACTTTATGGCTTAGCTCTAAAGTAGAAATAAGCATTCAGGGAAGATAAACTAATTTAGACTTTAATTGAATCTTGAAATAATGTGGGCAGTTAATGCCAAGCTATTAATAAACATGTGCATAGCAGAATAGATACGAGGGGCAAATGTTACCTATGAATTTATCTCTAAGCTAGATGTATAAAAGGTTTTAGGCTCATAGTCTATATAAGTCAGCATTAGATTATTCCATTAGATAATTTAATACATTATGTTATAAATTTAGATTTGATTATGTCTAGGTAAGTATTAGGGAAAAGGCAGAAAAATATATAAGCTAAAATAAGCAGCCGTAACATACAAGACAGACTTTAATTATTTTTCTGTACTAAGATATTTTTGAATGAAAGGGGATCGCGATCGCAAAAGTCATAGTTTTCGATTTTACTGAGCTTTATGAAAGCATAGAATACCTTGGTACCAAACTTATTGGAAGGTAATCCCACAAAAGTACTTGTTGTTTTGATTCATGTTTAGAGACTTGCTTATCATTTCCCTACACATTTAGATAAGTATTGACGAGTAATTCTGTATAATCATAATTGAGCAATCATCAATATTGTTTTTTCATAGTTTAATGGTGATATATTCATCTTATAAAAATAGCGTAACAGTTAACAATTATTTAAGTACTCAAGAATGAAATTAAGTATTATTTAACTAACACAGATTTTAATAAACCCTTACCTGTTCTTAAACTTTTCCCTTTAAAGTATCAAAGGCGATGTAAAATAGTTTGCCAGCGAACACACATGATTGATATGTAGTCAACCAGGACAATGGGTAATACAAACCGTCGAGATTTCTTGCTACTGATGGCAGGAGGTGCCGGGGCAGTTGCCTTCAGCTCTCTTGCTGGGTGCGATCGAAAAGTTACTCAGACATCTGTTGATTCAATAAAGCCATCATTTCTTTCTTTCAAACCCATCAAATCTCCTATACCCTTGGAAACAGATGGCTTGAAAGTGGAACAGCAGCAAGAAAACTATCGCAATTATGAAGTGGTTGACGACCTGGTATTGCCACCAGGATTTGAATATCATGTTATTGCAGCTTGGGGCGATAAGGTTGGTGATTCCCGTTTTGGTTATAACAACGATTATCTATCATTTGTTTCGACAGCAGATAATGAGGGTTACTTATCTATAAATTTTGAATATATAAGTGCTCTTCCCTGGATGCAAACTTATCAGCAAGTCATAGGAAAATCTTTGCCTTTCGAGCAAGTAAGGGCAGAATTAGAGAAAGACTCATCAGGGAAGAGTGAAAAAAATGCATATGCTTTGTCGGATAATGACCCGATAAAGGTTAAAATTACAGATATCAGTGCAGAAGCACTATTGGATCAGGGAATAGGTGTAATATCTGTACGTAAGGCATCTAATGGAAAATGGGAGCGTACTAACTCTCCAGCGGATAGAAGAATTACCGGAATCTCAGGATTAAAAGACAACCGATATCTGCAAGCAACCGGACCTGGAGTAGCTGTGTTTCGTAAAAAACAGGGACTTGGCTACATAGATAAATTAAGCGATCGCATAATTGGTTCATTTGCCAACTGTGCGGGTGGAACTACACCTTGGGGTACAGTTCTAAGCGCTGAAGAGAACTTTCAGGCACAGGTTCCAGAGCCAGTTTACGCAGATGGGACATCTTTTGACCCAGGTACGAGACCATTCGTGTTGAAGGAAAAATCAATTTCCGGACAAGGTAACGTTTTTGGTCTAGCTGGTAACAAATATGGTTGGATAGTAGAACTAGACCCAGCCAACCCTAAAGATTATGGAACCAAGCATACCTGGCTGGGACGTTTCCGTCATGAAGCTGTAGGAGTACGTGTAGTCCCTGGAAAACCAATTGCATTTTATTCTGGATGCGATCGCAGAGGCGGACATATTTATAAGTTTGTTAGCAAAGACAAAGTAAGTAACCCAACAGACAAAGTTAACTCCCAGTTGCTTAGTCAGGGAATGCTTTATGCTGCCAAATTTAACCCAGATGGCACAGGTCGCTGGATACCTCTAAGAACTGATACAGCAGTAGATCCAGATTTGCCAAGCAATATAGTTGGTAACTTAATTCGTTTACCGAAAGGATTACCAGATGAGGCTGGTGAAGGTACCCCACAACAAAATCTTTTTCCAATTCCGGAAAGAGTAAAGGGTGGTGACTTTCCCGTGAAAGATGATAAAGCGATCGCTAGTTATAAGCAGAAATTTAAGACTCTTGATGACCTTTATATTGGTAATCCAGAAGAAAAGCAAGGCGCAATTTTAATTGACGCTCACTATGCTGCAAATGCAGCGGGTGCTACTTGTACAGCTCGTCCAGAAGATACAGAAATTGCTTCTAATGGAGATTTGTATATCACTTTTACCTCGGGTTCTCCAGATGAGGAAGGTGGACCAGATGCTCGGATATTTAAGGGTCCTCAAGGAGAAACTCCCTATGAGTATGGCTGGATAGTACAATTAACAGAAGATAAGCAAGAACCAGCCGCAGACACCTTTAGCTGGCAAATACTAGCAACAGGTGGTGAACCTAATAAAGGAGGTAACGGTTTTGCAAATCCAGATAATTTGTTACTAGATAGTCAAGCAAATGTATGGATGGTGACAGACATTTCTACGGGAAAGCTCAATAATGCTGTAAAAAGTCGTACTAGCGACAAAGGAAAAGATATTAGTTATTCAGGTGTTTTTGGTAATAATACTATCTGGTATATACCTACTAGTGGTGAGCAGCAGGGTAAAGCATTTTTGTTCGGCATAGGACCTATGGAGTGCGAAGTAACTGGTCCGTGCTTTAGTCCTAACGAAGATACAATGTTTGCGGCAATACAACATCCTGGAGAAGCTAACGGTATTCGTAAAAATAAGGCTTCTGAAGCGAGAGAGTATGCAGTTTACACCACTACAGGTGAGGAATTCATTCAAACTCGTCAGGTTCCTATTGGTTCCAACTGGCCCGATAGAAATATTAATGCATTGCCAAAGCCAGCTGTTGTTGCCATAACTACAATGAGAACTAGTTGACAAGAATTATCAATTAGTTTAAGCTATCAATTAGTTTATACTAGTTGTATCTAACTAACTTAAAGTAATATATTTAATTGGGTGCCTAGAATAGATAGTTGTACAGAAACAACAATTTCAGAAAAAAGAAAAGTAGCTGCTTTTGAGTTGCAGCTATCCTCTAAGAAGTAATCTTTTATCCTTACTGTATTTGTTGTCTGTAAAAACTCTCTACTCTATCTATATTTGGAATCTACTTTGTTTATCCTTTAGTCTTAGTTTAGTGAAAGCTTTCAGAACAGGCATCTATCTTTTGGATTAGCAAATGTATTGCCAGCTTAAGATTATGCTATTTGTCTTTACCTAAACCTTAAGTCTATATATTAAGTTTAAACTTCAGAATAGAATTTCTTAATTTCAAGGAATAGCCAGCTATGAGTGATGGGGATTTAGCCCATCACTGCCGAGTAATGCATATATTCAATAGTAACCAGTCACCGTTAATCTGACGTTCCAGAGGGGAGCAGAGTTTTCTTTTGAGAAAGCTAACGCTAACACAAGCCCACTCAGGAGATATCCAAGAACGACAATGAACTACGATGACTGGAGTTCCCCGGTCAATTTTGCCATGACCTCTATTGAAATAAAGCATGCATCGGATGCTTTTTACAGCTTTTGATTGCAGAAAATTACGTAATTTAACCGAATTAAACCGATGATGTATTCAACAAATCGTACCTTAACCTCCTCTTTCGCTCAACAATCAAATCTTAATAATAATCCTTCTCAACAGTTACCTCAGCGTTTATTTAGTCGCAGAGAAGTCATTCCCCAACGCAACGATGTTCTATGGAAAATTGAAAGAGGGGCAGTTCGTACATTAACTTGGAGTGAAGACGGTACATTCATTACTCTGGGATACTGGGGAACTGGAGATATAGTTGGTTATCCTCTTTCTACAGTTAAACCTTATCAAATAGAGTGTTTGACTAATGTAGAAGTAAGTGTAGTTGCACCTCACCTGTGGAGTCAATATACAGACACCTTAATCTCCCACATCAAACAATCAGAGGAATTGTTAAGTATCGTCCATCGCAAACCTATTTCCCTGAGACTATGGCAATTTTTAGTTTGGTTAAGTGAAAAGTTTGGTCGTGATGTAGAGCAAGGTAAACTCATTCACCTCAATATTACTCATCAGGAAATGGCTGAGGTTTTGAATACTACACGAGTAACTGTAACTCGTCTGCTACAACAGTTTGAAGAAGAAAGCTCTATTACTCGTCACAAGCGTCAGATAATTCTGCGTCCGCAAAATAAAGGTAGCGATCGCACATTGACCAGATAATAACAAATTTTCATTAAAACGATGATAGTTAACCGGTTGTTAACTATCATCGTTTTTAATGGAGATACAGTGTGATTCTTAATTATTTTTTGTCAAAAATTCCGCGATTTATCACCCCGGATTAGTTACAATCAGTCCACTTATTTATGGTAATGTTATATAGCTTGGTAAATCGCCTGATTGACTAAAAGGCTACCCGGTTTCTGGTAAGGGTGCTAACACAGTTTAGGGAATCGGTGAGTCTACTGGAGAGTAGAGGTCTACTCCATGACAAACCTCGTTTTGTAAGTAATAGAACTGTGGAAAGCGGTTCTTCCCTCGTCGAACAGAGATAAAGCCAATTTATCTTTCTGTGTAGAGAGGCATTTTTCTGTGAAGCGAGAAGCTTGCAGCTCAGTTCGAGTAGTTCATGTATATTCCCCTGACTTAGACAACAGAATTAAAATTCATATTTGTGGTTAGGATTTTTAGGTGTGAGTGAGAAGGAAATTATGAGCAAGTTATTTTTTAAAACTTTAAGGCTGAGTCCAGTTATCGTTGCTGCTACCTTTAGTGCTGCTAACGTTGGTTTGGCAGATGAAATTAATCAGCCAACGAGTCAACAAGTTACCCCTGTTTCCGAAATTTCGGAAGGTAAAAACGAAATGGGTCAGGTAACATCTGTTTCTCAGTTCTCAGACGTGCAGCCAACAGATTGGGCATTTCAGGCATTGCAATCTTTGGTTGAGCGTTACGGCTGTATTGCTGGTTATCCAAATGGAACCTATCGCGGTAACAGAGCATTAACTCGTTACGAATTTGCTGCTGGTTTAAATGCTTGTTTGGATCGAGTCAATGAGTTAATTGCTACTGCAACAGCTGATTTGGTAACTAGAGAAGATTTAGCGACTTTACAGCGCTTACAGGAAGAGTTTTCTGCCGAATTAGCTACCTTGCGCGGTCGTGTTGATGCTTTGGAAGCTCGTACTGCTGAGTTAGAAGCAAATCAGTTTTCTACTACTACCAAGTTAAAGGGTGAGGCGATTTTCGCTTTAACTAATGTTTTCGGTGATGAAAAAGCAGATGGTAGTGGAGATGATATTGATAGTAACATCACTCTTTCTGACCGGGTACGTTTAGACCTACGCAGTAGTTTTACTGGAAAAGACCAGTTGCAAGTACGTTTGCAAGCTCGCAACATTGTGCAAAACAATGGAGAAAGCGGAACTAGAATGACTCGTCTTGGTTTTGCTGGTGTTACTGGTGATGATGGTAATAATGTAGAGATTGATAAAATCAATTACTCTTTTGACTTTGGTAAAATTGCTAGAGTCAAAATTGACGCAACTGGTGGTAAGTTCTACGATAACATCAACGTTTTTAACCCCAACTTCAAGAGTAGTGGTTCTGGTGCGCTTTCTCGTTATGGACGTTTTAGTCCTATCTATCGTCAAGGTGAAAGTGGACCTGGTGTAACTGTTACCTTAAACCCTAAAGGTAAAGTTAGTTTAACTGGTGCTTACATTGCTAAGGAAGGAGACGATCCTAGCGATCCTAATGGCTTATTTAATGGAGCAAATGCAGTCCTAGGTCAGATAGACTTTAAGCCTAACAAAGCTCTTAACATAGGTTTGACCTATGCTCGTACTTACCAGAATAGCGATATTGATGGTGGTAGTGGTATTGACTTGACTGCTTCTACAGGTAGCGAATTAGCAAGACAACCTTTTGGTGACGTTGCTACGGTATCCAATAATTATGGTGTACAAGCTGCATTTAAGCCAGCGAAGAGAATAACTATTGGTGGTTGGGCTGGTTTTGCGGAAGCTACAGCAAAGTCTGGTCCTAATGATGGTGATGACGCTGATTTATTTTACTGGGCTGCTCACCTTGGGATCAAGGACTTTGGTAGTAAAGGTAGTGTCTTGGGTCTGATTTTTGGTCAGCCACCTAAAGTTACTGACAGCGACCTAACAGAAGATCCAGATACTTCATATCACCTAGAAACTCTTTACAAGTTTAACTTGAATGATAATATAGCCGTTACTCCTGGTTTACTGGTTATCTTTAATCCAGAACATGATGATAGTAATGACACTATCTACGTTGGTACAATTCGTACTACTTTCAAGTTCTAGATTTAGTATTGATGTTTTTTTTGATTGCTTGATATTCAGTTCGATTTTATTATCCCTTTTAATCGCAGTTCTTGGAAGGTTGTAGATATACAAAAGAGGATTTATATATCGAATTTTGGTATCAATGTATTAATCTAGATAAGAAAAAATTCAAAGAGTAAAGGGCTGTAATAGTTACCTATTTAGAGAGCTATTGCAGTCTTTTTGTATGAGTTTATCAGATGAGTTATTTCGCGGGACTTAAAGAAAAAATAAGCCCAAACAAAACCTAAACTAACTTTATAAGCAATAAAGATAGACGGTAATAATTTTATTTGAGCCACTTTATAAAACGATAAAATATACCTGTAAGGAATGCTTACAGGTATATTTTATGGGTTCAAAGGTTTATTGCTAAATTAATTATTCAATAATTATTTAAGTGTAGTTAATGGGGTAAGTTCATACAATGGATTTTATTTTTGCCGGGATCAATCGGAAACTTGACACATTAATGATATTTTTATTTATGACAAAATAAATTTCGTTAGAGAGTACAAGAAATGAATCTAAGCAAATCAGAATATAATAAATCCACCTATTTATATGATGAGATAATGAATTCATTCAAGATGGATTTTTCCTTATATGAAGATTTAATTGAAATATTAAAACCAAAATCTATATTAGAGCTAGGTTGCGGAATGGGTCGCTTGTTCCCAATCTTTGTGAAAGAAGCAAAAGAGATTACTGGCATTGATTTAAGTAATGAAATGATAGATAAAGGGAGAAAATATTATGCAGAACATAAGCCAGACAACACTGCTATTGAGTTTATCAATACAGATATGTGTTCATTTAAAACTAACAAAAAATATGACTTAATAGTTTTCGCTTTGTCTGTATTAAAGCACTTAAGTACGGATATAGAGAGACTTGAAGCTTTAAAAAATGCCAAAGAGCATTTAAAGGAAGAAGGGTTTATTGTTTTTGACCATAAACCTTTTTTGTATAGTTCTAAATCTACCAATTGGATTAATGCTAAAAATTCACTCGTAGTAGACTGGGTACCAAAATCGATTGTTCTTGATGGCTACCAATGGAAGAAATCTATAGAAGGTAAAAAAGACATTCTTCAATGGAGGTATAACGATTCAGGAAAAACACTTTTTGAACTTAACTTTACAACTTATCGATACGATATTGAGGAGCTTATTAAGCATCTTAGTCAAATTGGTCTGAGTCATGAACACATTCTTACTGAGTGGGGTGTCAATGGTCTAAGTAACAAGGGAAAACGATTTATTGGGTTAGCAAGCTATCCAGATAATAAATGCAGACTAAAACTTAACCTCTTAGAAAAGGTTAAAAAACGTAATGAAAGATTATGGTCTGATCACGATCTTTATGTTGAAGATAAAAAACTCACTGTTCATGCATAAAGAGATGAGTAAAAGTGCTCGGAATCAATGGGAAGCACAAAATGGTAATTCTAGTGTTAGTGTATAGACAAAAAACAGAATTACCGAATTCTTACAGAAAGAAATGATGATATTGTTTTGTTGCTACAGGTGATGAAACAGATGGAGTTACTAGAATTAATCAATTCCTATCTACCTCCTCCATCTGTCTTCTTTCCTGGAGACTCCCGCTATATTGGTACTTCAATTAGCGGTGAGACTGCCGTATAAACACCTGGAATAACCTCAGGTGACAGGTACTCAGGAAAGGAAGGGCAAGGTATATGATGCATATGAATAACCATCCTTTTTGTGAACAGGTGTGCAATATTTGTGACTAATTCCTTGAATTAGTCACAAATATTGCAGTCGAAATGTTGAAACTTATACGTCGCGATCGCTTACGGTCTCGGACGTAATCATGTTGCTTTTGCGTAAGTCCTGATACCTATGAAAATTAATTGAAATGACTATAAAAATTTTCTTAAAAAATCAAGTCTAAAAGCCGATTATTTATAGCTTAAAGGGTAGCCTTTAATTCATACGCAACCGATATTTATCCATCTAAATTAAGAGTAGAGTATTCTTTAAAAGCTTGACAAGAATTAGCTTGATAGATATTTATTGAAAATAAAATAATTTACTTATAAGCAATATTTACTACTCCTAGGCATATTGTTTTATTTATTACTAATGTAGTGAAAAATAATTTAAGAATAAATAAAATTCATTGACAGAGAAAATTTATATGTATCTTATGCACTAGAAATTGTTAGTACAACAAGAGTAAATTAAAACTTTGATTGGATAGGTATGTCCCGATTATTTTTTTGGGATATCAATTGATAATAATTAAACCGAAAATGCACTTAAATTCGGAACAGCTAGCGGTAGATGAAAATACTCCATCAGATAAATTAAGAATTCTTGCAAGTGAAAGTGTAGAAATTGCAAGATTAGTAGCAGCAAACCTTAGAGCAGAGCCAAAATTGTTAGAAGAATTGGCAGTTCTTGAAGACGCTGAAACTCGTAAAAATGTGATATTAAATCCTAATACTCCCAGGGATATTTTAATTAAATTAGCAGAAGAATTTCCCGATTATTTTTTTCAGAATAGTGTACTTGAATTACTATTATTAGAAAAGCCATTACTCCCTTTAGAAATTCCTTTTTGGACATTATTAAAATTACTTAAACAAGACTACATCCCTATATGGTTTTTATCTGCTGCAGCATCTCATACAAATACAGAAATATTAGAAATTGTTGCAACAAATCCTCATACCCCTGAAACTGCATTACTAGAAATTGCTGTGAAAAGCAAGCATAATGATAGTTTAGGTTTGTGTATTGCTCACCGTAAAGACTTATCAGAAAAAGTACTAAGAAAATTAATCGAAAATAGTACAACTTTAGTACGTTTATATTTAGCAGCTTATCCAAAAACCCCATCACCTATTTTAGAAAAAATTCTAGAATTTCCTGAAAAGAATTGGAACTCTCGTATCGAAATTCAAAAAGCGATCGCTAGAAATTGTAATACATCTATTGGTCTGCTAGAAAAACTTTTAGAAAAAGCACACGCTAAAGTCAAGAGGGTAATATCGCTACGTTCTAATTTACCGAAATATTTAATTGTACAGTTAGCTTTGGACTATCGAGTTCATGCTATGAGATTTCTTGCTCAAAACTCTTCTATACCCAGTCAATTATTAGTAGAACTTGCAGGACATTCTGAGTTAAAAGTACGTCAAATGGTGGTAAGTCATCCCAACACACCTGTGGGGGTGATAATTCAAGCTGTAAAAAATCCTGACCTACGTTTATTCATTGCAGAAAACTCCAGTACTCCGGTGGATGTACTACAAGAACTTGCTGAAGATAGTCGGGGAGATATTCAAAAAGCGATCGCGCAAAATCCTACAACTCCGGGATTTATACTCAGTGAGTTAGCAAGAAATCCCTTACATGACATACTTGTAGCGCGTCACCCTAATACTCCAGAGGAAACTAGAGAGAGGGTTCTTTGGCGTTTAGCATTCAATGAGCAATTATCAGTTCGTAAATTTGTTGCTCAACATAATCATGCACCCCCACAAATATTAGTGCAATGGGCGAGAAATTCTCCAGAAGTAAGACCTTGGGTTGCGAAGAATCCTAATACACCAGTTCATATCCTGGAAGAATTAGCTTTAAACCCATCAATACAGGTACGGATAAATGTTGCAAAAAACCCCAATTCCTCAAATACTATCCTGGAAAGATTAGCAAAAGATTGGTATTCAGAGGTAAGACAAGCTGTTGCAAGTAATTCTTTAACTTCTCCGAAAATATTAGCTGAGTTAGTTAAAGATTGGCATTTGAGATTATTTCTAGCTAAAAACCCTGGGACACCAGCTTCTGCGCTAGAACACCTTGCTCAATTTCCCAGCTGCGATCGCTTTGTTTTGGAACACCCCAATACTCCTTTACAACTGCGACAGCGTTTACTAACAGATTATGCCAAAAGTGCTGATAGTAGCGAAAGGTTATTAGCGGCAAAGCATCCAGATACGCCTTTTGAGGTTTTAGAAATATTGGTCAATGATAAGGAACCGGATATAAGTAAATTGGCAATAAGAAATTTGGATAAACGTTGGAATAGTTCTGTTTAATCTTAATTGATAAGAGAGTTAATACTCATAATTTCTTATTACTAATTCATATAGAGTTCGGAATTAATTATTAAAAAAATCTAGTCCAAAACGGTGTAAATAAAGCAATCATTATACATCTGTAAAAAACTTCATGTTCAATCTTATGATTCTATTAGAAGACAACGCTTTTAGCTAACTTTCTAACTGCCCTTTGATTTCTGTCTTCATATACTAGTTACACTTTTTGCTCTCTCTTAAAAAGTTCGTTGACAACTTATTTCAAAGAACAATTTAATTAATCAAACCGTATTTCTATAAGTAATTAATTCATAACTAACTAAAAAGTATCTATGACTCCTAACGAATTAAAAAATTATTTACAGCAGCTTATTCTCAAAAATTTAAAAATCAGTACCATGATTTGGGGACCACCAGGAATTGGTAAGTCCAGCATTGTAGAACAGTTAGCTCAAGAAAATAATATTAATTTTGTTGATGTCCGTTTATCCCAACTTGCTCCCACAGATTTACGGGGTTTACCTGTAGCAGTAGACAACATTTCTAAATGGTATCCCCCAGAATTTCTCCCCCGTCAAGGTAAAGGGATTTTATTCTTAGATGAATTGAATATGGCTCCTCCTGCAATGCAGGGGGTAGCACAGCAGCTGATTTTGGATCGACGAGTCGGCTCTTATGTAGTGCCGGAAGGCTGGTATGTATGGTCAGCGGGGAACCGTAAAGAGGACAAAGCAGCAGTATTTGATATGCCTACACCCCTGGCTAACAGATTTTTACATTTAGAAGTAAAACCTGATTTTGAAAGCTTTAAAACCTATGCACTAGAAGCAAAAGTTCACGAACAGATTATTGCTTTTTTATCTTTCCGTTCCTCATTGCTCCACAAAATAGATCCTCAGCAACCTGCTTGGTCTTCTCCTCGCTCTTGGGTAATGGCTTCTCACTTACATTACGCTGGCTTAGATATTGCTCCTGCTGTAGGTAATGGTACAAAAGCAGAGTTTGATTCTTTTATCAATTTATATGAAAACCTACCGAATCTGACAATTATTTTAGAAGGCAAGGGAATGGAGATACCTTTTCCCAAGGAACCAAGCTCCCGATACGCTACTGCTATTGGCTTAACAGTTCGTGCAGTGGATGCCAATCAAGCATACAACGCTTTCACATGGCTTAGTCAAGTTGCGACACCAGAATGGATACAGCTATTTGCTGTAGATTTATTTCGCGTTATGCGCAGTAAAGGACAAATGGGAGTATTCGCCAAATTAGTTGAAAAAGACCCTAATTTTAAGCAATTTATGAAGGATTTTCAGGAATTGGTTGGAAGGTAATTATCACTCAGGGATAAGAGAGTTCTAATAATATGACAGAAGATACTCAAAAAATTATCAGCGCTTCTTTACTACGCTTACGGATGAAGTCTCCTTTCTTTGCAACTTTGGCTTTGTTCGCTCAATTTATTCCTTCCCAGGATCTTCCGACTGCTGCAACTGATGGTCAGGATGTATTTTTTAATCCCGAATTTATCCTTTCTCTAAGTACAAAACAGCAGGATGGAGTTTTGCTGCATGAAGTTCTGCACGCTGCTCTATTGCATGTTACTAGACGTGGGGTTCGAGATGCCCAACTGTGGAATATCGCTGCTGATATTGTAGTTAACGGCATGATTTATCAGCAGGGTTTTTTTGAACTACCCGATGGTGTAGTGAGGGATACAGAATTAGAGCATCTGAGTGTAGAAGAAATTTACGAAGTTCTCCAGAAAGACCCCCAAAAGTGCCAAAAGCTTTCTAACCCGGATCTATTAGATACACCACCAGCAGACGTTTATGGAGAGGAAAGTACGGGGAAAGAAGATGATTTGTCAGGTATTGCTGATAAAAAAGACAGTATGTCTCAGGGGAAAAAAGCAGCAATGGAAGCACATTGGCGTAATGCTCTTGGACAAGCTGCAGCAATTGCTAGGACAATGAATCATGGTAATCTGCCTTCTGCAATAGAGCGAGAACTAGGTTCTTTAAGTGCTGCTCAAATTGATTGGCGTGCTTATTTATGGCGTTACTTAGTACAAACACCTACTGACTTTTCTGGTTTTGACCGTCGCTTCGTCGGTAGGGGAATGTATTTAGAAAATCTCCAGGGAGAATCTGTAAATGTTTTTGTAGCTATAGATACAAGCGGTTCTATTTATAGCGAGCAATTGGGGGTATTTTTAAGTGAAGTGCGGGGAATACTAAACGCTTATCCTCATCTGAAATGCCAACTTTATTATGTAGATTCTCAAGCTTATGGACCAGTAGAATTAAATTCTGATAGCGAGATTCCCTTACCTGAAGGGGGAGGTGGAACCTCATTTATTCCCTTTTTTGAAAAAGTAGCAGAAAACTGGGACAGACAATCCCAAGCAGTATGTGTTTATTTAACTGACGGTTATGGTAAATTTCCCCAAGAAGCACCGGAGTTACCTGTGTTGTGGGTGGTGACTGCTGGTGGATTAGGATTAGAAAATTTTCCTTTTGGGGAAGCGGTGAGATTATTGAGTGATGGGTGATGAATAGAGAAAAATGATAACTAGGGGTTTAGCAGTCCTAAACCCTTAGTTATTAAATAAAAATTTTTAAATTAATTAAATGAAATTAAATATTTAAATCCTCTAGAGCTAGACGAATTTGTTCAATACGTCTGCGATTGACACCAAGGTCTGACTCTCCAACACGAGATGCAGAGCGGACATGAATTACTTTCTCATCAGGTGGAAGATAAAATTCTACGTCATCAGTAAATTTAAAAATACGACTTTTAGAAGTTGCACGGACATAGTTATCTGTTTTTTCCACCACCTCTGTACGGGGAACAGCAGGGATTACCTTAAGTAAAGTTGCAAATGCGCGATCGCGTTCTACATGATAAGGAATTGGTTCTATTTCGTGTTTGGAATCACCGTTTTGACTAACTACGCAGTTTGGTGATTCAGGACAAACACTTAAATAACCGTCATGCAATCCTAAATTGGATGATTCTGCCCAAGCTGTCCCAGGAAGTATGAAGCTACTGCTGAGGGTGAGAAATATTCCTAAAATAATTGCAATTAAACGAGACACTATAAATTTACTCCTGAAAGTTAAAAAAATTAGCTTTCGCCCATTTCCGAATCTAGAGATAAATTCTAGATATCAAGATTTAGGCATTGCAACATCTTAAAAAAATTTCACGTACAATACCTAATTTATTTTTCTAAACCCAATCATAGTTTTTTTAATAAAAAGTTACAAAAGACTCATGCCACAATGGTAGTAATGGAATAAATACTTATTTAATAAGGAGGAAGGTTATGGTAGCGATTACCGAAAAGAGCGCGAAACGCTTAACCATCCAGACAGCCGAAATTGCTCCTGAAACTACAACAATTCGCTCTCTGGATTGGGATAGAGACCGTTTTGATATTGAGTTTGGTTTGCGTAACGGTACTACTTATAATTCATTTATTATTCGTGGCGATCGCGTGGCTTTGGTTGATACTTCTCACGAAAAGTTTCGCCAACTATATTTAGATACTTTAACAGGATTAATCGATCCCAAAGATATTAGCTATTTAATTATTAGTCATACCGAACCCGACCATAGTGGTTTGGTTAAAGATTTTCTGCAAATGGCTCCGGATGTAACTGTAGTGGGTTCTAAGGTCGCAATTCAATTTTTAGAAAACCTGGTTCACCAAGAATTTAAAAAGCAAATCGTTAAAAATGGCGATCGCTTAGATTTAGGTAACGGTCATGAGCTAGAGTTTGTGATTGCTCCTAATTTACACTGGCCTGATACAATTTTTACCTACGACCACAAAACTCAGACTCTCTTCACCTGTGATGCTTTCGGAATGCATTACTGTTCTGATGCTGTTTTTGATGAAGACCTGTCTGCAATATCACCAGACTACAAGTATTATTACGACTGCTTAATGGGACCAAATTCTCGCTCTGTACTTTCTGCATTGAAGCGGATGAGTCAGTTAGAGAAAATTGGTATGGTAGCAACTGGTCATGGACCACTTCTATCTCATAATGTCGAAGAATTAACCGAAAGATACCGCACATGGAGTCAAAGTCAAGCCAAACCAGAAACAACCGTTGGGATCTTTTTTGTTTCCGAGTACGGACATAGCGACAGATTAGCCAGAGCGATCGCCAGTGGTATTATTAAGACTGATGTCGCTGTAGAAATGGTAGATTTGAGCGGCGAAGTTGATTTACAGGAATTGCGGGAGTTAGTAGGACGCTGTGCTGGTATTGTTATGGGAATGCCACCAGCAGGGAAAATTGAGAAATTACAACCGGCTTTAAGTACCATTTTAGGCTCCACTAAGGAGAAACAAGCCGTAGGTTTATTTGAGTCGGGTGGTGGTGATGACGAACCCATCGATCCCATGTTAGTAAAATTCCGTCAACAAGGATTAAAAGTAGCTTTCCCTGTAATCAAAATTAAGGAAACACCTACAGATAATACTGACAAACTTTGTGAAGAAGCAGGAACAGACTTAGCTCAGTGGGTAACAAAAAGTAAAAGCATCAAAAAGATGAAGTCTTTAGATGCTGATTTAGATAAAGCATTAGGCAGAATTAGCGGTGGACTATACATAATTACCGCTCAAAAACAAGATGTTAAAAGTGCCATGCTTGCATCCTGGGTGACTCAAGCAAGTTTCAAACCCCTGGGTATTACTATTGCAGTTGCTAAGGATAGAGCAATTGAATCATTAATGCAGGTAGGAGATAAATTCGTTTTAAATATCCTTGAAGAAGGTAACTACCAAAATCTGATGAGACATTTCCTAAAAAGATTTCCCCCCGGTGCAGATCGTTTTGAAGGTGTGAAAACTCAATCAGCAGAAAACGGCTCTCCAATATTAACCGAAGCTCTAGCATATGTTGAATGTGAAGTTGCTACCAGAATGGATTGTGGCGACCACTGGGTAATATATAGCACTATCTATGCAGGTAGAGTTTCCAAACCAGATGCTTTAACAGCAATTCATCACCGTAAAGTCGGAAACCATTATTAAACTTGTCTAAGTTCTGTAAAAGTTACTGGGTGATATGTAAAGTCTTGTATCACCCATTTATAGGTGCTTAAACAAAATTAATTGTATATTTATTCTCATTGCTCAGAACGTTAGCCATCGCGTTTGCTGCATAAACGCGAAGCGCTTCTCCTAATGGAGAAGCATAAGCTCTATCGAGCAGACTACCTGAATGCAAGGGCTTAAAGGTTTTAGAATGTCAAATTAATTTTGTACGACTACTTAGTCTGATCCTCTGAAGTCTGATGCTCTGACCATCCCAAATTAAATTTTTTGATAACCAACAACTGATAATTACGAGTTTAGCACTGCGAAACCCGCGAAACCCGCGAAACCCGTTAAACCCCAAACAGATAACAGAGAAAAGATAACAGTAAATGACAATAACAAAACCACGCGACGTTCAAATTTTCCCAGTTGGTACAGATACCAGAGTATTACGCGCTCGTAGCTGGACAAGATTAAGATTTGAAATTGAATATGCTTTGTCTAAAGGTACTACCGCTAATTGTTATCTAATTGAAGCAGACAAAACTGCTGTAATCGACCCTCCAGGAGAAACTTTTACCGAAATATATATAGAAGCTCTCAAACAACGCGTTGACGTCAAGCAAATTGATTATGTAATCATTGGTCACGTCAATCCCAACCGAGCTGCAACCTTAAAAGTTTTACTCGAAATTGCTCCTCAAATAACTTTGGTTTGTTCTAATCCAGGAGCAATTAACCTACGGAAAGCCTTAGAAAACGAAAATCTCCCCATTAAAGTCATGAAGGGAGAAGAAAACTTAGATTTAGGTAAAGGACATAACTTAGAATTTATCCCTACCCCCAATCCCCGCTACCCTGACCAACTGTGTACCTACGATCCCCAAACCGAAATTCTTTTCTCCGATAAATTATTTGGAGCACATATTTGCGGAGACCAAGTTTTTGATGAAGGTTGGCAATCATTTCAAGAAGATAGACGTTACTATTTTGATTGTCTGATGGCACCCCATGCACGTCAAATAGAAACAGCCTTAGATAAACTCTCAGAATTTCCTGCCAGAATATATGCTCCCGGACATGGACCTTTAGTCAGATACGGCTTAATAGAAGTTAGTGAAGCTTACCGTAAATGGCTCAAAGAGCAAAAAAACCAAGAGATGACAGTTGCTCTAATTTACGCCTCAGCTTACGGTAATACGACCACCTTAGCCAACGCGATCGCTCGTGGTATTACCAAAGCTGGAGTCAAAGTAGAGTCGATTAACTGCGAGTTTACCGACCCTGAAGAAATTCGCTTAGCAGTAGAAAAGTCTGCCGGTTTTATCATCGGTTCTCCGACTCTTGGAGGTCACGCACCAACACCAGTCCAAACAGCTTTGGGTATTGTGCTTTCTACAGCCACAAAAAGTCAACTTGCTGGTGTATTCGGCTCTTTTGGCTGGAGTGGTGAAGCGGTTGATTTAATTGAAGGTAAACTCAAAGACGCAGGTTATAAACTAGCTTTTGACTCTATCCGAGTCAAGTTTAAACCCGGAGGTGCAACCTTGCAAATGTGTGAGGAAACTGGAACAGACTTTGCTCAAGCTCTCAAGAAAGCTAAAAAAGTTCGTACTCCTGCTCAACCAGCGACCAGTGTTGAACAAGCAGTAGGTAGAATTCTCGGTTCCTTATGTGTAGTTACAGCCAAGCAAGAAGAAGTCTCTAGTGCCATGTTAGCTTCTTGGGTATCACAAGCCAGCTTTGACCCCCCGGGTTTAACTATAGCTGTTGCAAAAGACCGCGCTGTTGAGTCCTTAATGCACTCTGGTAACGAATTTGTTCTGAATATTCTTGAAGAAGGTAAACACATAGGTTTAATGAAGCATTTTCTCAAACCTTTTAAACCAGGAGAAAATCGCTTTGAGAATATTTCCACAGATTCCGCAGAAAATGGCTCTCCCATACTTAAAGATTCTTTAGCCTACATAGAATGCTCTGTTCAAGACCGCATGGAAGTAGGGGATCATTGGTTAGTATACGCCAATGTCAATAACGGTAAAGTATTCAACAATGACGGAGTGACTGCCGTGCATTATCGCAAAACAGGAACCCATTACTAATGGATGATGGTTGATGGTGAACTCTACACGAGAACAAGTTGATTGTTAACTAACAACTAACTATTTCACCACTCACCACTCACCACTAAAATCACTGAAATAATTCCTTCATTTGGGTATTAAAAAGAAGTAAATAATTTTGAATTTTATTCGTTGAAAACGTTCCTGTAGGGTATGCCGGAATTTTGAATTTGAGCAAAGCAACTGACTTCTGGTAAAAATAGCTTTAGAATCCATTAGTTAAGGAAAATTCTATTGCTAAATTAATTCTATATGCCTTCTAAACTCTGGCCCTATATTACCCCTGGAATTCCGGATGAATTATTTGAACGTTTACCAGGAATTCCCTTAAGCAAACGTGAAGCTAGACTGCTTTTAATGGCTCAATTACGACTAAAACCTGAATCTGTCCTATGGGATATCGGTGCTGGTACTGGTACTATCCCTGTAGAAGTTGGTCTAATCTGTCCTCAAGGAAAAATTATTGCCATTGAAAGAGACGAAGAAGTCGCAAATCTAATTCGTCGGAACTGCGATCGCTTTGAAGTGGAAAATGTTGAGGTAATTGAAGGTATCGCTCCCGAATGCTTGCACGATATTAAAGCACCTCCGGAATGTATTTGTATTGAAGGTGGTAAAAATATTCAAGAAATATTAACTGTAGCTTGGGACTACCTATCCTTATCGGGAAGAGTAGTTGCTACAGCCACAAGCTTAGAAGTTTTATATAGTATTTCCCAGTGTTTATCTCAATTACAGGCAAGAAATATCGAAGTGGTTCAATCAGCTATCAATCGCTTGGAAACCCGCGGTCTATCTCAAACTTTCGCTGCTGTTAATCCGGTATTTGTTCTCAGTGGTGAAAAAATAGAGTGATTTAGTTTCTGAGTAATAAGTAATTGACAGGAAACACTTCTTTCTCTGGAGGCAAGAATGAATGTTAAATTATGAAGATCCGTAACTTATTGTGTCAGCTATGCCTTGGTCACGAATTTTCAGTGGAATTATTGCGATCGCTCTAGCACTAATTGCAACTATTTTGGGTGGTTGGTACTTTACCTTCATGTTCGCAGTAATTATTTACCTGGGGCAACAAGAATTTTTTAACCTGGTAAAAGCCAAAGGTATGGCTCCAGCCGCAAAAACAACTTTGGTAGTCAGTCAAATATTACTAGTTATTTGTACTCTGGATGGAAGTCTGGCAGATGCAATTATGCCGATTTGCGGCACTCTAATCTGTTTTTATTTGCTATTCCAGACGAGAATGGCAACTATTGCCGATATTTCTGCCTCGGTTTTAGGCTTATTTTATACCGGTTACTTGCCAAGCTATTGGGTACGTTTGCGTGCAATTGATACTGAAAAGTATATCAACTTACCTCTCGGTGGCTACTTTCCTGAATCTTGGATGGATATTTTCCAACAATCGAGTTTTTCTACTCTACCCAAAGGATTAACAGCTACTTTACTTACTTTTCTGTGCATTTGGGGGGCTGATATTGGCGCCTATGTAATAGGTAAATTCTTTGGAAAAACCCCCTTATCTGATATTAGTCCCAAAAAAACCGTAGAGGGAGCAATTTTTGGCATACTCTCTAGCGTGGGAGTTGCAGTTTGCGGTGCATATTATTTACATTGGCCGCAGTTTATAGCTACAGGTATCACTTTAGGGCTAATAATTGGGATTGCGAGTATTCTAGGTGATTTAACAGAATCAATGCTTAAGCGGGATGCAGGAGTCAAAGACTCTGGAAAACTCATACCAGGTCATGGAGGTATCTTAGACCGCACGGATAGCTATATATTCACTGTCCCCCTAGTTTACTATTTCGTGACACTTCTACTGCCTCTGCTAGAGCAAATATGAGTTTATCAAATTTACCAGATAGGAATAGAAAGAGATTCTTAGCTAATGGCAATTACCGTATTATTAACTATTATTAACCAACTAATTCAAATATTACGTAGTATTGATTTTCAACTTATTGAATATAAATTTACTATAAAGATTGGATCTCAATAGAAAAATTTATTAATGCAATAAGAGTTTTGACTGTAATTAAACAGACTAAAAGTATCTATAAACAATATACTAGTGTTATTAAATACTTTTAGTAAAAATATATGTTAGTAATTATACTAAGGATTAACATTTACCTTTCCACTACAATTTAATTGCCTTGAGCTTAAAGAAAAATACTGAATATCGACTTCTGCACCTAAATCAATTAATCTACCATTTTCGTCATTTAGTAGTAACTCAGTATTGTTTATTGCTCTAATTGGTGATATTTTTAGCTCGTGATTAGTAATTAAATTCAAACCAATAGTGATCTCTACTGCCAAGGGCTTACCCTGAGTATATGAAGTAGCTAAAATTACTAGGCTATTATTTTGAATAGAAATATTTTGCCATTTATTTAACTTGGATTTTGACCAATGATTTGGTAAAACAGTAGCAAGAATATCATTCAAAGCATCAGACAGTAAAGCAGAAGAGGTAGATGCACTTAAATCTTCTTCATTCACTCTCAATTCTCCAGTTACTGGTACTGTTTCTAACAGCTTAAACGGTTTGCCTTTCAGTACTGAACCTATGTTAATGCGGATATTTTCTGCAACTAAATTGACTTGTGTAATATGTATACCTTGGTAAATAGCATCTTGTGCTCTGATAGATACAAAAGGAACGCATCCAGAAAGAATTTGCCTATCTTTGGCATTAATTTCTACTTCCAATTGGGAAACTTTACTAACTTGGGATTTCAACCACAATTTAAGTGCTGTTGAAAGTAAATTTTTTACAAAACCAAGTTTTCCGGAAGATTGTTTTTGATTACTTTGCTTACTTTTATTAACTGACATTTAATGATTTAGTAGTGAATATAACAATATAATCAGATAATTAATTGACTTCTAAATGTAGCATTTATGGCTATTAAAGGAGAAGTTATATTGCATATATTAAAAGTATTTGATACCAATTAAGGTCAATAATTTGATAATGGAGGTGCGTTTACAAAAATTTCTTTCTCAATGTGGGATAGCTTCACGTCGTCAAGCCGAGGAAATGATTAGACAATCTAAGGTACGGGTGAATGGGGAGCTAGCGCATTTAGGGCAGAAAATAGACCCAGAGAAAGACTTGATTACAGCAAATGGCGAGATTGTTTCAAGTTCTCATCGTCCGACTTTGATATATTTACTTTTGAACAAGCCACCTGGAATAGTATCTACTTGTCACGATCCCCAAGGAAGAACAACTGTACTCGACTTATTACCAGAAAGTTTGAGTTCGGGTCAGGGAATTCATCCAGTAGGTCGTTTAGATGCAGATTCAACCGGAGCATTATTGTTAACGAATGATGGAGAGTTAACATTCAGCCTTACTCACCCTCGTCATAGTATTAGCAAGACTTATCATGTCTTGGTATCGAATCATCCGTCAAATAGTACTCTCGAAAAGTGGCGCAATGGGGTTTTTCTAGACGGTAGAAGAACCAGAACTGCGAAAGTAAAAATTATTAAAAAATATGCTTCTTCTTGCAAATTGGAAGTAATACTCCAAGAGGGCAGAAACCGTCAAATCCGACGTGTTGCAAAGCAACTTGGACATGAAGTTCTGAAGTTGCATCGAGTTTCCATCGGTGAAATTAAGCTACAAACTACGGGAAAAAGCTTTTTAAAGCAGGGTTCTTATCGTTATTTGAATGATATTGAGATCGGCTACCTGCATTCTTTAATTTCACATAACCCTATTGAATGACTTAACTAATTTTTCGGGAGTTTAATATAAATTATGAAGTGGTTCAGGAGAACAAAAAATGAATCAGTCCTGTCAGTAGAAGGACAGCCACATGAGAAATTAGTAGAATTAGGCTCAAACCTGCGTACAGTAAGAGAAGAGCGGGGTCTATCTATAGATGAAGTAGTTGTGCTCACAAGAATTCCTCGCCGATTATTGGTTGCGATAGAAGAAGGTTTGATGGATGAATTACCCGAACCAATTTATACAAAGGGTTTAATTCGTGAATTTGCTAATGCTTTAGGCTTTAATGGTGTAGAGTTTGCTAGCACTTTCCCTGTTCAATCTCCTAAAATTACTCTTAGTCAAGCAGGACAATTTAAGCCAGTAGGGCAATTACGTGCGATTCATCTGTATCTACTATATATTTTGATAATTTTCACTTCAGTCACTAGCTTGTCTAGTCTATTAAGCGAGTCTTCTACTGTAGCTGATGCAACATCAGAAACACCAAATAAATCAACACCAAAAACACAGCAGGTAGAAATAGGTATTACTCTCAAAGAGCGTTCTCGAATTAAAGTAATAGCTGATGGTAAAACAAAATTTGATGGGGTTTTACCAGAGGGTACTAGTCGCACTTGGAAAGCTCAGAAAGAGTTAAAGGTCAAAACTGATAATGCAGGTGGGGTTCTAGTTAGCGTAAATCAGCAAAAAGCTAAAACTATGGGTAAACCAGGAGCAGAAGAAGAAGTAAGAGTTGCAATCCAACCTTAAAAATAGGTTATTAAGAATTTACAAATACAATTAAATATATTGTTTTATTAGTAAAACTGAGTATCTGATAAAACTACAAGTTGATATCCTTCCTTAATGAATTATAGGTAGGAAAATATCAAAAAGTGATGAATGGTGACTTTTAATTTACCATTCATCACTTTTTTATCTAAGTACCCTTAAAGGTACTATTTTTCTTGCCGATGTATCTTTGATGAAATTGAGTGCAGATTTATTGCATTCAAAATTTACATTAAACAAAATAATCATCATCTATGTATGATTTGATTATTTTTTGTAAATAGTTATTCTTGTGGTTTCGGTGAGCGTCCAAATAAAGTAGTCAAATCTTTCAAGCGATCGCTTAATCCTTGACTCAATGAGTCGGGGTGATAGCGCCATTCCCAGTTACCTTCGCCTATAGAGGGAATATTCATCCGTGCCTCTGCTCCTAAGTTTAGAATATCTTGCAAAGGTATGATGGCTTGATTTGCTACAGAACCATAGGCTAAGCGAATTAAATCCCAGTTGATACCATCAGGACTCAAAGCACCAAAGTACATCCATAGATTGCGTTTTTCCCAGTCCGAAGTATTTTGATACCAACCTATAGTCGTATCGTTATCATGAGTTCCTGTGTAAATTACACAGTTACGAGGAACATTAAAAGGTAAATAAGGATTACCAGGATCAGAACCAAAGGCAAATTGTAATACCTTCATTCCAGGAAACTCAAATCCGTCTCTGAGTGCTAAAACTTCGTCTGTAATAGTACCTAGGTCTTCTGCTAAAACAGGTAAGGTACCTAATTCTTTCTTAATAGTTTCAAATAACTGTTCTCCAGGTGCTTTCACCCATTCTCCATTTTCTGCTGTCTCTTCTCCTTGGGGAACAGCCCAAAAAGCTTCAAAACCACGAAAGTGATCGATGCGAATAATATCTACGTAATCAAGCATCGCTTCAAAACGCTGCACCCACCATTTAAAATTTTGTTTTTTTAGTTCTTCCCAATCGTAAACAGGATTACCCCACAACTGTCCTGTAGCACTAAAGTAATCGGGAGGTACCCCAGCCATTAAGGCAGCTTCCCCAGTTTCCTCATCTAGACAGAAGTTCTTGGGATTTCCCCATACATCAGCACTATCATGGGCTACATAAATTGGAATATCGCCGATAATATAAATGCCGTTTTCATTTGCGTATTTTCTCAATGACGACCACTGACGAAAAAATTCAAATTGGACAAACTTGTTATAGAAAATCTCGTCAGATAATTCCTGCTGTGCTTGTTTTAATGCTGCGCTTTCGCGCTTTGCAATTGGTTTATCCCAATGATGCCAGCTAGCGTTATCGTTTTTACCCTTGAGGGACATGAAGAAAGCATAATCATCCAACCAATAAGCTTTATCACGGCAGAAATTATCAAACTCCTGTTGCTGTTCCTTTGTCCTATTACTTTTAAAATTAGCATAAGCTTTTTTAAGTAATGGAATTTTGTGCTCTGCAACCCACTGATAGTTGACTTTCTCTAAAGGAAAATCGGGTACATTGCTTAAATCTTCCTCAGACAATAAACCTTCTTCTTGCAACTTGTCAGGGCTAATTAGTAAGGGATTTCCCGCTAATGCTGAATAACACATATAAGGGGAGTTACCATAGCCAGTTGGTCCTAAAGGTAAAATTTGCCAGTACTGTTGAGCGCTGTCTTTGAGAAAGTTAATAAATTCATAAGCTTTTTCTCCCAAATCTCCAATACCGAATCGACCTGGAAAGCATGTAGGGTGAAGCAATATACCACTGGTTCTAGGGAAAGGCATAAGTAAATTAAATTAACCGCAAGCTATATAAATTTTCAGATATTCAATTGAATTTAACATGGAAAAGACAAGGGATTTTTGATTTTTAATTTCTATTTGTAAATTTATTTATGTATTCTGAATCAACTATTCTCTACTGCAACAACAATATTTGTGAAGAACTAATGCTAATCCTGGCTTAAAGCTTTTAGTTTATGCATTCTTGTTGCTTAACAGAAATACTGAATAATTCAATAATTCAATAACTCAATAAACCAAATGACTTATCGCAACCCTGCTCCAACAGTAGATATCATCATTGAACTGATAAACAGACCCCATAGACCAATTGTTTTAATAGAAAGACATAATCCACCATTCGGGTGGGCAATTCCTGGAGGCTTTGTAGACTATGGTGAAACTGTAGAAGCATCAGCAAAACGCGAAGCTCAAGAGGAAACGAGTTTAGAAGTTGAATTGGTAGAACAATTTTTAGTCTATTCCGATCCCCAGCGCGACCCCCGTAAACACACTATTAGCATTGTCTTTTTAGCTACTGCCATAGGAGAGCCGGTTGCAGCAGATGATGCTAAAAGTTTACAGATTTTTGAACCTTGGAAACTTCCAAATAATCTATGTTTTGATCATGACAAAATTTTGCAAGACTATTTGCGGTATCGAAATTATGGTATAAGTCCAAGATTGGGTTAATCTTCATAATATTTAGATGGGTAAACAAATAATTCGTACAGATAAAGCTCCGTCACCAGTGGGACCATACAATCAGGCTGTGGCTGCATCGGGAGAAATGTTATTTGTTTCTGGACAAATAGCACTAGATCCTCAGACAGGAGAGATTGTTGGTGAAGGAGATGTATCTGTTCAAACTAAGCAGGTAATGGATAATATTGCTGCTGTTCTGGAAGTTTCTGGGGCAAAATTCCAGAATGTGGTTAAAACTTCTGTATTTTTAGCAGATATGAATGATTTTTCTCAGGTAAATTTTATTTATGCTCAATATTTTTCAGAGGAAACAGCACCAGCTCGTGCTTGTGTAGAAGTTTCACGTTTGCCTAAAGATGTTTTAGTAGAAATTGAATGTATTGCTGTTATCTGAGTTAGTCAACGCTGTTTTAAAGTCTTAATTTTGAATTCTTAATTTTGAATTCTTAACTTAACTTTACCTTTTTGCTTCAGCAGCATCTAATCTATTATTGAGCTTTCTGATATGTCGGGAGAGACTGCTGATAATTTTAAGGGCAATTTCAGGAGTTTCTTCTATGGCTTCATCTAGATGCTCTTGAGTCAATTCCAGACATTGAAATATTCCTAGAGTCGTTGCAGAAGCTGAGCGGGGTTCAGCATCAAAAACTGCCATTTCTCCAAAATAATTTCCTTGAGAAAACTCTATAAGTGTTTTGCTCCCAATGTGGATTTTAACTTTACCTGAAAGAACTATATAAAGCGATCGCCCTTCTTCTCCCTGTCTAAAAATTGTATAGTTGCTTGGGAAGGAATGTTCGTCCATAACTGATACTAGTCGAACTAAAAAGTCATCCCGCAATTCTTTAAAGATAGGGACTTTACGCACGAATAACAAACGGTCAACACTGGTAAGCATAATTAAATTTTTTGATATATGAACCCTGAATAATCAAATGTAAAGGTTAATTTTTAGTTGATTTTTAGTTGATTGTTAATATTTGAAAATTGAGGTAATTGTTGAGTTGATAATCATGAGTTAATCATCAAAATTTTTCCCATTCTCTTTTTTGCACCTGTATTTAAAAACTTTATTTAAAGACTTTATTTAAAACTTTAAATAATTAAATATCTGAATCTGAATCCTCCATCTTAATTTGCTGCTGCTTCATAAACTCATTTACTTGAGCGAGTACCAGAGGATGGGGGTCATTTTTGATTTGGGGTAAAATTTCATAGAGAATTCTAGGTGAAGCCATTTTTAAATAAGCGATCGCTGCTTCTCGGACAAAACCAGTCGGGTGACTGATGCTTTTGAGTATTTGCTCTGTATTCAAACTAATCCGAGCGGTTTCACACAGATGCAAGCAACAAGCTAAACACCACTCTGATATTGAATTCTCTGCTCCCAAAAGTTGATGAATGCGATCGCTAATCGGCATCTGCTGATATTCCACAATTTTTTCTTCTGCAAGAATGTACAGCTTTTCCTGTGGAGAACGTCTGTCTAAAACATGAAGTACGGTAGATTTCATTTCTAAATCTAATGTTCTATCTAAAATCTCCAATCCTCTAGCTAACTTTGCTGATGATTCCGAGCGTATATTAATAATTGCTGCCTGAATTTTATCTTGAGAATAAAGCAGCTTAAACATCATTAAGAGACGTTTTTTAACGTCTATTTCCGATTCTAAAAGTGCTTTTTGTAACAGTCTGCATCGAGCAATAACTTTTTTGCTATGTTTTTGACTTTCTATTAAGTCTTGTGTTTTAAACTCTATATATTCTGCATAAAATTCTCCTTGAGTTTGTAAATCTGTATGAGCAGCATAAATTTCCCCTAAAATTTTCAGTTCTTCCTGAATTAGATTTTTGATTTGTTGTTCGCGAAATCTATCTAGTGCAATAATATCTTCGGAAATTTTATGTCTTCTTAATAAAGTAGTGAGTATATGTTCTCTAGTGGTTCCACGAGACTCTGTGAGATGTTTCCATAGAATATCAACTGCTTCTAGGGTTGATATTTGACCAATAGTTCTCCATGCTTGTAACCTAACACTTTGGGACTGATACTCATTGCTTGCAAGTCTGAGTAGCATCTGTAGGACTTCATTTTCTAATTTCACCAGAGCATTAATAGCACTCATCCGGGTAGATTTATATTTCAACCCTTTGATCAAAGCTGAATAATAATCTTCTAGACGAATAGCTGCAATAGTTTCTAAAACAGCACAGCGTACCCGTAAAGATTTATCTTTTAATAAATTGGGAATATAAATTCTCAATTCTTGTAAATAAACAGCTTCTTTAAGGGCTATAACAGCATTTACTCTCTCTTTTTCATCTTCACTCTCTAACATTTTTTTGAGAGTTTTTTTGGCTGCATTTTTCTGGATAGTTTTTCCCTGTCTAAGAATCAATCCAGCAGCAGTCGAGCGAATAGTAGAGTATATTGATTTATCCAAATACTTTTCTAAATCCTGTAAATCTGAATCTGGTCGTGCTAAGTGAATATACCGTAAAGCTAAGGCAAAGACTTTGGGTGCATCTTTTTGATATGACGGAGATATTAAAGGTTCAACGTAATCTAAGAAAGCTGGATTTGCATCATGTTGCAGCATTACTTCCAAAATCAGCTGCTGTAAATAAATTTCTTGTTTTGGTAACAGAGGAGCTAAAACATTTCCAGCCTTATCGGGATGTAGTTCCGATAGAAGTTCTATATAAGCAATCCGGTCTTCTGCGGTATTTTTTTGAGTTAGAGCTTTATCTACAGCTTGTTTGAGTGAGAGAAAATCAACATCATTACTTTCAAACTTTCCTTGTTTTGCGATATAAACCAACAGATTCAAATAAAGCGATCGCAATAACCAAATTACTCCCAAGCAAGCACAAGCGATCGCTGTAGTTTGCAATAAAAGCATCAATGTTGGGTCATGGATTTGATTTGTGTGCTTAGATAGCCATAAAGTTCCCAGAATAAATAATCCTGCTATCCCAGCACCTACAGATTCTGCTATTCCATTTGATATTGCTTGGACATTGGTGCGTAATTTTTCTGGAATAGCTTGGAATAAAAGAGGACTGCCACTTAAAATTAAGGTATAGCGAATCAACTCATCAAGAAATTTTAGAAGTACTAAACCCCAAAATATATGCTGTGATTGTGTAAACTGGGAACCAAAAATAATTACTATGATCGGTGCTAGTATTCCTACTATTGCTGGTAAAAAGCCAATTGCAAAAAATACGCCAAAACGTTGAATTATTCTACTAGAAACAAATACTTGTACTAATAACTCAAATATTCCAGCAACACCGCCAAATATACCCAAAAATGTCGCAATTTCTTGATTGTTATATGTAACCTGTAGCTGAGTTAAATATTGAAAATCTATAAATACGCCAACAAATTGTAATAGTACGAAAAAAGTAAATAAAAATATTGCATAACGCCTAAACGGTCCATGTAGGCGAGTATTGGAATGATTAAAATTTCTATTAGTTAATTTATCAGATACGCGGATGCGGGGAAAAGCCTGCCGATAATTACGGGTAATATAAGCCATAATTACCGCCCCTATAATAATAAATATACTGGCGAAAGGGAAAATAACTCTATCTAGCCCTACAACCGATATTAATAAAGGTAAACTAAATCCACTGATAATATCAGCTAGGAGCATTCCACTGCTCACCAGAGGATATGTACGTTTAATTTCTCGGATATTGAATAATTTACCCGCAGCGATGGAAACATTTAGGTCATTCAGGACATAAGAAGCATCCACCCATAATCGTAATAAAAATACTGTAACAACTGAAACTAAAGGATAATGTAAGCCTTCACGTAATACAAATAAAATTGTAAACATAAAAGGCGTGACTGCTACAATTATCCAGCGAGAAGATAATCTATCCCGCAACCATGAATATATAAATATCAGCGTTGTACCCAAAACCGCACTTGCAACATATATCCAGGGCAAATCGGAAGCTTGGTACTGTTCGAGAAATAATGCTACCGTCGTATCTTCAGACCACCGCAAACCAATCGAGGTGGTAACATAAAAAGCGAACATTAGCAAAGTGCGATCGCTTTCTTCTGGTCGAAGATTTAGTAATTGCAGTATTTGCAGGGAAAAACCTGTATTTTTTGCTAACCAATTATTTTTTACTTCCATTTGCTGTACTTTCTGTTGAGGTTGCACCTTATCGCTTCATAAAAGCTATGAAAAGGCAAAGTAAAGATTATCGTCAGAAAGTTACTCAGATGGTCTATAAATTAGCTTTTAGCTTGTTATTTGTTTTTTGCCTCTTTCCTTACCAACCGGATATAAATTTTATTTCGGACAATTAAAAATCAAATTTAAAAGTAAAATTATTTTACCGATCTGCAAGTTCTATAAGCATGCTTTTCAACAGACGTGGTATTACTTACTTTTGTCCTTCCCTCTCATCGGTTCTTAGGACTAGATTGCACCCCATTCCACGTTAATTAAAAACCGCAACATTTATCTGAACCTGATATTACAGCTTTTACAAAAAAGTAAAAGTCCTGAGTAACTGAGTATTATTTTTCCCACTCAGCTACCAGGACTATCGTTAAATAATAAATTTCAGTAATTTCTCTAATCGTGTATATACAAGCTATTAAAAACTAATAATATACAGATGTGAAAATACAGATGTGAAAAATCAGTACAGATTGATCATTAAGTTTCTAAAAACTTTAGCTTAGTATTTGTAACTCATGTAGCTTGGACTCCATTTACGGTGTTACTACCACCAATGGTTATTTTTTGCGTAAGTTTTATTAAAATTAAACGTTCGGAAGAAATAATCGAAAACTTACGCTATCGGTCTTATGACTTTCAATCCAAACTCTTATTTGTCAAAAGACCTAATATATCTTTTATATTCATAAATTGTATTTACTTTTTAGGAGAAAGAAGCATCATCATGTTTCTACCTTCTTTCTTCGGCGCTTGCTGCAACTCTGCAACTTCTTCCAAGTCCCCAGCCATGCGCTTTAATAAAGCCTCTGCTAAATTACTGTGCTGAATTTCTCGACCTCGAAACATCACAGTAGCTTTCACTTTATCTCCATCTTTTAAGAAGCGTTTTGCTTGCTTGACTCGGACTTCATAATCATGCGCTTCTATCTTATAGCGCATTTTTACTTCTTTAACGTCAGCTGTATGCTGTTTTTTTCGTGCTTCTCTAGCTTTTTTCTCTTGCTCAAACTTATACTTACCATAGTCCATGATTCGGCAAACAGGCGGATCTGCCTTATCAGAAAGAAGCACTAAATCCAGTTCTTTCTCTTCTGCTAACTTCAGACCCTCTTGGGGAGTTAAAATACCTAACTGTTCACCCTCGGTACCTATTAACCGAATTTTTGGAAAGCGAATTCTTTCATTGATTTGTGGCAGATCGCGACTTCTTCTTTTTTCAATCACAGGCATATATGATTCGTGGGAGCTGTTTGCTATAGTTTGACTTTGTTTCGACCGGGGGAAACCGGTCTTTGTATGCTCTACTGTTTCACAGCGGAGTAACAATGACTAAGTAGCCTACTGCATACTTTCTACTCGAAAATATTAAGTAATGGCTAATCTTGAATTTAAGGGAATCTTAATCAGGTAAATGTACATTCTTAAGACTTTTATAGCTTTATCAGGTACCTAACCGTCAAGATAAATATTCATCAGGTTCTACTATCAATAATATTGGTAGCTGAAGACCTACTTTTTATTCCCCTATATCTTTAGAATAACTAATTCATAAAATAATTTCCTGAGTTTATCTGTTATTCTACTCATTGGAGGCAAATTCATATCCGATAGTTAATCATTATTATCTATAAGCTTTCATATTTTCGATTCCTTAATTCCAAGCAATATCTAAGACTCTATCATTGCCTACATCAATCAGTAGGGGAATATATCAATAATTTTCATCTCTAATTTGACGTTAGATATGAAGGCTAATAACTGCATCGAATTAAGTGAATTTATTCAGCATAAAGATTTATAACAATATTTTTTTACTATTTCTTTTATTTTCTCACAAAAACATTGCTTGTACTAAATATTACATATTTTTTAATTAAACACATAGCATAGATATATTAGCAATATATTTAGGTTTAGAGACACGCTGTAAAGCAGTAATATTTGTAAAATAAAATTTAGCGCAGTTAACTCACCACATCAGGTAGTTACAATTTAGCTAAGGCATCTGTAGACACTGTTTTCCCTTTCAGTTTTTGCAAAAGGCTAAAATAGTTGTATGTCAGTGTAATATGTCAGTCGCTTTGCTGCAATTAGAAATTAAAAATTCAAAATTACCAGTATTGTTCTTTAATTTTGAATTTTTCGCTCACCTCAATTATATATTTATATTGACTGGTATAGCTTCAGATACATAGATTGGCAGAATAGGTTGGCAGAATATCACATCTTTCGTTTACTCGAAAGGTTAAATGCTTAGGGGCTTGTCATAGAGTGCTCATAACAATTAAAAGAAAAACCGGCTAACAAACTTAATGCTTCTTATAATATCGTAACAAAACAAACACTAAATAAATTTTGATTAAATATATTTTGATTAAATAGGAGGGTATTGCGATCGCTACACAGCACTGGCAAGAAAAAGTTGGTAATCAAAGAGATTGGATTTGGCGTGGTTGGAAAATTCGCTACACATATCTTCGTTCTCGTAAAGGCTCTGCCAATAAACCTCCGTTAATTTTACTACACGGTTTTGGTGCCTCTATTGGTCACTGGCGACATAATTTAGAAGTACTAAGTGAATATTATAATGTTTATGCCCTTGATATGTTGGGATTTGGTGCAACTGAAAAGGCACCCGCAAGCTATAGTATTCAACTGTGGACAGAACAGGTCTATGATTTTTGGCGTAGCTTTATTAACCAACCTGTAGTTTTAGTCGGTAATTCTAATGGTTCATTAATTTCTTTAGCTGCGGCTGATAGTTATCCAAAAATGGTAAATGGTATGGTGATGATGAGTTTACCAGATCCATCAATAGAACAAGAGGCAATACCTCCTATATTACGTCCAGTAGTTGCCAGTATTAAAAGTGTAGTGGCTTCTCCATTGTTATTAAAACCCTTATTCTATTTTCTACGTCAGCCTAATATGCTGCGTCTTTGGGCTGGTTTGGCTTATGCTGATAAAAAAGCAGTTACAGATGAACTCATAGAAATTTTAGCAGTCCCTCCCCAAGACAGAGGTTCTGCTCGTGCTTTTAGTGCTTTGTTTCGCGGAACTATTCGCGCTGACTTTGGTCCTAGTGTCAAAAAAGTGTTACCTAATTTATCCATCCCTATGTTACTAATCTGGGGAGATAAAGATAGATTTGTTCCACCGACATTTGCAAAACAATTTGCCAGTTACAATCAAAATGTAGAGTTAGTTCAACTTGATAATACTGGACATTGTCCCCATGATGAATGTCCAGAACGAGTGAATCAAGTTATTTTAGATTGGATGGATAAGTGTATTTCTTAGTATTAACCGGAATCCTGTATCATCCAGTTCTATTAATGCCATCGTAAAACCTTTTCTTTCAAGATAGTTTTACCATTTCGAGAAATTCTTAATGTCTTTTTAGTAAGTACATAGCGGATATTTCCCCTGGTTGCTAAATAACGGTGTACGTCAGATTTTACACCTGATAAATTACTTTTGAGGGATAGTTCAATTCGCTTACTATTATTTCTAGCGATCGCAACATATCTACTAGGACTATCTTCTCCACATATATAAACAATAAAGCTTCTGGTCTCGGCTTGAGCAAATACCTTATCTCCAAGGTTACAAGCTTTGGCTACTAGTTCACCTTTTGCACCTGTAGCACTTTTAACCCTCTCTCTCAGGATAATACGACCTGGTTTGCTGACTAATGATTCATAAGGATTGACTACATATGCAGCTCCTTCTTTAAATGCGATATAGTTTTTATCTTCTATTTTACTTAAAGGAGCAGTAAATTTTCCTCCGCTTTTAGGTATGCGGACATAATATCCTAAAGGATGTTTATGGTCTCCTGAACAAATATATAAGTAATGTTTTTCAGTATTAAAACTACGTATTAGAGATAATTCAGGGGATGGACATATATTTTTTTGAGTTGAATTCCGAGTAGTCTTTATAATATTATTATTGGCGTATGCAGCATCATTGATTGATAAGTTCAGAAATAAACAAGTACTACTAAAATAAACAATACTAAGTGAAAGTAAGTTTTGAATTTTACTTTTATAAAAAATCATATTTTGATTATCGACTATATTTAATTACTTACGTACTTACACTGACAAAGAAAATATAAAAAGAAAATATAAAAAGAAAATACTAATTAAGTATTAAGCTATTTTCTAGTATGGTAGAAAAAATAACCACTAACAACAGAGTATATTCGGTGTTCGTAAAATAAATTTTCACAAAATATATTGGGTGCGGCTCTTTTTGAGAGACGATTTTTTATTTTGGGATGAAGTCTCAAATTCTTGCGGGGCAACAATTATAAGCTTTGAGAATTATAATAATAGCTGATCTCAAATTTCAAAAACTGAATCATATGTTTTTTGTATTGTCGTATTACACGTTGAACTGTGGTTTTTGCGTTCAATTTTTCAGCGATCGCTCAATTATAAGTACTTAGATTAGAAAAGGTAAATCTAGATACAGAATGATTAGAGACATGTAATATGTTTGTCACATCTTGTCTTCCTAAAAGAGCCACACCCAAATATATTTTAGTTATGATTTCAGTTCAGCCTAATATTCACCCTTCATATTCGCTATCAATTTCCACATCAAGGGATTCCTCATCAAATCTGACATAGAGAATATTCGGACGACAGCAAACCTGACAGTCCTCCACATAAGATTGTTGATAACCAGCACTAATATCAACAAAAGTCAGATTTTCCTCACCGCAATAAGCACAATAATAGTTAGCTGTATTTTGCATTCTTCAGTTACCAGGTATGATTAGTTGTTGGTGTAATGCTAACGTCACACCCATACACCATAGCTCTCACCACTATATTAATCGGGGTGATTTTTTTAATACGTGAAAATATAAATGGAAAGGTATTGAATATCAGCTGTTTCTTCCGAAGAAAGGATTATACCTTCTATATCTCTCTATTACTCAACCAACCCAACATTATCTGGTAAGTAGCAGTACAGAGAATAAAAAAAGCTCAGTAAGCTGAGATAGAAAAGAGTTAAGATTCACCATGAAGCAGGTAAAAATCAGTTTTCAGCTCTTGGTGAAATACTATTTAAGAGCTACCGGGAGCTTCTTTCCCCATTGCTTGAGCTAAATGCTTTTGCAATGTTGTCTCTGGTAGGGGTCCTTGTAAATGACTCCAAGGTAAAACTTGTTGATTAGACCACTGGTCGTGAACATAAAAATCTAAACTAGGAATTTTACCCTTCAACTGCTTGAAAGCACGTTTATAACTCCCCAAAGAGTCACCAAATTCCCGCGTTAACTCCAGCAAATCAGATAGTCTTCTGTCCCCCCTGGATAACAAAGTTTGAATTACCGACCAGTTATAACTTTCCGGACGAAAGTCTATACCCTTCGATTTCAATTGCTTCTGCAAAAATTGTAGTTTCTTATTAGCTTGCTTATTAACACCAAACCATTGAAAAGGTGTATGTGATTTAGGAACAAAGGTACTACATCCAAGAGTTAAACGCAATCCTGGTGCTGATTTTTTTAGATTCAGCATCATTTCTACTGTTGCGTCCAAATCTTCGGTTTCTTCTCCTGGTATTCCTACCATTCCATAAAGCTTTAAAGCTTTGAGTCCTCCTGCTTTTGCATTTATAGCTGCTTGGACAATATCTTCTTGGTTGAGTTTTTTATTAATAATTTTTCTTAATTTTTCTGAACCACTCTCTACAGCAATTGTCAGAGAGCGAGTATCCCTTTTTGCTAAAATTTCTGCTAGCTCAACAGTTACAGTATTAGTTCTAACTGATGCAATACTTAAGCGGATATCATCATACTTGGGTTTACTCAGATAATTCAATAAATCTGAAAACTCAGGATGTTGAGTAACAGAAGCACCTAATAATCCTAGTCTCTTAGTTACAGTTAAACCTTTCTCAATCGTAGGAATCAAAGAACCTTCTAAACTTGCAGTTCTAAAAGGTAGAGTCAAATAACTTGCTAAACAAAAGCGACACATTTCCGGACAGCTTCTCACTACCTCCACCATAAATATATTTTCCCATGCAGCTTTTTGGGTCACTACCGTTGATGATGAGAGAGTGTTACCGCGATAAGTTTGTTTTTCGACAGTTGCAGGAATCTCGGATGAAACAGGTTTTATCGATGCGATCGCGCTATCTGCTCCTAGATATTCTACTTTATACAATAGGGGTACATATATACCTGGGATTTGTGCTAAAGTTTTGAGTTTGATTTCTCTGGGTGCATTTCTAACTGTTTTATAAGCTTCTATGAACTCATTTAATAGATTTTCACCATCACCAAGTAAGACAACATCAAAAAAATCTGCAAAGGGTTCTGGATTAGCTGTTAACACTGGACCACCTCCAAAAACTATTGGATGATGGTCTTCCCTTTGATTACTTCTGAGGGGAACTTCTAGATTTTCTAAGAGATTAAAAATATTCGTATAGTCAAGCTCCCAAGACATAGAGAAACCAAGTATTTCTGGTTCTCTAGGAAGCGGTTCGTGAGTATCGGTAAATAAACGACTTACCTGTAAATCGGGACGCAATGCTAAAGTAGCCCAAACTATTTGATAACCTAAACTAGTAATGCCTACGGTATACTCGTTTGGAAAAGCAAATATGATCGGAATTGCATCTATATCTGGAGTTTTAGGAGTAAATAGAAGCTTTTCAGCAGCAAATAAGTCAGCGCTCACAAGAATTTATCACAATTTCCATTACAAGTATTTCTTTGCAGGTGAATTTCTATATTGATTTCTATATTTAATTTTAAGCCACAGAATCATCAGGTTAAAAACTAATGTGATGCTATTTGCAAGAATTATTGCTATATCTTGGCGGAAAATTCCGTATACTAACCATAGAGAAACACCTAAAATAAAAGTAACCAGCATGATGTAAGATACATCCTTTGCTGATTTAGTTTGCCAGGTTTTCATCATTTGGGGCAAAAAAGATATTGTAGTTAAGGTCGCAGCAGATAACCCCAAAACAGTCAAATAATCCATAGTTTAAAGTTTTATTTATCTGAGATTACTTGTCTCAGACCTAATTAAATTTATTCACTTTAAAAGTGTATTCTATTATTAGAATATATGAAGAAAGTTTGATGAAATTATTTAATTTTTTTCAATTTAAAATTCATTTTTTATCAAAGAATTTTGTTAATTATTTGCACATAATCAATCGTATATTTGTCATATCATGTTTGCTAAATTGCTTACGATATGCCATTGCGAGCGAAGCGTTCGCTTTAGCATCTCCGTTAGGAGAGGCAATTCCAGCCCTTGCTATTGCTTCGCTCGACTCTGTTCCACTCACAATGAAAACTGTTCATCCGAATATGATATCGTTGCCTATGCAAAATAGCAAAATGATGCAATTCTAAAGGATAGATAACTATTTTAATAATTTTTGAAAAATACAAATATTTTTGTATAGACACATATTAAACAACATCATAGAATGTGATGCAAACACCAGCCAGATCCAAAACTCCAAATTCTTTACAACCCCAAGGTTTGGTTTCAAGTTTGCCATTAGGATGAATAATATTTTCCCCCTGAGCTAAAAACTCTTCATAAAGCTGTTCGACACCATCAACTCGGATACGAAACGATGTACCCTCAGCAAGATGTCTATCATCATTTTGGACTAGAAATATTTGTATCCCATCCCGCTCCACAATCGCCATTTTTAGTGGTTTCCCTTCAGTATGAGTTGTCGTAAAACCTAACTTATTGTAGAAAGCGATCGCTTTTTCAACGTCCTTACCAGCAGGAATTAAGGGACTGAGATTTTTTAATGTCGGTGGTTTATCCATGATGTTAATTATCAATACATCAGAACTAGATCACAGTCTAATCCCTTTCATTTAAAGTATTGTCAACATATTTTTGGATTTTGACAATACTTTACAGGTATTTTTTTCCCTTTCCCCCAACCAACAAGTATTTACCCACAGTCCCCCTCCGATAATGTGAAGCAGAGTGATGTTGATACAGTTCGTATAAGGATTTACTATTTTTTAGACAACTGGATACTCAACTTTGACTATCATATCGTTAAAGTCATTGTCACCACCGTTAGGTAAATCCTCAAAGCCAAAGGTATTATCATCAATTAAGCGAATGTGCTCTACTCCATCACTGTTTGCTCCCAAAAATGAGAAATAGACTTCTGCGCTATTGTTAAGTGCCTCATCTATAGTTCCATCTACAATAATGAAGGGAGCTAAAATACTTCCCCCGTCGAAAGTTCCATCAAAGACAGTAGTTTGCTGGTTATCAGTTTGAAGCAAGTCTAAACCTACGATGCGGTTTGTTAGAGCAGCTTCTGTATACCCAGCATCTCCAGGATTTATATCTACGACACCATCACCGGAAATATCAATTCCACCCTTGGTATCAAGAATTTCGTAGAAACCAATAATGTTATCGAAAACAGCTTCTCGATCCACTTCAACAGTAACTGGTATTGAACCTGTTTGATCTCGCAAATCAATTAGTTGTTGTTGAAGTTCTTTTTCAGGAGTAGCAACTACGACACTACTACGGGGAATATCAATATCACTAGAACCAGATTGCACTTGAATATCTATTTCCAGAGAATCTACTACTTGATTCAAATTATATTCCACCCCAAAATCAGTCGGGATAGATTCAGTTAGTAGGG